>NZ_KV788368.1:0-66083 GCF_001807265.1 Corynebacterium sp. HMSC05H05
CGGCAACGAGTGGTTCACAGGAAGTCCGCAGACCCCCCGAGTGAACAAACCCCCTGGTGGGCGGGCAATTTGTTCACTTTGCCCAGGTCAGGAAAACCGATCGCCGGATGTATTCACGGGTGAGTGAATACATTGCCCGGGGGCCTGCGACCGGGCGCGGCGGGCAGGCCACCGGGGCGAGCCCAGACCGCCTACCGCAGCTGGCCCACCGCGGCTTCGACGGCTTCGACGTAGTCGCCGCCCTTGACCAGCTGCACGGAGTGCTCGATTTCGGGGGAGAGGTAGCGGTCGGTGCCGGGGCCGTCGACAAGTTTGCGCAGCGCAGACACGGCCGCACCGGTGCCGGCGGAGGGCTCGCCGTCGCGCATGTCCAGCGCGCGGGCGGCGGTGAGGATCTCCACCGCGAGCACGCGCTGCAGGCCGTCGATGCTGCGGCGCAGCTTGCGGCCGGCGGACCATCCCAAAGAGACATGGTCTTCTTGCATCGCCGAGGACGGGATCGAGTCGGCGGAAGCCGGCACGGCGTTGCGCTTGAGCTCGCCGACGATGCCGGCCTGCGCGTACTGCGCGATCATGTGGCCGGAGTCCACACCCGGGTCGCCGGCGAGGAAGGCGTTGAGGCCGCGGTTGCGGGCAGGGTCGAGGAAGCGGTCGGTGCGCCGCTCGCTAATCGACGCCAAGTCCGCCACCACAATCGCCAAAAAGTCCAACACGTAAGCCACAGGCGCGCCGTGGAAATTGCCGTTGGAGGCCACGCGGCCGTCCTTGGCCACCACGGGGTTGTCGTTGGCGGCGGCGAGCTCCCGGTTGGCCACGGTGGTGACGTGGGCCAGCGTGTCGCGGAAGCCGCCAGCGACCTGCGGGGTGCAGCGGACGGAGTAGGCGTCCTGGACCTCGTTGGCCTTGAAGCCGTCCAGGGCTGCGTCGAGGATCGGCGAGCCGGCGGCGACGGTGCGGATGTTGTAGGCGGAATCCGCCTGGCCAGGGTGGGGGCGCAGCTCCTGCAAGTCCTCGTCGAAGACGGACAGGGTGCCTGTCAGGCCCTCGACGCTCATGGCGGTGGCGATGTCGGAGACCTTGGCGGCCTCACGCAGATCCGCGATGGCCAGGCACAGCATGCCGAGCATGCCGTCGGTGCCGTTGATCAGCGCCAGGCCCTCCTTTTCGCGCAGCACCAGCGGCTCGATGCCGGCAGTCGAAAGCGCCTCAGCCGCCGACATGATCTCGCCGCCGCGCACGCGGACCTCGCCCTCGCCGAGCAGCGCCAGCGCGCAGTGTGCCAGCGGCGCCAGGTCGCCGGAGCAGCCGAGTGAGCCGTACTCGCGCACCACCGGGGTGATGCCGGCGTTGAGCGCGGCGGCGTAGGTTTCTGCGACCACGGGGCGCACGCCGGTGCGGCCGGTGCACAGTGTGGACAGGCGCAGCAGCATCAGCGCGCGGATGACCTCTTCTTCGACCTCAGGGCCGGTACCCGCGGCGTGGGAGCGGACCAACGAGACCTGCAGCTGGGCGCGCATGTCCTCCGGGATGTGCTTGGTGGCCAACGCACCGAAGCCGGTGGAGACGCCGTAGACCGGGGTGGGATCCGCGGCGAGCTCTTCGACGCGCTTGCGGGTCGCGGCGATCTCATCAAGGGCCACCGGGTCGATGGCGACCTCGGCTCCGTGGCGGGCGACGGCCACAACGTCCTCGATGGACAGGGCCCCAATTCCAACTGAAACTGTGTGTGTCATGGACGTGATAGTAGTCCAAACAAGTGTGTCCGATCACACGTTTCCGAAGAACTGTGCCCGCAGCCCTTCTGTGGCTGCGTGCAGCGCGTTGACCAGCTGCTGCGTGTCCGCGCTGCCCACGGCGAAGGTCACCGCGAGCGCTGCCGCTGGGCGCGAAAGGTGGTCCAGCACTGCCACCGCCACGGACTCCTGGCCGCGCGAGATGGCTTCGTGCTCGGTGGCGAACCCTTGGCGTCGATAAGCAGAAAGCTCCTCTTTGACCTCGCTGTAGCGGCGGCGCTCGCCCGAGGAGTTGTACGCGGCGCGCAGCTCCGCCTCAGGCAGCTGCGCAAGCATGATGCGCCCCGAGGCGGTCTTCAACGACGGCAAACGCACGCCCACTTCCGTGACCAGCGACACTGCACCGGGGGCGCGCACCTCGTGCAGGTACACAATCTCCGGACCAGCGAGGCGCGTTAAGTGCGCCGAACCGCCCGCGAGCTGCGCGATCCGCGCCAACGGCTTCGTGGCCAGCCGCACCAGTGGCTGCTGCGTGGTGTACGCCTGTGCCATGCGGTACGACGCCAGCCCTAACCCGTACGTGCCGGGCTTGCGCAGGTGCACCACAAACCCGGAATCCTCCAGCTCCCGCAGTAGGTGGTAGGTGGTGGAACGCGGCAGGTCCAGTTCGCGCTGGATGCGGGTGGCGGAAATCGGCGCGTCCGTGGTGGACAGCAGCGCCAGGATGCGCAACACATTGTGCGCGGCGGGAACCTGCGGCTTAGTCATCGCACTTAGTATGCCCACGGCGCTACCCTCGGAGGGCATGAACACTGTAACTGCATCGCTTTTCACCCCCGCTTCCAACTGGACCGGCCGCAACGACGGCCCCGGCCCTGAGCACGCCCGCTGGCACAGCGTCATCGACACGGCCGCCGAGCCCACCGAGGGCTCCGTGCACCTGATCGGCTACGCCTCCGACGAAGGCGTCGAGCGCAACGGCGGCCGCCAGGGCGCAGCGAAAGGCCCCGAGGCGTTGCGCGCCGCGCTCGGCTCACTCGCGGTGCACGAGAGCACATCGCTTCTCGACGCCGGCACCGTGACCACCCAAGACACCGACCTCGAAGGTTCCCAACGCGAGCTGTCCGACCGGGTGCGCGACCTCGTGGCGGCGCAGGGCGCCGACGGGATGACCGTCGTGCTCGGCGGCGGCCACGAAACCTCCTTTGCCACCCACCGCGGCGCCTACGAGGCGATCGGGCCGATGCAGGTGATCAACTTCGACGCCCACTTCGACCTGCGCACCGAAACCCGCCCCACCTCCGGCACCCCGTTCAAGCAGATCGCCAGCCTGGTGGGCGAGGACTTCGACTACAGCGTCTTCGGCATCTCCAAGCCCAACAACACCAAGGTGCTCTTCGACACCGCCGACGAACTCGGCGTGACCACCGTGCTGGACACCGAACTGGCGGCAATGACCGTGCGCGAGGCCGCCGAGCGCGCCCTCGCAGCGGTGGAAGGCGACCTGCCCATCCACCTGTCCATCGATCTGGACGTGCTGCCGGCGGCGGTCGCGCCGGGTGTTTCCGCCCCGGCCGGCTTCGGCGTGGAGTATGCGACGCTGCGCGCGATGGTCGCGGCTGTGGCGTCCACCGGGCGCGTTGCGCTTCTCGACGTCGTCGAGCTCAACCCCGACTTCGACGTGGACAACCGCACCGCCAAGGCCGCCGCGCGGCTGATTGACGATGCGGTTGTCGGGGCGAAGCTGCGTCGATAGGCAGCTGCTTTTTAGAAGATCAGGTGCGCCACCGGCACCGTGATCAGCACGGTGAGCACCACGCGGATGAACCAGATCTGCACCATCTTCCAGATGCTCAGCGGAATGTCGGTGGCCAGCACCGCCGGCACCATCGCCGAGAAGAAGAAGATCTGGCTCACGCACACCACAGCCATGGTGAACTTCAGCACCATGTCGTCCGAACCTGCGGACAGCGTGGCCGGCAGGAACATCTCCGCCAGGCCCGACGCCAGCGCGCCCGAGGTCGCCCACGGATCCGGCAGGCGCAGCAGCCACACCACCGGGAAGAACGCCACGCCAAGAATCTTGAACAGTGGAGTGTAGGTGGCCAGTACCAGGCCGATTGTGCCCACGGCCATGATGCCCGGGGTGACCTGCACGGCCATGATCAACCCGTCGCGGAAGTTCGCCCACAGCACCTTGCCCAAAGACTCGGCGCGGTTGAGCTCAATCTTCGCCTCGCGCCACGCCGCCTTGAAACGGTTGCCCTCGATCTCCTTCTCCGGGTGCGGGGTGGCGCCCGGGTAGTAGTCCTCCGGAATGCGGGTAATGGGCGGGATGCGCACCACGATCGCGGTGACGATGAAGGTGATGATGAAGGTGATGAAGAAGTACGCGGTCCAGTGCTCCATCATGTCCAGCGTCTTGGCCACGATGACCATGAACGTGGCGGACACGGTGGAAAATCCCGACGCCACAATCGACGCCTCACGGCCGTTGTAGCTGCCGTTTTTGTACATGCGGTCCGTGATCAGCAGGCCCAGCGAGTAGGAGCCCAAAAACGACGCCACCGCATCCACCGCAGACTTGCCCGGGGTGCGGAACACCGGCCGCATGATCGGCTGCACCATCACGCCGATGAACTCCATTAGACCGAAGCCAACCAGCAGGCCGAGGAAGATCGCGCCGACCGGGATGAGCAGGCCCACCGAGATGACCAGCTTGTCCAGGATGAACGGGCCGATATCCGGGTTGAACAGCCACGCCGGGCCGAAGCCGAAGGTGAGCATCGCGCACAACACAATCGCCAGCACCGACAGCGCCGCGAAGGCCATGCGCGGGTAGTCCTCTTTCCAGCGCCCGGAAACGAACTGATAGACCGTGCCCGCGATGATGGCGAACAACGCCAGGTAGCGGGTGCCTTCCCCGAGCGTGGTGGTGATCCAGCTGACGATGTGGTCCAACAGAATCGTGGACTTGGAATCGCCGATGGTAAACGGCACGAAGAACGCGAAGATGCCGATGGCGCTGTAGAGGAAAAAGCGCCACACCGCCTTCGGCTTCGGGTCAGTCTCTGGTGCGGTGCTTCGCTGACCGGGCTGCTCCGTGCCGGTAATGCTTTCGGTGTTGTCGGTGGGGTCCTCAATGCCCTCGAAGCGGGGGTTGTCCAGCTCCGGGATGAGCGCCTCTGCACCCGCAGGCAAGTTCTTCACCGGCCATGCGGGGGAAAACCTGCGCCGGGAGTGCACCGGCTTCGCAGTCTCGTTCATTGTGTCCTTCCATCTGTTGCGTTCAGCACCGCAAAACCCTGCGGATATCACGCAGAACGGAATGTTTTCGGTGTCGGCGCATAATTTTTACACAAAAAGTGACGCAAAGCACAAGCGGATGGCCTATGTTTGCTAGATACCTGCAAGGTTTCCCGAAAAAACTCCCAGCACATACCCCTTTAGGAGGGTCCCGTGGAAGGTTTTATCGACACCCTCAACGGTGTGATTTGGTCCAACGCTCTCGTCTATCTGTGCCTCGGCGCAGGCGCGTACTTCACGCTCGCCACCCTGTTCCTGCAGATCCGCTGCCTGCCGGACATGATCCGCCAACTCAAGTCCGGAGAAAGCTCTGAACAGGGCATTTCCTCATTCCAATCCCTGATGATCTCGCTCGCCGGCCGCGTCGGCGTGGGCAACATCGCCGGTGTGGCCACCGCCATCGCCTTCGGTGGCCCGGGCGCGGTGTTCTGGATGTGGCTGGTGGCCTTGCTCGGCTCCGCCACCTCGTTCATCGAGTGCTGCCTCGCCCAGATCTACAAAGAGACGGACCGCGACACCGGCGAGTACCGCGGCGGACCCGCCTACTACATCGAGAAGGCGTACAAGCACACCTCCGCAGCCCCGTTCATGCTGGTCTACGCCATCATCTTCGCGGTGTGCATGCTGCTGGCCACGTCCTACTTCCTGCCGGGTATTCAAGCCAACGGCGTGGCTGCGGCCGTCGACAATGCATGGGGCGTGAACATCTGGGTTTCTGCGACGATCATGACTGTGCTGCTCGCCTTCATCATCATCGGCGGTGTCAAGCGCATCGCGAACTTCGCCTCCATGGTCGTGCCGTTCATGGCCGGCATCTACATCATCATCGCCATCGTGGTGCTGTTCGCGAATGCTTCCCAGATCCCCGAAGTCTTCGGCACCATCGTCCGCGCCGCCTTTGACAAGGAAGCCGCGTTCTCCGGCATGCTCGGCGCCGCCATCATGTGGGGCGTCAAGCGCGGCATCTACTCCAACGAGGCCGGCCAGGGCACCGGACCGCAGTCCGCGGCAGCAGCCGAGGTCTCCCACCCGGCGAAGCAGGGCTTCGTCCAGGCGTTCGCCGTCTACATCGACACCCTGTTCGTCTGCTCCGCCACCGCCTTCATCATCATCTCCACCGACATGTACAAGGTCTTCGAGGGCCAGTCCGAAGACGGTGCGTTGATCTACGAGGGCTCGCTTGCCGACGGCATCCCTGTCGGCCCCGGCTTCGTCCAAGAAGGCCTGAACTCCTTCTCCGCCGGTTTGGGCCCGTCGTTCATCGCACTGGCGATCATGTTCTTCGCCTTCACCACGGTGCTGGCGTACTACTACATGGCAGAGACCAACTTCACCTACCTGAACCGCTGGGTGAAGAACGAAGGTGCACGTAAGGCCATCATCTGGGTCCTGCGCGCCCTGATCCTCGTGGCTGTCTTCATCGGTGCGACCACCACCCCGGGCACCGCCTGGGCGCTCGGCGACATCGGTGTGGGTGCCACCGCGTGGCTCAACATCGTGGCGATCATCTTCCTGCAGGTCCCGGCGCTGAAGTGCCTGTGGGACTTCCGCCGCCAGAAGAAGGCCGGCATCGACCCGCACTTCGACCCCGAGGCGCTGGGTATCCGCAACGCCGACTTCTGGGTGGAGCGCAAGAACCGCATGATCGAGGCCGGCACCTGGCCGGGCGTTGAGGGCAAGGTTGTCACCACGACCCGCAACAACTAGCCGTAATCAAACCGGCTACCTACTGTCGCCGTAATCAAACCGGCTGTCGTGGCTGGCACGATCCGGGGGGTGGGTGTGGTCTGTTTCCGGAGCGGGGTGATCACCATGGTGATCGCCGGAATGGTGGGGAGTGCTCATGACGTTCCTTCCGCTCAACCCGGTCGGGGTCGAGATGATGGGTAAAACTGATCAGGATAAGACGGTGTAGCCGGCCTCCTCGATGGCCCGGCGAACCATCTCCGGAGGTACGACACCGGTCACCGTGACGGTGGAAACACCACCAGCAACGAGATCAATCTGGACATCGTCGACCTGGGGGAGGGCCTGAAGGGCCTGGGTCACGCTTTTCGCGCAGTGCCCGCAGGTCAGGCCGGTGACCTGGTAGCTAGGGGAGGACCCTTCTGCTGACGAGTCGCTGGCGGCAGGGATGGGGGCGGTGTCGGCATGTGAGGCAGGTCCGCAACAGCTGCAGCCGTGGGAGGCCATCGGCAAGAGGCGGGGCGGGGAGGTGGTCATGGGAAAGCTCCTACGGGTCGGTGGGATACGGTAACGCTCGCTAGCATATACCCCCCGGGGGTACATTTTCAAGGGGTGGAGGGCACGGCCCTCACGCGGGGAAGGGTGTGGTCACCGAGCGGCATCCTCGCTGTCGGGAGGGGATAGCGGGAGGCGGAGGGCAAACACCGCTCCGCGACCGGGTCCGGGGGAGGTGGCGGTGAGAGTGCCGCCGTGGGCCTCGATCAATGCCTTGGAGATGGTCAGACCGATACCGGCCCCGCCGTTGTCCCGGCTGCGGGCGGCATCCCCCCGGTAGAAGCGTTCGAAGATGTGTCCGAGCTGGCCAGGTGGGATGCCCTCGCCGTCATCGGCGACGTGGATGAGCGCGGTGGACGCCCCCTGTCGGCGGACGCTGATCCGGACCTGCCCGCCGGCCGGGGTGTGCCGTAGCGCGTTCGACAGGAGATTGCTCATCACCTGGCCGAAGCGTTGCCGGTCCACGAGCACCCGGGCGGTGTCCGTAATGGTCTCGACCTGTAGATCGACGCCTTTGTCAGCATAAGCTTCCCCCGCGGCAGCAGCGGCGGTATGGAGCAGATCCCCGAGCCCTTCCTCCGCCAGGTCCAAATCGATCCGGTGTTCCTGGGCCCGGGAGACATCGTCGATGTCTTCCATGAACCGGGTCAGGCGGGTGAGTTGGTCAGCCATGATCGTGTGGGTGGCACTATTCCAGTCCACGACCCCGTCCTGGAGACCATCGAGGTAGACCGTGAGCACCGATAAGGGCGTGCCCATTTCGTGGGCCAGATCAGAGAGCATCTGGCGGCGGACCTGTTCGGTGTGTTCCAGCCGGTCGGCCATGGAGTTGAAGGCATGCGCCAGGGTGGTGACCTCGGGGCCTGCTTCTCCGGCGGGCACGCGGATACGATAGTTGCCGGCCGTCAGGCTGGTAGCGGCGCGGGTGAGATCCTGCAGGGGGGTGCGCAGGCGACGCGATAACCACAGGCTAGCCAGCAGGGCGCTGATCAAGGCGGTGGGCAGGGCGACGGCCAGGGTGATCAGGTTGGCGTCCCGGTAGGCCTGCTCGGCATGGAACAGCTCCAGCGAGGGGTCCTCCCGGCCGGCCATCGACATATGATCATGAAACAGGGTCGGGCCCACCACCGTGGCCACGGCCGCGGCCACCAGCAGGCTAATCACCACGACCAACACCTGGGCGGCCAGGAAGCGGAAGGTCAGGCCGGGTCCGTGATTCATGGCTGCCCCACCCGGTAGCCCACGCCACGCACGGTGTTAATAAACCCCCGGCCCCGGGTGTCGGTGCCGAGCTTGCGACGCAAGTTGCCGATGTGGACATCGACGATGCGTTCATCACCGACCCAGGTGGTGTCCCAGACCTCGGTGACCAGGTCGTGGCGGGTCAGCACCTGGCCGGGGCGCAGGGCCAGGGCAACCAGCAGCTCGAACTCCGTGCGAGTGAGCTCCACGGTCGTCTCCCCCACCCGCACCTGATGGGCGACGGGGTCAAGGATGAGGTCACCAACGATCAAGGGGGTGGTCACCTGCGGTGGGGTGGTGCTGGTGCGCGGGCGGCGCAGCACCGCATGCACCCGGGTCACCAGTTCCCGGATGCTAAAAGGTTTGGTGATGTAGTCATCCGCCCCCAGGGTCAAACCGCTGATCTTGTCGTCCTCGCTGCCACGCGCGGTGAGCATGAGGATGTAGCAGTCCGAGAAGGTGCGGATCCGTCGGCATACCTCCAGGCCGTCGAGTTCGGGCAGCCCCAGATCCAGCACCACAACATCGGGGGAAAAGTGACGGGCCTCGTCCACGGCCTGGGTGCCGGTGTGCGCCTGGCGGGTATCGAAGCCGGCCCGGATGAGGTAGGAGGCCACCATCTGAGCCAGGGGTTGTTCATCATCGACGACCAGCACCCGCCCCGGGGGCGTGGCGGTGGTCGGTGTGTGGTCAGCCATAGACCCCAGTATCGCTCCGGGCAGGGGGAATACCACCTTCGCTCAGTGCCCGGCGGGGAATCTTCATCAAATCTTCAAACATCAACCTTCGAGCGCCGTCACCCCTGTGTCCCACCCCGGGCCGGCGGCATCGCCTCCCCTGGTCGGTTCAGCAGGCGCCACCAGGGATTTCACTGCCTGCACCGCATACCCGGGGTGGGTGGAAGGACATCGCCCACGGCTGTGGGGTGGTGTTCCGGTGGTGACCCAGCCCACCGAATTCACTCCCTTTTCGCCCTGTTATAAGGCTTTGAGCAGGGTTTTTGAATTCTAGTCCGTTAGGCACCCGTGCTAGATAAAGGTATGGCATCGACCTTGAGGCGGTGTCTTCTCATGGCCCTACCACGATCCAAGGAGATTGACGTGAAACGAGCAGCGATCGCAGCCGCCGCCCTTGCCCTCGCCCTCACGGGGTGTTCGGCCGCCGACCCGGAACCCACCGCCGATGGGACGGTGTCCCAGGATGCATTCCTGACTACCCATGGCCTGGCCGACATGGACGCGGTGGAGATCATTGATCACCTCGACCGGCAGAAGGTCACTGAGCGTCCCACGGATCTGATCGCCTCAGTGCGTAACGATGAACTGCTGCTCTCGAGCGATGACCAGGAAGTTGCGCTCGATCTTCCCGACAATCAGACGTATGTCTCGATCGCACCCTATCTCACCTCCACCCACGACTGCTTCTACCACAGCCTCACGACCTGCCAGGGGGAACTCGACAATGAGGATATCCAGGTCACGATCACCGATGAGGCGACCGGTGAGGTGCTGGTGGACGAGGCGACAACCACCTTCGACAACGGGTTTATTGGCTTCTGGCTTCCCGATGATGTCACCGGCCTGATTGAGGTCAGCTACCAGGGGCGTACCGGCACCACGGAGTTTTCCACCACCGACGACGGTGCCACCTGTGTCACAGACCTGCGCCTGACGTGATGGCTCAGCAGGATCCTCACCTGCGCCTGTCTCCCGTGCCACTGAAATCTTGCACCAAGGAAGGTTAAATCATGACGAACGCGTTTTCCCGACGACAGTTTCTGCTCGGCGGGCTCGTCCTCGCCAGCACCGGGGCCGTGGCCGCCTGCACCAGCGACCCTGGACCCGCTGCCCCGGCACCAGGTCCCTCCCTTCGCCCCACTCCCACCCCCACTGCGCTCGGTGAGCCGACGGTGCGCCGGACACTAACCGCGCGGCCCCTCTCCCTGGATATCGGTGGCATCGAAGCCAAGACGTGGGGATACGTCTCTGACACCGGGGATGCGGCCATTGAGGCCACCGCCGGCGACGTCCTCCAGGTCGATATCACCAATGAACTGCCTGAGAGCACCTCCATCCACTGGCATGGCATCGCACTCCACAACGCAGCCGACGGTGTGCCCGGCATGACCCAGGACCCCATTGAACCTGGCGAGTCTTTCTCCTATGTTTTTGAAGTCCCCCACGGTGGCACCTACTTCTACCATTCCCACACCGGCCTGCAGCTTGATCGCAGCCTCCACGCCCCACTGATCATCCGTGACCCGCAAGACGCTGAGGACCAGGATGTCGAGTGGACCATCGTGCTCGACGACTGGGTCGATGGCATTCAGGGCACTCCCGACGATGAGCTCGACAAGCTCACCGGAATGGGTTCGGGCGACCATAACGGAATGGGAGGTCACGGCCAGATGATGCACGGCACCCCGGACCGGGTACTGGGCGGGGATGCCGGCGATGTGATGTATCCGCACTACCTCATCAACGGACGTATCTCCCGTGCTCACCGGACCTTCGAGGCTCGCCCGGGCGACAAGGCCCGCCTGCGGTTTATCAACTCCGGCGGTGACACCATCTTCAAGGTGGCCCTCGGTGGTCACCGCATGACCGTCACCCACACCGACGGCTTCCCTGTCCAGCCCCGGGAGACCGAATCGATCTACCTGTCGATGGGCGAGCGTGTCGACGTCGAGGTTATCCTCGGCGACGGCATCTTCCCGCTCACGGCTTTGGCGGTGGGTAAGGACGACCGCGCCTTCGCCGTCATCCGCACCGCCGGCGGCCAGGCCCCCCGCCCCGATGTCGACTTCCCCGAGTTGTCGTCCACCGGACTGCTTCTGTCCTCCCTGAAGCCAGCAGACCGTGCACTCCTGCCCGAGGGCACACCAGACCGAGAAGTCAGCATCGACCTGGGCGGGCAGATGATGCCGTATGAATGGAGCATTCTCACCGACGGCCAATCCTCCTCCGCGACCGTGGAGGAGGGCCAGCGCCTGCGGATGGTCATGCGCAACAGGACCATGATGCCCCATCCCATGCACATCCACGGCCACACGTGGGCGCTACCCGGCAGCGACGGGCTACGCAAGGACACTGTCCTTCTCCGCCACGGTGAAACCATGATCGCCGACCTGATCGCTGACAACCCCGGTGAGTGGGCATTTCACTGCCACAACGCTTATCACCAGGAAACCGGGATGATGAGTTCCCTGCGGTACGCCTAACCCCACACCATGGTCGGTCGCTGGGGTGAGCTGGGACGCTGCAGACCACCCACCGCGCAGCACGATGACCTTCCTCGGTGTTGTGGTCCTCCGGGACAACCAGAACACCGTCTTCTTCCCCACCGCCCCGGAAAACCGAGATTATCTACGCAGAGGAGGAACGTGCCCCGCTGCCGGACTTCTCCGGCCCGTCGCTGATGGAGGAGGGTGAGGAGATCAGCCTGTCTGTTTTTGAAGGCGAGGTCGTCGTCCTCAACGCTTGGGGCCAGTGGTGTGCACCGTGTCGGGCGGAAGTCGATAACCTGCAGCTTGTCCACGCAGATCATGGAGATGTACTCGTACATATTTCCCAGCGGCTGCGTATCTGTGGCGCACTACGCTCTTGCTCTGCGCTGGCTCACCGACTTCAACACTGCCGGGTATGCTGCTGTTGTTGCCGTTCAGGCGCTACTGTTAATGCTGGTTGCCGCGGTATCGTCTAACGAGGCGGCTTTTCGCAGCCGCTGGTCGGGCTGGTGGCTGCTCACCCCTGCGGCCCTGGTGTTATTGGAGGCTGTGCAGCACCGGTTCCCGTTCGGCGGTTTCCCGTTGTCCGCTTTCGGATACAGCCAGACCGATGGTCCTTTCATGGCGGCAGCGCCCCTGGGAGGGACTCTCCTGGTGACCGCGTTGGCCGCAGTTGCGGGGGCCGTTGTTACCGCTGTCATCTTCGGGCCGAGACGAGCCCGTGCAGCATCCGTGGTCGCAGTGGTCGTGGTACTCGCGGTACCGGCGTTCGCGTCAACGATCGTAGATGATACGGCAGAAGGCAGCCTTGACGTCGTGCTCGTGCAGGGTGGAGGCCCCGTGGGCTTCGCGCGGTCAATACCGATCCGTTTGATACGACCCGCCGGCACCTACAGGCTGCCGACGATATCACCGGGGACCCTGATCTGGTTCTGCTGCCCGAAAACGTCGTCAATATCGACGGCTCAATCGACGGGACGCGCGTTGATGCAGCTTTCGCTGAACTGGCCAGGCAACTCGACACGAACATCGTCGTCGGAATTACCGAATCTGAGGATCAACATTTCAGGAACGCATCCATAGTGTGGGGGCCGGACGGGACCCGGTTAGGACGCTATGAGAAGCATCATCGTGTGCCGTTCGGCGAGTACATCCCTATGCGCAATCTGATTGAACGACTCAGCGAGGACGCACGGTTCATCCCCCGCGACGCCATTGCCGGAGAGGGACCGGCGGTGCTCGATCCCAGCGGGACACCACGATTGGGGATCGTCATTTCTTATGAGGTCTTCTTCGCCGACCGGGTCGCCGATGCCGTTCGCAATGGTGGGCAGCTACTCCTCGCACCGACCAACGCCGCGTCTTTTGTGACCGAGGAAGTACCTGCAATTGAAGTGGCCGCATCCCGGATGCGTGCCCGCGAGTTTGGCCGCACCGTTCTCCAGGCTGCCCCCACCGGATACTCCGCAGTTATCCAGCCCGACGGCATAGTCTCACAACTCAGTGGCCTGGGCACGAACGAACTGCTGACGGCAACCGTTCCCCTTCATACTGGTTTGATGCCGTATGCGCGCATGGGGGATACACCCCTGTTGGTTCTCGCGATGCTGGCTCTTGCATGGCCTGCGGTTACCGGCCTCGTCAGCTGGCGCAGGAGAAGGCAGGTTACGGGAATATCCCACTAAACGTGGATTACGGCACCTGCTCCTCGTTGGCGGGACGCTCGCCGCCCCCATATATGACGAGCACGGACTGCCTCCCCTGTGCCCCGGTCTGGCCTGCCTGGAGAAGCTATCAAGTCCGGGCTGTGTCGGCGATGAGTGAGAAGCGTCTCTGCGGTCTGAGGCGGGTGCCTCACGCCCAGTCACTGTCGCCGGTTCCGGTGTCGGGGCCGGTCCTGGTGAGTGCGGGAAGGTTAGAAGGTGACGCCGTGCTCGGCGAACCAGGGCAACGGGTCGACCGCCCCGCTGCCAGTCGGGTAACGCTCGAGGTGCAGGTGAGAGCCGGTGGAAAACCCCCGGTTGCCCATGCCAGCGATCCTCTGACCAGCGGTGACGCGTTTTCCAACGGTCACGTCGAAAGTCTCCATATGACCGGAGACGGCAATCGAGCCATTATCGTGCTGGATGCGGATCCACTGCCCGAAACCGGAGGCCGGGCCGGAGTCAATGACAGTGCCGCCCATCGCCGCGAGGATCGGGGTACCTACGACGTTGGCGATGTCGATACCCGCGGGGAGGGTTCCGCAGTGCACGCCGGAACCGGAGGTGAAGGTGCCTTCAGCGGGCTTGACCACCGAGGGCGCGCGGGCAGCGCGCTCCTTCTCGGCCCGCTCGGCGTTGTACTGGATGGCCTTGTCCAGCTGCTCGTCGATGTTGGCGACCGGCTTGAATTCGGAGATCGCGAGAATCTGCGGTGCGGCCTGCGTCCCACTCGAGGACAGGGCCGTGTCGTTGGTGGCTAAATCCACCTCGACGGTGGCAGCCTCCGGGGAGACCGGAGCCTCGACCTCGGCCGGGGCTTGGAACCGAGACGCTGATCAGCTCACCGTCATTGACGGCCGTGGACTACCCAGCTACAGCACTCCCCGTCGTCGCCCCGCAACTTTTCCACTCCGCCGAGACGGCGGAACGTGGGCCAGGGCGTCGATGGCGGTGGCAATCACTGCTGCCATTGCCGGGCCAGCGTGCGAAGGGCTGTCGCAGTTGAAAGCTTATCGATGATCAGATACCGCGGCACAGGTATGGACAGGCAGGTCAGTCCAGTTTGGGGTCGGACGTGAACTCCTTGTGGGAGACACCGCCCGCCTCCTGACGGGTAGCCGCTGCGGCACGGATATCCTCGCCATCCTCCAGCGCCTGAACCGCCCGGTCGTAGAAGTCCGGGGAGACCACCACCGCCCGGCGGCGGGGCCCGCGACTGGAGATGGTGACCGGTTCACCTTGGGCGGCATCAAGATAGTGGCTTTGTTCGCTGCGGAACTGACTGAGGGTGACCGTGATGCCCATACCCTTTAACGTACATTTTGTACAAGAAGTGCAGCAACGATCGCGGCCGTTCCGGAAGTCCTGCCCGCCGAACGGGACGCTTAGGGGCAGACACCTCCTTGACTGATACCCCCCATGGGTATAGGTTGAAGGTTGTTGGGCATCTCCACTCCTGCCCTTCAGGACATCAAGGAAAGGATCATCTGATGAGCGCCGTAACAAAGAAGTACATCATCGAAGGCATGACCTGCGGACACTGCAAGTCCTCCGTGGAGGAGGAGATCGGCGAGGTCGCCGGTGTGACCATGGTGGAGGCCACCGTGGATACCGGGCAGGTGACCGTCACGGGTGAAAACTTCACCGACGACGATGTTGTCGCCGCCGTCACGACAGCCGGCTACACCGTCAAGCCCTAATCCCTGGGCCCAGTCCCCGCCTCGCGTAGACACGGCCGGGCCAACCCTGCTGGATATGCCCATCAGGCCCAGCCATGCCGGTTCGATATCCCCGACGGTGCATCTGTGGGCGGGCCTTTTGGGACCTCGGAGATGCACCTCACGACTGTTTACTGAAGGACTGATCACTGATGATTCAAACTCAACCGTCGGTTGACCTACTCCAGGTCGATCTGGGCGTCACCGGCATGACCTGTACGTCGTGCTCAGGGCGGGTGGAACGCAAGCTCAACAAGCTCGATGGCGTGGAGGCCACCGTTAACTTCGCCACCGAATCCGCCTCCGTCAGTTACGACCCCACCAAAGTCGACGCCGATCGGCTGATCGAAACCGTGCGGGGGGCCGGGTACGACGCGTTCACCATGGGGGATCAACACGCCTCCGCCGTGGACAGCGGTCCGGAGGAGGACACCGAGGTGGTCGGTGACCGCCACGAACAGGCCCGCGAGGCCGAGGCCACAGACCTGAAGACGCGTCTGATCGGGTCGACGATCCTCTCCGTTCCGGTGGTCGCGATCTCGATGATCCCGTCCCTGCAGTTCATGAATTGGCAGTGGGCCCTGCTCGTCATGTCCACCCTGATCTACTTCTACGGTGGCGCCCCGTTCCACCGGGCGACCTTAACCAACCTGCGTCACGGCTCGACCACGATGGACACACTCGTGTCTCTGGGCACTACCGCTGCGTATCTGTGGTCGCTGTGGGCCTTGTTTTTCGGCAACGCCGGGCACCCCGGCATGGTGATGGAGATGAGCCTGCTGCCCCGCGATGACGGCATGGACCACATCTACCTCGAGACCATCGCCGTAGTCATCACCTTCCTGTTGCTCGGCCGGTGGTTTGAGGTCCGCGCCAAGGGCCAGTCCTCCGCGGCGCTGAAGTCCCTGCTGGACATGGGTGCGAAAGACGCCGCGGTGATCCGCGACGGTGAGGAAGTCCGCGTCCCGGTCTCCCAGCTGACAGTCGGTGACGTCTTCGTCGTCCGCCCGGGTGAGAAGATCGCCACCGACGGTCGTGTCATCGAGGGCACCTCGGCCATCGACGAGTCGATGCTGACCGGCGAGTCCGTTCCCGTCGAGGCCGCCCCCGGCACCCCGGTCACGGGCGCGACGATCAACACCTCCGGTCGACTGCTGGTCGAAGTCACCCGCACAGGTTCGGAGACCACGCTGTCCCAGATGGCCAAGCTGGTCACTGACGCCCAGGCGAAAAAAGCCCCGGTCCAGCGCCTGGTGGATAAGATTTCCTCGGTCTTCGTCCCGACGGTCATTGTCGTCTCCATCATCACCCTGATCGTCCACCTCGCCGCCGGCAGCGGGGCGAACTGGGCCTTTTCCGCCGCAGTCGCGGTGCTGATCATCGCTTGCCCATGCGCCCTGGGACTGGCCACCCCGACCGCCCTGCTGGTGGGCACCTCCCGGGGCGCGCAGCTGGGCTTGTTGATCAGGGGCCCGGAGGTCCTTGAATCCACCCGCCAGGTCGACACCATCGTCATGGACAAGACCGGCACCGTCACCTCCGGGGTCATGTCGGTCACCGGCGTCCACGCCGCCGACGGCTACACCAACAACGAGGTCCTCGCCTTGTCGGCGGCCGTCGAAGCAGGTTCCGAGCACCCCATCGCCAAGGCGATTGTCACCGAGGCCGAGCGCTCCGGGAACATCCAGGAGGCCACCGACTTCGACAGCACCGCCGGCCGGGGCGTCACGGCCACCGTCAAGGGTCACGTCGTCACCGTGGGCCGTCCCGCCGGCCAGCTGCCCCGTGACCTCACCACCGCCTTCGACCACGCACAGTCGCAGGGCGCGACCCCGGTGGCCGTCTACGTCGATGACCAGCCCGCCGGTGTGGTCGTGGTGCGCGATGTCATCAAAGACTCCTCAGCGGAAGCGGTCGCCCAGTTCCGCAGGCTGGGGTTGAGGCCGTACCTGCTCACCGGCGATAACGCGAAGGCCGCGGCCGCCGTCGCCCAAGAGGTGGGCATCGATGCGGCCAACGTGAGTGCCGAGGTCATGCCGCAGGACAAGGTCGCGGTCATCGAGAAGCTACAACATGAGGGCAAGAAGGTCGCCATGGTCGGCGACGGCGTCAATGACGCGGCCGCCCTGGCCCAGGCCGATCTGGGTCTGGCCATGGGGGCGGGCACGGATGTGGCCATCGAGGCCTCCGATATCACCTTAATGAACAACGACCTGCGCTCCGCGGGCGATGCCATCCGTCTGTCACGTCGCACGCTGGGCACCATCAAGGGCAACCTGTTCTGGGCGTTCGCCTATAACGTCGTGCTGATCCCGGTCGCCGCGATCGGTTTCCTCAACCCGGGGTTGGCGGGCATTGCGATGGGCTTCTCCTCGGTGTTCGTGGTCTCCAACTCCCTCACGCTGCGTAGATTCAAGTCCTCCCACGACAACACAAGTTCCTCACCGCAGCCCGCTCGCCCCTCCGTGCGGCAGCCGGTCACCGCCTAATCCACATCCTTTTCTAGCGATAAGGAACCCCGTGTCCCCCTCCTGTGGCTGAGTCCCTCCAATCACACTCAGACCTCCGTCCCCAAGTACCTGCTCCTGACCTCTCCCCGGCCCCACCCGGCAGGCCCCTCCGGGCCGACAATCTGCCGACTACTTATCCGAATAACGCCACAGGGCGTGGGGACCATGAGGTCCTCATGCCTCATTCCATGCCCTCGGGCTTTCCATCCTGATCGACCCGCAACTGACTCAGGACATACCTGCCCCCTTTTTTCAGCAAGGAGACCATTGTGGATACTCGCACCCCTGATCAGGCCGCTTCTTCCTCGGGTGGGGCCGACACCTGTCACACCACCCATGGCTACATCAACGACAAGGATCGCTATCTCGCCCGCCTCAAGCGCATCGAGGGACAGGCCCGGGGCCTGCACAGCATGGTCGACGAGGAACAGTACTGCATCGACATCCTTACCCAGATCTCCGCGGTCAATGCTGCCCTACGCAGCGTTGCCCTGGGACTACTCGATGACCACATGAAACACTGCGTCCGTGACGCCGCCAAGTTAGGAGGAGAGGAGGCCGACGCCAAGTTCCAGGAAGTCACCGACGCTATCGCCCGTTTCGCCCGGTGACAGGCCGGGACCCGGCCACCACACCCCCGTCGAGAACGGCGGCCAGGCCACTCTGACCGCCCCTGTTGCCGGCTGGAGGCTTCGGAGTCCTGCTGCTGGCGGCGACATGATCGGGTTGATGGCCACTGTTGCTGCTGGTCGAAAAGATCGCGCCACTGAACAACCTTGACCACATCCCCACCTGCAACATCAACCGGTGCTGCCCCCAACACTCCAACTTTTTGTCCGCGCTCCCAAATCGGTTGGTAGCCGGATCTAGGTAGCCGGTTTTCCGCCTGTGGACGCTTGTTGCGCCAACCGCCCCGCTCGGCGCCCTACCGCAGGGAAGCGAACAGCGCTTCGGCCGCGGTGTCGTCCCAGAGCACCACGTTGCCCACCTCGGTGTCGGTGAACCCGCCGATGGGCACGGTCTCGGTTTCCAGGCCGCCGCGCAGGGCGATGACGATGCGGGCGAGGTTCCAGGCATGGTCGTCGGAGTTGACCGTCAGCAGCGTCGGGGTGACCCACATAAGCCGCGCCATGCGGAACGGGTTGAGGTACACGGACGGGGACAGCACGCGCGTGACCAGGGTGGTCATGAACTCGCGCTGGCGTGCCACGCGGTCCAGGTCGCCCTGGGCGGTGGCGCGGGTGCGCACGTAGCCCAGCGCGGTGGGGCCGTCCATTTGCTGGCAGCCGGGTTGGAGGTTGATGTTGGCCAACGGGTCGTCGATTGGCTCGGCGACGCAAATCTCCACGCCGCCAGCCGCGTCGACCACGCCGGCGAGGCCGCCCATGCCGATCTCCGCGTAGCGGTCCACGTGCAGCCCGGTGTTCTGCTCCACGGTTTCCACCAGCAGCTGCGGGCCGCCGATAGAGAACGCGGCGTTGATCTTGTCGTAGCCGTACCCGGGCACGGGCACGTACGAGTCGCGCGGGATGGACACCAGCGTCGGTTTCCCGCGCAGCGGCAGGTGCATGAGCATGATCGTGTCGGTGCGCACGGTGCCCAGGTCGCCGCCGGTGCCGAGGCGTTCGACGTCCTTATCGCTTAAGCCCGTGCGCGAGTCGGAGCCCACGAGCAGCCAGTTGGTCCCCGAGGTGCCGGAGATCTGTTGGTCGGGCATGGCGGCGGTGCGGTTGAGGCGCGCGTCCGCGATCAGCACCGAGCCGATCAGCAAGGCGATGACCAGGGCAAGTATTGCCCCGCAGCCGGGGAGCTTTACTTTGCGACGTTCCTTCGGTCCCCGCCGCCTCCGCTTCGACACCTGCAGTGGGACTTCCTCCGGGGCGGGGCGCTGCTGCGCCGTCCGGCTGCGCGGGTGCTCCGGCGCGCGGCGCGGCTCGTAGGCGGCGGGGGGTTCGTAGACGGTGTGGCCCGGCTCGACCCGCTGCGAAACCCTGCGCGCGCGGGGTTCTACGCGCGTGAATTCGTCGGGGTGGCGTGCGGCGGGATCGCGTCGAGAAGCAGTTGTGCGACGGCGAATGGGGCGGCCGTAGCGGTCCACGAGGGGCTTGCCGTCTTTGCCCAGCACGAACTCGCCCGCGTTATCGCGGGGGTCGTTGGAATGGGGCGTAGTAGACATGCGCTTAGTGTAACCAGTGTGACGGGAGTGTTTAGATTCTGAGCCACGACAGGTCCAGCAGCGGGTAGGCGATAAACGCCACGGCATCGATGAAAAAGTGCGCCAGGATCAGCGGCCACACCCGGGAAGTTTTGTGGAAGTACCAGGCAAAAATTACGCCCATGACAATGTTGCCGACACCCGCGGAGATCCCCTGGTACAGGTGGTAGGACCCCCGCAGCACCGCTGAGGCCGCGATAGCCTGCCAGGGCTTCCACCCCAGCTGCTTCAGGCGGGTGAGCAGGTACATCACCACCACGATCTCCTCGCCGAAGCCATTGGCGAAGGACCACAGAAGCGACGTCGGGATCTGCACCGCGGCGGTAGTCGGCACCACCACCTTGGACAGGCCCAGGTGCACCGCGGTGACGTAGAACGCCAGGCCGGGCAGCCCGATCAGCGCCGCAAACCCCGCCCCGCGCGCGGCGTCGGACCAGCTGGGCCAGCGCCAATGCTGGTCAAGCAGGAACCACGCCAGCCCGCCCCACGCGAGAAGTGTCAGCGCGGAGGTCGCCTGCAGCGCCAGGTCGAGCCAGGGAATCGACGAGGCCGCGTCGTGGATGGTGGTGCTCTGCTGGTTCAGTGGGGCTTTCAGCAGTGAGTCCACAAGTCGAAGCGCCGCCCGCAGCCCCGAAGTGCCGAAGGTGACCGCGAGGACGAGCACGATTTCGAGCTTCAGGCGCCGAGTCATGCGCTAACTTTAACGCCATGCAGGATTCGTGGGCGCGCACCATCGCGCAGGTCGTCGGCCAGGAGTACCCCGCCGCCATGCACCATGAGCAGGCTGGCCCCGGCCACCCCGACCCGCGGGCGCTGCACCCGGCGTTTTGGGGCTCCTACGACTGGCACTCGTGCGTGCACATGCTCTGCACCGCGGTGAAGATGCATGTGCGTATCGACGACCACAGGCTCGCCGACCTCCTCGATCAGCGCCTGACCAAAGACAACGTCGCCGCCGAGGCCGAGTACCTGCGCACCCACCCGCTTTACGAGCGGCCGTACGGCTGGGCGTGGGCGATGCAGCTGATCAAGGAGTGCCGCGGCACCCGGTGGGAGGGCGCGCTCGCGCCGCTTGAGGCCCAGCTGGGGCGCAACATCGCCGTGTGGCTGGACACGCAGCAGTGGCCGGTGCGCCACGGCGTGCACTCGAACTCGGCGCTGGCGCTGCTGCTCATCCATGACGCCGCACCGGCGATGCGCGAGCTGGTGGAACGCACCGCCCGCGCCTGGTTCGGCGCCGACCGCGCCTACCCGCACGCGTGGGAGGTCTCGGGCCACGACTTCGTCTCCAACGGTCTGGCCGAGGCCGCGCTGATGCGCCGGGTGCTGCCGGCCGGCGAGTTCGCTACCTGGCTGGACGGCTTCTTGGCCCCCGAGGCGTTCGAGTTCTACACCGCGCCGATTCAGGTCGCGGACCCGGAGGACGGCCAGCAGGCCCACCTCATCGGGCTCATGCTCACCCGCGCGTGGTTGCTGCGCGAAATTGGGAAACCGCAAGGTACGCAAGCGCTTATCGACGCCGCTTCGCCCCACCTGACCGGCCAGAATTTCATGGCCACGCACTGGCTGATCACCTACGCGCTGCTCGCCGAAGACGCAGCGCAGGACAGGCCAGCCAGCTGACATTCGTGTACAAACGTGCCTATGGGAGCCGGTGAGAACCCCGGGGCGGGCAGCCCGAGAGAGCCGTATCAACAGGTAGTGCGCACCATCGTCGCGCAGATTTCCAACCACCTCCCAGTGGAGGCGTTCTACTCCGTGGTGATCGCGCACGAGGGCAAAACCTTCGTCACCGCGATGGTGCAGCTGGAAGGCGAGCCACCGCAGACCGCGACGATCGACTATGAAGACGAGCACCGCACGCTGTTCTACGAGGTGTTCTGGCAAGAGGTTGCCCAGACCGGCCAGGGCGGGCCGACCCAGATCTACGCCGCCAGCTTCGAGCCGCAGTCCGACTCGTTTGTCTACCACGGCAGCCACCCGTACGACCCGGCCCAGGGTGTGCCGGATGCGGCGGCGCTGCAGCGCTTCGCCCAGGGGCTGCAAGGGGCTCGTGCCAACGCGATGGTGGACGCGCACCTGTACCACCGCTCGGCCATGCAGCCCGCGCACCGCCCCTCTGGCGCGCACCTCACCGAAGCACTGTTTACCCGGCTCGGCCAGGAGGTCCACCAGCAGGCGCAGTACTTCGGTGACAACTGGGCCGCGCTGAACACCTTCTTCGCGCTTACTTCCGGCCCGGAGGGCACGAAGCTTGATCAGGTGGACGCGATTTTCTACATGGAGAACCTCCAATACACCTACGGCGTGTTCTCCCGCGCCGAGCTCGAGCCGTTCGCCACCGCCTACATCGACGCGCTAGCGGACGGAAAGCCGTTCCACCACGCGCAGGTGCAGATCACCATGAACAAGCAGATCGATGAAGTCACCAGCGGCGCGTCGTGGGACGATTGGGCCGAGCGCATCCGCACGACCGCAGAGAATTGGAGAGACGTGGCAAACGACACCCACCCGCTGATGCAGAGGCAGCCATGACCCGCATCGCGTATTTGGGCCCCGCGGGCACGTTCACGGAAGAAGCCGCGCGCCGCTTCGGCATCGAGGGGGCGCAGTACGTGCCCGTCGAGTCGCCGGCCGCGGCACTCGCCGCCCTGGATGCGGGCGAGGCGGAGTACGCGGTGTGCGCGATCGAGAACTCGATCGACGGCGCGGTGACCACCACCATGGACGCGCTCGCCGCCACCGAAAGCGCGCGCATCGTGGGGGAGACCGAGCTCGCCATCGCGTTCGCGGTGATGACTAAGCAAGGGCACAAGCTTGACGACGCCCTCCGGCTCGCCACCCACCCCGTCGCCCACCAACAAGTCAAGCGCTGGATCGCCGAGAACACACCGAAAACGGAGTTCATCCCGGCGCCCTCCAACGCCGCGGCGGCGAAGATGGTGGCCGATGGCGCCGCCGACGTGGCCGTCGCCCCGGAGCGGGCGGCGGCGCTGCACGGGCTGGAAGTGCACGCCCGCGGTGTCGCGGACGCGGAGACGGCGCGGACCAGGTTCGTGCTCGTCGCAAAGCAGACTGCTCCGCCGAAACCCTCCGGAAACGACCGCACCGCGATTGTCTTCCGCACGAAAAACGAACCCGGCGCCCTGGTGCGCGTGCTGCAGGAATTCGCGGCGCGCGGGGTGGACATGACGCGAATCGAGTCGCGGCCCACGCGCGAGGAACCGAACACCTACGACTTCTTCGTGGACCTGGCGGGCCACGCAAGCGACGCAGACGTGGCGGACGCGCTCGAGGCCGGGGCCGAACACACCACCGAGATGCGCCAGCTGGGAACCTGGCCGAGGGAGGCACGATAGCGATGGTTTTCACAATGCCGACGGACAGGTACCCGTGGGCGGGCGACGCGGTTGAGCGCTTCGAGTACGAAGTGCGCAGCCAGATGCACTTTATGCAGGAGAAGTTCCCGCTGAGCTTGTTCATGGGGTGCAACCCGAGAGGGCAAGTGTTCTTCTTCGTCCTCCGGGAAATCGAGGGGCGCGTGGGGCTGGTGGAGCTCCACTTCGAGGAGCAGCTGCACCGCCTCATGTACGAGGTGCTGCTGCAGCGCCGCCCTGCCGAGGACCCGTGCTGGGGTCTTGCGATGCACTACGACCCGGACGCCGACGAGATCCAGTACCGGGGCTTAGACGGCCTCGGCGCCATGGGGGACGAAGAGCGCGCGCTGGAGGTGCAGCGGGTGGCCAAGGAGATGGGCGGGCTCTCTTCGGAGAACTAGCCCCTAAAGCTAGCCCCAGCCGAGGGCGTGGAGCTCGTGCTCTTCGAGCCCGAAGTAGTGGCCCACCTCGTGCAGCACGGTCACCTTCACCTCGTGGCGCAGCTGTTCCTCATCCACGCAGATCGCCTCGAGGGCGTTTTTGTACACGAAGACCGCGTCCGGCAAGAACCCGGAGTGGTTCGAGTGCTGCTCCGTCAGCGGCACACCCTCGAACAGGCCCAGCAGGGTCGGGTCGTCCGGGTTGTAGTCCCGCGCCAGGATCACCATGTTGGTCATGTGCTGGGCGAAGTTGTCGGGGATGGTGTCCAACGCGTCGTTGATCATCTCCTCGAACGCCTCGTCGCTGACCGGGAGCATGGTCTACTGCACCGGTGCCTGTGCCGCGCCAGCGGCCGGGTCCTGTGCTGCGCCAGCGCCAGTGCCAGCATCGGCAGCGGGGGCGGGTGCGGGCGGAGCCTGCTCTTCCCTTAGGGGGCGGCGCTGGGGGCGTTCGGGCGGCGGAGCGTCGTCGATAAGCAACTGCCCACGGCCCTGCGTCGCGGACCCGGTGAGGTTGGCAAAGCCGCCCTCCGGACGCGAGAACATCAACGCGCAGTTCACGCTGCGCGAGCCGCCCTCCCATGAGGCGGTTGACTGCGTGGTCCAGAACGGGCGAAGCGCGATCTGGTAGAGGTTTTCCTCGCTGCCCATGTAGTCCTGCGCGGCCTGGGTGCACACGTCCTGGAGGTGTGCGTCCTGCTCCTCCACGGCCGGGGTGTGATCCGGGAAGACCTCCTCCAGCGAGACCTGGCTGGTGATCTCCAGCTGGTGCGGGTCCGCGCACTTCACCGCCGTCAGCGTGTTGGACGAGTCGATGGACACACACTGGCCCGCCTCGAACACGCGGGCCTGGTCCTGATCTGCCACACGCCCGGAGGTCAGGATCGGCTCGCCGGCGCGGTTGGTCTCCTGCAGCCCGCACAGCATCGTGCGGTCGCCGCGGGCCCACGCGTCCGCTGGCGGCAGGATCGGGGCGATGGAGTAGCGGCCGTTCGGGTCGTACTTGCCTCCCAAGTACCGGAAGGTGCCGGCGCCGCACAGCTCCTCGCGCAGCTGGGCCTGGCGCGTCGGGTTCGGCATCGGCGCCTCCGGGCCGAACTCGGAGGTGGGGTAGGTGGCCAGGTTTTGGCGCAGGGACACCTCGAAGCGGTGCTCGCCCTCGCAGTCCGCCTGCTCGAAGCCGGTGATCGTGCCGTCTTCGGCCACCTGCCAGGTCAAGCAGGCCCCGGCATCGGCGGTGGTGAACGTCGCGGCCTGGTCGGGCGAGACGGTGGCGCTGGCGACGGTGGAGGAGTCCTGGGCCCCGGGCTCAGGCTCGGACGTGTCGGCGGCAAGCGTGTACGTGCCCGCGCCGACGGCACCCGCCAGTGCGGCGATGATGAAGGAACGCAGCGCGCTCTGTTTCGAAGCCATGGCGGCCCATTATTCCACTTCTCGCGCTACCCGAGTAGTCAGCCGGTAGCGGTCCGTGCGGTACACGGAGGAGCAAAACTCCACGTTGTGCGTCCCTGACCGGGCGTAACGCACGATGTGCAGCAGGGCTGTGTCCGGTTGAACGTCCAGCAGCGGGGCGTTGTCCGGCCCGGCGGTGACCGCGGTGACGGTCTGTTCCGCTTCCGTGATGCCGAGGCCGTAATGCTTGTCCAGGAGGGTGTACACGGAGTGGTAGACGTCGTTTTCCAAAAGGTCCGGCACCAGGGTGGCGTTGTACCAGGCGTCGTCCACGGCGTACGGTTCGCCGTCACCGAGCCTCAGCCTGCGCAAACGGATGTGCGTGGCGGTGGGGGCAGTGCCGAAAAACTGCGCGACCTCCTCCGGCGGGGTGGTGCGCTCGCACAGCAAGATGCGTGACGACGCCTCCACGCGCTGCGCCCGCATCTCATCCGAGAAACTCGCCAGGTGCAGACGCGACACCAACGGGGCCGGGGCGACGAACGTGCCCTTACCGCGCACGCGGCGCAGCCGGCCCGCCGCCACCAGATCCCCGATCGCGCGGCGCACCGTGATGCGGGAGACGCCGTACTCCTCCTCCAGCGCGCGCTCGCCCGGCAGCGGGTCGCCGGGGGAGAACTCCGCGGCAATGCGGGACTCCAGAAGCGAGCGGAGCTGCTCGTGCTTGGGCACAGGGCCGTCTGCGATCGGGAGGGTCATACGCCCACCATAGCGCACTGGTTATGACCGGACGTCGTTGTGCCGTTGCAGCGTCGGTTTCAGCGTCGGTTGCAGGGTCGGCAGACAAGGTAAGGTGAACAAGCGTGATTGATCTGAAGCGTGTGCGCGAAAACCCCGAGGCCGTCCGCGAGTCCCAAAAGGCCCGCGGCGAAGACCCTGCGCTTGTGGACGAGCTGTTGGCCGCCGACGAAGCCCGCCGCTCCGCCATCCAGAAGGCGGACGAGCTGCGCTCCGAACAGAAGGCGTTTGGCAAGAAAATCGGCCAGGCCGCCCCCGAGGACCGTCCGGCGCTGCTGGAAGGCTCCAACGAGCTCAAAGCCCGCGTGAAGGAGGCCGAGGCGGAGGAAGCTGCCGCGCAGGAGAAGCTGGAGAAGCTGCAGTACTCCATCGCCAACATCATCGAGGGTGCCCCGGCGGGCGGCGAGGAGGACTTCGTCGTTATCGAGCACGTCGGTGAGGTGCCCGAGTTCGACTTCGAGGTCAAAGACCACCTGGACCTGGCCGAGCCGCTGGGGATTATCGACATGAAGCGCGGCACCAAGGTCGGTGGCGCGCGCTTCTACTACCTGGCCGGCGACGGCGCCTGGCTGCAGCTGGGCATGCTCATGCTCGCCGCCCAGAAGGCGCGCGAGGCCGGCTTCAAGCTCATGGTTCCGCCGGTGCTGGTGCGCCCCGACGTCATGCAGGGCACCGGCTTCTTGGACGCGCACGACGAGGAGATCTACTACCTCGAGCGCGACGACATGTACCTAGTCGGCACCTCCGAGGTGGCGCTCGCCGGCCTGCACCAGGACGAGATCATCGACCTGTCCGACGGCCCGCTGCTCTACGCCGGCTGGTCCTCCTGCTTCCGCCGCGAGGCCGGCTCCTACGGCAAGGACACCAAGGGCATCCTGCGCGTCCACCAGTTCGACAAACTGGAGATGTTCGCCTACTGCAAGCCCGAGGACGCCGAGGAGATGCACCAGAAGCTGCTCGGCCTGGAGCGCGACATGCTCGCCGCCGTGGAGGTGCCCTACCGCATCATCGACGTCGCGGCCGGCGACCTCGGCTCTTCCGCCGCCCGGAAGTTCGACACGGAGGCGTGGGTGCCGTCGCAAGGCACGTACCGCGAGCTGACCTCCACCTCCAACTGCACCACCTTCCAGGCCCGCCGCCTGCACACCCGCTACCGCGACGCCGACGGCAAGACCCAGACCGCCGCCACGCTGAACGGCACCCTGGCCACCACCCGCTGGCTGGTCGCCATCCTGGAAAACAACCAGCAGGCGGACGGCTCCGTGCGCGTGCCCGAAGCGCTGCGCCCGTGGGTGGGCAAGGAAGTGCTCACGCCGTAATGGATATGCGCCGATACCGCGGCTTCACCGTCCCGCGGCTCTACGAAGGCATCGCCGCCAACCGCGACGAAGCCGTGGAGAAGTTCTACCAGGGTCTCGTCGGCTTCGCCCGCCGCCTCATGCGCGCGGCGAACATCGAGGTCACGGTCATCGGCGCCGAAAACATCCCGGCGGAAAGCGGCGCGATGCTCGCCGGCAACCACACCGGCTACGCCGACTTCATCCTGCTGGGCACCGGGCCCTACCTGCACGGCGAGCGGCTCGTGCGGTTCATGGCCAAAAAGTCCGTCTTCGACGTGCCCGTGCTGGGCTGGCTGCTCAAGCTGATGAAGCACGTGCCTGTGGACCGCGCCCGCGGCGGCGCCTCCATCGCCCCGGCGGTTGAGATGCTGCGCGAGGGCAACCTCGTGGGCATCTTCCCCGAGGCCACCATCTCGCGGTCGTTCGAGCTGGCCAACTTCAAAACCGGCGCCGCCCGCATCGCCCACCAGGCCGGCGTACCGCTCGTGCCGTGCGCGATCTGGGGTTCGCAGCGCATCTGGACCAAAGACCTGCCGAAGCACTTCCGCAACGTGCCCGTCATCGTGCGCTACGGCGAGCCCGTCCACCTCACCGGCGACGCCGAGGCCGACACCGCCGAGCTGAAGCACCAGATGCAATTGCTTCTCGACGCCTCACGCTCCGAATACACCTCCCTCTACACCGACGGCGCGGGCGAGGCATGGATGCCGGTCGCGCTCGGCGGCACCGCCCCCACGCCGGAAGAAGCCGAGGAGCTCTACGCTCGGGAGCGCGCCGAACGCGAAGCGAAGAAGCAGCGCAAGAAAGGTTGATGCTCATGCCTGTCGACGCCACCGGTGACGCCCCGCGCCTGATCATCTCCGACATCGACGGCACCTTCATCACCTCCGCCGGCCGCGTCACCGACAGGCTGCGTGCGGTGGTCACCCGCGCCGTCGAGTCCGGCGCCCACTTCGGCCTGGCCACGGGCCGCCCGCACCGCTGGCTCATCCCCGTGCTGGAGCAGCTCCCGCTTTCGCCTGTGTGCGTGTGCGCCAACGGGGCGGTGGTCTACGACCCGGCTTCCGACCGGGTACTGCACGCCTTCGAGCTCGCCCCGTCCGCGATGGCCGAGGTTGTCGAGGTGGCGGAGCGCGTGCTCGCCGGTGTGCCGCACGGCTACGGCGTGGAGCGCGTCGGTTCGTCCGCGCTCGACCCGGAAGAAGAGTGCTTCATCATCACCCCCGAGTACAACCGGGACGCCTGGGACAACCAATTCGGCATCGCCGACACCCAGACCCTGATCAGCCAGCCCGCCGCGAAACTGCTGGTGCGCTGCTCGTCCATGACCTCGGCGCAGATGTTCGAGCTCATCGCCCCCGAGATTGATCCGGAGCTGGCGCACGTGACCTACTCCATGGACGAGGGCCTGATCGAGGTGTCCTGCCCCGGCGTGGACAAAGCCGCCGGCGCGCGCTACCTTGCCGAGCGCTACGGCGTGACCGCCACCGACGCCATCGCGTTCGGCGACATGCCCAACGACCTGGAACTTCTGCGCTGGGCCGGCCGCGGCGTGGCCATGGCCAACGCGGCGCCCCTGCTTCACGACGCCGCCGACCACGTCACCACCACCAACGACGAGTACGGCGTCGCGCGCGTGCTCGAGCGCTGGTTCTAGCTCGCCTGCTGCTCCAGGCCCGCGAGCCAGGTGCGGTACGGCGTATCGATCCGGCTGGGCAGCTGGTGAACCCCCGGACGCTGGTCAATGGCGTTCTGGATCTGCGCGATGAACTCCGCGGTTCCCGCCCTGTCCCAGCCGACCCTGCGCACCACGGCGCCGTGATTCTGGAGTTGGGTTTCGCGGTGGCGTTCCCGTCGTAAAGCTTCTGCTGCATCCCCGAACACCCCGCTGTTCTTCTCCAGCCCGTCCGCCTCGAGCACGAGAAGGCCGTTGATGAGCACGTCCGCCCAAGCAACAGTGGGCCACCCGTCTGCCTCGGTGATGCGGAACCCCACCTGGAACTCGATGGTTTCCACCCCCGTGAGGCGGCCCTCCGCGATGGCGCGCAGAATCGCATCTCGCACGATGGTCTCCAACGCGCTGGCCGAGGTGTCCGCAGAGTAACAGATCAGCTCACGGAACGCCTTGATGCCGCGGGCTCGGGTGAGCGATTCGGTCTTTTCCAGCAGATAGTCCGTGGTGAGGTGCTCGTGCTTGAAGCGCGCCGACTCGATCTGCACCAGCGCCTCCATCGGGCCGTAGTAGCGAAACGAGTCGAACATCGCACGAATCGCTGTCGCGGTACGGATGCCGTTGTGCTCGACGAACTCGGCGTCGCGGAGGAGGCCGCCGTGGTACACCTTGCGCGGATCTTTGTCGCCCCACGTCCGGGAGTTTCCGGGTAAGGCGAGATCCACCTTTGTCACCCAAGTCTTTGTGGAAAGGCCCAGCCAGCGCGCTGCTGCCGGGCCGGTGATGACTGCTGTCTTGCACCGCGAGGCGATGTCCTTGATCAGCTGGATTTCTGCGTCGCGTTTCTGCTGTAGATCCCCCATGCGCTCACTATGCCCCTCGCGGTCGGGCGGGTGAAGAGGAGGCCTGTTGATTTCAGTGGACAGCGATGTCTACACACTTTTTGGACGCGGAGTCTGGTGACTTTTTGGACGCGTCGGCGTTGGCGTCCCCGCTGGTGGTGGTACGAATCTGTTAGTAGTGCTGATCTGCTAGTTGGCTCGGAAGCGCAACTAGCAGATCAAGTGTCCAAGTTTGTGTTTGCCCAGGTGATATTGAATGCCGTTGTCGGTAAGAGTGTGATCTGCTAGTTCGGGGTCGGGCTGATGCGGGGGCAACTAGCAGATTCGCAACAACTAGCAGGTCTGCAGCCTCGTCCCTGACTGCGAGCCGCAAGCACCCGGCCACCGAACAAGGACCCCAACGCCCACCCGTAGAATCGCGCGCATGGCTTTGATTGCGGCGATTGACCAGGGCACGACGTCGACGCGCGTGTGCATCACACGCACCGACGGCAAGGTCGTCGCCCAGTCGCAGTTCGAGCACTCCCAGCACATGCCGCAAAAGGGCTGGGTGGAGCACGATCCAATGGAGATCTGGCGCAACACGCGCCGGGCCTTGAGCGAGGCGCTCGCGGACGAGGACATCAGCGAGCAGGACATCGACGCGCTCGGCCTGACCAACCAGCGCGAAACCGCCGTGATCTGGGAAAAGAAGACCGGAAAGCCGATTTACAACGCTATCGTGTGGCAGGACACCCGCACGAATCACGACGGCGATGCCGAAAAGTACCTGCGCAAGACGGGGCTGTTGCACAACTCGTACCCGGCGGCGCCGAAGTGGGCGTGGATCCTGGATAACGTGCCAAACGCAAGGCAGCGCGCGGACAACGGCGAGCTGCTGGCGGGCACGATCGACACCTGGTTGATCTGGAACCTCACCGGCGGCGCGAAGGACTTGGACCGTGCGCTGCATTTGACGGATGTGACCAACGCGTCGCGCACCCTGCTTATGGATTTGGAGACGCTGCAGTGGGACATGCAGCTTTGCGACGAGCTCCGCATCCCACCGCAAATCCTCCCCGAGATCCGCCCGTCGGTGGGCAACTTCGGCAAGATCCGCCCCCGCGGCCCGCTGGCGGGCGTGCCGATTACCGGCGTGCTGGGCGACCAACAGGCCGCGCTGTTCGGCCAGGGCGGCATCCGCGAAAACGACGCGAAGATGACCTACGGCACGGGGCTGTTTATGCTGCTCAACACCGGTGCGACGCCGAAGTTCAGCGACCGCGGCCTGCTCACCACCGTGGCGTACCAGGTCCAGGGCCAGCCGCCGGTGTACGCGCAGGAGGGCTCGGTGGCGGTGGGCGGTTCGCTGATTCAGTGGCTGCGCGACCAGCTGGGCATCCTGGGCACCGCCGCGGAGTCGGAAACGTTGGCCAGCCAGGTCGAAGACAGTGGGGGAGTGGTGATCGTCCCGGCGTTTTCGGGCCTGTTCGCGCCGAGGTGGCGCCCTGATGCGCGTGGGGTGATCGTGGGGTTGACCCGGTTCGTCGATAGGCGGCATATTGCCCGGGCCGCACTCGAGGCGACGTGTTTGCAGGCGCGCGAGGTGGTGTGCGCGATGGGCGGGGAGCCGAAGGCGCTGAAGGTCGACGGCGGCATGACCACGAACGACCTGCTCATGCAGATGCAGGCCGACATCCTGGGCCTGGCGGTCGAGCGCCCCGCGAACACGGAGACCACGGTGATGGGTGCGGCGTCGGCGGCGGGCATGGGGATTTCGCTTATCGACGAACCGTTGACGCTCGGCCCCGCAACCACCTGGGAAAGCGAAATGGCCGGCCCCGAAAGGGACCGGCTTGTCGCCGCGTGGGAGGACGCGGTGTCGCGCTGCCTCAACCTCGCCTAGTTCGTGTTGATGTCCACCGCGTTGGTGGACGGGTTGAAGGTGATGAAGCCGCCTTCGAAGTCCACGCGCACGGTGTCGGCGGTGGGGTTGAACTGCTGCGTCACCGGCATGCCCAGCGGGCCGGCGTCCAGACCCTGCTGCAGCCAGGCCTCGGCGATCTTGCCCACCAGGGCGATGATCTCGCCTTCGTTGTTGCGGGCGCCGATGCCGTTGGAGTACAGCGCGACTGCCGGGCCGGTGGGGCCGCCGACGCCGGCGACGAGCTTGCCCAGGGTGGGCTCAAGTGCGGTCCAGACTTGGGCGGCCTCGCTGGAGCCGAACGCGTTGAGGGTAGGCGCCACGGCCGGGCTGATCTGCTTGGCCAGGTCGGCTGCCTGCGCCAGCGTCAGGCCCTCGAAGACCTCGGTGTCGCCGGCAGTGGAGACGGTGGGCAGCTTGTCCTGGGCGGCCAGGAACAGCAGCACCAGGCCGATGGCGGTGCCGGCCACGGTCGCGATGGCGTTCGGGTCACCGGAGGACAGCGCGGCCAAGGTGCCGTCGGGGGTGCCGTTGCTCGGGCTGCCCTGGCGCTTCGGCGTCGGTGTCGGCGCGGTCGCGGTGGCGCGGGAGTTCGGGTCTGCCGGGGCAGCATCCGTCGCGGTCGCAGTCGTGGTCGTCGTGGTGGACGTGCTGTCGTTGCCGCTCAAGCGGTCCAAGATGGAGCCGATGCCGGAGCGGCTGCCGCCCAGGGAGCGGTACTTCGTGGCCGCGGTTGCGCGGATCACGGGCAGCTTGGAGTACAGGTTGTCGCCCGGGCAGGTGTTGTAGTGGAAGTCGCGGTGGGCGTTGATGTTGTTAAACATCGCGCCCTGGCCGGCGGCGTACTTGGAGCCGCGGAAGTTGCCCTCGGCGACGTGGTAGCTGGAGCCGGTGGGGTCGAAGCCCGCGACGGCGGCCTTCCAGCCGATGATTTCGCCCATGGCGCGCAGCGCGGCCGGGGTGGGTTCGGCGGTCTGGTAGTCGCCCAGCATGGACACGCCCCAGGTGTTCTGGTTGAAAGAGCCGACGTGCGCGCCCTGCGGGCCGCGGTCCATGCCGCCGGCGCGGCCCTCGTAGATGTTGCCGTACTTATCGACGAGCGCGTGGTAGCCGATGTCGCCCCAACCCAGGTTGTTGGTGTGGTAGTTCCAGATGCCGCGCACGATGCCCGGTGCCTCGGCCTCGGAGTAGTTGTTGGAACCGGCCGTGTGGTGCACGGTGGCGGCGGTGGTGGGCTCGGAGTAGTACGGGGTGCTGCTGCGGCCGGCGCCCCACTGCGCGCGGGTGACCACCTCGGGCATGCCGCGGGTGTAGGAATCGGCGACCGGCTGGATGCCGCCTTGCGCGGTGCCGGTGCCGCCGTCCAGGAACACGGCTTCGATGTCGTTGGCGGTGGTGGGGGCGTCGGAGACGGCGCGGCCGCCTTCAAGCAGGTCCACGTTGCCGGTGGAGACCTGGATGCGCTTCGTGCGGCCGACGTAGATCGGCTCGGTGCCGAACTTGTCGGAGCCCGCCTGTGGGTCAGCCGGGTCCATCTCGAACCACTCGGACCAGGCGCCGTCGGCCTTCTGGGAACGCACGTAGGCGGCCACATCCCGGTCGCCAGCCCAGGTCAGGCCCACGATGGAGAACTCGCGGTCGTTGGTGAACTCCTTGACTACGCGGCGCACGCGATCTTCTTCGCCGCCCTGGGTGCGGATGGCGGCGTCGTCGACGGTGATGTTGTCGCCGGCCGCGAACGACGAGGTGGTGGTGTAGACCTCCGGGGCGCCTGCGCCGAGGGACTGCACCTGCAGGATGCGGTTGCCGCTGAATGCGTTGGCGGCAACGAGTGCTGTGACGAGGAGGATGGACACGATCACGGGCATGATCGCGGCCCGGGCGGGTCGGGCCGCGCCGCCCTGAATGCTGCGACGTTGCTGCACAGTAATACTCCTGGGGTTCTTGGCGTTCACTGCGAAAGCAGTGGCAAATGTGACAGAAACGAAGTGTAGTGCAAGTTCAAGTCTCAAGAAAGACTTGAGACTTCTGTGGCGTGTCGCGGCGGAGCTCCGTCGATAGGCAACTGTGCGAAAATAGACCTCATGGCATACGACCTCATTGTTGTTGGATCGGGTTTCTTCGGCCTCACCGTGGCCGAGCAGGCGGCGAGCGAGCTGGGCAAACGCGTGCTGGTGGTGGAAAAACGCGGCCACATCGGCGGCAACGCGTACAGCGAAAACGAGCCGGAAACGGGGATTGAGGTGCACAAGTACGGCGCCCACCTGTTCCACACTTCTAACGAGCGGGTGTGGGAATACGTCAACCGGTTTACTGACTTCACGGATTACCAGCACCGCGTATTCGCGATGCACGACGGCACCGCCTACCAGTTCCCCATGGGACTCGGCCTGATCAACCAGTTCTTCGGCCGCTACTACTCGCCGGAAGAGGCGAAAAAGCTCATCGAGGAGCAGCGCGAAGGCCTCGACCCCGCGGCTGCGACGAACCTGGAGGAGCGCGGCATCGCCCTGATTGGCAAGCCGCTCTACGACGCGTTTGTGAAGCACTACACCGCCAAGCAGTGGCAGACCGACCCGACCGACCTGCCGCCGGAGATCATCTCGCGCCTGCCGGTGCGCTACACCTTCAACAACCGCTACTTCAACGACACCTACGAGGGCCTGCCCGTCGACGGCTACGCCGCGTGGCTGGAGAAGATGGCGGAGCATGAGCTTATCGACGTCCGCACGAACACCGACTGGTTCGCCGTCGCCTCCGAGGTCCGTGCCGAGAACCCGGACGCGCCGGTGGTTTACACCGGCCCGTTGGACCAGTACTTCGACTACGCCGAGGGCCGCCTGGGCTGGCGCACCCTCGACTTCGAGCAGGAAGTCCTCGAGGTCGGTGACTTCCAGGGCACCCCGGTGATGAACTACAACGACGCGGACGTGCCGTACACCCGCATCCACGAGTTCCGCCACTTCCACCCGGAGCGCTCCGAGTATCCCACCGACAAGACGGTGATTGTGAAGGAGTACTCCCGCTTCGCGGAGGACGACGACGAGGTCTACTACCCGATCAACACCCCGGAGGACCGCGAGAAACTCGAAGCCTATCGACGCCTCGCGGCAGAAGAATCCGAGCAGAACAACGTCCTGTTCGGCGGCCGGTTGGGCACCTACCAGTACCTGGACATGCACATGGCGATCGCGGCGGCGCTGACCCTGTTTGACAACCAGCTGCGCCCGTTCTTCGAGTCCGGCGAGCCTTTGTCGCAGCCCCGCGGGCACTAGGGGGCGGCATGGCAATTCAAGAGATTTTCGTTCACCCCGACTGTCCGGACTGCGCGGGCATCATCGTCGAGTACAACGACAACCCGAACAGCTTCGGCGACGCGGAGCTTGTCGACGTCACCGAGCTCGGCAGTCTGAAGCGTTTCCTGCACTACCGTGACCGGCTGTCCGGTTACGCCGCCGCTCGGGACGCCGGCAAGATCGGGGTGCCCTCGAAGGTGCTCGACGGCACCACGGTGGAGTTCTTCGACGCGGTGTAGCTTCGGGTCACTCCGGCCATATTCTAAATTGCTCCATGGCCTCGGTGGCGGGGTGTGAGCGCAGATACTCGCGCATGTAGGGAAGTTCGTAGTCGACAAACCCGTGCGAGGTTGGCCGGATCATTTCGGCGTCGATTAGCCGCTTTCGGTATTTGCCGGCGTACTGCGAATCCACGCCCATCCGTGTTGCGATTTCAGACATGCGGGAAGGTCCGTCGTCGGCAGACATTGCGGTGAGGAATGTCCGGTCCACTTCAGATAGGTCTGCGAGTGAAGGCTCATGTACCAGCTGTCCAAGTTTGCGACGAGCATCGGCGATACCGCTGGTTACTGCGTCCACATCGATCACATCGCCATGCAGGTTGCGGAACGCGTGCTGCCCAACCAGCTGAATCATGAAGGGATACCCGCCGGTTGCGGCAGCAGCGAGGTCTAGCGCATTTTCCGTCCACATGACTCCAATCTGTGACGTGGTTCGATCTAGTGCGTCGCGTACGTCTGCAATTGGGACCATCCCAGTTTCAATACGGTTTGCTCTCCGGAGAAACGTCACGGGATTTCGGCCTTCATCCGCGGCGAGAAGCGGTTTTACCGCGCCGGGAATACCTGCCATTGCCACGGCGATTTCCCGATCTTCTCTCACGAGATGCTGGATCGTCGTACCAAACTCGACGATCTCGTTCATGTGGGCGTAATGCAGTTCGTCGAGGGTGATAAGAAGCCCAACTGGGTCTTGGCCGAGGCGTTCATCTTGGGCCGCCTGGTGATCGAAGAACTCCTCGAGCACGGTACGCAGACTCGGGATCGGTGAATACGTTGAGGTCGATTCAGTTGTGAACCCCAAGTTCAGCGGTCCGGTCACACCGCTAAGTCGGCGTTTGGGTTCTCCCGCTTCGTCCTGAAGGAGGCGGTAGGCGCGATCGCGAATGCGTTCAATGAATCCCCTTGTCGTTGTTTCGGAGATGACGTGCCAAGAGTGGGCCTTTGCGACGCCTTCGAACTCGTTGAGGAGGACGGTCTTTCCCACGCCCCTGGGCCCAGTCACTATGGAAATGCGTTCGTGACTGCCCGGTCCGTCCCAGATTGCGGAGTCGAAGTCGTGAAGGAAGTGCTCACGGCCTGCGAGGACGGGTGGAGTCTTTCCTACCGTCGCGGTAAACGGGTTTCGTCGACGGGGCGGAATTGACGGCATAGCTTCCTCCTTACAACCTCTTACTATTTTTACTATTTTTACTATTTGACGTCTAGGGGGGAGATGGACGACAACTCCGCCTGCTACTTCACCGCCCCGTACACTGACCCACCGTGGGAACTTTCATAGCACTAATCGGCCTACTGCTGGCCACCGTCCTTGTCGCCGCGGTGGGTGAGCGCACCGGCCTGCCGTGGCCGGCGCTTCTGACCGTGGTGGTCGCGCCGGTGATCTTCATCCCCGGCATCGACACTGTCTCCATCGACCCGCACCTGATCCTGCCGATCTTCCTGCCGCCGCTGCTGTGGTCGCTGGCCCGGCGCACGAGCTGGGGGCAGATCGGCTCGCAGCTCAACGTGGTGCTGACCATGTCGATCATCCTGGTGTTCCTCACCATCGCCGCACTGACCGCCACAGCGATGTGGATGCTGCCGGGGCTCAGCTTGGCCACCGCGATGGTGCTCGCCGCCGCGATTGCCCCGCCGGACCCGGTGGCGGTGGACGCGGTGGCGGGCCCGGCCGGCATCCCGAAGCGCATCACCGGCACGCTGCAGACGGAGGGGCTGTTCAACGACGCCGCCTCCATCGTGACCTTCAACGTCGCGATGGCAGCCGCGGTCGCGCACGGCGAGGTCGACTTTGGCAAGGGCGTGTTGCAGTTCCTCTACGCCGCCATCGCCGCGGTGCTGATCGGCCTCGTCGTGGGCAGGCTGGCCGCTGTCTTTGCCAACTCCGTGCCTGATTCCGTGATCCGCACGGCGTTTACCTGGGTGCTCCCGTTCGCCATCTACGCAGGGTGCGAGGCCATCGAAGCGTCCGGCGTCATCGCGATCGTCATCGCCGCGGTGGAGATGTCCTCGCGTTCCGCCATGACCGCAGAAGACCGCCTGACCGGCCACTCCTTCTGGGAGACGGTGGAGCTGCTGTTTACCGGCGTGGCGTTCGGCCTGATCGGCATGAGCGTGCGCGACGCGCTGGACACCGCGGGCACGCACATCTGGCAGGCGGTGCAAGTGGGCGTTGTGCTGTCCGTCGTCGCGTTCGCGGTGCGCTTCGTGTGGATGTGGGTGCTGTACAAGCTCAACGAGAAAAAGCGCCGCACGAACGTCTCCCCGCTGCGGCTGCAGGAGGTCCTGCTCATGGCGTGGGCAGGCATGCGCGGGCTGGTCACGCTGGCGCTCGTGCTGGCAATCCCGGCGTCGGCGACGAGCTACCACCACGAACTGTCGGTCATCGCGCTGACCGTGCTCACTTGCACGATGGTGGTGCCGGGGTTGTTGCTCCCTTGGCTCGTCGACAAGCTTGATCTGCAAAACGGGCCTGGCGCCGACAAGGCGCTCGAGGAGCTGAACCAGCGGGCGTACGCGGCTGCGCGTAAGGCGGTGCGCGAGCACGGCGAGAAGCACCAGCCCGAGGCCTACGCGATGGTGCAGGAGTGGCTGAATTCGTTTGCGGAGAAGCGCTTGCAGGATCCGGAAGGCTCCGAGGAGCGCAAGGAAGCCTTCAAGCGCGCCCGCGCTGGTGCGGTGCAGATGCAAGATGTGGCGTTGCGCGCCGCCAGCCGCGAGCTGCAGCGGGCGCGGCGCGAGCGCCGCTATAACCCGTCCGATGTCGACGCGGTGCTCGCTGACTTGGACCGCCTCATTCTCGCGCGCGACCGCAAGGCTCTCACTGGGCCGAGCAGCTTGTGGGAGCCGAAGTAAGGGGCTTTTGCCTATCGACGAGCCCCCGGCCCGCCCCGTTTTCAAAATGCCAAGCGGATCGCTTTCAAAACGCCAAGCAATCTGTTTTCAGAATGCCAAGCAAACCGTTTTCAAAATGCCAACCTGGATCGTTTAGCTGCTAATATGCGGCTGTATGGCGAACGGATATATTCCACGGCTGGCGGATGCTGAATTGGTGCGGTCGCTCCGCAGGCAGGGCGGTGTCCTTATTCAGGGACCAAAAGGTTGTGGAAAGACAGAGACAGCGAAACAGCAAGCCGCAAGTTTTCTGAACGTTGAGACCGATCCTGGCGTCACCCTCGCTATGGATAATGACCCGCGGCTGCTGCTCGAAGGAGCCACACCGCGGCTTATCGACGAATGGCAGCTGCAGCCGAGGTTGTGGGATTTCGCACGGCACGCCATTGACGAGCGTCAGGCGAAGGGGCAGTTCATCTTCACCGGTTCCACGGCCCCCGGGGCGAACGCAACGAGCCACTCGGGTGCCGGCCGGTTCGCACGAATGACGATGTCGACGATGACCCTTTTTGAAACCGGAGAATCGGATGGGTCGGTTTCGCTTGCTGCGGCAGTTGCAGGGGACCCGTTGCCGTTTTCGGCACCAGCGTTAACACTGCCGCAGCTGGCGGAACGAGTGTGTCGGGGTGGCCTTCCTTACAACGTTGGTCTCCCATTTGAGGATGCGCTTGAAAACGTCCGAGACTACGTACAAACCGTTGCGGCCGTGGATGTCCACGCCCCTGGCAGAGTGAACCGTGATTCAGAGCGGGTGAGGCGGATGATCCGTTCGTTAGCTCGTGGTGTGGGCACCGAGCTGGAGCTGCAAACCATCGCGACCGATGCCGATACCTCGCGGGAAACAACCCGGGACTATCTCGATGCCCTGGCGAGCATCTTCGTCTCTGTGGACCAGCCTGCGTGGTTCACGCACCTGCGCTCTAAAGCGACGTTGAGGAAAGCGCCGAAGCGCCATCTCGCTGACCCCTCCTTTGCTATGGCGGCGCTGGATCGTGGGCCGGAGCATCTCCTTCGAGATCCGGCGTACTTCGGCCAACTTTTTGAGTCACTTGTGGTTCACGAACTACGTGCGTTCACGGGCAGAACGGTGTATCACGCCCGGCTTAATACGAAGCTGGAGGTCGACGCGGTCGCGAACGTCGGCGGCCGGGATGTGCTGGTCGAGGTAAAACTGGGCTACACCCCAGAGGTGATTGAGCATGCGGCCGACACGCTCAAGAGGTTCGCAGGGCACCTTGATGACGACCCAGCCTTGGTGGTGATCACCTCGGGAGGACCCGCACTCCGCCGGAACGACGGGGTTGCAGTAATTCCTATTGGGGCTCTGGGGCCGTAGTTAAAGTTGGCGCTTTTGCTGATCGACAAGCCCCGCACTTTTGTTAAGTTAGGCAATCCTATATAGTTCGTGCGGTGAGTTTCCGGCCCTTCCTTGCAACAGTCGTTCGCAGCGAGCGCATCGCACCGAATTTTCAACGTGTGACGTTCACTGGTGTCGACGCAATGGGTCCCGCTGTGCCCATCATGGATCTGCGGATCAAGCTCATCATCCCGTCGGAGGCAGGGCTTGTTGATTTGCCGGCCGAGGGGTGGTGGGACCTCTGGCGCGCCATGCCGGAACACACGCGCGGGCATCTCCGCACCTACTCCATTCGCGTCCTCCGGCGCAACGACGGTGACCCGGACGAACTCGATGTGGATTTCGTGCTGCACGGCCACAACGCTGGGCCGGCCTCCGCGTGGGCAGAAAGCGCGCTGCCTGGGCAGGCGCTGTGGATCATTGGGCCGACCCGCGATGACGCGTCTGGCGTCGGCATCGAATTCGCTCCCGGCGCTGCCGCGGCAGCTCGACTGTACGGCGATGAAACTGCCCTTCCCGCGATCTCCCGAGTGCTGGAGGACTGGCCTGAAGACCTCGCCGGTTCCGCCGATATTGAGGTGCCGGTGGGCAACAGACTTCAAATCGATGCGCCTGCCCACGTTGATGTCCGCTGGCACTTCCGCACCGAGCCCGAAGTCGGGCATGGGGACAAGCTCTACGCGCAGCTTAAACAGGACATTGAGCCGCTGCGGGGCCGAGCAGCTCCCACCACCGATGAGCCCGATAACGACGGTGGCCTCCAGCGAGACAATGTCTGGGAAACCCCGACGTATTCGGGAAGCGGGGAATCCATCAACAGTGGGGCGGGCGCGTCCGGACATACCTACTACTGGATCGCCGGCAAGAACACTTCGGTGAAAGCGATGCGCCGCCTGTTGGTTAAGGAGGCGGGATTGCCGCGCGAGCACATCTCGTTCATGGGGTATTGGCGGTGACAGGCCATGAGTGCGACTAGACGCGCGGGATTCGCCATTGCGCTCGGGATTTCGGCTGTCGCCGCGGTGTTGCTCTCGCTCGCCGTCGGCGCGCGGCAGATGGGCGTGGCAGAAAGCGTCAGCGCTGTGCGTGACGGGCTTGCCCTCGCGTTCCACACCGAATCTGGGCAGGTCAGCGAGGAGGCGCAAGTGGTTGCCCAACTGCGGGTTCCACGCACGCTGCTCGGACTGCTCGCCGGCTCGGCGCTAGGCACAGCAGGAGCTCTGCTCCAGGGGCACACTCGCAACCCGCTGGCTGACACAAACCTGCTGGGCATCGCCCCGGGGGCGGCGCTTGCGGTGGCTGCAGCAACCGCCGTGTTCGGCTCGCTGCCGGTGCTGGTCGCGGTGGGGGTAGGTTTCCTCGGCGCGACAATGGCGGTAGTGCTCGTCTTCGCACTGAGCGCGCGAAGCCGCGGATCCACCCCGATCACGGTGGTGCTCGGCGGGTCCGCGCTCGGGGCGGTGTGTTCCGCGCTGACTAGCGGCATCGTGCTCACCAGCACGCAAAGCCTCAATGACATGCGGTTTTGGACGGCGGGCTCCGTCGCGGGCCGGGACATGCACATCGTCGCCGCAGTCGCCCCGGTCATACTGGTCGGCCTGGTGGCTGCGTTCGCCACGGCGAACCGGGTGAACATGGTGAACTTGGGCGATGACGTCGCGCACTCTCTCGGAGTCAACGTCGCGGCTGCACGCGCGATGGGGATCCTGCTGGTCGCCCTGCTTGCTGGTGCAGCTGTGGCGGGGGCGGGCCCGATCGGGTTTGTCGGCTTGGTCGTGCCGCATATCGTCCGCTCCGTGACCGGGCCGGATTACCGGCTGGTGCTGCCGTGCTCCGCGCTTGCCGGTGCGACGCTGCTGCTCCTCGCGGATGTCGCCGGCCGGGTCATCGCCCGCCCCGGTGAGCTGCAAGTTGGCATCACCCTCGCATTCGTCGGCGCCCCGTTCGCCCTGTACCTGCTGCGGAAGGGGGCGAAGCTGTGACCCGCACATTTGCAGTCAATGTCGTGCTCGCGGTGTGCGGGCTCGTCGTCGCGCTCGGAGGCATCATGGTGGGGGAATTCGGGCTTGGGCTTCACGACGTCCTCGCCGCCCTTACCGGACAGTCCACCGGCATGGCCCGCACCGTGGTCGTTGAGTGGCGCCTGCCGCGTGTTGCCACGGCACTGGCGGTGGGGGCCGCGCTCGGATTTGCGGGCGCGATCTTTCAGACGATCACTCGTAACCCGCTGGCCAGCCCAGACATCCTGGGCGTTGTTTCAGGTGCGTCGTCGTTCGCACTCACGGCGCTCCTCGCGGGTGGCGGTACCGGGGCGCTGCTCAGCGCGCTCGGAGTGCCGCTGAGCGCGTTTGTCGGCGGGATAGCGGTCTCCTTGGCGATGTGGTGGCTCAGCCGCGGGGGCGGTCTGGGATCGTTCCAGCTCATCTTCGCCGGCATTATCCTCAACGCCCTGGCGGTGGCGTACAACTCCTTCCTCCTCGTCCGCGCCGACTACCGCGATGTGGGCAAAGCCCAGGCGTGGGTGACCGGCTCTGTCGGATCCTCAGGTTGGGGTGACGCCGCAGCTGTGTTGGTGGCGCTTGCGCTGGTTGTGCCGCTGCTGCGCTGGGCGGCGTTCCAGCTCGAAGCCCTCTCTCTCGGGGACGACACGGCTGCGGGGCTGGGCGTCGACCCGCGGCGCACCCAGCTTGCGCTCATGGTGCTTGCCGTGGCGTTGACATCGACGGCGGTGGCGGCTTCAGGCCCGATTGCTTTTGTGGCGTTTGTGGCGCCGCACGTGGGCCGTCGATTAGCGCATGCCCCCACGCCCCCACTCGGTACCGCGATGATTGCCGGCGCGCTGATCGTCGCCGGTGCGGACCTCGCGGTGCGCACCGTTGTACCGGGAGACTTGCCGGTAGGCGTGGCCACGTCAGCGTTCGGCGGGGCGGCCTTGCTCTACGCGCTGATGCGCGCGACCAGAAAGGTGACCTTGTAATGCTTCACGTGCGTGATCTCACCGTCAGCTACGGTGCGGCAACGATTATCGACGGGCTCGCCCTCGATGTCCCACGCGGCGGCGTCACAACTATCGTCGGGCCGAACGGCTGCGGTAAATCAACGTTATTGCGCGCGGTTGCTGGCCTGATTCCGCGTGAGCGCGGCGAGGTTGTCCTGGACGGCCGAAACACCGCGGAGATGAAACGCCGAGAGATCGCCCGCACGCTCGCTGTGCTGCCGCAAACCCCCGTAGCGCCGGACGGGCTGACGGTGCGTGACCTGGTCGGGCGCGGGCGCCACCCGCATCAGACGTGGCTGCGCCAGGCCTCGGAGAAAGACAGCGCGATGGTGGACGAGGTGATGGAGCTGACTCAGGTGTCCGAGTTTGCGGAGCGCCCGCTCGAGCGGCTCTCGGGCGGGCAGCGGCAGCGCGCGTGGATCGCGATGGTGCTCGCCCAAGACACCCCGCTCGTGCTTTTGGACGAGCCGACCACGTATCTAGACCTTTCCCACTCCGTCGAGTTACTTGCGCTTATTCGCCGTCTCGCCGATGACATGGGGCGCACCGTGGTCATGGTGCTGCACGATTTGAACCTCGCGGCGCGTTTTTCCGACCAGTTGGTCGTGATGAAAAGCGGCGAGGTCCAAGCGGCGGGCACGCCCGCCGAGGTGGTGTCGGAGCAGTTGCTTGCAGACGTATTCTCGCTGCCCGCCGTGGTCGCCGAGGACCCGGTGGCAGGAGGGCCGCTGATCGTGCCCCGCTAGCGCGCTCTAGAGCTCCTGGCCAATCTGTGTGATCGCGTACGGGATGGTCAGCGGGTTGGGCATGCTCATCGCGTTGGCGGTGTCGGTGTCGAGCCAGTGCACGCCCCCGCGCGTGTTGACGTCGAGGTTCGCAAACGAGGCATCGTTTTTCAGCGCGTCGATCGCGCCGTAGTAGTCCAGGATGAACACGTAGTCCACGTCGTTGAGATCGGAGTAGTTCTCTGGGGACCAATCGATGAAGAAGCTGGATCCGTCACCGTTGAACTTGTCCGGAATGGTGAACCCGAGCTTTTCAATGAAGGAGCCGCGGCCGTCGCTTGCCGTGTACACACCGAGCTTGCCGTCGTAAGGCATCCCGATGACCGCGGTCTTGCCCTGCAGCTCCGGATGCGCCTGCCGGAAGTCCGCGAAAGCCTGCTCGGATTCCGCGATGAGCTTGTCGCCCTCCGCTTCCTGCCCCAACGCCGCCGCGATCTCCTTAATCTGCTCGTCCCACGGCACCTGCCAGTCTTCGTGTTGGTCGGAATGGAAGGTCGCCGGCGCAATCTGCTGCAACAGTGCCTGCTTGTCGCTGTCGAAACCGCTGTTAACGGCGATGATCTTGGTCGGATCGAGCGCTGCGACCTGCTCAGCGGTGTCGGTGCTGAACTCGGTGGTGGTGTTGCGGATCGGGTTCGCCTCGGCGGTGAGCTTGTCTTTCGCCCACGGTCCGAGGCCGGACGGATCGCCCGTGCCCTCTGCCTCCCATGTGGCGTAGCCGACCGGTTGCTCCCCTAATGCGAGGACGGTGTCCACGTCGCCAAGCCCCAGCGTGACAATGCGGTCGTTCGACCCAGCCGCGTCGGTGTGCTGGCCGGAGTCGGCGGACTCGCTGGAACAGCCGGTGAGCAGCAGCGCAGCTGTAGCGAAGGTAGCGGTCAGCCGCTGAAGTGACAGTGGGGAAGTGCGTTTCAAGGTTCGCCCTTTCGGTCGGGAACAAAAGCACCCTGGGTTAGGTGTGCCTAAGCTAACGTGATTATTTTAGGGTACGCCGTCGCCACCGGGCAACACCTAGGTGGCCCGGGCTTTAGCGGTGACCGTCGCCGAACTCGCGGCGGAAGTTGCCGTCCCAGTCGTAGTCCGCGCCCGGGTCCTGGGTGCCGAAGTTTCCCTGCTCAAAGGTGTCCGGCTGCTGGTCGCCGCTGCCCTGGATCCCCATCACCAGAAACACCGCACCGGTCACCGCGCCCGCGATGCCGATGAACACGGCGGTGGAGCCGGTGAGGAACGCGAACGAGAGCACGGCCACCACGATGCAGGCTGCGCCGATGGCGTAGTTGCGCGCCGGCGAACCGGAGCTGTTGCGTGGTCCACCTGCGGGGCCGTGGGGGAGACCGTCGTCGTTGTATCCCTTGAACTGCATGATTCGCAGCCTACGGGAGAAGCGCCGCTATTGGCTGTTGAGTTTTCCGGACAGGCGGTCCAGGCGGTCCTTGCTCGGCCCGTCGAGGCCGACGATGGTGACGGTCTTGCCTCGTTCCTCGAACTTGCGGGTGACGGAGTCCAACGTGGCCACGGTGGAGGCGTCCCACACCTCGGCTGCGCTCAAGTCGAGGACGATGTTTTCTGCCGGGTCGGTGTAGTCGAACGCGTAGATCAGGTCGTTGCTGGAGGCCCAGAACAGCTGGCCGTGGATGCGGTAGGTGCGGGTGTCCACCTGCCCATCGTTGGTGGTGTCCTCGGCGGAAACCTGCTCGACGGAGGCAAGGTGTGCGACGCGGCGGGCGAAAGTGATCATCGCGGTGATCACGCCGAGCACGACGCCGACGGCGAGGTTGCTGGTGGCAAGCGTTGCTACGACGGTCACCAGCATCACCACGGTCTCCGACAGCGGCATGAATTTCAGGGTGCGCGGGTGCACCGAGTGCCAGTCGATGGTGCCCACAGACACCATGATCATGATGGCCACGAGTGCCGCCATCGGGATCTGGCCCACCACGTCGCCGAGCAGCAGGATGAAGGCGAGGAGGAATACGCCGGCCAGCAGCGTAGACAGGCGGGTGCGCGCCCCAGATTCGCGGACGTTGATCATGGTCTGCCCGATCATGGCGCAGCCGCCCATGCCGCCGAAGATGCCGGAGGCGATGTTCGCCACGCCTTGGCCCCAGGATTCGCGGGTTTTGTCGGAGTGGGTGTCGGTGATGTCGTCTACAAGCTTGGCCGTCATCAACGACTCCAGCAGGCCCACGATTGCCATAGCCAGGGAATACGGCGCGATAATCTGCAGCGTCTCTAGCGTCAGCGGCACGTCCGGGACGAACAGGCGCGGCAGGGAATCCGGCAGCTGCCCCATATCCGACACAGTGGGGACGCGGAATCCGGCAAACCCCACGACAGCGCTGATGGCGACGATGGTGATCAACGGGGCGGGGATGGCGCCCGTAAGCTTCGGCCATCCGATCATGATCGCGATGCCAGCTGCGACGAGGACGTAGACGACCTTTGGTACGTCGATAAGATGCTCCAGCTGCGCGGTGAAGATCAAAATACCCAGCGCGTTGACGAACCCGGTCATCACAGAGCGGGGGATGAAGCGCTGCAGCTTGGCCACCCCGAGGGCCGCGAGCACGATCTGCAGCACGCCCGCCAGCAAGACGGTTGCGATGAAGTAGTCCACCCCATACTCGCGGGCCACCGGGGCGATGACCAGGGCGACTGCACCCGTGGCGGCCGAGATCATCGCGGGGCGGCCGCCGGTGAACGCGATGGTGATGGCCATGATCACCGAGGCGAACAGCCCAAGCGCCGGATCAACGCCGGCGAGGATGGAAAACGCGATGGCCTCGGGGATGAGCGCCAGCCCGACGGTGAGGCCCGCCAGCACCTCCTTGCGCAGGCGAGTAGGCGACGAAAATGCGTAGCGGAAGGATTCCACAACGCCCGTCGGGGCGAGCGGTTCGCGAGTGGTCTCGGTGTGAGGGGCAGCCATAGTCATACCGTTTTCAATGCGTAAGATGATGTCCCCTCGGGCAGGTGAGGGTACGAAATCGTAGCTACCGTATCGGTCCCGCGCTGTGAGCGCCAATGCAGCCGCCGCGCGAAAACGGTCTTGGTCACGAGGCGGGGAGGTCGCCGCGGATCGTCGCAAAGCTGTACGCCACCATGTAGATGCCGACGATGGCGGCGATCCAGAGAAGCGTCACTTTCGCCTCGTACTCGAGGCGGGGGATGAGGCGTTCGAGCCGCGGGAAGAACTTCTGACCGAAGAGCAGCGCCAAGGTGGCGAGGATGACTGTCGGCACAATCATGACGAGGCAGTAGACGCCCACGGCCCCGACCTTTGCGGTAGACGGGATATCCCAGCTGCCGATGATGCCCATCGCTGCGATGTACGGCAGCATCGTCGCCGCCTCGGTGAGAGATGCGCCGAGGCCCAGGGCGACCATGCTCGGCACGCTGCTTGTGGCTCCGGCTGCGCGTTTCGGCAGCTGCCCGGGTTCGGGCTTCTTGGGGTTGGGGCCGAAGATGCCGAAAAGCGCGAGGGCCGCGCCCAGCGTCAACGTGATCCAGGGGAAGACATCGGTCTGCATGACCCGTTCGGCGACCGACCCCAGTCCTGCGAATCCGAGGAGTATCCCGAGCCCGAGGAGGAAGTAGACCGCCGCGACGGTGATCAAGTACGCGGTCAGCGCCGGAACGCGGACGGCGCGCCAGTGGACGATAAGCGCAAGGGGGATGACAAGGGTGCCCAAGCTCAGGCTGTCGAGCAGCGCCAAACCACCAACTGCGATGACTGAACCCATGGGGCGCTCCGATTCTCTCGTACGAACGTATTACGCCTTACGAACGTACGAGAAAGTAGGCTGGTACGCAACCATGAATGACTTTTCCCTGGACCATCAGTTTTCAGAATCGGCCGCGACCATCGCCGACGCGACCATTCGCATCATCGCGTCGCGCGGCCTCGATGCCGTGAGCGTGCGGGAAGTGGCGAAGGAATCCGGGTTCGCCGCCGGCTCGGTGCAGTATCACGCCCCGAATAGGGACGCCCTGCTAGCGCACGCGTTCATCCGCTCCATCCAGCGCCAGAGCGAGCGTGTGGCGGCGGTGCCTGAAAGGGAAGGCGAGCTCGAAACCTGGGTAGCGAGGCTTGCCGAGCTCCTCCCGACCGGAGGGGTGCGTTCCGAAGATGCCGCGATCTGGGTCACGTACGGTTCCGCTTCTGCAACCCGGGGCTGGATTGCGAAGCTCTACACCGAGGTGCTTGAAGACTTTCAGGGCAGCGTTGTCGCTGCGCTCGGCGGTGGGGAGGGTGCAAAGCCCAAAGCGCGCCTAGTTACCGCGCTAATCAACGGTCTCGCTCTGGATAACCTGCGGGTTCCCGAATCGGAGGCCGACCGCATCGTGGCAGACCTTCGCGAAGGTCTGCGCCTCCTCTTCTCCAGCTAGCACCGCACCGAACCGCGAGCCACACCAAGGAATCACCTTTGGAGCGATTACGCTTGGCTCCAACTGCCCACAACAGAAAGTGAGAGCTGTGGAGACGAGCAAGACCCTCGCCGTGGACACGCTGCAGCGCGTCCTCATGCCCAAAAAGGGCGAGCCGCACGACGTGCGCATGCTGTACCTGATCGAGCAGGAGCACAACAAGCAGCGTCTGCGCTGGTCCGACCGCACGAGCTTCGAGGTCCCCGCGGGCAACGAGGTCAGCTTCGAGACGTACTTCAACGCGTTCCCGGCGAGCTACTGGCGCCGCTGGTCGCAACTGGACACCGTGGTCCTGGCCATGGAGGTCGAGGGGCGCGCGACCATCTCCGTCTACCGGTCCAAGCACGACGGCACGCGCGTGAGCGTCACCAACGTCGAGGCAACCGGGCGCACCGAGATCCCGCTGAAACTCAGCAACTTCGAGGATGGCGGCTGGCTGTGGTTCGACATCACCGCCGAGGACGACACCCGCATCTCAGGCGCCGCGTGGTGCTCGCCGCAGGAGCCCAAGGAGCAGGTGCTTGACGACGGCACCGTGGTCCCGCCCCAGCCTAAACAGGTCGCCGTGGGCATTCCCACGTTCAACCGCCCCCGCGACGCCGTCAACGCGCTGCACGCGCTGGCGGAGGACCCGTACGTGGAAGCCTGCATCAGCAACGTGCTCATGCCGGACCAGGGCAACCAGCACCCGGCGGACGAGCCGGACTTCGCCGAGGCCGAGAAGAACTTGAACGGCAAGCTCGAGATTTTCCAGCAGGGCAACCTGGGCGGCTCCGGCGGCTACTCCCGCATCATGTACGAGGCGCTGAACAGCACCGACGCGCCGTTCATCCTGTACATGGACGACGACATCGCCATCGAGCCGGACTCCATCGTCCGCGCCGTGCAGGCCGCGCGCTACGCGGCACAGCCGATCCTGGTGGGCGGGCAGATGCTCAACCTGCAGGACCGCAGCCAGCTGCGCACCACCGGCGAGACGGTAGACCCGGAGATCTTCATGTTCTCCGCCGCCAAGCACGCCGTCTACGACCACGACTTTGCCAAGTACCCACTCGGCTACGTCGGCACGGACGAAGAGGACCTGGATCCGAAAAAGACCACCTCACGTCCGCTGCACCGCCGCATCGACGTGGATTACAACGGCTGGTGGATGAACCTCTTCCCGCGCGTTGTGGCGGAGAAGATGGGCCTGCCGCTGCCGCTGTTTATCAAGTGGGACGACAACGAGTACGCGCTGCGCGCCAAAGAAGCGGGCTTCCCCACGGTCACCTGGCCCGGCGTGGCCATCTGGCACATGGCGTGGGCGGATAAGGACGACGCGATTGACTGGCAGGCGTACTTCCACATGCGCAACCGCCTCATCGTGGCCAGCATCTACGGCCCGGACAACCCGGAGGCGATGCTGAAGAACATGCAGAAATCCACCGCGAAGCACTACTTCTGCATGGAGTACTCCACCATCGCCATCCAGAACGAGGCGATGCGCGACTTCCTCGCCGGCCCGGACCAGCTCTTCGACATCCTCGAATCCTCGCTGCCGCGGATTCAGGGCATCCGCAAGGAGTACTCGGACGCGCAGGTGCTGCCGTCCGCGACCGACCTGCCCGCGCCGACCGGCGCGCCGGGCGTGCCCACCAACAAGGTCGGCGGGCGCCTGGCCAAGATCAAGAAGATCCCGTGGGCGGTCAAGGCGCTGATGCACCTGCGCAAGGACGAGGACCGCGCGCACTGGGACGCGCCGCAGCTCAACCTCACCGCCGAGGAGGCGCGCTGGTACACGCTCGCCCGCGTGGACTCGGCGACCGTGTCCACCGCCGGCGGCACCGGCGTGGCCTTCCGCAAGCGCGACAAGAAGCTTGCCGACGAGCTGGTGAGCGAACAGAAGGAACTCCGCGAGCAGATCAAGGAGCGCTGGCCGGAGCTCAAGCGCACCTACCGCGACGCGCGCGGCGAGCTGACCAGCCACGAGAACTGGGGGAAGATCTTCGATGCGCAATAAAGAGGTCGACCTGCTCGTCGCTATCCAGGACGAGCTGTACACCCCGGAAACCGCGAAAGCCGCCCGCGCGCTCAGCCACTTCGGCGAGCATGACCTCGGTTGGTTGGCGGTGGCGGGGCTTGGCGGAGCCGTCGATAAGCAAAATCGCTCCAAGTGGCTCGCACTCGGCGTTGGCACCTTCGCCGCGCACGCCGCGACCGTGGTGCTCAAACGCATCGTGCGACGCCCGCGGCCGAACGACCCGCGCGTGACAATCGGCGTGAAAACGCCCTCGCAGCTGTCGTTTCCCTCCTCGCACGCCGCGAACACCGGCGCCGCCGCCGCGCACCTGGCGGACATCACCGGAAGGAAGTGGCCGTGGCTGCTCGTGCCGGTGATGATGCTGTCGCGTAACGTGCTCGGCGTGCATTACCCAACCGACACCCTCGCAGGTGCCGCCTTGGGCGCGGCAACGGCGAAGGTGGCAATCGAGGCTGAGAAGAGGATCTAGTGGCAAACACCCGTGAACCCGTGGACGAGCCCCTGATCAAGTCGGAGCCGCACACCTCCGGCGTTGACCAGGTGATGAAGAAAACGCCGCCGAAGAACCTCCCGGACGCGATGCTCAAGGGCCTGCGGCCGAAGCAGTGGGTGAAAAACGTCCTCGTGCTGGCAGCTCCCTTGGCCGCCGGCACGGACGCCTTTAACTCCCGCACCGCCGTGGACATCCTCCTGGCGTTTGTGGTGTTCTGCTTCGGCGCGTCCTCGATCTACCTGATCAACGACGCGCGCGACGTCGAATCCGACCGCCGTCACCCCACCAAGCGGTTCCGCCCGATCGCGTCCGGCATGCTGCCGATCAACCTGGCGTACGTCATGGCGGCGGTGCTCATTGCGCTCTCGCTTGGGCTTTCCCTTCTGGCTACCGACGGCACGTCGCTGGCCTGGGTCATCGGCATCTACATCGCGCTGCAGCTGGGCTACTGCTTCGGCTGGAAGCACATCCCGGTGATCGACATTGCCCTGGTGTCCTCCGGCTTCATGCTGCGCACCATGGCCGGCGGCGTGGCCGCAGGCATCGACCTGTCCCAGTGGTTCCTGCTGGTGGCCGCGTTCGGCTCCCTGTTCATGGCATCCGGCAAGCGCTATGCCGAGCTGCTGCTGGTCAAGGAGACCGGCGCGGAGATCCGCCGCGCGCTGCAGGGCTACACCGAGACCTACCTGCGGTTCGTGTGGACGCTGTCCGCCACCGCGGTGGTCATGTCGTACGCGCTGTGGGGCTTCCAGCTGTCCAACTCCGTCGAGGGCACCGCCGCCATCTGGTACCAGGTGTCCATGGTGCCGTTTGTCATCGCGATTCTGCGCTACGCCTCCGTGGTGGACGGCGGCCAGGGCGGCGCGCCCGACGAGATCGCGCTGGAGGACCGTGTCTTGCAGCTGCTCGCCGCGGCGTGGCTGTTCTGCATCGCCATGGCCGTCTACGTTGTGCCGAACTTAGGCTGGTAGCGCTTCACCCACTAACATCGTCGCAATGACCAAACATGCCCGCCTCTCCGCGCTCGCCGCAGCCGCAGTCGCGGGCATCTTCGCGTTCTGGGGCGGATGGACCCGCCGCTGGATGTCCGACGACGGCCTGATTGTCCTGCGCACCGTGCGCAACTTGCTCGCCGGCAACGGGCCCGTGTTCAACGCCGGCGAGCGCGTGGAGGCAAACACCTCAACCCTGTGGCAGTACCTGATCACTGCAGTCGGCTGGGTCACCGGCGCCCGGCTTGAGGACGTCGCCATGTGGCTCGCGCTCCTGTGCACCGTGGCGGCGGCCGCGCTGGCCACCTTCGCCGCGGGCCGGTTCTGGAGCAAAGTGGGCCCCGTCGTGCCCCTTGGCATCGTGATCTACCTGGCGCTGCCGCCAGCGCGCGACTTCGCCACCTCCGGGTTGGAGTGGGGCCTGTCGCTGCTGTGGATCGCCGGGTGGTGGGCCGCGCTGGTCGCGTGGGCCGAGCCACTGCGCCGCCGCGCGCCGGAGGCAGGGTACTTCCTGGCTTTCTGGTGCGGTATGTCCTGGCTGGTGCGCCCCGAGCTCGCGCTCTACGGCGGTGTGACCGGCATCCTTCTCATCGCGTTTTCCCCGCGCAAGACCCCCGGCATCCTCGCCGCGGCGCTGCCCGTGCCGGCCGCCTACCAAATCTTCCGCATGGGCTACTACGGCCTGCTTACCCCGCACACCGCCGTGGCCAAGTCCGCCTCCGACTCCGATTGGGCGCGCGGATTCGAGTACTTTGCCGACTTCGTGGGCTACTACTGGCTCTGGCTGCCCGTGCTGGCAACGGCCGCGTTGGTGGGGTGGATGATGCGGGGGACCGGAGGACGTCGATTAGCAATTGTGCTTCTTGTCACCGGCTGCGCGTTCGCCCACATCCTCTACGTGCTGCGCGTCGGCGGCGACTTCATGCACGGGCGCATGTGGCTGCTGCCGCTGTTCGCGCTGCTCCTGCCCGCGATGGCGGTGCCGCTCACGCGCGTCAGCGTCGCACTCGCCACCGCTGTGGCGGTGTGGGCCGGCGTGACCATCGTGCGCGCCCACCCCATCGACTGGGAGGCCTACCAGACCGGAGAAAAAGAACTCGGCATCGTGGACGAGCGCGAGTTCTGGACCCTTGCCGTCGGCCGCGAACTGACCGACCCGCCGCGCTACGCCGAGGACTTCCTCGGCTCCAAGCTCATGCAGAACTGGGAAGAGGCGCTGGACAAGGGCATCGCCGCCGACGCCGCGCAGCTCAACCTCGCATACGTCTCCGCCGACCCGGAGATCTACAGCTGGTACTACCGCGACCGCGAAGACACGGAGTCGGACCTGAGCAACGTGCCGCTGACCGCGTACCTGATCAACCTGGGCATGACCAGCATGAACGCGCCGCTCGACGTGCGCATCCTGGACACCGTCGGCCTGGCAACCCCCATCGCCGCGCGCATGCCGCGCGACCCGGAAGGCCGCGTCGGCCACGACAAATTCCTCGACCCCGCCTGGCAAGCCGCCGACACCGACACCTACCTGGACGGGCTGCCGCCGTTCATCAGCTCCATGCGCGCGAAGCAGGCGCGGGCGGCGCTGCGTAGCCCCGAAATCGCCGAACTGCTGGCCACCTCGCGCGAACCCATGAGCTGGGAGCGGTTCTGGAAAAACGTGCGCTATTCGCTTACCGACGGCCGCACGCTGCAGCTTTCCAGCGACCCGGGCCTCTACCTCGACGCCGATACCCGCCGCGCAATCCGCCATGGGGCGAACCCCGGAATGGACGGCACACAGATTGCCTGGCCAGTGCAGGCGCACACCGGGGAATAGCGGGGCACGTTTCGAATTGGTAACGTAAACGTGTCTTTTGCCTGAAAACACGTTTTGAGGGGATCTATGAACTCCAAAAATTCCGTGCGCCGCAAGCTCACTGCGCTGCTGATGGCCCTGGTTACCGGCCTGGCAGCGGTGATCGGCGCCCCGCAGGCGTCGGCGGCGCACCGTGACTGGCTGCGACCCGATTCCACCGGCCACTGCGAGTGGGACCGCGTCGGGTTCTGGGTGCAGCGCTGCACGGTGTGGTCCCCCGCGATGAACCGCCACATCACTGTCCAGATTCAGCCCGCGCAGCGCGGCGGCAACGCTGGCTTGTACATGCTCGACGGCCTGCGTGCCACCGAGATCACCAATGCTTGGGTCAACGACGTCAACGCCGCCCGAACGTTCAAGGACAACAACATCACCCTGGTGATGCCCGTCGGCGGCCAGTCCTCCTTCTACACCGACTGGAACGCACCGGCGACCTACGACTTCAACCACCCGGTGACGTACAAGTGGGACACCTTCCTGACCAAGGAGCTGCCGCCCTACCTGCAGCGCCACTTCGGTGTTTCGCCGACGAACAACTCCATCCTCGGCCTGTCCATGGGCGGCACCGCCGCGATCAACCTCGCCGCGCTGCACCCGAACCAGTTCCGCCAGGTGTTGTCCTACTCCGGATACCTGACCACCACGGTGCCGGGCGGCCAGACCGCACTGCGAGCCGCGCTTCTCGACGGCGGCCTGTACAACGTCAACGCCATGTGGGGCTCCTCGCTGAATCCCCGCCGTTTTGAGAACGACCCGTTCTTGAACATGGGCAACCTCCGCGGCCGCGACGTCTACGTCTCCGCCGGTTCCGGCGTGCCGGGCCCGGCCGACCAGAAGTACCTGCCGCAGCACCGCGCCGCCGGCATCGCGTTGGAGCAGGTGGCCAGCGTGACCACCCGCGCCTGGTCTGCGAAGGCGACCGCGACCGGCGTGAAGCACACCGCCGTGTTCACCCCGACTGGCCTGCACAACTGGGACCAGTTTGGTAGCCAGCTCGAGGCCACCAAGCCGCGCATCCTGAACGTGATGAACGCCTGGTAGGGGGTCTAGCCCGGACCGGGCATATCCTGCCGAAACCGGCTACCTACAAACGGCTACCCGCTGATTTTCCAGCACATAGCCGGATGTAGGTAGCCGGTTTTCGTCGTCTGCGTGGATCAGGGGCTGGGGCGGGGGAGGGGCTCGCCGTAACGCTGCGCGTGTCGTACACGACTAAACCTTCAAGTGAAACTTAAGCTTTTGGTCGATACTCTTGTGACACCAGTAGCCAGACGAGGTAGGAGACTCATGCGAGACAACCGAACCACCCCAACGCGGATCGCCGCCGCGCTGCTGCCCGCCGCTCTTGCGCTTTCGCTGGCACCCGCAGTGGCCACCGCGCCCGCCGCCAGCGCGCAGTCGAGCCTGCCGGGCGACCTGTCCTCGCAGATGTCCTCCAACCGCGGCATCTCCGACGGCCTGCGCCCGCACGACCCGCCGAAGCGCACCCCGATCGAGGTGGAGAAGGACCCGCAGATCCCGGGCCTGCCGGACGGCGTGAAGGTGGACCGCATCGAGTGGATCACCAACCGTCGCGTGGCGGTGTTCATCAACTCACCGTCTATGCCGGACCACCCGATCCAGGTGCAGATCCTGCTGGCGCGCGACTGGCACTCCAACCCGACCGCGAAGTTCCCCGAGGTGTGGGCGCTCGACGGCCTGCGCGCGCGTGACGACGAGAACGGCTGGACCATCGAGACGAACATCGAGCAGTTCTACGCCGACAAGAACGTCAACGTGATCCTGCCGGTCGGCGGCGAGTCCTCCTTCTACTCCGACTGGCAGCGCGAGAACAACGGCAAGCACTACATGTGGGAGACGTTCCTGACCAAGGAGCTCATCCCGGTGCTGAACAACGAGTTCCGTTCCAACGGCTCCCGCGCCGTGGTGGGCCTGTCCATGGGCGGCACCGCCGCCGTCAACCTGGCTGAGCGCAACCCGCACCTGTTCAAGTTCGTCGGCTCCTTCTCCGGCTACCTGGACACCACCACCACCGGAATGCCCACCGCCATCAAGGCGGCGCAGATGGACGCCGGCGGCTACAACGCCGAGGCGATGTGGGGCCCGCTGGGCTCGCAGGACTGGATCGACCACGACCCGAAGCTGGGCATCGAGAACCTGAAGGACATGACGGTCTACGTCTCCGCCGGTTCGGGCCGCGACGACTTTGGCAACCCGGAGTCAGTGGCCAAGGGCCAGGCCAACCCGGCCGGCATTGGCCTGGAGGTGCTCTCGCGCCTGTCCACCCAGACGTTCGTGGACTACGCGTCGCGCACCCCGGTCAAGCCGATCGTGCGCTTCCGCCCGTCGGGTGTGCACTCCTGGGAGTACTGGCAGTTTGAGATGGCGCAGGCCTGGCCGTACATGGCCAACGCGCTGGAGGTGCCGGAGGCGGATCGCGGCTCCAAGTGCACCCCGGTCGGCGCGATTGCGGAGGCCACCAAGTCCGGCACGATCGGCTCCTGCGTCAACGACGAGTACGACGCGGGCAAGGACACCAAGGGCAAGGCCCAGGACTTCCGCGGCGGCACCGCCTTCTGGTCCCCGGACACCGGCGCGCACGCGCTGTTCGGCGCGATCCTGGCCAAGTACAACGCGCTCGGCGGCCCTGCCGGCTGGTTGGGCTTCCCGGTCACGGGCGAGACGCCGGCGCCGGACGGCGTGGGCCGCTTCGTGCACTTCCAGCACGGCTCCGTCTACTGGACCCCGCAGACCGGCGCGTACGCCATCCCGGGCGACATGTTCCGGGCATGGGGCGAAAACGGCTACGAGGGCGGCGACCTGAAGTACCCGGTGGCCGAGGCGAACCAGGTGGGCGAGGGTTACGTGCAGAAGTTCCAGGGCGGCTTCCTCACCCGCAACCCGGACGGCAAGCACTTCGTCGTCCACGGCGCGATCGCGGAGAAGTACGGCGAGATCGGCACCGCCACCTCTGAGTTGGGGTACCCGACCGGCAACGAGATTGCGGTCAAGGGCGGGTTCTTCCAGCCGTTCGAGCACGGCAACATCTACTGGTCCGCGGCCACGGGCGCGCACACCATCCTCACCGGCGACATCTTCGACGAGTGGGGCAAGCGCGGCTACGAGCAGGGCGAGCTGGGCTGGCCGGTCAAGGACATGGAGAAGATCCAGGCCGGCGGCCTGACCATCGACTTCCAGCACGGCACCATTGAGCAGGTCAACGGCAACGTCAACGTGAGGAAGAAGTAGTGCGCAAGGTTGCATTCTGCTTTGCGACGGCCGCTACCGCCGTCGCCGTGGCCGCCTGCGGAGGCGCCACCGTGGACTCCGATGACGTGACGGACACCCCGACGGTTGCCTCCGAGGCTGAAACCGAATCCGAGTCCGCGACCACGGAAGCGTCTGAAACTGCATCATCGTCGGCTGCGCCGTCGTCGTCGGCAGCGCCGTCGCAAGGCAAACGCGCCGACGACCAGCCGGCCCGCGAGGTGACCGACGTGCCGCAGCAGGCCAGCGCCTTCTCTCCGCAGGAGGAGGCCTACCTGGCCACCTTAAGGGAAAGCGGAGTCAACGTCGACGGGATTGAAGACCAGCTCACAGCCACCGGCGCTACCGTGTGCGCGGACAACCTGATCACCCGCGACGCGGTGGCAGGCCAGCTTGTGGAGCAACGCCGCACCGACATGGATGCGGCGGGCGTGGCGGCGCTGATCAGCGACTCCGCACGCGCCAACCTCTGCTCCTAGCAGTACAGAAGGGAGCCTGGGCTCATGCGCAGATCGCGCAACGTATTTGTCGTCGCCGCAGTGATTGTGGTGCTGTCCTTGATTGGGCTGGGGATCTACCAGTGGCGCTCGGGCGAGACCGGGCTGCCGTCGGCGGACGGGCCGCTGGCAACCTCCGAGGCTCCAGAGGAGCCCTCGGAGCCGCAGGCGGCGGAGCCCGACTGGTGTCCCGCGGTCGAATTCGTTTCCGTGCCCGGCACCTGGGAGTCCGCGGCGGACGACGACCCGTTCGCCCCTGCGGCCAACCCGGCGAGCTTCATGCTCTCGATCACCCAGCCGCTGCAGCAGATGTACGACATCAACCACGTGCGCGTGTTCACGGTGCCGTATACCGCGCAGTTCCGGAACATCCAGACGGCGCACGGGCGCGCCGAGATGACCTACGACGACTCGCGCGCCGAGGGCACCGCCAAGCTGTCCGGCGAGCTGCGGTTTGTGGCGGAGACGTGCCCGTCGACGAAGTTCATCATCGCCGGGTTCTCCCAGGGGGCGGTGATCGTGGGCGACGTGGCGTCGAAGATCGGCAACAGCGCGGGCCCGATCGACCCGGAGCGGCTGCTGGGTGCGGTGATGATCGCGGACGGCCGGCGCGAAAACGGCGTGGGCGTCAACCCCGGCGCGGAGGTCGGCGGCGTGGGCGCGGAGATTGTCATGCAGCCGCTGCAGGGGCTGGTGGACCGGGTCACCCCGGGCGCGACCATGACCGGTCCGCGCCCTGGCGGCTTCGGCCTGGTTGAGGACCGCGCCTTTGAGATCTGCGCGCCGGACGACACGGTCTGCGACGCGCCCAAGGGCGTGGGCAACGCCATCGACCGGGCCCACGCGCTGATCGCAGCGAACGGCAATCACGCCATGTACGCGACCAATCCGGCCGTCATCCCCGGGACCACCACGCCGGAATGGACTGTAGGTTGGGTCCAGAACGTGGTAGACAGTTTGTAGTCCAAAATCATTTTGTCCTGAAAAGGAGTTACGGGTATGGATCTTCAGCAGCTCATCGCGCAATTTTTCGACGATGACGGCCAAATCGCGCTCCCGGAGCACTTCACCCTCCCGAGCCTGAGCGAGACGATCTACCAGGCCCACCTGGCCACCGGCGGCGGCGACGCGGTGAACATCCGTGACTGGGACTTCACCTCCAACCCGGAAGGCGAGGCGCGCGAGTTCACCCGCACGCAGGTCAACACACGCATCAAGGCCGTCGCCGCGCGCCTCGCCCAGGTAGGCGAGCCGGGGGAACGCGTGGCGATTATGGCCCCGAACTCCGCCGAGTACCTCTTCGCCTTCATGGGCGCGCTGTACGCAGGCCTGGCTCCGGTGCCGCTGTACGACCCGAACGAGCCCGGCCATGAGGCCCACCTGCGCGCCGTGCTCGACGACGCCAACGCGCGGCTCGTGGTGACCAACTCCGCCGGCGCCCCTGCCGTGCGCGCCTACTTCGCCGACCGTCCGGCCGCGGAGCGCCCCCGCATTATCGCCGCGGACTCCCTGCCCGACACGCTCGCCGATTCCTGGCAGCCCGTCGCCCCCGTTGAGGACGAGAACACCGCGGACGCCATCTGCTTTTTGCAGTACACCTCCGGCTCCACCCGCAATCCGGCCGGCGTGATGATCACCAACGAAGCGCTGGTCACCGACGTACTCCAGATCAACGAGGCGCTGCGCTTCGAAGCCCCCATGCGCGTGCCCACCTGGCTGCCGCAGCACCACGACATGGGCGTCATCGTCGCCGTGGTCAGCCTCGTGCTGGGCCAGGTGCTGGAGATCATGAGCCCGCGCGACTTCCTGCAGAACCCGAAGCGCTGGGTGGACATGCTTTCGCGGCGCGACGACGACCCGGCCGACGTGCACATTTACTCCTGCATCCCCAACTTCGCGCTGGATCTGGCCGCCCGCTACGCGGCGCCGGAGACCCCGAACCAGTACGACTTCTCCGGCGTGCACTGCATCCTCATCGGCTCCGAGTCCGTGACCAAGCCGGGCGTGGAGGCCTTCGTCGGCGCGTTCGGCGAGTCCGGCCTGGACCGCACGGTGCTGCGCCCCTCCTACGGCCTGGCGGAGGCCACACTGCTGGTGTCCACGGACCGCACCGAGGAGCGCCCGAAGTTCATTGAATTCGACCGCGAAGCACTCGCCGACGGCAAGGCCGTGCCCGCCGAAGGCGGCGTGCCCATGGCGTCCATCGGCCAGCCGGCGAAGTGGATGCACTTCGCCATCGTGGACACCGAGACCAAAAACGAGCTGCCCGAAGGCGAGATCGGCGAGATCTGGGTCAACGGCAACAACGTCGCCGCCGGCTACCTGGACCGCCCGGAGGAAACCGAGGCGACGTTCCGCAACACCATCGGCGCCACCCTCCAAGACGGTCTGCCGAAGGACAACTGGTGCGCCACCGGCGACTTGGGCACCGTGCTGGACAACCACCTCTACCTCACCGGGCGCGTGAAAGACCTCGTCGTCGTGGCGGGCCGCAACCACTACCCGCAGGACATCGAGGCCACCGCGATGGAGGCCTCCGACCACGTGCGCAAGGACTCCGTCGCCGCGTTCGCCGTGCCGGGCGACGACGTGGAGCGCCTGATCATCCTCGCCGAGCGCGCCGACGGCGCAACCGAGGACGGCGACGCCGCCGCTGAGGACGCCATCCGCTCCGCCATCACCACCAACCACGGCATCTCGCCGGAGGTCGTGGAGTTCCGCGCGCCGGGCGGGGTGGCCCGCTCCACCGCAGGCAAGATCGCCCGCCGCGTCAACGCGAAGCAGTTCACCGAACGCGAACACGCTGCAGCGGAGTAACGAAAAGCCCGGACGGGCCGATACTCTGAACTGTTATGAACGAGCATCAACTGATCCAGTGGCTCACCAGTTGGGTCGAGGGCGCCACCGGCGTCGACTCGGTGGACCCGACCACGCCGCTCGAAACCTACGGCCTCGCATCCCGCGATGCGGTGATCCTCTCCGGCGAGCTGGAAAAGCTGCTCGGCCGCCGGGTCGACCCCACCGTCGCCTACCAGTATCCGACCATCACGGCGCTGGCACAGGCGCTCCTCGCGCAGAGGCAGGAAGCGCCGAAGGTTGAACGTCGAGAAGCAACCAGCTCCCACGACATCGCAATCGTGGGCTCCGCGGGGCGCTTCCCGGGCGCGAAGAACAACGACGAGTTCTGGCAGATGCTTATCGACGGCCGCTCCGCCACCGGCCCGCTTCCCCCGCTCCGCTGGGACGAGTACCTGGGCGACCCGGTGGTGCGCACCAAGATGGCCGAGGAGAACACCGACGGCGGGTACATGGACGGCATCGCGTCCTTCGACCACGAGTTCTTCGGCATCTCCCCGCTCGAGGCGCAGAACATGGACCCGCAGCAGCGCATCATGCTCGAGGTGGCGTGGGAGGCGCTCGAGGACACCGGCCTGGCGCCGAGTGAGCTCCGCGGGGAGCCCGTCGGCGTGTTCGTGGGCTCGTCCAACAACGACTACGGCATGCTCATCGCCGCCGACCCGAACGAGGCGCACCCCTACGCGCTGACCGGCGCGTCCTCCGCCGTGATCCCGAACCGCATCTCCTACGCGTTCGACTTCCGCGGCCCCTCGATGAATGTGGACACCGCCTGCTCGTCGTCGCTGGTGTCGGTGCACCACGCGGTGCGCGCACTTCGCGACGGCGAGGCCGACGTCGCCCTGGCAGGCGGCGTGAACATCCTGGCCAACCCGTTCGCGTCGCTGGCGTTTTCGGAGCTCGGCGTGATCTCGCCGACCGGGCGCATCCACGCGTTTTCCGACGACGCCGACGGCATCGTCCGCGCCGACGCCGCAGGTTTTGTTGTGCTCAAGCGCGTCGAGGACGCCATGCGCGACGGCGACAACATCTTGGCCATGATCAAGGGCTCGGCGACCAACTCCGACGGCCACTCCAACGGGCTAACCGCCCCGAACCCGGAGGCGCAGGTGGACGTTTTGCGCCGCGCCTACGCCGACGCCGGCGTGGACCCGCACCAGGTGGACCTGGTCGAAGCTCATGGCACCGGCACCATCCTCGGCGATCCGATCGAGGCCACCGCGCTGGGCGAGGTGCTCGGCCGCGGGCGCGAGGCTTACCAGCCGCTGCTGCTGGGCTCGGCGAAGTCCAACATCGGCCACTCCGAATCCGCCGCCGGCGTGGTGGCGCTGATCAAGGTGCTCGAGGCGCTCAAGCACGACACGATCCCGGAGTCCATCAACTTCGCCGCACCGAACCGCTACGTGGACTTCGACGCCGAGCGCATCGAGGTCGTCCAGGACCCGCGCGAGTGGCCGCGCTACTCCGGCCGCCGCGTCGCCGGTATCTCCGGCTTCGGCTTCGGCGGCACCAACGCGCACGTGGTCGTCGCCGACTTCGACCCGGCCGACTACAACTTCGACGTGGTCGAGGATGAGCCCGCCTTCGAGGGCGTTTCCGTGGCGGCGCTGCCGGTGTCTGGGCTGTTGCCGTCGCGGCGCAAGGAAGCCGCCGGTGTGCTCGCGGACTTCCTCGAGGGCCGCGCCGACGCCGACCTGATCCCGGTCGCGCGCTCGCTGGCCAAGCGCAACCACGGCCGCTCCGCCGCCGTCGTGCAGGCGTCTAGCGTCGAGGAGGCCGTGCGCCGCCTGCGCCAGGTCGCCGACGGCAAGATCGGCCCCGGCATCGCCGTCGCCGACGCGCCCACCCCGATGGGCCCGGTCTTCGTCTACTCCGGCTTCGGCTCCCAGCACCGCAAGATGGCCAAGGAGCTCATTGCCCGCTCCCCGCTGTTCGCACGACGCATGCGTGAGCTGGACGAGATGGTGAAGTTCCAGGCCGGCTGGTCCATGCTCGAGATCATCGAGAACGACGAGCTGACCTACGACACCGAAAACGGCCAGGTCACCATCACCGCCATCCAGATCGCCCAGACCGACCTGCTCGCCGCCGCCGGCATCACCCCGGCCGCCACGATGGGCATGTCCATGGGCGAGATCGCCGCGGCCTACGGCGCCGGCGGCCTGTCCGCCGAGGAGTGCATCCTCATCGCTACCGCGCGTGCCCGACTCATGGGCGAGGGCGAAGCCATGATCGCCGGCACCGAGCAAGAAGGTGCGATGGCGGTGGTGGAGCTCTCCCGCGAGGAGTTGGCGGAGTTCGTCGAGAAGCATGAGCAGGCTCGTGGCGTGGAACCCGCCGTGTACGCGGGGCCCGGCATGACCACCGTCGGCGGGCCGGGCAAGGCCGTCGACTACGTGGTGGCAGCGCTGGAGGCCGAGGAGAAGTTCGCGCGCAAACTCAACGTGCGCGGCGCCGGCCACACCAGCGCCCTCGACCCGATCATGGGCGACCTCGCCGGCGAAATCGCAGGTCTTAACGCGCGTCCTTTGCGCGTGCCGCTGTTTTCCTCCGTGGACCGCGGCGAGGTGTACCAGCCCGGCCAGACCGTCCACGACGACAAGTACTTCCTGCGCATGACCCGCCAGCCGGTGTACTTCCAGGACGCCACCGAAGCCGCGTTTGCCGCCGGCCACACCACGCTCGTGGAAATCACCCCGAACCCGGTGGCGCTGATGGGCATGATGAACACCGCGTTCGCCGCCGGCAAGCCCGACGCGCAGCTGCTGTACACCACCAAGCGCAAGGTGGACGAGCTCGAATCGCTGCTGGACCTGGCCGCGAAGCTGTATGTCAACGGCATGGGCGTGGACTTCGGCGCGTTCTACGGTGCGGGCGACGTGGTGCAGGCGCCGAAGACCGTGTTTAAACAGGTGGACCACTGGACGCCGGCACGGCCGTCGTCGTCGCGCGCGTCGCTTTTGGGCTCGCGCGTGCGCCTGCCGGGCGGCGAGGTGGCGTTCTCCACCGCCGCCGACCAGATCTTCAGCCCGCACCAGCTCATCGAGTCCGCCGCCGCCGAGGTCTCGCCCGACGCCCGCGTGGTCGCCACCGAGGAACACGGCTACCTGCCCGCGGACGGCGAAGTGACCACCGTCGTCGCCTCCTCGCTCGGCGGGGTGTCCATCAAGGTCTTCGACGGCGCGACACTGCTCGCGGAGGGCTTTGCCTCCACCATCGACCGCGCCCCGGTGCAGGGCGTCATGGAGCAACCGCTTGACGACGGGCCTTCGGTGGACAACGCCCCCGAGGAAGAAACCGAGACAGATGCCGTGCGTTGGGACCCCAACTCCGGCGAGTCGGTGGCGGACCGCCTGCGCGACATCGTCTCCGAGTCCATGGGCTACGACGCTGCGGACCTGCCCGACGAGCTGCCGCTGATCGATCTCGGCCTCGACTCCCTGATGGGCATGCGCATCAAAAACCGCGTGGAGAACGACTTCCAGATCCCGCCGCTGCAGGTGCAGACGCTTCGCGACGCCTCCGTCGCCGACGTGATCCGCATCGTCGAAGACGCCGTCGCCGGCAAGACGGACGCGCCGCAGCCGATGGCCTACAACGACGAGGCGCGCGACCCGGCCGCGGCGGCCGAGAAGACCCAGGGTGTGGGCGTGGCCCCGCGTGACGCCTCCGAGCGCATGGTCTTCGGCGCCTGGGCCAAGTACGCGGGTGCGGCGGCGGCCGGTGTGACGTCGGAGTTGCCGTCGATTAGCAAGGAGCAGGCGGCCGAGATCGCCGCGCACCTGACCGAGCGCTCCGGCATCGACGTCACCGCGGACGACGTGCTCGGCGCCGAGACGCTCGAGCCGCTGGCGAACCTCGTGCGCGAGGGGCTGGAAACACCTGTGGACGGCAACATCCGCGTCTTCCGCGACGGCGACGCCGAGGTTTCCCCGGTGTTCGTGTTCCACCCGGCGGGCGGGTCGTCGTCGGTGTACGCGCCGCTCGCGCGGAGGCTTGGCGACGACGTGCCCGTCTACGGCGTCGAGCGCCTGGAAGGCTCCCTGGAGGAGCGCGCGGCGGAGTACGTCAAGGACATCGAGCGCATCGCCGACGGGCGCAAGGTCGTGCTCGCCGGCTGGTCGTTCGGCGGCGCGCTGGCCTATGAGGTTGCGCACCAGCTGGGCAACGACAAGATCGACTACATCGCGCTTTTGGACCCCACCCAGCCGTCCGAGCCGATCCCCGACACGCTGGAGGAGACGAAGGCGCGCTGGGGCCGCTACGCCGCGTTTGCCAAGGAAACGTACGGCCTCGAATTCGACGTGCCGTACGAGCTGCTGGAGACCGCCGGCGAGGACGCGCTGCTGCAGATGCTCACCGAGTTCCTGGCCACCACCGACGCCTCCGAGCACGGCCTGGCCGCCGGTGTGCTCGAGCACCAGCGAGCGAGCTTCGTGGACAACCAGATTCTCAACCACCTCGACTTCACCCGCTGGGCGGATGTGCAGGTGCCGGTGCTGCTGTTCCGCGCCGAGCGCATGCACGACGGCGCGATCCAGCTCGAGCCGAACTACGCGCACATCGACGAGGACGGCGGCTGGGGCGCTATCGTGGACGACCTGACCATCGTCCACCTGCCCGGCGACCACCTCGCGGTGGTGGACGAGCCGGCGGTGGGGATCGTTGGAAAGCATATGAACGCATGGATTGAGGGGAAGCGATGACAACCGCCGAGAAACTCCAAGACCTGCGCGAGCGCCTGGACAAGGCGCAGGACCCGGGCTCCGAGCGCTCCCGGAAGCGCCGCGACGACGCCGGACGCACCACCCCGCGCCAGCGCATTGATGCGCTGCTGGACGAAGGCTCCTTCGTCGAAATCGGGGCCCTTGCCCGCACCCCCGGCGACCCGGACGCCGTCTACTCTGACGGCGTTGTCACCGGCTACGGGCGCATCGACGGCCGGCCCGTCGCCGTCTACGCGCACGACAAGACCGTCTACGGCGGGTCCGTGGGCGTGACGTTCGGGCGCAAGGTCACCGAGGTCATGGAGTTCGCCATCAAGATCTCGTGCCCGGTGATCGGCATCCAGGACTCCGGCGGCGCCCGCATCCAGGACGCGGTGACGTCGCTGGCAATGTACTCCGAGATCGCGAAGCGCCAGCTGCCTCTGAGCGGGCGCGTGCCGCAGATCTCCGTCATGCTGGGCAAATCCGCCGGCGGCGCCGTCTACGCGCCCGTGACCACGGACTTCGTCGTCGCGGTCGACGGCGAGTCCGAGATGTACGTCACCGGCCCGAACGTCATCCGGGAGGTCACCGGCGAGGACATCACCTCCGCCGAGCTCGGCGGCGCGCGCGTGCAGGAGCAAGCCGGCAACATCCAGGCGGTTGTGGCGACGGAGGAGGACGCCTTCGACTACGTCAAGGACCTGCTCGCGCACCTGCCGACGTCCACGTTCGACGCCGCGCCCGTCGTCGCCGCGCAGCCCGACGAGGAGCTCGACGACACCGCGCTAGACACCTTCATGCCCGACGACACCAACGCCGGCTACGACATGATGGACCTGCTGGTGCAGCTCGGCGACGACGAGGACCTCGTCGAGGTCCAGTCCGGGTACGCCGAAAACCTCATCTGCGCATTCGGGCGTATCGACGGCCGCGCCGTCGGCTTCGTCGCCAACAACCCCATGTACGCCGCCGGCTGCATCGACGCGGACGCCGCCGACAAGGGCGCGCGCTTCATCCGCACCTGCGACGCCTACAACGTCCCCATCGTTTACGTCGTGGACACCCCCGGCTACCTGCCGGGCGTGGAGCAGGAGCGCGAGGGCCTGATCCACCGCGGCGCGAAGTTCGCGTTCGCGGGCGTGGAGGCCACCGTGCCGAAGGTCACGCTCGTGGTGCGCAAGGCCTACGGCGGCGCGTATGCGGTGATGGGGTCGAAGAACCTCAACGGCGACATCAACCTGGCGTGGCCCACCGCCCAGATCGCGGTGATGGGTTCCGCGGCGGCGGTGGTGATGCTGCAGGGCAAGCAGCTCGCCGCCATCGAGGACCCGGCGCAGCGCGAGGCCATGAAGAAGATGTTCATGGATTTCTACGACCAGGAAATGACCTCGCCGTACGTCGCGGCGGAGCGCGGCTACATCGACCAGATGATTGAGCCTTCGCAGACCCGCATCGCTTTACGACGAGCCCTGCGGCAGCTAGCCTCCAAGCAGGAATTCGACCTGCCTAAGAAGCACACCATTAGTCCCCTCTAGTAAGGTTTCACCCCATGCTTTCTTCTACTCTTGACATTTTCGGCGACCTGATCAGCATGCTGGTCTGGTTCATCAATGGCATCCAGACCGGAAACCCGGCCTGGAACTTCGGCATCGGCTTCTAATTCGCGCTGAAGCCCCGCGCACCCGCCACACTGGCGGGG
>NZ_KV788368.1:66103-138119 GCF_001807265.1 Corynebacterium sp. HMSC05H05
TATTTGCGCACGAGCTTGGCTACGCCGCGCCAGCCCAGCATGAGCAGTGCGGACATCACCGTGGCCACGATGATGAACGACCAGTGGGGGATCGCCTGATTGCGAATGCCCCAGATCACCAGGCCGGTGACCACGGTGACAATCCAGATGAGTCCGCCCTTGTTTTCGCGGGAAATCAGCCAGCCGAGTGTGACACCAAGGGCGAAGGGCCACAGGGTGGACAGCCAGCCGGAGAAGTTGAACGGCATATCGTCGGACTGGTGCGCCGCGCGCGCCAGGAAGGCGAAGGCGGCGATGGCGACGTAGTCGGTGGCGATGGCGTAAGGCTTGGAGATAGTGTTGCGCATGCCAGCCACTCTAGAACCTAGAACACCGAGTCGTTCCACCACCGGCGTTCAGGCGTGCCGGCGCGGGAGCCGTCGCTAGCAAGCTTGATGCCCACGACCTGGTGCAGCTCGACGACGTCGTGCTCGAAGCCCCATTCCGAACCCGCCATATACATGCCCCACAGCTTGGCGGTGTTCATGCCGACCAGCGAGACCGCCTCGTCCCAGTTGGCCTTGAGGTTTTCGCACCAGTCACGCAGCGTGCGCATGTAATCGAAGCGGATGTTCTCTTCGTGGAAGACCTCGAAGCCGTGGTCCTGCATCTCGTGGATGATCGTGCCGGAGCCGGTGAGCTCGCCGTCTGGGAAGATGTAGCGGTTGATGAAGTCGCCCTGCGACGTCTTGTGGTTGTCCGGGTAAGTGATGCAGTGGTTGACCATCACGCCGCCCGGGCGTAGCTTGTCGGCGAGAAACTCAAAGTAGGAGGCGTAGTTCTTCACCCCGATGTGCTCGAGCAAGCCAATGGAGGAGATGCCGTCGAAGCCGGTTTCGGTGACGTCGCGGTAGTCCAGGAAGCGCACCTCCGCGAGGTCCTCCAGACCCTCCTCCTTGATCTTCGCCTGCGCCCACTCTGCCTGCTCCTTCGAGAGGGTGACGCCGAGGGACTTCACGCCCTGGCGGGCTGCGTAACGCACCATTGAGCCCCAGCCGCAGCCGACGTCGAGGTGCTTGTCACCGGGTTTAAGGTTCAACTTCTCAAAGACGAGGCGGAACTTGTTTTCCTGCGCCTCGTCGAGCGTGGCGTCCGGAGTGGGGTAGTAAGCGCAGGTGTAGGCCATAGAGTCGCCGAGGAACAGTTCGTAGAAGTCGTTGCCTACGTCGTAGTGGGACGAAATAACCTGGGCGTCGCGTTCCTTCGAGTGCGGGGCGAGGCCCTGGCGGATGGTGCGCTCGAGCCAGGACGCTTGCTCCGCCTCCGGAATTGGCTGGATCTGCAGTGCGCCCATGGAACGCAGGGAGCGCGCGATGCGCACGAGCTCGCGCGGGTTCGGGCGCTTGTAGTTGTTGTAGAGGGTGCGCATGTCGTCGAAGACGTCGTAGGGGTGCGCCAGGTGCGCGCCTTCAACAGTCAGACCGTCGGTGACCCAGGCGCGGGCGAGTCCGACATCGCCGGGGTGGGTGACGATGTAGGACAGGCCCTCGGGGCTGTTCACCTTCACGGTGTGCTTGGCATCTGCCGGGCCTGTCGAGGAGCCGTCGAAGGCTTCCCATTTGAACGGCGTGCCACTGGGGAAGAGGGTGTCGACGATATCTGCGACGGTCATGTGCATGGTCATTCTCCTACGCGTTTTCCACTGTTTTCTCGTAGAGGCCCGGGAAGCGCCGGTCCGGGTCGTACTGGGCCTTCATGCGCTCCGGTAGATCCCCGCCGTAGAGACGCTCGAACTCGGTGCGGTCGTAGAACGCCTCTGAGTACAGGGACTTATGCCCGCCGAGATCGGAGACCTTTCGCTCAATGACCCTGTTGAAGGCCCCCGGCTTCACCTCCGGTACGCCGGACCAGAAGCCGACGTTCACCCAGGTCGTCCCCGGCTCGAGGGGGTAGAGCGGCCACGGTGCCTGGGCGTCCAGCCCGACGCCAGCCAGCGTTTCGACGCCGTCGCGCAGCCGGATTGGACACAGCCAGACCGGTTCGATGTCGCTGGCTTTGAAGAACCAGTCGAGGAACTCGGCGACCTGTGTGTCCCGCACCTCGATGTCTTGCACAACTCGCTCAGTGCGCGGCAGACCCTTCGGCTTCTTCAGGAACCGGTACTCGAGGTCGTACTTCTTGTCCAGGCCCACGAGCTTCCAATAGAACGCGCTGCGGCGCAGCTCGCGCGGCCAGAGTTTGCGCACCTTCGGGTTCTGGGTGCCGAAGGCGCGGGAGCACCAGAACCAGTCGGTGTCCCAGCGCCAGATGTAGTCGCGGACGGTGAGGAAGTCGTGGTGCACTCCGGACGGGTGCTGCAGCGAGCGGTAGTACACGGCATCGCGCGTGTAGTCGGACGTTCCCGGCGCTTGGCCCACCTGGAAGGCGCAGACTAGGTACTGCTCGGTGGGGGAGAACGCGACGGCGTCGAGGCCGTGCAGGGCGCGCCCGGCCCATTCACCGGTGGCGGCAGCGTCGGCGAGGGCGTCCTGGAAGGCCGTGAGGTCGTCGTAGCGCACATGCTGGAGCTCGACAAACGGCTCAACCTCTTCCAGCTCGATGGTGAGGCGCACCGCGTAGCCAAGCGAGCCGTACGAGTTCGGGAACGCGCGGAAGAGCGCGACGTTTTCGTCGCGCGAACAGGTGACGATGTCGCCGGTGCCCACGAGCACGTCCATCTCGAGCACGGACTCGTGCGGCAGACCGTTGCGGAAGGAGGTGGACTCCACGCCCATGCCGGAAACTGCGCCGCCGAGAGTAATAGTTTTTAGCTGCGGCACCACCAATGGCGCGAGGCCGTACGGCAGGGTGGCGTCGACGAGGTCCTCATAGGTGCACATACCCTGCACGTCGGCTGTTTTCGTCACCGGGTCGACGGCGATGACGCCGCGCAGGCCCTCTACATCGAGTCCGGCGCTCCCCGCGTCGCGGGAGCGGAAGAGGTTCGACGTCTTCTTGGCCAGGCGCACCCGCTGGCCGTCCGGCACCCGCCGGAAGCTATCCAGGAGCGCGGCGACCCCCTCCTCGTGCGCGTGCCAGCCGACCGGCAAGACGCGTTCGAAATCCACGCTGCGACCGTAAAGCATGCTGGAAACGCTCATGTAGGGCCACCTTAGACCCATTTTGCGTACGGTGCGCAAGTGAAAACGTCACGCCAGCTCAAACAGCGTCGCCGGCGGACGGTCGCCCGACCATGAAGCCACGACCCGCGTACACCGCGGCGTAGACCACCCACCCGATAGCCGTGATGAGCAGGAACGACACCGCCCGGTACGCCACCGTCGCGGCGGTCGCGTGGGCCAGCGGCAACCCCGCGGCGACGAGCATGCCCAAGGCCACGGGCTCCACCGTGCCGAGCCCACCGGGCGTGACCTGGGCCGAGCCGGCCAGCTTGGTCATGATGAACGCCAGGCACACCCCGGCAAGCGGCACGCCCTGGCCGGCCACGGCCCACACTGAGAAGACCATCGTGGCCAGGTCTAACAGCCGGTTCGTAAGCGACAGCCCCGCCGCGCCGAAAAACGCCGGCGCGGAGATGCGGATCGCGGAGACCTGGTCGATCACGTCCACGACCCGCCCGCGCACCTTCTCCGGAAGAAACCGCACCCAGCGCTTCAGCACCGCCGGATGCAATGTCGCCCAGAACACCGCCGCGATCGTCGCCAGCGCGGCCGCCAGCGACGCCACCAGCGACCACACGGACAGCTCCGCGCCCAAAAGCGCCACCGCGACCACGCCGATGAGCACCATCCACACCGTCGACAGCGCGCCGGAGACCACGAAGAACCAGCCGCACAGCCCCACCGACGCGCCCCAGGACCGGTGCACCCGAAACGTCAGCCACGCCGACAGCGCAGGCCCGCCCGGCACCGTGGTGGACCAGGCGTTGGAGGCGAACACGATCGCGTTCGTGCGCGCCACTCCCGTAATGCGACCCTCCACGTTGAGCAGGATCTGCATCACCGCGGCCATCGCCGCCAGCGACAGCACCGCCGTGGCCACCGCGAACAGCAGCGGGCCTGTCGACGCCGCGCCGACCGCCCTCCACGCCTCCCCGAAAAACGGCATCTCGTCGCGCAACACCACCAGCACGACCACCATGATGGCCACGGGCGCGAGCCAGCGCAGCCACTGGCGCCACGTGTTAGCGCTCAAGTTCCTTCTTCTTCAGCTGCTCCAGCGCCTGGCGTGCGCGGCGCTCCTCCAGGTCGCGCATGAGCTGGGTAAACGGAACCAGCGAGGCGTCCTCGGACACCGACACTCCCGCGCGGCCGGGTTGCGTGTCGGGCACCATGTGGGCGATGGAGGTTTCGGTGCGCGGTGGCGTCGATAGGCTTGAGCCCTCCCCGAACGCGCCGGCCAGGCGCTTGACCCAGCGCGGCGCCCACCAGCTGTCCTCGCGCAGCAAGTGCATCACCGCGGGCACGAACAGCAGGCGGATCAGGGTGGCGTCGAGCGCGAGCGAGAAGATCATGCCGTAGGCGATGTACTTCATCATCACAATCTCGCTGAGCGCGAAGGCGGCGGCGACGACGATCATGATGAGCGCCGCGGCGGTGATGATGCCGCCGGTGTGCGCGGTGCCGCGCTTGATCGCCTCGTCGGTGCTTTCGCCGTCCTGGCGCGCCTCGACCATGCGCGAGACCAGGAAGACCTCGTAGTCCGTGGACAGGCCGTAGAGGATGGAGATGATCAGCACCAGGATCGGGCTCATTAGCGGACCCGGGGTGAAGTTCAGCGCGCCGGCGCCGAGGCCGTCGACGAACACGGCGGTGAGGAAGCCGAGCGTGGCGCCGATACCGAGCACGTTCATGATCACGGCCTTCGCCGGCAGGATCACGGAGCCGAACACTAGCGCCATCAGCAGGAACGTGGCGATGACCATGTACAGCGCCATCCACGGCAGGCGTTTCAGCAGCGCCTCGATGGACTCGGTTTCCATCGCCGGGGTGCCTGCGACGTAGGTCTCGACGCCCTCGGGGGTGTCGATGTTTCGCAATTGCTTCACGACGTTCGCGCCCCCGGCCCTATCCGCCAACGGGGCGGAAAGCACCGTGGTGCCGTCCTGCGTGGCGTGCGCGGGTTTGAGCGGCGCGGCCAGGCCCTCGACCTGGCGGGTCTGCATCACGATGTCCACGAGCTGCTGGTTGTCCGCGCCGGTGACCACGAGCTTGACCGGGTCGGTGCGGAAGGCGGGGAACTCCTCGTTGAACTCGTCCTGGGCCTGGCGGGTGGCCTGGCTCGGCGGCAGGTACGTCTCGTTGATGCCGCCGAAGGTGATGCCCACGATCGGCACGGTGAGCAGGAGCAACAGGGCCGCACAGCCGACCACGACGGCCTTGGCGTGGCGCATCGCCCACGCCGGAATCTTGTACCACACGGTGTCCGCAACGGCTCCTTCGTCGCCGCTGCGGGAAGAGCGACGACGCACCGACCACATGTCGATCTTGGGGCCAAGCATGCCGAACAGCGCCGGCAGCACCGCCACGGAGATCACGGCGGCGAGCAGCACCGCGCTCATCGCGCCGTAGGCCACGGATTTGAGGAAGGCCTGCGGGAACATCAGCAGCCCGGACAGGGCCACGCCCACCATCAGCGCGGAGAAGAACACCGTCTTGCCGGCGGTGTTTGTGGTCACCGCCACCGCCTCCTCGACGTCCGCGCCGCGGTCCAGCTCCTCGCGGAAGCGCGAAACCATGAACAGGCCGTAGTCGATGGCCAGGCCCAGGCCCAGCAGCGTGATGATGGACTGCGAGAAGATGTTCACCTGCTGGTACTGCGCCAGCACCGACAGCAGCGACAGTGAGCCGATGATGGACAATATGCCCACGATCAGCGGCATCGCCGCAGCGACCACGCCGCCGAAAACGAACAGCAGGATGACGGCCACGAACACCAGGCCGATCTTCTCAGCGCGGGCGATGTCGGCGGCCATGCCCTCGTCCAGCGCGTCGGCCACCGCGGTCGCGCCGGCGACCTGCACGGTCGCGCCCGGCAGCTCCATCGCCTCGAGCGCGGGCTTGATGGTGCGGAAGTCCTTCAGCGTCTGCTCGCCGTCGCCCTTGAGCCCGATCGCCGCGAACGCCTTCGTGTGCTCGGCGTTGACCAGCTGCGGGTTGGGGCGCTCGAAATAGCTGGTGACGTGGGCGATTTCGTCGGGATGTTGCTCGCGCAGGGAGTTCAGCTGGGCGTTGGCTTCGCCGAGAAGCTCTTGCCTGTCGACGCCCTCCGGAGAGCTCACCAGCACAATCACATCGCCCGAGTTGTCGCGGCCGAACGTCTCCTGCTCGATCGCGGCGGCGGTGGTCGAGTCCGCGCCCGGGTCCTCCCAGCCCTCCTGGGACAGGCGCTCGCCCAGCTTCGAGCCGAACAGCACCTGCATGGCCAGGATGAGCACGATGACCACCAGCGGGATGATCCGGCGGTGGCGGAACGCGAAACGGCCCCACTTGTAAAACATCTCCGGCCTCCTAGTCGCGGGTGTTGTGCAGCAGGGAGCGCAGCGGGCGGAACGGCTGCAGCCACGCGCCGCCGTCCGGCAGCCGGTCCAGGTTCACCCGCGGCAGCGGGTTCTGGAACACGCCCGGGATGTCCTCCAGGTCCACGAAATCCACATCCGGGGAGTTCACCGCCCAGGAGGCGTGCTCGTGGAAGCCGAGGACGGTCACGGGGATGTCGGCGTCGACGAGCTCGAGCAGCGGCTCCTGGAAATTCTGTCCGTCCGCCGAGGCAACCACGACGCCCTGCAGCACGCCCTCGTCGCGGCGGCGGTCGATGTGGGCCAGCATGTCCTGGTCCACGTCCGAATCCTCGTCGCTCTTCGGCTTGGCAAACACCGCGAAACCGACGTTGCGCAGCGCTTCCACCCACGGGCGGATGGAATCCGCGCCGCCGGCCGAGACATTGGTGAACACCGTCGCCTCCGGCTCAATGTCGCGGCCGAGGTCGTCGGCGCGGGCTTCGGCTTCGCTGATAAGCCAGCGCCCAATCGCGTCGAAGCGGGGACGGTGCGCCGCAGTCGGGCGCCCGCCTAAGATCGCGCCGAGGCCCATGTCCAGGTTCGGCGCGTCCCACACCAGCAGCAGACTCTCCGGGCCGGCGGGCGCGCCAGGGGTGTACGGGTGCGACAGCGCTTGCAGATCCATGGCTACTTCTTCTCCCACAGGTACTCGCGGATCACGTGATCCTTGTCCAGACCTTTGCCTTCGAACTTAGTGATCACCTGCCGGTCCGTGAGCAGCGGCGCTTCCGCCCATGGCCAGCCCTTGTACTCCAGCATCGGTTCCACGTTCACCAGCTCGTCGATCCACTCGGCGTAATCTGCGTGGTCCGTGGCCACGTGCAGCACGCCGCCCGGCTTCAAGCGCGTGGCGATCAGGTTCAGGGTGCCGGACTGGATGATGCGGCGTTTGTGGTGGCGCGCCTTCGGCCACGGGTCCGGGAAGAAGATGCGCACGCCGTCGAGGGACTCCTCGCCGAACATGCGGGCCAGCACCTCCACGCCGTCGCCGCGCACCATGCGGATGTTGTCGATGCCGCCGCGCACCACCGAGCCGAGCAACTTGGCCAGGCCCGGCTTGTACAGCTCCACGGCGATGACGTTCGTGTCCGCCTCCAGCGGCGCCATCGCGGCGGTGGAGGTGCCGGTCCCGGAGCCGATCTCCAGGATCGTGGGGTGGCCGGAGCGGCCGAACCACTCGTCGACGTCGATGCGTTCGTCCGACCCTTCCGCCAGCACGCGGCCCAGGCGCGGCCAGTGTTCGTCGAACAGGGCCTCCTGATTCTCGGTGAGGGTGCCGCGGCGGAAGGTCACGGAACCCAGGCGCGGGTAATCCAGGCCGGTGTCGAACTCGGTTTGCAGCGGGCGGCCCGCTGGCAATTCGCCCGTTCCGGGGCGGAAATTTTCAGTATTATTCATCACGTTTATTGTCCACATGAACAGGGCAAACGCAAGCTCCGTGAGGCACCCCCGGAGGCGTCGTAAAGCAAAGGCTCAAGAACGGGCGACGGGGGGTAGGGTGCCACCCCCGTTTCTTGCAAAGGTCGTGCTCGGGCCAGCTGGTTATATCCAGCGTGCGCAAATTGGTCGGAACTTTTGGCCAGATGAACGCCCGTTTCGATACTCTTGGGGCGCAACAACGATGAATTTCGCACGCGCACTGGCCATAACCAGTTACACAAGGAGTACCTAAATGACCGCCGAAATCAAGCGCCTGGAGGGGAACAACCCCACCGACAACGAAAAGCTTATCGCTTGGATCAACGAGGCGGTCGAACTTTTCCAACCTGACAAGGTCGTCTTCGTCGACGGCTCCCAGGAAGAATGGGACCGCCTCACCGCCGAACTCGTCGACGCAGGCACCCTGATCAAGCTCAACGAGGAAAAGCGCCCCAACTCCTTCCTCGCCCGCTCCAACCCGTCCGACGTCGCACGCGTGGAATCCCGCACCTTCATCTCCACCGAGAACGAGGAAGACGCAGGCCCGACCAACAACTGGATGAAGCCGGCAGCACTCAAGGAAGAGATGCTGGAGCACTTCACAGGCTCCATGCGCGGCCGCACCATGTACGTCGTGCCGTTCTGCATGGGCCCCATCTCCGACCCGGACCCGAAGCTCGGCGTGCAGCTGACCGACTCGGCCTACGTCGTGCTCTCCATGCGCATCATGACCCGCATGGGCGCCCAAGCGCTGGAGAAGATCCAGGGTGAGAACTTCGTGCACTGCCTCCACTCCGTCGGCGCCCCGCTTGAGCCGGGCCAGGAGGACGTGGCGTGGCCGTGCAACGACACCAAGTACATCTCCCAGTTCCCGGAGACCAAGGAGATCTGGTCCTACGGCTCCGGCTACGGCGGCAACGCCATCCTGGCCAAGAAGTGCTACGCACTGCGCATCGCATCCGTGATGGCGAAGGAAGAGGGCTGGATGGCCGAGCACATGCTCATTCTCAAGCTCACCTCGCCTGAGGGCAAGGCCTACCACGTCGCCGCCGCCTTCCCGTCTGCGTGCGGCAAGACCAACCTGGCCATGATCACCCCGACGCTGGACGGCTGGAAGGCCGAGGTGGTCGGCGACGACATCGCCTGGATGCACCTGCGCGAGGACGGCCTGTATGCCGTGAACCCGGAGAACGGCTTCTTCGGCGTCGCGCCGGGCACCAACTACGCCTCCAACCCGATTGCTATGAAGAGCATGGAGCCGGGCAACATCCTGTTCACCAACGTCGCGCTCACCGACGACGGCGACGTCTGGTGGGAAGGCATGGACGGCGAGGCGCCCGCCCACCTCATCGACTGGCGCGGCGAGGACTGGACACCGGAGTCCTCCTCCAAGGCCGCCCACCCGAACTCTCGCTACTGCGTGGCCATCGAGCAGTGCCCGGCCGCCGCACCGGAGTTCAACGACTGGCAGGGTGTGAAGATCGACGCCATCCTCTTCGGCGGTCGTCGCCCGGACACCGTGCCGCTGGTCACCCAGGCCCACAACTGGGAGCACGGCACCATGATCGGCGCGATGCTCTCCTCTGGCCAGACCGCCGCCTCCGCGGAAGCGAAGGTCGGATCCCTGCGCCACGACCCGATGGCCATGCTGCCGTTCATGGGCTACAACGTGGGCGACTACTTCCAGCACTGGCTGGACATGGGCGAAAAGGGCGGCGACCGCATGCCAGAGATCTTCCTGGTCAACTGGTTCCGCCGCGGCGACGACGACCGCTTCCTGTGGCCGGGCTTCGGCGACAACTCCCGCGTGCTCAAGTGGGTCATCGATCGCATCGAGGGCAAGGTCGACGCCGACGAGACCGTGGTCGGCTACACCGCCCGCGCTGAAGACCTGGACCTGACCGGCCTGGACACCCCGATCGAGGACGTGCGCGAGGCGCTCACCGCAGACCCGGAGCTGTGGAAGGAAGACGTCGCGGACTCCCGTCGCTACCTCGAGGGCCTCGGTTCCCGCGTGCCGCAGGAGATCTTCGACCAGCTGAAGAAGCTGGACGAGCGCATCCAGGCTGCAGCGAAGTAAGCGCTTGAGTAGCACAGCAGTGATGTTGTATCATTGCTGTTGGAAAACTTCAGACAGGATCTGTTGTTAATTTTGCAGAAAACCCGCCGAAAGGCGGGTTTTTTGTTACCGTTACCTGCATGAATGGTGGGATGCTTCGGGGGCTTAGCAGTGCACGGGTGCACTCATACCGCATGGCCATTGTGGGGGAGACAGGCCGTAGCGCGAACTCTGTTTCTGACCGCTCCGTTCAGTCCTTGTACCTGTGGCAAAGCGCGGTGGCATCGGCTTGGTACGAGGCTCTCTCGATTTTTGAGCCTGTACTGCGCAACCGTATTGATTGCGAACTCAGAAAATGGAATCAAGCTCAAGGCAATAGCGAGGACTGGTTGGAGGATCCAGCTCAGCCGCTAAAGAAAGCGGTCAGCCGAATGGCTTCAGACGCGAGGAACGCCGCAGAGAGCAGCGCGCGTCGCAGACCGCGAAATCATCCGCGGTTTAGTGCTCCGATAACCTTGGATGACCGAATTTCGCAGCTTTCATTCGGCAATATCAGCTCACTATTCCCCTTGCAGGCCCCGCGTAGCCGCTCGAATTTCGCCAGTGGGTTCTCAGCGAAGGAGAACCTGTGGATACATGCTCTCTCCGGTGGGTTTCCGGGATTGACTGAAAAACTCGTAAGCGCGCACCGATCAAGCATTCATCCTCTTGTTCCAGTTCAGGTGGAGAGCGGGTACGCCGTCGCGGTAGCGCTCGAGCAGCTACGTCGGTTGAGAAACCGTGTGAGCCATCAGGAACAAATACTCAACGTTGACCATCAAGAACGATTGGCTGATATGTACGCGTTGGTTCATGCGATGTCTCCCCAGACACTCGGGGTGATGAAGAAAATGGATCGGGTGCAACGTAATTTGCTGCTGCGGCCGCGTTTTTAACCCTTGCGCAGCACGAGCACGAGGTTCGACACCGCGAACTCGCGCAGCACGGGCACGCGGGTGACCCACCACGCCCACCACGGGTGGTAACGGGGGAATGTGGCCGCGAGCTGGCCGGTGGCCTCCGCCCAGGCGAGGCCCTCGCGCGCGGAGACGGCAAACAGGGACTCGCCGAAGATGTTCTTCGGGTCGCGGCCGTGCACCTTTGCGTATCGACGGCGCGCGTACTCCCCGCCTACGTAGTGCTGCCACAGGCCTGTCTCGTGCCCGCCGAACGGCCCGAGCCACACCGTGTAGCTGAGCACCACCAGCCCGCCGGGTTTGGCCACGCGCAGCATCTCGTCGCCCATGGCTTGCCAGTTCGGGATGTGCTCGGCGACGTTGGAGGCGTACACCACGTCGAAGGAGTCGTCGGCGAAGGGTAGGGCCGCACCGTCGCCGCGCACGGAACCGAAGCCGGAGATCCCTGCGGCGGACATTTCAGAGGCGTCCGGCTCTAGGCCCACGTAGAAGCAGTCCGAGAAGGCGTCGGCGAAGTAGCCGGGCCCGCCGCCGACGTCTAACACGGATGCGCCGGTGACGGGGGTGTCAAGGAGGTCGTGCGAGAGGGCGTCGAGAAGCGAACGCGTGTCGCGGGCGAGCATGGAGTAGAAGATGCGCGGGCGGAACTGCTCGTAGGAAAACGCGCGCAACAGCCGGAGCGAGCGGGAAAGTGTGGCCATCCGGCGGGTACGGTGCATAGGCATACCGTAGCAACCGTGCTACAGTGCAGTGCATGGCCACGCCGGAATACGACGAATCGCTGGTTGAACGCAGGATATCGCAGCGCGAACTACGCAACGATTCCGCGCGGATCCTGCGCGCGGTGCGGGCGGGGCACAGCTTCGTGGTCACCAACAACGGCGAACCAGTGGGGCGACTTGTGCCTCTTGACGAGCCGAAACCGCGGCTGGCCATCACACGCCCCGCCACCCGTGTCGGCGGCTGGCTGGACCTTCCGGTGGAGCCGACGGAAGGCGAACCGTTGGCCGAGATGCTCGATGATATGCGCGAGGACCGCTTCTAGGATGCGGCGGGTGTATGCGGATACATCGGCTATCGCCTGCCTGCTGAAAGCGGAGCCGCACACGCACGCGATGCGGCTCTGGCTCGAGGCAGGGGAGTGTGAGGTGGTGTCGTCGGACCTGCTCGAAATTGAGATGCGGCGGCTAGCGGTGCGTTTGGGCAGGCCCCAGGGGGAAGTCACGCTCATCTTGCGCGGAATTTCGCTTGCGGAACTCAACCGGGCGACGCTGCGAAGCGCGAGCATGCTGCCCATGCCGTACCTGCGAACGCTGGATGCGATCCACCTGCAGGCCGCGCTGGATTTGGAGGCCGATGCGATGCTCACCTACGACGACCGCCTCGCGGATGCCTCGCGTGAAGTTGGACTCGAGGTCATCGCACCATGAAGATTCTGCTTCTGTGCTGGCGCGACTCCACCCACCCGCAAGGCGGCGGGTCGGAGCGCTACCTCGAGCGCGTTGGCGAGTACCTCGCGGCGCAGGGCCACGAGGTGATTTACCGCAGCGCGACGCACACGGACGCACCAAGGCGCTCGCGGCGCAACGGGGTGCGCTACGAGCGCGCCGGGGGAAAGTTCGGCGTGTACCTTGCGGCGCCGCTATCTATCTGGCGCAACCGTCCGGACGTGGTGGTGGACACGCAAAACGGCATCCCGTTTTTCGCGCGGCTGTTCACGAGAAAGCCCGTGGTGCTGCTGACGCACCACTGCCACAAGGAGCAGTGGCCGGTGGCGGGCCCGCTGATCCGCCGCTTGGGGTGGTTTTTGGAGTCGCGCGTCGCGCCTCGCGTGTACAGGGGCGCGCAGTACGTGACGGTGTCGCAAGCTTCGAAGCACGACTTGGTGGCGCTCGGGGTGCGTGAGGGCGACATTGAGATCGTGGAAAACGGCGTGGACCCGGTGCCGGCGCACACGCCTGTGCTTCACGACGACCAAAGGTTGCACCTGGTCACCCTTTCGCGCCTGGTTCCGCACAAGCGCATCGAGGAGGCGATCGACGCGGTGGCGGGTATGCATGGCGCCGTGCTGGATGTGATCGGTTCCGGCTGGTGGGAGGACCAGCTGCGCGAGTACGCCGCCCCCTACGGCGACAAGGTGGTCTTCCACGGGCACGTGTCCGAGCCGTACAAGCATGCGCTGCTTGAGCGGGCGGAGCTGCACCTGCTGCCTTCGCGGAAAGAGGGTTGGGGGATCGCGGTGATTGAGGCGGCGCAGCACGGGGTGCCCACCGTGGCGTACGCGTCTGCCGGCGGGGTGGCGGACTCTATCCGCGACGGCGAGACTGGTCGGCTGGTGCAGCCCGGCGAGGAGTTTGAGCAGGTTGTGGGGGAGACCCTTGGGCGTCGAGAAGCAATGGCTCCCGCGGCGCGCGAGTGGGCGGCGCGGTTCTCCTGGGAGGAGACCGGCCGAAGGTTCGCGAAGATTATTGGAGCTCTAAATTAGCTCAGTTGTCCAGTTGAGCTGCTGGATCTTCGTGTCCAGCTCGCGGTAGGCCTTCGCGGCGCTGTCGGCCATGTCACGCAGGGATTTCACGTCCACGGCGGGGACGAAGCGGACCTCGGAGCGCGAGTAGCGGGAGCCGGTCATGGTGCCTGCGTCGGCGACGGCGGCGTAGAGGCGGCGGGAGCGCAGCAGCGCGTCGCGGCGTGCGATGGCGTCGGTGAGTGTGGCGCCCTCGAACGCTGTCTGCGCATTGGTGTGGTTGATGCGGCGCACCAGTGTCTCAATTTCCTGGAGGAGGGCGGCGGCTTCCTCGAGCATGGCCGCCGGGTCCTCGACGGGCGCGTCGCCCTCCTGGATCATCGCGCCCTGCACCAGGCGTTCCTGCAGCTTGTTTAGACGGTCCTGCGCCTCGGCGCGGCGCGCCAGTGCCTCTGCGAGCAGCATGTGTGCCTCCTTGTACGTTTCTGTCCCCGTTCCCAACCCTCGCGGATGCGTCCGAGGCACCCCCAACGTCGCGGTAGTAAACAGTGCTCGGTGCAACCCTGTGGTGGGGGTCGTGCCCGTGTGCGTCGTGCAGGCCGCATGCGATGTGCGTGTGAGCGGAATCGAACCGCTTCAGCCCTGATACGGCCACAAGGCGCCATGCAAGGTGCCCCTTACCCCGGGCACGGAGGGTTGACGTTCGCTGGGTGCCGGCGAGCTTTTCCGCTACCGACAGTTTCGTTCGAACATAGCAAAACGCCCAGCCGCTGGGAAGGGCTGGGCGTTGAGGGTTATGCGGTGTTATGCCGCGGAGGGGAACAGCTCGCCGTCGCGGAGACGGTCGCGCATCTCGGCCTCGACGAGGACAGGGATAAAGTCCTCGATCACGGCGGAGTTGCGATGGGTGCGCAGGACAGCATCGAATGCGTCGTTGATCTCGAGTGTGTCGAACTGGCCGGCGAACTCGGCGAGCAGGTCCTCGCGGATGTTGCGCAGCGCGCGCTCGCGGATGATGCTGAAGTCAATTGTGTTAGCCATGGTGTGTTCCTCCTTGCAGAAGCGGTATCTGCTCCTTCTCTAGGCTCAGGGTTACGCATGTACGTAACCTGTTGTTAACTTTGAGTTCACTTTAGGACGGGCGGGGCGAACAGTGCAAGAGGATCAATGATTGGAAGTCCACATTAATTGGTCTAAGCCAACTAATTCTTAGAAAAGCGCTGGTAGGGGTTCTTTTGAGGGGATGTGTGATTTTGGACACACTGTAGCAATGGCACCATGCACCACAAGACAAACAACGCCACACCGGCAGGCGGCAGAGGGCGCGCGGGCTCACCAGTCTCGGCCACGGAACCGTCGGCGCGCACCACCACACCGACGCCCAGCTCGCGCAGGCGTTCCTGGTCGTCTAAGGCAGCCTGCGCCGCCGTCCACCGCAGCGACGGCGGGTCCACCGCCACCCCGTCCACCGTCAGCGCGCCGGATTCGACAACGTTCATGGCTTTGGGGGCGGGGTCGACGGCCGGGTGGCCGTCGATAGGCACAAGCGCCGGGCGGGACTCGAAGAGGACGTCGCGGCCGCGGTGGTCGACGGCGGGGACCTCGACGGTGGTGGGGGTGAGCGCGGCGAGGGCGACTGGCGCGTCCGGGACCTGCAGCAGTGCGAACGCTGCGGCGGCGAGCGCGCGCCGGGGATCAAGCGCGCCGGCAGCGGCGACGAAGGCGGGGATGGCGAGGATGAGCCACTTTTGGCCGTCGCGGAGCAGGCCGCCGCCGGGCAGATGCTGGACCAGTGGTGCAGTGAGCCCCGCCCAGGAGGCCAGCGCAACCGCGAACCCCAGCGCTGCCAGCAGGAGGAAACGGCGGGGCACCGCCCGCCAGGACAGCGCGAGCAGGGCACACAGCGCCACCCCGAAAAGCGCGAACCCGAGCTCGCGCGAGGCCGGCACCGCCTGGCCGTTCCAGATCCCGCCCAAGCCCAGCAAAGATCCGAGGGTGCCCGCGTGCGCTTCCGCCCGCGGGGCAAACGCCGCAGCGGACGCGGCCGAAGACGTGCCGGGCACCCCGGCGAACACGCCCGCCGCCACCCACGGCAGACAGGTGCACACGCTGACCGCCACCCCGCGCCAGCCGCGGGCAAAACACGCCGCCGCCAGGGCACCTGTGGGGGTCAACGACGCCAACCAGTGCGCCAGCCCTGATGCCGGCACAAGCCCCAACGCCACCAGCGGCAGCAGCCACGCCGCCGCGGCCAGCGACCACTGCCCCTGCAGCAGCCGCTCCACCACAAACGGATTCCACACCGCCACCGTCATCGCCGCCGCCTGCCCGAACGGGGTGCGCCCGAACCGGTACCCCGCCCACGCTGCGCACCCGGCGGCGGCGACCATGAACACCCGCACGAACGCCACCGGCCACGGCAAGATCCCCAACAGCGCGTCCTGTGGCACGTTGCGCGCGGCCAGATCGCCCCAGCCCAGCGAAGCCCTGGTGAGCGCCATCTGGTCAAACACCATCATGTCGCGCAGCGCGAACGCCTCGCCGGGCACCAAAAACGGCCAGGTCAACCCCAACACCAGTAGCGCGCCGTACACCGGCGCCCACCAGCGGCTAACGGCGGCGCGCATACAGCACCAGGCCCGCCACAAACGCCGCGGCGGCGACCACACGGGTGATCACCGCCATCACCTGCAACCCGCGCAGCCACGCCACGTCGCGCGCCGCAGCGTCCACCTGCGCCGCCTTCGTCTCTTCGGCCAGCACCCACTGGTCGGGCCCACAGTCCCACACCTCGTCGAGGATGCGGCCGGTGCGCCGCTCCGCATCAACGGTGCGCACGCAGCCATCCGACAGCGCAGCCGAGTACTTGTACGTGTCCAACCCCCGCACCGAACCGGGGCCCAAATAGTCCAGACCGACATCCTCCCCGGAGGTGGAGTCGAACAGCGGGTAGGTGCGCCGCTCCGGGCGGTACGGCAACAGCGGCCCCAGCCCGGCGCGCCCCTTCGCGGGAAAGGCGGTGGAGGGATCGATGGGAAACGCGTCCACCTCTTCACCGTCCAGCGTGACCACCGCGTCCAGGCGTTTCGGGGCTTTGGAAAGCTCGATGGTGCGGGTGCGGGGCGAAGTGCCGTCGAAAAGCATGGTGTACACGCCCGGATCAAGGGTGCGCTGTTGCGCGATCACAACGGGGGAGGCGAGGTTGAGCGCGCCGCAGGCGACGATGATGCCTAGGCAGGCGGCAAGTCGGCGTCGCAGGTTCACCCGTGTCACCCTACCGGGTGGCTAGACTTGCGCCATCGTGAACAGACCCGCCATTTTGCCCGAGCTCGACGGCCTGCGCGCCGTGGCCGCCTACGGCATCGTGGCCACGCACGTCGCATTCCAAACCGCCACCGGATCTGCGGTGCTGGAGCGCTTCGACTACTTCGTGGCCGTGTTCTTCGCGCTTTCGGCGTTCCTGCTGGCGCGCGGCGGGGCCCGCGAGGGCTACTACTCGCGGCGGGTGGCGCGCCTTGTGCCCGCGTACCTCGTGTGCGTGGGCGTGGTGCTGCTCGCCCTACCGCCGCTTGCAGGGGTCACTGCCAGCCAGGTCGCGGCGAATGTGCTGCTTGCGCAGATTTACGTCCCGCATTCGCTTATCGACGGGTTGACCCAGATGTGGTCGCTCTGCGTCGAAGCCGCCTTCTACCTGGTCCTGCCGTTGTATTTGCGCCTCGGATCGCGGGGAAGGTACGCGGCGTTGGCGGGGTCGGTGGTGCTGGGCCTGGTGTGGCCGTGGGCAGTGGCCGGGGTGACGGATCCGGCGGTGGTGAACATGCAAATCTGGCCGCCGTCGTACGCCCCCTGGTTCGCGGTGGGCCTCGTGCTGGCGGAGCTGGAGCGCGCCGGCGTGCGCTACGCCGGGCCGCGCTGGCCGGTGGCGGCGCTGGCGCTGCCGGTGGCCTGGGTCGGCGGGGTGGTTGGCCCGCGGGGGCTGGAGCACCCGACGCCGGCTGAGTTCAACGTGCGGGTGCTGCTCGGTGCGGTGTTTGCGGCGCTTATCGTGGCGCCGTTCGCGCTGGGGCAGCGGCAGCGCGGCACGGTGCTGTCGTCGAAAGTCATGCGCACCTTGGGCCACTGGTCCTACTCGGTGTTTTTGTGGCACATGGCGGTGTTGTACTTCGTCTTCCCCGTGCTCGGGGTGCCGATGTTCTCCGGCGGGTTTGTTCTGGTCTACGCGGCCACCGCGCTGGCGAGTACCGCGGTGGCTTACATCTCCTACGAGTTGGTGGAGGTGCCCGGCGCGCGGTTGGTCAGACACGCCACGGCGAACAGGCCGGCCACGACCAAGAAAGTGGACGAACCGGCGTAGTTGGCGGCCGGCCATGGGGCGCGCGCCAGCACCAACCCGCAGATGGCCATGGCGGCGGCCGTGACGCGGTGCATCGGCAGGACAGTGAAGCGGCGCACCACCCACGCGAGTGCCGTCGCTGCCAGGCCCTGGAACGGGAACGCGGCGATCACGGCCACGGTCGGCGCCCAGTTGGCGTTGGTGTCCGGCCCGTACGGGGTGTCGTCCTCGCGGCGCCACGGCACCCACAGGCAGTAGGCGAGTACGAGCAGGCTGAACGTGCCGCCGAAGAGCAGCGAGTAGCGGTAGGCACCTTCGCCAGCGAAGTGCATCTCGAACTCGCCGTCGGCTCCTGGAGGGATGCGGAAGGCTTGGGCGCCGGCGTCGATACGCATAGGCTCCAGCTCGGTGCCGCCGAGGGCGGCGCGGAGCCCGTCGTTGAACGCGCGGGTGGTCAGGATCAACCGGTCGCCGGTCTGGTCGGGCAGCGGCGCGCGGGAGAGCATGACCGTGTCGGCGCGGGTGAACAGCTCGTGGGAGCCGGCTTTGAGGAACACGCTGCCCACGCGGCGCTCGCCGTCGATGGTGGCGGGTTTGCTGAGCTGCCACGTGGCGTCCTCAGCGGTGGTGAAGCGGCGCTGGATCACCTTGTGCTCGGGGAAGTGGCGCTGGAAGAAGTAGCGGTCCGCGGTGCCCTCCACTTCGACGATGCGCGTGACGCCCACGTCGAGCTCGCGGATGCCCACGGGTTCGGCCAGCCGCAGGATTGTCGCGTCGCCGCGGGTGAGCCTGCGCGGCTGGTCTTTGACCAGGGTGACGTTGCGGCAGTTGCTGTGCCCGTCGCACAGCTGGACGGTGGTGTCCGCGGTGGCGGTAACCGTGACGTGCTCCTGCTGGGTTTGGAACTCGATCCAGGCGTCGCGGTCGCCGGGGGCGGGCCACCAGGCAGTTTCGTTGAGGCCGTCGAAGGCGGAGGTGAGCGACTTCGACGCGTCGGGCCCGCCGAACGCGCCGGCGTCCGCGGCCGAGGACGATGCTCGGGCGAAGCCGTCGGCCGCCACCGCGGTGCGGGTGCCGGCAGACGGGTAGTCCTTCACCCGGTTGCGCACCGTGGCGTCCTCCCACTCGGCGGCGAGGCGGCCGGACTGACCGTCGATTGTGCCGTAGTTGCGCACCGCAAGCGCCGGGGTATCGGTGACCACATCGGCGTCCCCGCTGGTCAGGCGCGCCGGGAAATAGCCGAGCTCGCGCCATATAAGCGGCAACACCTCGCCGCCGCCGTCCACAGCAACCGGCTCGCGGTCCGTGGCCATCACGTCCGCGTGCGGGTCCAGCAGGAAGATATCCACCTCGCCGAAGCTTGCGTCCGGCTCACCCAAATTCGGCGTGCGCGGCTGCCGCTCCAGGTCGCGGCGCACCACCACGGCACCCACGCCTACAGAACGCAGCGCCTGCCTATCGACGAGCTCCGCCTGCCCCTCCAACCCCCGAATCGCCTCCGGGTCCACCAGCGGCACCGCGTCGCGGAACGCGAAACGCGCCTGGGTCAGCGCCTGAATCGGCTCGTCGCGCGTCCACCCCCACGTCTGGCGAGCAAACGACGCCGCCGGGACCACAAGCGTGCGGGTACCCGCGGCGTGCTCGTCCAGCCACTGGCCCGCGGCAACCCAGTCCTCCGACACCTCGTTCCAGGTGCCCTCCGGCAGCAGGCGCAACGACCAGGCCGGCGCCACAGCCACTACGGCGGCAAGGGTGATGCCGACAGCCTTGGGACGGTTCACCTTCGCGGCCAGATGCCCGGCGCCCAGCGCGAGCGGCAGGTGGACCAGCGGGTCGAATTTGTGCAGGTTGCGGAAGGGGGCGAGAGCACCGTCGTAAAGCGAGGTGCTCATGTGCGCCGAGCCGAGCACCCAGAACCCCACCGCGAACACCGCAAGCAGCGGCCCGCGCCACGGCATGTCGCGGCGCGCCAAGCCCGCGAGCCCGAACGCGGCGACGAGGCAGGTGGCGATGACGAACGTCGGCTCCGCCACCAAGAGGTGACCGGCGGCGCGCTCCGTGTCCACGAACGGCGTCCAGCTCGTGGTGCCTCGCAGGATCTCCACCGGATTGAGCCACGCGGTGGTCACACCGGCGGACTCGATGAAGTCCGTGAACGGCGGGGAGTAGCGGCCCAGCACCAAAAGCGGCCCGACCCACCACGCGGACACCGCCGCCGCCCCGAGGGCGAACTTGCTGGCCGCTGCGTAGGCGCGCCGCGCGATAAGCAGCACGAACGCTGGCAGGCACGCGGCGATGGTGGCGGTGGCGTTGACCGCGCCCATGCACGCAACCGCCACTACCGCCGGCGCCACCCGCGGGGTGCGCCGCGTCAGCGGGATCAGCGTCCACGGCACGAGCGCCACCGGCCACGCCTCCGAAGAAATCGCGGTGAGCGTGGTCAGGATGCGCGGGCTCAGCGCGTAGAGCCCCGCCGCGAGGACCTGCGGGAGGGTGCCCTTGACGCCTATTCTTCGCGCCAGCGTGAGCGTGCCGGAGTATGCCAAGCACAACAACAGCCACCACCACGCGCGCTGGATCAACCAATCCGGCACATGTAGCAGATCCCCCGCCAAGAAGAACGGCCCCTGCGGGAACAGGTAGCCGTACGCCTGGTTCTGCACCTGGCCCAGCGGAAACTCGTCGGTGTACGCGTGGGTAGCGCGGCGCAAAAACCGCCCCGGGGCGGCAACCAGGTCGAACTTGGTGTCCGCCGCGACCTGCCCCGGCGGCTGTGCAAGCACAACAGCAAGCAGGACCAGCCAACCTGCGAGGTGCGCGCGCATCCCCCGCACCAGCGCCTACTTCCTCGAGCCGTACTCCGGCCCGCCCAGCACCGCCTCATCCGCCGGCACCGCAGTACCCTGCGGCACCGTCGATTGCCCGGACACGGACGCGATGCCAAGCACCCCCACCGCACCGAGCACCACACCAACGACAGTGCTGGCCAAAACGGGCGCGGTGGCGCGCCGGGCAAGCGACGCCGGCAGGGCAAATACGCGATGGGACATGTCGGAGAAGCCTACCAGCAGCGGGTACAGTGGCTGTGGTTTGAAACAGGGTTTGAAACAGCTGACAAGGGGACAGGTACATGCGGGCTCGGACAGGTGCGGCGTTGCTCGCACTTGCGTGCCTATCGGCGTTCAGCTTCGCCGGATGCGCCGAACAGCCCGAAGACAACGCTGCTGAGTCGGCCGTTTTGGAGACTGCGGAGGCGGGCCGGGAGGACGTCGACAAGCAAGAAGCCCCTGAGGTGGCGCCGCCTTCCGCACCCCCGGCCGCGCCCGCGCCCTTGTCGCCGGCGCAGCAGCGCGTGCCGGACGACCTGCGGCAAAAGGTCGCCTCGCTCATGGTGGTCGGCGTGGCCAACTACGACCAGGCGCGGTTCGCGCTGGACCAGGGTGTCGGCGGGCTGATTATCCCCAGCTGGGCGGATCCGGCGCTGCTCACTGAGGCGGGCCGCGACATCAACGCCCTGCGCGCCGAGTATCACCGCCCGTTCAGCGTGGCCATCGACTTCGAGGGCGGCCGCGTGCAGCGCCACACGCAGGTGCTCGGCGAGTTCATGCCGCCGCGCGCGCTCGCCGGGCAGCCGCCCGAGGTGATCCGAGGCACCGGCTACGACATCGGCCGCTCCCTGCGGGCCCACGGCATCAACGTGGACTACGCACCGCTGCTGGACTTGGACGTGACCAACCTGGACATCGTGGGGGACCGTTCCTTCCACGGCAACCCCGACGAGGTCGTGCGCGTAGCCGGGCTGTTCTCGCAGGGGCTTATCGACGCCGGGGTGACCCCGACGTTCAAACATTTTCCCGGCCACGGGCGCGCCTCCGGGGACACGCACCACCACCTGGCCGTCACCCCGCCGCTGGACCAGATGCGCGAGCTTGACCTGCGCCCCTACGGTCCGCTGCTGGAACAGTTCCCCCGCGCCAGCGTGATGATGGGCCACATGATCGTGCCGGGCCTAGGCCCCGACGGCGTGCCCAGCTCCATGAACCCGGACACCTACCGGCTGCTGCGCACCGGCGACTACCCAGGTGGGGTGCCCTTCGAAGGTGCGGTGGTCACCGACGACCTGTCCGGCATGCGCGGCATCCTGGACTACGCTCCCACCCGCGATGCCGTGGCCAGGGCAATCGGCTCCGGGGCGGACCAAGCGCTGTGGTCCTCCGGCGCGGACCTGCCCGGCATCGTCGACCACATCGTGTGGTGTGTGCACAACGGCTATATCCCTGAAACTCGAGTGGACGAGGCCGCAACCAGGGTGCAGCAGCAGCTCATCGACGTGGGGTTGTAGGCGGGCTTGTAGGTGGGTTTGTAGCGCTTCCCCGGCTATGAGAGATCAAAGATCTGCATTATTGTGGGGCGCGTGACTACGGTAAAGGCGACCTCGCACAGGAAAGGACGCGCAGGCACCGCCAAGGGCGGGCAGGGAGTGATGGGCCGCGGCGCCAAAATCACGCTAGGCGTGCTCTTGGGCATCCTCGCCGTGGCGCTCGCGATCTACCTGGCGGACTTGGCCACCCACCGGGGCAACGTCCCACGGGGCACCCAGGTTGGCGGCGTGGACATCGGTGCGATGGCGCCGGACGAGGCGCGCGAAAAGCTCCAGGCGGAACTCGGCGGCGTCGCAGCCAAGGCTGTTCCAGTCAAGGCGGGGGAGAAGGCAACCGAGTTCATCCCCGCCAAGGCCGGACTGGGCATCGATTTCGACGCCACGGTGGACAACGCCGGCATCGAGACCGCGAACCCCGTCGAGCGCCTCCGCGGGCTGTTCACCACCCGCGAGGTGGACGTCGTGCCGACCGTCGACGACAAAACGCTGGGGAGCCAGCTCGACCGCATGACCGACGAGCTGCACGTGGACCCCGTCGACGGCACTATCCGTGTGCAGGGCGGCAAGGCCGAAACCACCGACCCGAAGCTCGGCCAGGACGTGGACCGCGCCACGCTGCGCGACGAGGTGACCACCGGCTGGCTCAACCCGGACGGTGTCGAAGTGGAGCCGTCGCAGACGCAGCCCGCCATCAACGACGACGCCATGAAGGCCGCGCTCGGCGGCCCCGTGCGCGCCGCCCTGGACGGCCCGGTCACGGTCACCGGCAAGGACGGCGTCGCCGCCGCCGTGCCGCAGGACCGTATCGGCGAAATCGTGCAGTTCCCCGCGGTGGAAGGCCGCATCACACCCGACGTGAACCTGGATGCCACGCGCACCATCCTGGGTGACCAGCTCGCGGAGACCGAGGTGGAGGGCAAAAACGCCCGCGTCCTGGCCGGAGGCGGCGTCGAACCGTCCGTCGACGGCTCCGTGGTGGACTGGGACGCCACCCTGGCGGGCTTTGAAAAACGCTTGACCGGCGACGAGCCCCGCGCCTGGGACGCGGTGTACAAGGACGTGCCCGCGCAGTTCACCACTGAACAGGCGCAAAACGCGACCTTCAACGACGTGGTCGGCTCGTTCACCACCAGTGGCTACTCGGGTGCGTCCGGCACCAACATTGCGCTGGTGGCCCAGACCGTCAACGGTGCGATCGTGAACCCGGGCGAGACCTTCTCCCTGAACGGCTACACCGGCCCGCGCGGCCCCGCTCAGGGGTACGTGGAGTCCGGCATCATCCTCAACGGGCGCGCGGACACCGCGGTCGGCGGCGGCATCTCCCAGTTCGCCACCACCTTGTACAACGCCTCCTACTTCGCCGGCATGACGGATGTGGCGCACATGCCGCACTCCTATTACATCTCCCGCTACCCAGCCGGCCGCGAGGCGACCGTGTATGAGGGCGCTATCGACCTGCAGTTCCGCAACGACAGTCCGCACCCGGTGCGCATCTCCACCAGCGTCGGCGGCGGGGAGGTCACGGTGAGCCTGATGGGCGTCAAGACCGTGACCGTCGAGTCTGTCAACGGTGGCCGGTGGGCGCAGACGCAGCCGCAGCCGGTGAACGTCTCCGGCTCGAACTGTGCGCCGTCTTCGGGCGCGCCTGGTTTCACTACCTCCGACACCCGCATCATCTACGACCTCGCCGGAAACGAGCTCAGCCGGGAAACCCAGACCACGGTGTACGACCCGCAGCCGATCGTGCGCTGCGGTTAGCGGTTAGCGTACGAACCGTCACGCACCCCACACCCGCGCGGCACCAAACCGCCGCGCGTCCAACTCTCACGCTATGTTGCCGCCCCGGTCGGGGCCGGCCCTGGACCCATCGCCGATGTCGAATAACGGCGGGTCGGTGGTTGTCTGGTTCGGTGGGTCGTCGAACGCGGGGTATTTCTTCCGCACCCGCCTGATAGTCCTCTGACCAGGAGAGTCTTGGTACTGACGTGTCGTGGTTGGTGTTGGTGGCCCGCCGTCGGCGGGGTGGTGGGTGACGTCCCAGGTGGTGGGATCTTTCTCGAAGTGACCCTTGCCACCGGCGCCGTCCCTGTTGTCGTTGTTGCACATGTGGTGCTCGCGGCACAGGAGGACGAGGTTTTCCAGGTCTGTGAGCCCACCGTGCAGGTACGACTGGATGTGGTGGGCTTCCAGTTCCACGCCTGGCTTGGTGCACCCGGTCCAGGCGCACACCTGCTGCATGGCCAAAAGCACCAGCTTCTGCTCCACGCTGGCCAACCGCGCCCGCCCGAGGGATAGCGGGACCCCGGTGCACGAGTCCAGCTGCAGGGCGAAGGAGTCTCCTGCCAGCCCGAGCCGGACTATGTCCAACGCGGTCAACGACACCGAGGTGTTGGTGGCGAACTCGGTGTACGCGTCCGCCCCCATGAGGTCTTCCAGCGTCAGCGTCATCACCACGGTTCCGATGCCCTTGCGCGCCGCGGTGGAGGAGTTCGCGTGGTTGCCGACAATGTCCATGAGTTGGTCGAACCGCCGCTGCCCGCGGGTGCGCTTGTCCTCGGCGCCGGGCGGCAGGTTCGCCCCGGGCGACTCGCCGGCGGCCAGCGCGGCCTCGAACGCGGCGCGGCTGGCTTTGTCGAAGTAGATCTGTCCCCAGGAACCGCCGTCGCTGTCCTCCTCGCCGAAGATCATGGTGCGCTTCTTAAACGCGGCGAGCGGGTCCTTGTTGCCCTCGTAGTCCCTGCCCTTGCGGTTGGCGCGTTTGACCAGTGTGTTCACGTGCTTCCGCAGCTCTTCCGCGGACATCGTCTCCGCCGCCTCGAGCGCCTGCGCGTAGATCTCGTCGCGGCCCGGGTCCGAGTGTTCGTTGAGCTGCATTAGTGCCCGCTCAATGATGCGCTTCTTCTCCGCGTTGGCCTTCGCCGCCGCCTTCCGCGCGCGCTCCTTGGCCTTGCGCGCTTCCTCTTTGCGGCGCTCTTCTTCCTCGGCCTGCTTCTCGCGCTCTTCTTCGTCCATCAGCGGGTCCGAGGGTGGGGTGGGCACCTCGACCTCGCCGAACATCGTCTTCGCCTGGTTGAGCAGGCTAAAGGCGTCGGCGCGTGGGAGCCCGAGCTGCTTGGTCAGGTACTCCACCGGGTGGTTCGCGCCGACCAGCCGGCCCGCCCCGTCGCGCTCGCACAGGTGAGCAAACGCGATGTTCGCGTTGGACAGCAGCGGCAGCGCCGCGTGCAGCCGCTCCATGGCCTGGTGCGTGGATAAAAGGTGGAGGGATTCGGGCTGCATCATGAGCGCCTCGAGCGCCTTCAGACTATCGACGAGCTGGTCCACGTGGTGGTCAATTACCGTGGTCATGGGCGGATCCCTCCCTTCAGGTACGCGCTGTCAACGAATGAACAATGCATACGCTACGACACGCCTCCGACACGACCGCCGCAAAGCCAAACACATGTTCGAGTATCCCTAAACGGCCAGCGACTTTAGCACGTCGATAAGCAAAAGGTGCTCACTCAAATTGTGAAGGTGGCACATGGTCGCCCATCTCGCGCAGCAACCCCCACACGGTGAGGTCCGCGTACAGCGGGTCGCGTGGCATGAGCGCGTGGTAGGGCGCGTAGCCGTCGTACCACTGCCCGGAGTCGATGTTCGCCACGTCCGCGCCCGGGACCGCCTCCAGCATCGACGCGGAGGCGGGCGTAACCACCGTGTCTGCCGGTGAGTAGATGGAGGTGTACGTGATTCCCGGCACGGTGTCCGGGCCGCTCAAAAACTCGCGTAACCAGGCGGAACCGGCGAGCTGCTGTGCTGCCCCCGGGGCGAATAGGGCGGTGAAGTGCGGGTGGTTTGCGGCGAACGCGCCCATCTGTCCGGCCAGCCCCCGGAAGTCGGTGCCGTGGAAGTTGCCGCCCATCGCCACCACGCGCCGCACCTTCTCCGCGCCCCCGCGCGAAATGAACAGCTTGGTCATCAGCGCGCCCTGCGAGTGCGCCACAATGTCCACCTGCTCCGCGCCGGTTTTTCGCAGCACACGGTCCACGTGCTCCTCCACGTCGCCCACGATCGAATTCAGGTCGCCCGCGCCGAAGAATCCGGGCGCGATCATGTCGCCGTAGTCGTAGCCCCAGACCCAAAACCCCTGTTCTTTCAGCCTTTGGGCGTTCGACTCAAACGCCGCGGTGCGCGAGTTGATCCCGTGCACGTACATCACCGGCGTGGGGTGTGTGGGCTTAAAATTTCGGTCGTTGAACGGCATCGGCGGGCGGTTTTGCAGCCCGCGCACCGCCCCGTAGCCGACCGCCAGTGTCATCATCGCGCTGCTGAGTTTCATCCCTTTGAGCATATTGCTTATCGACGCCCTCCGGCCCCCACTTGCAGTAGACCAAGCGGTCTGTTATTGTCCTGGTTTGGATCACGAAGTCCGACGCACCCTGCACAAGGGAAAAGCCTCCCGGCTCGTCGGCTGGCAACCGCGCATATCGCGCACGGTGCCCCCGGGGGAAGATCCGCCGGCACGTGCAACCGCCGCGCCGGAAGTGCGATTCTCAAAGGAGATTAACCATGTCTTCCGACTTGAACGACATGTCCAACATGCCCACCGACTGGACCCCTGCCACCCTGGCCCACATGAGCGGAACTGCGTTCGCGTTCACGCTCGATGAGACGGGCGAAAGTGTCGTCGCAAAGTTCGACAGCCCGATGGAAGCGGCCCGTTTCGTGGGTAACACTGGCCCGAAGTTCGACTACTCGCCAAAAGCGGGCGCGATCCGCGTCGGTGATGCCGTTGTCCCGCTGCCCAAGCAGCCGGCCGCACGCCGTGAATGCACTTACAAAGAGTGCGACAGGCAGGCCGAAGGCCACAAAAACCACTACATCCCGGTGCTTCGCGCCATGAACCTGAAGCACTCCTGGTTCCCCGTCGAGGCGGCGGAGCAGGACGGCACGAAGCTCACCTTCCGTTTCCGCAGTGCAGTGGGGGAGGAGAACGTCACCGGCTACAACCACGACCCCGAGGAACTTGCGCTGGCGGAGGAGTACAACCCGGATTGGAACATCCTCCGCTTCAAAACAGAGAATGGGAGGTACCGCGCGGTATTGCTGAGCAAGAAGCCGCTGACACCGTGCACCACAGAAAGCTAGATCCGAGGAAGCCCCCCAAAAAAAGAAAAGAGAGCCGGCGACGAGAATCGAACTCGCACTCTCAGCTTGGGAAGCTGATGTTCTACCACTAAACTACGCCGGCAGCTCTGCCAACTTTAGCACCACGGATTCGCGGCCCAAAACAGGGAAGTACACTCTAGATTCGTGTTGCTTTCAGATCACGACATCCGCGATGCCATTGACTCCGGCCACCTCGGTATCGACCCGTTCGATGCCGAGCTCATCCAGCCGAGCTCGATCGATGTGCGCATTGACAAGTTCTTCCGCGTTTTCAACAACTCGAAGTACACGCACATCGACCCGAAGCAGGAGATGCCGGATCTGACCACGCTGGTCGAGGTGCCGGACGGCGACGCGTTTGTCCTGCACCCCGGCGAGTTCGTGCTCGCCTCCACCCTGGAGTGCTTCACTCTTCCCGCGGACTTGGCCGGCCGCCTCGAGGGCAAGTCCTCGTTGGGCCGCTTGGGCCTGCTCACGCACTCCACCGCGGGTTTCATTGACCCGGGCTTTTCCGGCCACATCACCTTGGAGCTGTCTAACGTGGCCAACCTGCCCATCGTGTTGTGGCCGGGCATGAAGGTCGGCCAGCTTGCGCTGTTTAACATGACCTCGCCCGCGGACACCCCGTACGGCTCCGGCAAGCTCGGCTCGAAGTACCAGGGCCAGCGCGGCCCCACCCCGTCGAAGGCGTACCTGAACTTCCAGTAGGGGCTTTTGCCTATCGACGAGCCTTCCAGGCGTTTAGCGCTTCAACTGTGGGAAAAAGGGCAAGGCCAGGCTGACCGCGGATAGGGCGGCGCTAATTGCAGACACGATGATCGCGATGATGGCAAGCGTGTTGTTCTGTTTCGCGGGCTCGGGCTTAAGCACGGTCGTTGTGGGGGTTGGTGCCGTGTAAGCCGCGCACTCCTTAAGCGCCTTCATCTCGGCTTCTGCCATCTGGATTTCAAAGTCCGAGAAGTATTCCTTAAACGGGGTGCGTTTCTGCTCCCAGTTGCTCCAAATGCCCTCCTGCTCCTGCTCCTTCCGGAATTCTTCGAAGTATGGGATCATGTGTTCTGCTTCCAGGGGTGACCAGAACTCGTTGTGGTATGTCCGGCCGTATACGTCTTCGAAGAAGCTCTCCACTTTGTGGGTGTCGATAAAGCACGTATCACCCTTGATTACGAGATTGATATCGGAGGGTTTGTACTTCACGTCGCTTGCCTTCACAGGTTTCCGTGACGGTCCGACAACCGTTTCGGTGAAACTGGGGTCCGGGGTGTTAGTTGGGGCAGCCACGAATTCCGCTGTCGGACTGGCCTCTGCGACCGTCACGGCGTTTTCTTGTCCGTGGGCTGGTGCGATCAGTTGGGTGAAACCGAGTGCGGTTACAAGAACCGCAGAAGCTAGCTTCCTCATAGAGACTCCTTGAACCTGTTGTAGGGACGTGACTAAGTTACCGTTGTCACGCTCGACACCGTGTTATCGCCTGGCAAATAAATGGGAATAAGCTGTGTGCTTGCCTTCCCGTTCTTCACCCTGCCGACCTCGCCGCTCCACGGCATAATGGCCACTTATGCGGATGACTGTGATTGGCACTGGTTACCTTGGCGCGACGCATGCGGCGTGCATGGCTGAACTCGGCCACGAGGTGCTGGGCGTAGACGTTGACGAAACCAAGATCGAGGCGCTGAAGAACTCCAAGGTGCCGTTTTACGAGCCGGGCCTGCCCGAGGTTCTGGAGCGCAACATCGAGGCGGGGCGCCTGAGCTTTACGACGGACTACGCCGAAGCCGCCGCCTTCGGCCGCGTGCACTTCATCGGGGTTGGCACCCCGCAGCAGCGCGGCTCCTACGCTGCCGATACCCGCTACGTCGAGGCCGTGATCGACGACCTGGTGCCCCAGCTGGAAGGCGAGCACCTGATTTTGGGCAAGTCCACCGTGCCGGTCGGCACCGCCGCCGCGCTGCAGGAGCGCGCCGACGCTCTCGCCGCCAACGGCAACAAAGCGACCGTGGAGATCGCCTGGAACCCGGAGTTCCTCCGCGAGGGTTACGCAGTCAAAGACACCATCGAGCCGGACCGCATCGTGTTGGGCCACCGCGCCGAGAACTCCCGCGCGGAGGAGATCGCCCGCGAGGTCTACGCCACCCCGCTGGAAAATGACACCCCGTTCATCGTGACGGATTTGCAGACCGCGGAGCTGGTGAAAGTCTCCGCCAACGCGTTCCTCGCCACGAAGATCTCGTTTATCAACGCCGTGTCCGAGGTCTGCGAGAACGTCGGCGCGGACGTGACCCAGCTGGCCGATGCGATCGGCTACGACGACCGCATCGGGCGGAAGTTCCTCGGCGCAGGTCTCGGTTTCGGCGGAGGGTGCCTGCCCAAGGACATCCGCGCGTTCATGGCGCGCGCCGGCGAGGTCGGCGCCGACCAGGCACTGACGTTCCTGCGTGAGGTCGACGCGATCAACATGCGCCGCCGCCAGCGCGTGACCGACTTGGCGCGCGAGGAGCTCGGCAGCGTCATCGGCCGCAACATCACCGTGCTCGGCGCGGCGTTCAAGCCGAACTCGGACGACGTGCGCGACTCGCCCGCACTTGCTGTGGCGGGCCAGCTTTCGCTTGCCGGCGCAAGTGTGCGCGTCTACGACCCGCAGGGCATGGACAACGCCCGCAAGGTGTTCCCCACCCTCGACTACGCCACCAGCCTCGAGGACGCACTTCGCGGTGCGGAGCTGGTCATCCTCGCCACCGAGTGGCAGGAGTTCAAGGAGATGGACCCGCGGTGGGCGGCGGAGCACGTCGACAAGCAACTGCTCATCGACGGGCGAAACGTCCTCAACGTCACCGACTGGCAGAACGCCGGCTGGCAGATCCGTGCCCTCGGTCGGAGCCTGTAAGGGGCAGCTCCAAGCAGTAGTTTCGTAGTACCTAATTCGGGCATACCTGCAGGGTGTGCCCGTCTTAGTATTTCTGGTCGGGTAGGGCATGATGGTCCGCATGTCCAAGGAGAAGCGAGGAACATTTGCCAAGGGCGCCCTGGGCGCTGCCGCGGCGGCGCTGGGTGGCGTCGCCATTCACGACCTCACGCAAACCAGATACCCGATCCTGCGCAACTACCCAGTGTTGGGACACATGCGCTACCTGCTCACGGACATCGGTCCGGAGCTGCGCCAGTACTTCATCGAACGTGACTGGGACGGCCGCCCCTTCAACCGCGACCAGCGCAACGCCATCTACGAGCGCGCGAAGGGCAAGCAGAGCGAGACGTCGTTCGGCACCGTCCAGGATGTCTACGACGCCAACCACGAGCACCTCGTGCACTCCATCGCGCCGGTGGAGGAGCCGGCCGAGCCGCCGCGCGCACTCGTCGGCGGCAAGGACTGCACCCAGCCGTACTCCATCTCCATGCTGAACGTGTCCTCGATGAGTTTCGGCTCGCTGTCCAAAAACGCGGTGCGCTCCCTGAACAAGGGCGCGGCCATGGGCGGGTTCGCCCACAACACCGGCGAGGGCGGTATCTCTCCGTACCACAAGGAAAACGGCGGTGACCTGATCTGGCAGATGGGCACCGGCTACTTCGGCGCCCGCACCGAAGACGGCGGCTTCGACCCCGCCAAGTTCCGCGACAAGGCCCAGGACGACCAGGTCAAGATGGTGGAGCTGAAGCTCAGCCAGGGCGCCAAGCCGGGCATCGGCGGCGTGCTGCCGGCGGACAAGATCACCAAGGAAGTCTCGGAGATCCGCGGCGTGCCCATGGGCGTGGACTGCATCAGCCCGGCCGGCCACCGCGTGTTCAGCACCCCGGTCGAGCTCATCGAGTTCATCGCGCAGATGCGCGAGCTTTCCGGCGGCAAGCCGGCGGGGTTCAAGATGTGCGTCAGCAGCCGCAGAGAAGTGCTCGCCATCTGCAAGGCCATCCGCGAGGTCGGCACCGCACCCGACTTCATCGTCGTGGACGGCTCCGAGGGCGGCACCGGTGCCGCACCCATCGACTTCGAGGACCACATGGGCATGCCCCTGACCCACGGCCTGATGCTGATGCACAACGCGCTTGTGGGCACCGGATTGCGCGACCAGATCAAGATCGGCGCCTCCGGCAAAGTCGCCGGTGGCTCCGACATTGTCATGCGCATGATTCAGGGCGCGGACTACACCAACTCCGCCCGCGCCATGATGATGGCCACCGGCTGCATCCAGGCGCAGCGCTGCCACACCGGCGAATGCCCGACGGGCGTGGCCACCCAGGACCCGCGACGCAACCGCGCCATCGTGGTGGAGGACAAATCGAAGGCGGTCTACAACTTCCACAAGACCACCGTCAGCACCGCCGTGCGCCTCATGGCCTCCATGGGCGTCTCGGATCCGTCGGAGCTGCGCCCCGACATGCTGCGCCGCAGCGTCTCGCCGACGGAGTCGCGCTCCTACGCCTCCATCTACGAGTGGCTCCGCCCGGGGCAATTGCTTGAAGACGCCCCCTCGGCCTGGGCCCCCGACTGGAAAGCCGCCTCCCCGGATACGTTCCGCCCCGTGGCGTAGTGCGTATGGGGCTGCTCTCGCGGCGGCCCACCCGTACCCAGTCGGCTCTCCCGGCCCGCGGATCTGCTAGTTGGCCATTTAAGGGTTCGCAGGGTAGCTAGCAGATCGCCCTGATATTGACACTGTGTTTCAATATCACCTGGGAAAACATAAAGTTGGACACTTGATCTGCTAGTTCGCTCGCGAGGCATTCGCAGTCGAACTAGCAGATCAGCGTCATGTCTGGTCACTTATTGGACGCAAAGTGCTTGACACGCACACTGGTTCACCGTAGTTTCTGAACAGACCGCGTCCCCGAGGGAAGGAGTAGGCAGTGCTCACGTTCCGTGTTTCCGCATAACACGAACCAGAAAGACAGATGAGCATGCCTATTTCCCTGAACAACATTTCCCTCGAGTGGCCCAATGGAACCACGTGCCTTGAAGGCCTGAACGCCGTATTTGATAGTCGGCTTACCGGGTTAATCGGTGATAATGGATCCGGTAAATCCTCTCTGATCAAGGTCATCCTCGGTCAGCTCGAACCGACGGGCGGTTCGGTGGAACGCCCCGCGAACATCGCGTACTTACCGCAGGACCTCACGCTGCGGGCGGACGACACCGTGGCTGATGTTTTTGAGGCCACTGAAATCCTCAACGCAATTGCATCGGTGGAGGCCGGGGAGTTCGATCCCCAGCTGTTTGAAACCATCGGTGACCGGTGGGATATCGCCGCAGAGATCACCGCCACCCTGTCCGCGCACGGACTCGACCTACCTTTGGATAGAACCCTGGATACGCTTTCCGGCGGTGAAACAGTCCGGGTAGCGTTGGCCGCGTTGTTCTCCGGCAACCCCGACTTCGTCGTCTTGGATGAGCCAACCAACAACCTCGACCACCACGCGAAAGAGCAGCTCATACGGGAGCTGGAGGCGGCGTCGGTACCTGTGCTCGTCGCTAGTCATGACCGCGACTTGCTGCAGAGCGCCACCGAAATTGCTGAGCTGCACGACGGCCGGCTGCGAATGTTCTCCGGCAACTTTTCCGCATACAAGGAGACGCTCGCACAGGAGCAGGAATCAGCGATACGCGGGGTGAGGGACGCAAAAGCGAACCACCGCAAGCAGGTCAAGGAGCGGGAAGCGATGCAGACACGCATCGATCGGGATGCGCGCCGTGGAAAGAAGTTCGCCGCCTCGAAGCGCAAGCCCGGCATGGCGATGGGATTGGACAAGGACAGGTCTGAAAAGACTGCGGCGAGACGGGGGTCGGCCCACGCAGGGGCGGTGGAGGGCGCGCTCGCCGCCTACAACAAAGCCCAGGAAAAAGTCCGCGATGATCAAGCTGTCTTTATCGATTTGCCCGGCACCGAGCTGCCCAATGGTACCCGGGTCTTGGACATTCCCGGACTGACAGTCGTAGGTTCCGAGCGGGTGCGCATTACCGGTCCTAACGGAAGCGGCAAGACTACGCTGCTCAACTCCATCGCGAGTGGGCAGGCAGGCTACGTCATTGACGACGTGGGTTACCTTCGCCAGCGCATTACGCTCAACCCAGAGCTGACGGTGCTGGAGCTGGTGACGCAAACCAACCTCGAGGCAGAGCCGCAGTATATCCGCGACCAACTTGCGCAGCTGCTGTTTCAGAACGACACCGTGCACGCCCCCGTTGGCACGCTGTCCGGCGGGGAGCGATTCCGCGTTGAGCTCGCCCGTATCCTGCTTTCTCACCCAGCCCCGAAGCTATTGCTTCTCGACGAGCCCACCAACAATATCGACATTTCCACAGTGGACTGGCTCGTCTCCGCACTGGACAGCTACGCCGGTGCGATCGTCCTGGTCAGCCATGACGAGGATTTCTGTGCGCGAATAGGTCTCACCCGCGAAGTCGCCATCGAGACCTTGCCGTAGGACGAACCCCTAGTGCTGGTGGTAGTCCGCCAGGAAGTTGCCCAGGCGCTCGATGGCGTTTTCCAGCTGCGATGCCCACGGCAGGGTGACCACGCGGAAGTGGTCCGGGGTGGGGTAGTTGAAGCCGGTGCCCTGGACCATCAGGATCTTCTCGGATTTGAGCAGGTCCAGCATGAACTTCTCGTCGTCGTGGATGTTGTACATCTCCGCGTCGATCTTGGGGAAGCAGTACAGCGCACCCTTTGGCTCCACCACGGACACACCGGGGATCTCGCGGAGCTTCCGCACTGCCACGTTGCGCTGCTTGTGCAGGCGTCCGCCCTCGGCGGTGAGCTCGTAGATGGACTGCCGCCCGCCAAGGGCCACCTGGATGGCGTGCTGGCCAGGCACGTTCGCGCACAACCGCGTGCCGCTCAAAAGGTCCAGGCCTTCGATGAAGCCTTGAGCTCTGCGACGGGGACCGGTGACAACCATCCAGCCGGCGCGGTAGCCGCACACCCGGTAGGCCTTGGACAGCCCGTTGAAGGTGATGCACAAAAGGTCGGGGGCGACTTCTGCCATGGAGATGTGCGAAGCTCCGTCGTAAAGTACGCGATCGTAGATCTCGTCGGAGAGCACCATGAGCTCGTGCTCGCGGGCGATGTCGGCGATGCCTTCGAGCACTTCGCGCGAGTACACGGCGCCGGTGGGATTGTTGGGGTTGATCACCACGATCGCCTTGGTGCGGTCGGTGACTTTCTCCCGGATGTCCTCGAGCGACGGGTTCCAGTCGTCCTCCTCGTCGCACATGTAGTGCACGACTTTGCCGCCTGCGAGCGTGGACGCGGCGGTCCACAGCGGATAGTCGGGGGCGGGGATGAGGATTTCGTCGCCGTCGTTGAGCAGCGCCTGGGTGGTCATGCTGATCAGCTCGGACACGCCGTTGCCCAGGTAGACATCGTCGATGTCGAAGGGTGGGAAGCCGTCGATCATCTCGTAGCGCGTGACCACCGCGCGGCGTGCCGAGGTGATGCCCTTGGAGGTGGTGTAGCCCTGGGAGGTGGGCAGGTTGGCAATCATGTCGCGCATGATCACGTCCGGCGCCTCAAAGCCGAAGACGGCCGGGTTGCCCGTGTTGAGCTTCAAGATGGTGTGGCCGTCGCGCTCCATCTTCTCCGCGGTGGCGGTCACGGGCCCGCGGATGTCGTAGAAGACGTTTTTCAGCTTGTCCGCTTGGTCGAAATGGCGGTGCTTTTGCAGTGGCTCACTCATGCCACTCCACTGTAGGCCTCTTTAGTTCTTGCGGAAGCGGTTTATCGTGTTTTGCGCGACATCGAGCGCATCGGAGGTCAGCTGGTTGAACTGATCCTTGCGCTGCACCCGCATCATGGCCTGCTGGTGTGCCTTGGCGGATTCGATCTCCAGCTGGCGGCGCTTGATCTCTTGGCGGCGCTGCTGCTCCAGCTGCCGCAGGCTGGGGGTGTACCAGGAGTCGGGGCCGACTTTCATGATGTACAGCAGGATGAACAGGGTGGGGATGATCAGCAGGAAGACCGGGTGCACAGCGGTCAGCCCGAACGCGCCCACGGTGCCCAGCCAGAAGGTGCCTGCGCGCATGCGCTTGCCGGAGCGGCGCGCCTGCATGATTTCGCGGCCGCTGTAAAACACATCGCCCGAGTGCACTTCTTGCCTCTCGACGGCACCTCCGGTCGGCTGCGGCGGCAGATCCCCCAAAATCGGCTCGAGATCTGAGTGGACCTGTGCCTCGGCGACGCGGCGGCAGCGGTCGTCGAACTCGCCCATATTGAGCCGGCCCTCGCCGAGTGCGCGGCCGAGGGTGTCCATGGCGTCCATGCGCTCCTGGTCACCGATTCTGAAGTTGCCGTAGGGGGTGCTCACGCCGCATATAGTAACGCCCCGGACGGCTGTCGTGCATGTCCGGGGCGCGGTGGAAAGCAGTGAAGGTGGCTTACTGCCAGCGCTCGTCAGCGCCGGTTTCGCGGTCCTCGTAGCGCTGCTTCGACTTGTCGTACTCGTCTTCCTGCAGCTGGTAGAAGTACACGCGCGGCAGCACGGCTTCGACCTTGTCCAGGTAAGTGGTGACGAACTCGTTGACGTCGTCGCGCTTGGCGGAGTCCTCGTTGACGTAGATGAACAGCGGGCGCGCCAGCGGGTAGTTACCGCTCTTTGCCTCATCGGCGGTCGGGGCGACGCCGTCGACAAGCACGTTATCGATGCGGTTGCGCGTCGGGTCCTCGGTGGCCAGGTAGTTGCCGATGCCCATGAAGCTCAAGCCGTTGACGTCCTCGGAGACCCACTTAGACAGCTCCTGGATGTCGTCGGTGGCCTGGTAGTCCTCGCGGATCTCGTCGCCATCCAGCACGAGCTGCTCGAACACGCCCAGGGTGCCGGAGCCGTCCGGGCGGCCGTAAAGGGTGATTTCCTCGTCGGGCCAGGACGGGTCGATATCCGACCACTTGGTCACCGCGGAGTCTTTCGCCCAGATGTCGTGCAGCTGCTGGATGGTCAGGTCCTCGGCCCAGTCGTTGTCGCGGTGCTTGACCAGCGTGATGGCGTCGAGCGCGATGGGCAGCTCGATGAAGTTCACGCCGGCGTCGGCGCACTGTTTCTGGTAGTCCACGTCAGCGCCGTCGCCGGGAATGGCCACGGAGGCGTCGTTGATGTCGGCCTCGCCCGCGCAGAACGCTTCGAAGCCGTCGGTGGAGCCGACTGCGTCGATGTCCACGTCGAAGTCGTAGCGGTTGGCCATGTAGTTGGTGATCGGCTCGACGGTGGAGGAGCCGGTGACCTTGATGGCGTTATCGCCCGGGGTGGTGTCGTTGCCGCAGCCGACGGCCAGTGCGGCGACGGCGGCCAAAGCGACGGTGGCGGTGAGTCGTTTACGCATTACCCTTGCCCTCCCGCATCTCGATGCGCAGTTCGCGCAGCAGTTTGAACAGGTTGCTCCAGGAGCCCTTGGAGTTTGCCCAGTACTCGGGGAAGTGCTTCAGCTCTTCCTCCTGCTCCGGGGTGACGTTCGGGTTGATCTTGCGGTGGGCGCGGGCCTGCTCGCCTTCCAGCTTGGCGCGGTTGCCCAGGCGTGCCTGCAGCTCGCTGCGCAGCTCATCTGCGGTTTCTTCCAGCTCGTGCAGCAGCGCGTACAGCTCGGCGTCGGGGGCTTCGCGGTTAATCAGGTCCTTCGCCAGTGGGGACAGGTCGGGGGTCTCGCCAGGGGTGTTTTCAGCGTTGGTCGGGTTCTCGGGAGTGGTCATTGAGGGGCTCCTTAGGAGAGTGCGTTGGAGATGAACACGGCCAGGATCGGGATGATGAAGAACACGCCGCCGATCCACGCGAAGACGTAGAGCTTGTTCTTCGTCGCCAGGGCTGCGAGCCAGTCGGAGCCTGCCGGCGGGAGCTTGCGCAGGAACGGCACACCCAGGATCAGGATCGCGGCGAAGGTGTTGAAAAGCGTGTGCACCAGGGCACCGGCCATCGCGGCTTCGGCTTCGGCGCCGGAGGCGGAGAACGCGGCGATCAGGCCGGTGACGGTGGTGCCGATGTTGGCGCCGACCACGAACGGGAACAGGGTGCGCACCTTGAACTTGCCGGAGGCGGCCAGCGGCACCGTCAGCGCGGTGGTGGTGGAGGAGGACTGCACCAGGGTGGTGATGGCGGCACCGGAGAGCACGCCCATGAACGCGTTCTTGCCCAGCGCTGCGTAGAGGATGTTCTGGGCCTTGCCCACCAGAAGCGCGTTGAGGATGTTGCCGATGAACTGGATGGAAAACAGGATCAGCGCAATGCCCAGCACGGCCAGGACTACGCCGCCCCAGACGTCGCCGAGCGGCTCGACCAGGCTGCCTGCCAGACCGACCAGCGGCTCGGTGATGGCGTCGATGAAGTCGCCGATGGACTCGAAGATGCCGGCCAGCACGCCCTCTCCGGAGCCGGACAGCGACGGCGCAATCGCGGTCGCAGTCTTGCCCAAAAAGCCGGTGAACATTTCCAGCGGGAAGAAGATCAGGATGGCGATGAGGTTGAAGAAGTCGTGCACGGTGGCCATCGAGAAACCCTGCTGGAACTGCTTCTTGTTGCCGGCCAAGCCAAGGGCGACCAGTGTGGAGGTCACGGAGGTGCCCATGTTGGCGCCGAAGAGCATCGGGATCGCGATGTTCAGCGGCAGGCCGCCGGCGATCATGCCAACCACGATCGAGGTGGTGGTGGAGGAGGACTGGATGATCGCGGTGGCGACGATGCCGATGGCCAGGCCCACGAACGGGTTCTCGGCGAAGGAGAACAGTTCCTCGGCGCGGTCGCCGGCGATGCCTTTGAAGCCGTCGCCGATCATGCCCACGCCGTTGAGCAGGACCCAGACGCCGATGATCACGGCGATCCAGTTGGCAATCTGCTTGGCCTTGCCGTCGAGGGGGAGGAAGCCGAGCGGGTCCTTGCGCTCGTTGTCGTCGTCCACATCGAGGTCGTCGAGGTTCGTGTTCTCGTCTTCTGCGGTGCGGCCGGTGTTGTCGGCCACGGCGACGGAAGATCCGCCGGTTTCTTCGCGTTTCATCGTTTCCCAATCAGGTAGCTGACACAGGTGTGCCCGACACCGTATGGACACCGCGTTAATGGAACGGTGTCCACGAGGTGAACATTTGGGAAACGTGTGAATTTACTGTCAGCTAGTCGCTGAACTGGGATTGGTGCAGGCGCCAGTACGCACCTTGCTTTGCGACGAGCTCCGCATGCGAACCTTGCTCCTCAATTCTGCCGTCTTCCATCACCACAATCACGTCCGCGTCCCGGATGGTGGACAGGCGGTGCGCGATGACAAAAGAGGTGCGGTTGGACCGCAGCGCGTTCATCGCGTCTTGGACCAGCACCTCGGTGCGGGTGTCCACAGACGAGGTCGCCTCGTCCAGGATCAACAGCGACGGCTGCGACAGGAACGCGCGCGCTATGGTGATTAGCTGGCGCTCGCCCGCGGATACGGATCCGCCGTCCTGGTCGACTTCCGTGTCGTAGCCGTCCGGCAGCGAGCGCACGAAGCGGTCCACGTAGGTGGCCTTCGCCGCCTCAATGACCTCCTCGTCGGTGGCGTCCAGGCGGCCGTAGCGGATGTTGTCCATGATCGTGCCCTTGAACAGCACTGCGTCTTGCAGCACCATGCCGATCTGGCTGCGCAGGTCCTCGCGGGAAAGATCCCGGATGTCCGTGCCGTCGAGGGTGATCGCGCCGGATTCGACGTCGTAGAAGCGCATGATCAGGTTCACCAGCGTGGTCTTGCCGGCGCCGGTGGGGCCGACGATCGCGGCGGTCTGGCCCGGCTCCACCCGCAGGTTCAGGTCCTGAATCAAAGGCTCGTCGGTGTAGGAGAAGGACACATCGCGGAACTCCACCAGGCCTTCGGCACGGCCGTCCATGCGGGCTTGGGGCTGGTATTCGGGTTCCTCTTCAGCGTCGAGAAGCTCGAAGACGCGCTCCGCGGACGCCACGCCGGACTGCAGCATCTGCATCATGCCGGCGATCTCGCCCAGCGGCTGGTTGAACTGGCGGGAGTACTGGATAAACGCGGTGGCGTCGCCGAGCGTGAGCCTGCCCGAGGCTACCTTCACCCCGCCGAGGACCGCGATGGCCACGTAGGACAGGTAGGAGATGAACTGCATGATCGGGTGCATCGAGTTGGCCAAGAACTGCGCCTTCTGCGCCGCACCCGCAAGCTCCTCGTTGCGCTCGTCGAAGGTGCGGCGCAACGCCTCGGTGCGGCCGAAGATGACCGCGACGTCGTGGCCGGAGAAGGATTCCTCCACGTGCCCGTTGACGTCGCCGGTAGCCTTCCACTGGGTGATGAACTGCTTTTGGCTGCGCGTGCCCACCAGGCCCATGACCAGGCCGGTCAGCGGCAGGGCCAGCAGGGCGACCAGTGCCAGCTGCCAGGAAATGGCGAACATCATCACCAGGATGCCCACGATGGTGATCACCGCGTTGAACAGCGAGGACAGGGACTGCTGCAGCGCTTGCTGCACGTTGTCCACGTCGTTGGTGGTGCGGCTCATCACGTCGCCGCGCTGCCGGGTGTCGAAGTAGCTCAGCGGCAGACGGTTCAGCTTCGCTTCGACCCGCTCGCGCAGGTCGAACACCGCCCGGATGGACAGCTTGTTCAAGATGGCGCCCTGGGCCCACATGAGCAGCGCCGACACCACGTACAGCGCAAGCACTGCGACGATCAGTTCGCGCAGGCGGTCGAAGTCGATGCCGGACCCGGGGTGCAAGTCCATCGCCGAGGCCATGTCCGCGAACCGGTCCTGACCGGCGGCGCGCATGCCCTCGATCGCCTGCTCCTTGCTCATCCCGGCGGGCATGTGCCTGGACATCACGCCGGAGAAGATCACGTCCATGGCCCGGCCCATCACGCGCGGGGCGTACACGGCTAGCACCACGGAGACGGCGTTCATGACAAACACCGCCGTGAGCGCCATCTTGTATGGCGCGAGCAACCCCAGCAGGCGCTTCGCGGACGGCCAAAACTGTTTGGCCTTGCGCGGTGCCTTGTTGGAGAAGTCGTCGCCGGCCATCTTCTCTTCGTATTCGGCGAGCTGGTCGTCTGTCAGCTCGGCTCCGTGCTGGTTGCTCATGCGTCGACCTCTGCCTGGCTGCGTTCAATTTCCCGGTAGGTGTTGCTGGTTTCCAGCAGCTCGTCGTGCGTGCCGCGCGCGACGATGCGCCCGGCCTCCATCACCAGAATCTGGTCCGCGTGCCGGATCGAGGATACCTTCTGCGCCACCACGATTACGGTGCGGTTCTTCACCACATCGCGCATCGCGGCGTTGAGGTTCGCCTCGGTGGTCGCGTCGAGTGCGCTGAACGAGTCGTCGAAGATGTACACCTTCGGGTCCGCCACCAGCATGCGCGCGATGCACAGGCGCTGGCGCTGCCCGCCGGAGACGTTGGTGCCTCCCTGGGCGATCGGCATATCCAGGTCGTCAACGAAGCTGGCCTGCGCGACTCGCAGCGCCGCCCACAGCTCATCGTCGGTCGCGTCGGGGTTGCCCATCCGCAGGTTCGTCGCCACGGTGCCCGAGAACAGCCACGGTTTCTGCGGGACCATGCCGGCAGCCGTGACCAGGCTCGCGCGGTCGAGGTCGGTGACCGGATGGCCGTCGATAAGCACGCGCCCCGACGTGGGGGAGTACAGCCTTGGCAGCAGCCCCACCAGCGTGGTCTTGCCGGCGCCCGTTGAGCCAATGATCGCGGTCGTGGTTCCCGGGCGCGCTTCAAACGAGATCTCTTCCAGCACCGGCTGCTCCGCACCGGGGTACGTGTAGGAGACATTTTCGAAGCGCACGACACCTTCGCCTATCGACGCCCCTCCGGTCGCCCCCGCACCCGCCTCATACCCGAGCACCTCGTCCACGCGGTCCGCACAGACGATCGCGCGCGGCAGCATCATGAGCATGAACACACCCATCATCACCGCCATGAGAATCTGCATCAGGTACTGCATGAACGCGGTGAGCGAACCGACCTCCACCAGGCCCTCGTCCACTCGGTGGCCGCCGAACCACAGCACCGCGGCGGTGGCGAGGTTCATGATGAGCATGATCACCGGGAACATGGTCACGAACACGCGGCCGATGTTCAGGCTGAGCTTGCTCAAGTCCGTGTTTGCGCCGTGGAAACGGTCCGCCTCGTAGCCCTCGCGGCCGAACGCGCGGACCACGCGGATGCCGGCGATCTGCTCACGCAGTAAGCCGTTGATCGCGTCCAGCTTCGCCTGCATCTGCTTGAACAGCGGCATCAGGATGGCGGCGATGATGCCCACGACGATGGTGAGGACCAGCACCGCTGTGACCACCAGCCACGACATGCCCGCGTCCTGGCGCAGCGCCATGATGATGCCGCCGATGGCCATAATCGGTGCTGCGACCATGAAGTTGAGGAACAGCAGGAACGTCATCTGCACCTGCTGGACGTCGTTCGTCCCGCGCGTGATCAGGGTGGCGGTGCCGAAGTGGCCCATGTCCTCGCTGTCGAAGCTGGAGACCCGGTCGTAGACCGCCTTGCGGATGTCGCGGCCCGTGTTCATGGCCACCTGCGAGGCGAACCAGAACGCGCATACAGCCGCCGCAAGCTGCACAAGCGCGACGACGAGCATGATCCCGCCGACGCGCCAGATATACGGCACGTCGGCGTTGGCGACGCCGTTGTTGATGATATCCGCGTTCAAGTCCGGTAGATACAGCGTGGCCAGGGTGGTGATCAGCTGCAGCACGACAACTAACGCGATCTTGCCGCTGTACCGCTTGCCAAAGTGCGCGGTGAGGCGGATGAGATCCATGAGTGCCCCTCTCTTTTATCGGGGCAATCTTAGACCTGTGGGGCCTCAGCTGCGATACCGCTGCTGCCTAAACGCCGATATCGGCGTTTACAGGGCGCGCCGCTGCAAAAGCCCAGGTCGCGGATAGGCGGTCAGGCTAGATGCCGATATCGGCGTTTACGGGCAGGCCGCGCAGCGGACGCCAGCGCCTAGCCCTGGAAGCGGGAGTGGCCGAGCATGTCCTCCCACTCCACGATCTTCTTGCGCTCGCGCGGGAAGTTGGCGTCGGCGGCCCCGAGCGCGCGCTCGGCCTCGTCGAGCTTGTACCAGCCTTCCCAGGTGGCGTAGTCCACGCCGCGCTCGCGGAGCAGGTCGAAGATGTCGTCGGCGCCGGTGTGGGTTGGCGCGGCGAGTTTGCCGGCGTCCGCGTCGGCGATGAGCATGTCGGTGGTTTCCTTGGCGTCGGACTTGGTGTTGCCGATCAGGCCCACGGGTCCGCGCTTGATCCAGCCGGTGACGTAGAGCTTGTCCTCCGGCGCGGCGCCTTCCTCGGCGGTGACCAGGACGCGGCCGCCGTCGTTGGGGATGACGTGGCGCTCGAGGTCGAACGGCACGCCCTCGACCGGCTCGGAGCGGTAGCCCACGGCGTGGTAGACCTGCTGGACCGGCCAGTCGGTGAACTTGCCGGTGCCGCGGATGCCGCCGTTGCCGTCGAGTTCCTGGCGCTCGGTGCGGATGCCCACAATCGCGTCACCTTCGGTAAGCACCTCCACCGGCTCCTCGAAGAAGTGGATGTGGATCTTGTGCGGCGCGTCGTCCGGCTCGCGCATGGCGTACTGCTCCAGCACCTGGCAGTTCAGGTCGATGGACTTGTCGGAGCGGCGGACCTGCTCGGACAGTTCGTCGTAGTCGATGTCCTCGGGGTCCACGAGCACCTGGATGGTGTCGGACTCGTCGAGCTCGCGCAGCTCCTTCGGAGTGAACTTCGCCTGGGCGGGGCCGCGGCGGCCGAACATGTGCACGGTTTCGGCCTTGTTGTTCTTCAGGGACTCGTAGACGTTGTCCGGGATTTCGGTGACGGTGAGCTCGTCGCCGGTCTTGGCCAGGATGCGGGAGACGTCGAGCGCCACGTTGCCCACGCCGACGACGGCGACTTCCTTGGCTTCGAGGTTCCAGTTGCGCTCGAAGCGGGGGTTGCCGTCGTAGAAGCCGACGAACTCGCCGGCGCCGATGGACTTGTCGCCGCCCGGGATGAGTAGCTCGCGGTCGCGCACCGCGCCGGTGGAGATGACCACGGCGTCGTAGTAGTCGCGCAGGTCGTCGATGGTGATGTCGCGGCCGACGGTGACGTTGGCGATCAGGCGCAGTTTGTCCTTGTCCAGCACGTTGTGCAGGGACTTCACAATGCCTTTGATTCGCGGGTGGTCGGGTGCCACGCCGTAACGGATCAGGCCGAAGGGGGCGGGCATCTGCTCGAAGAGGTCGACGTGGATGTCGTGCTCTTCGTTGCGGATTAGCAGGTCGGAGGCGTAAATGCCGGCTGGGCCGGCTCCAACTACGGCGACGCGCAGGCTCATAAGTTCATAGTCCTTTCGCAAAAGGGTCTGTTGATGTTGGACACTATAGCGTATAGACCGAGTGGTCTTAAACCTATCCGTAATTTCATTCTCGGCACTGGCAAACTCTTTACATTCACTGTGTTAACCGGCACTTTCATCGGTCTGGTTGTCTTAGACCGAGTAGTCCGGCACTATTGGCCAGCAACAGCTCCGGTCCACCCGGATGCGTACAGAGTTGTCTAGTTAGGGAGAGCAGATGAGCGCACCCACGAAGCCCAGGACACGCGCCAAAAAACCGGAGGGGCAGTGGCTTATCGACGGCTCCGCGCCGCTGAACCACGACGAGGAGATCAAGCAGGAGTCCCCGGTCCTGGACGTCAAGCAGCGCGTGATCGACGTCTACTCCAAGGGCGGCTTCGACTCCATCGACCGCGAGGACCTCTACCCGCGCTTCAAGTGGCTCGGCCTGTACACCCAGCGCAAGCAGAACCTGGGCGGCGAGTTCACCGGCGAGGACAACAGCGTGCTGGAAGACAAGTACTTCATGATGCGCATCCGCTTCGACGGCGGTATCTGCTCGACCGCGCAGGCCCGCGCCGTCGGCGAGCTCTCCCGCGACTACGCGCGTTCCACCGTGGATCTCACGGACCGCCAGAACATCCAGTTCCACTGGGTGCGCATCGAGGACGTCCCCGCGATCTGGGACAAGCTGGAAGACAACGGACTGAACACCTGGGACGCCTGCGGCGACGTGCCGCGCGTGATCTTAGGCTCCCCGGTCGCTGGCATTGCCAAGGACGAGATCATCGACGCCACACCGGCGATCCGCAAGATCCAGCAGATCGTCACCGACGACGAGTTCCAGAACCTGCCGCGCAAGTTCAAGACCGCCATCTCCGGCAACGCCCGCCAGGACGTCGTCCACGAGATCAACGACCTCGCCTTCATCGGCGTCGAGCACCCCGAGCTCGGCCCCGGCTTCGAGTGCTACGTCGGCGGCGGCCTGTCCACCAACCCGATGCTCGCGCAGTCCCTCGGCGCCTTCGTCACCCTCGAGCAGGTGCCGGACGTGTGGGCGAACGTGGTGCGCATTTTCCGCGACTACGGCTACCGCCGCCTGCGCAACCGCGCGCGCCTGAAGTTCCTGGTCAAGGAGTGGGGTGTGGAGAAGTTCCGCCAGATCCTCGAGGAGGACTACCTGGGCTATGCGCTTGCGGACGGACCAAAGGCCCCCAACAACCTGGTCGACCGCGACCACATCGGCGTGCACGAGCAGAAGGACGGCAACGTCTACATCGGTGTCAAGCCCACGCTGGGCCACATGTCCGGCGAGCAGCTCATCGCCTTGGCCGACCTCGCAGAACGCTACGGCGTGACCGACCTGCGCTTCACCCCGTTCAAGGAGGTGCTGCTGCTCGGGGTGCACCCGGAGGACGTCGAGAAGCTGCAGGCTGATTTGGAGGAGATGGGCCTGTACTCCACACCCTCCGAGTTCCGCCGCGGCCTGCTTAGCTGCACCGGCTTGGAGTACTGCAAGCTCGCGCACGTGACCACCAAGTCCCGCGCGATCGAGCTGGCGGATGAGCTGGAGGAGCGCTTCGGTGACCTGGATTCCCCGATCACCATTTCGCTCAACGGCTGCCCGAACGCGTGCGCGCGCCACCAGGTCTCCGACATCGGCCTGAAGGGCCAGATGGTGGCCAACGATGCCGGCGAGAAGGTCGAGGGCTTCCAGGTGCACCTCGGCGGCACCATCGGCGAGGGCGCGAACTTCGGCCGCAAGGTGCGCGGTCACAAGGTGCTGTCCACTGAGCTGACGGATTACGTCACGCGCGTGGTGCAGCATTACGTGGACAAGCGCGAGGACGGCGAGACATTCCGTCAATGGGTCGCCCGCGCGGATGAGGACGACCTGCGATGAGCTTTCGCCGGGCCCCGAATCCGAACCGCAATTTCCCCTCGTTTTGCCCTTATTGTGGCGGGGAGGACCTCTGGCCGAACGAGGAGACGGACTTTGCCTGGAAGTGCGGGGAATGCCTGCGCATCTTCGAGGTGAAGTACCACGGCCAGGACGATCCGGACACCCCGCACGCGCCCGCGCCGTCGACGGAGGAGGCGCTGCAGGCCTCCCTGGCACGGCACGGGCACACCGCAGTAGTGAAGGAAGAGAAGCGATGACCAACCTGCTCAACCAGCCGGGAGGAAACTTCCGCGACCCCGAGATCAGCCCGGAGGGGCCGAAGGAGACGGCGGCGTTGCCGGAGGACGTCGCGAGGCAAAACGCCCAGTTAGTCGAGGAGTGGGCACCCAAGCTTTACGACGCATCCGCCGCCGACATCCTCGGCTGGGCCCACGAGCATGCGCCCGGCAAGCTGGTGGTGACACTGTCCATGGAAAACACCGTGCTGGCAGAGCTGGCCGAGCGCCACCTGCCGGAGGCGGACTTCCTCTTCTTGGACACTGAGTACCACTTCCCGGAGACCCTCGAGGTGGGCGACGCGGTAGAGGCCCGCTACCCCTCGCACACGCTCGTGCGCGCGAAGGCGCAGCTTTCCCGCCCGGAGCAGGACAAGGTCTACGGACCGAACCTGTACCTGCGCAACCCCGGCGCGTGCTGCCGCATGCGCAAGGTGGAGCCGCTGGCGGTGCACATGAGCCCGTACGCCGGCTGGATCACCGGCCTGCGCCGCGCCGACGGCCCCACCCGCGCCGAAGCACCCGCGCTGAGCCTGGATGGAACCGGCCGGCTGAAGATCTCCCCGCTGGTGACCTGGTCGCTGGAGGACACCGAGGACTTCGAGGAGGACAACGACTTGATCATCCACCCGCTGACCCGCCAGGGCTACCCCTCCATCGGCTGCGCCACCTGCACCATGCCGGTGGCCGAGGGGGAGGACCCGCGCGCCGGGCGCTGGGCGTTCGCATCCAAGACCGAGTGCGGCCTGCACGAATAAAAGGAGTGTTAGAGAAGATGACGCAAGCAACGACAACTGAGCTGTCGCCGCACCTGAAGGACTTGGAAAACGAGTCCATCCACATCATCCGCGAGGTGGCCGGGCAATTCGACAAGATCGGCCTGCTGTTTTCCGGCGGCAAGGACTCGTGCGTGGTGCTCGAGCTGGCGCGCCGGGCCTTCGCACCGGCGGCGATGCCGATTGAGCTGCTGCACGTGGACACCGGGCACAACTTCCCGGAGGTGATCCAGTTCCGCGACGAGCTCGTGGAAAAGCATGGCCTGCGCCTGCGCGTGGCCGAGGTGCAGGACTGGATTGACCGCGGCGACCTGCAGGAACGCCCCGACGGCACCCGAAACCCGCTGCAGACCGTGCCGCTGGTGGAGACCATCGCGGAGGTCGGCTACAACGCAGTGCTTGGCGGCGCGCGCCGCGACGAGGAGCGCGCCCGCGCCAAGGAGCGCGTGTTTTCCGTGCGCGACTCCTTCGGCGGCTGGGACCCGCGCCGCCAGCGCCCCGAGCTGTGGGACCTGTACAACGGCGCGACGCTGCCGGGCGAGAACGTGCGCGTGTTCCCCATCTCCAACTGGACCGAGGCGGACGTGTGGGAGTACATCGGCGCGCGCGGGATCGCTCTGCCGTCGATCTACTTCGCGCACGACCGCGAGGTGTTCGGCCGCGACGGCATGTGGCTGACCCCGGGCGAGTGGGGCGGCCCGCGCGAGGGTGAGCAGCTTGAGACCCGCCGCGTGCGTTACCGCACTGTGGGCGACATGTCCTGCACGGGCGCGGTTGATTCGGACGCGTCCACGATCGACGAGGTGCTCGTCGAGATCGCCAACTCCACCCTGACCGAGCGCGGCGCGACGCGCGCCGACGACCGCCTGAGCGAATCCGCCATGGAAGACCGCAAGAAGGAAGGCTACTTCTGATGACTACTCCCACCTCCGCCGCGGCCGCTTTGGCAGACCGCGAAACGCTGCGCCTGTGCACCGCCGGCTCCGTCGACGACGGCAAGTCCACCTTCGTCGGCCGCCTCCTGCACGACACCAAGTCCGTCCTCGCCGACCAGCTTGCCTCCGTGGAGCGCACCTCCGCCGACCGCGGCTTCGAAGGGCTCGACCTTTCCTTGCTTGTCGACGGGCTTCGCGCCGAACGCGAGCAGGGCATCACCATCGACGTGGCATACCGTTACTTCGCCACCGACAAGCGCACCTTCATCCTCGCCGACACTCCGGGCCACGTGCAGTACACGCGCAACACCGTGACCGGCATGTCCACCTCCCAGGTGGTCGTGCTGCTGGTGGACGCCCGCAACGGCGTGGTGGAGCAGACCATCCGCCACCTCACCGTGGCCAAGCTGCTGGGCGTGCGCACCGTGATCCTGGCGGTGAACAAGATCGACCTGGTCGGCTACTCGGAAGAGACCTTCAACGAGATCAAGGCCGACTTCGACGCCAAGGCCGCCGAGCTGGGCATCGAGGACCCGCACATGGTGCCGATCTCCGCTCTTCGTGGAGATAACGTCGCGGAGCGTAGCGACGCGACCCCGTGGTACACCGGTCCGACAGTGCTGGAGCTGCTGGAGACCATCCCGGTCCACCACGGCCGCGCCGACGACCTGGACTTCCGCTTCAACATCCAGTACGTGCTGCGCGAGCACGCCAGCGACTACCGCGCCTACGCCGGCCGCGTCAATGCCGGTGCCGTTGCCGTCGGCGACGAGATCCTCGCCCCCTACGGCCGGAAAACCACCGTGGCCGGCATCGACACCTCCGACGGCCCGGTGGACACCGCCCACGCCGGGGACTCGGTCGCCCTGCGCTTGGCGGACGAGATCGACCTGACCCGCGGCGACCTGCTGGCCTCGGGCACCCGGCCGGAAGAGACACGGGAGTTCGCCGCCACCGTCGTGGGGCTGACCGAGAAGGAGCTGCGTGCAGGCCAGGCCGTCAAGCTGCGCATCGGCACTGCGTTTGTGCGCGCCCGCGTGGCCAGCGTGGACCGCGTCCTGGACATTGACGGCGCCGCGGGCGACAACACCTCGCCCGAGGCCGTCGCGCTCAACGAAATCGCGCACGTGACCATCCAGACCGCCGACGAGCTGCCGGTCGAGCCCTACGCCGCCCGCGGCGCGGTGGGCAACTTCCTGCTCGTGGACCAGTCTTCCGGCAACACGCTGGCCGCGGGCCTCGTCGGAAAGCGCCTGCGCTAGGAGCACCACCATGACCGCGCTGATCACCCTCTCCCACGGCTCGCGCCACCCGCGCGCCAAAGAGGGCATCCGCGCGCTCACGCAGGCAGCGGCGGAAAAACTGGGCGTGGAGTGGGCCGATGCTCACCTCGACTTCGACCGCCCCACCCTCGCCGAGGCGGCCGCCGCGCTGTCTTCACCGCGCGCCATCGTCGTTCCGCTGCTGTTCACCCGCGCGTTCCACGCGAAGGTGGACGTGCCGGCGCACCTGGCCGAGGCGCGCCGCCACTGCGACCTCACCCTCGCCGAGCCACTGGGCACCGGCGCCGACATCGCCGAGGCGCTACACAAGCGATTGCTTATCGACGCACCTTCGGCCCCCCACGCCACCCTTTTCCCCGTCGGCACATCGGACCCCGAGCAGGCGGCAAACTACACCCGCCTGGCGGATGACCTGGCACGTTTGGCCGGGATTGAGGTGTCGGTGGTGCAGGCGACGAGGGGCGACCGGGGGTTCGTCGATAAGCACACGCATGTGCTGCCGCTGTTTGTCACCCACGGAACACTTCTGGACCGGATCCCGGAGCACCTGTCGGCCTCCGGGCCGTTAACCACAGACCTCGCGGACGTTGTTGCCAACCGGTACCGCGCCGCCGAAAAGGACGCCTGAAATGTACAAGATTGAGACGCTGCTGCTCATCGCCGTGGCCGGCCTGGCCGCCCAACTTGTCGACGGCGGCCTCGGCATGGGCTTCGGCGCCACCTCATCCACCATGCTCATCGCGCTGGCAGGCCTCACCCCGGCGGCCGCGTCCGCCGTCGTGCACACCGCCGAGCTGGGTACAACGCTGGCCTCCGGCGTGGCGCACACCCGCTTCGGCAACGTGGACTGGCGCACCGCGTTCGCCATCGGCATCCCCGGCGCAATCGGCGCATTCCTCGGTGCGACCGTGTTGGTGCGCCTGTCCACTGAAGCGGCGCGGCCGGTGATGTCGCTGATCCTGGCGCTGATCGGGCTGAACCTCATGCTGCGCTTCGCCCGCGGGCTGACCCAGCGCAAGCTGGCAGAGAAGCCGCACTCGCGCGGGTTCTTGGCCGGGCTGGGCCTGTTCGGCGGGTTCGTGGACGCCACCGGCGGCGGGGGATGGGGGCCCGTGACCACCTCGACGCTGCTGTCCGCCGGACGTGCCGAGCCGCGCCGCATCGTCGGCACCGTCAACACCGCAGAGTTCCTGGTCACCCTGGCGGCCACCCTGGGGTTTGCGGTGGGGATGTGGAACGACCTGATGGCCAACCTCGCCGGTGTGCTCGCGCTGCTGCTGGGCGGGGTGGTGGCAGCACCGATCGGCGCATGGGTGGTCACCCGCATGAACCCCATCGCCCTCGGCGGGGTCGTCGGCACGTTGATCGTGTTTTTGAACCTGCCGGTGGTGCTGAAGTTCCTCGGCATGGACTCCGGCCTGTGGGTCGTGCGCGTTGCGGTCCTGATCCTCGGCGCGGCGCTGTCTGTGCGCGGCGTGCTCAAGGCGCGCGAGAATTCCAAGGCGGCGGGGGAGCGCGAGGGCGCGACGGTGGTCGACCCGGAGCCTGCCCGCCTACGATAAATAACCATGTCTGACTTGCTTATCGTCGCAGCCATGAAGGAAGAGGCCGCGGACATCATGTCCGGCGGCGACCACGAGGTGCTCATCACCGGCATTGGCACCCTGCCCGCCGCGATCGCGCTGACCCGCCGCTTGTCTTCCAGGCCGTTGCCGTCGCGCGTGATCAACGTCGGCACCGCCGGCGCGCTGGTGGACTTGGAGCCTGGCGTCTACGAAGTTTCCGACGCCGTCAAGCACGACTTCAAAGTCGGCGGCACCTCCGAGATCACCGACTTTGTCTACCCGCGCTGGTTCTCCTTCGACCCGCTTACCGAGCTGCCCAAGGCCAAGCTCGCCACCGGCGACGCATTTGTGAACCGCTCCGACCTGCGCGATGAGCTCGCCCGCGAGTGCCAGCTCGTGGACATGGAGGGCTACGCACTGGCCGCGGTGTGCTCCACGTTCGGCGTGCCGCTGACCCTGCTCAAGCAGGTCTCCGATTCTGCCGACGAGTCCGCCTCCGAGGTATGGGAGGCCGCACTCGAGCGCGCCCGCGTCGAGCTGGAGCAGGCGCTGCGCGACCACCTGCGGTAATCCGCGCGGCTCCCGGGGGCCGCTCCCTGCGACCGCTCCTGCGTCCCGCCCCCTCAGTTTGCGAATCTGCTAGTTGTCCCGCACACCCAACTAGCAGATCAAGTGTCCAACTTTCTGTTGTTCCAGGTGATGTTGGAAGTGGGTGTCAGTAAGAAGCTCATCTGCTAGGAGCGTTTCTGGACAACTAGCAGATCAGCCCGCAGGCGATGCGGAGGCACCACAAGCCCAGAGAACGAAACCCCTATTAAGCGCGAAAATGGCGCTTAATAGGGGTTTCGTACTGGGGGTCTGGTGGAGGGAGCAGAGCCCTACTTCGCAAACTCCTCCACGATCGTGGCGTTGAACGCCGGCAGGTCGTCCGGGGTGCGCGAGGAGATGAAGCCGGAGTCGACCACAACTTCCTCGTCGACCCAGTTGGCACCGGCGTTGGCCAGGTCGGTCTTGACGTTGGCCACGGAGGTGAGCTTGACGCCCTTGAGCACGTCGGCGTCGGCGAGGATCCAGCCGCCGTGGCAGATCACACCGATCGGCTTGCCGGCATCCTTGAACGCCTTGACCAGCGCAACGGCGTCGGCGTCGGTGCGGATGGTGTCGGCGTTAATGGTGCCGCCAGGCAGGATAAGCGCGTCGAACTCGTCGACGGAGGCGTCGGCCGTCTTGGCGTCGACAGCTACCTTTGCGCCCTTCTTGCCCTCGATCTCACCGGTCTCGGTGGAGATGACCTTGGTGGCCGCACCGGCGGTCTCTACGGCCTCCTTCGGGGAGGTCAGCTCCGAATCCTCGAAGCCGTCGGTGGCGATGATCGCGATGTTCTTGCCGTTGAGGTCGGCCATTGTCTACGTCCTTTCGTCGATGAGTAAGTACGGCGCCCACCGTACCTATTCTTCGTTTTCGATGGCGTGGGTGCGGCCCGGGACGTCGGGCTCTTCCTTAGCCTCGCCCAGGGGCACGCGGGTGGAACCGAGGCCTTCCTTGACGGGGACCTTGGTGTTGGACTTGTCGCGTTTTGCCATGCTCATCATGTGGTCGCGCACGGCGAGGAAGGACGTCTTCGAGTCCATGGTCTGCGTCTGTTGTGTGGCCATGGCTATCTCGTCGGCCGTGATTTCACCGGAACGCAGCGAGACCATCTCGGCCCAGTAGCGCAGCCACACCGCGGCGACGGCGGCGACCGGCACGGCGAGGAATGCGCCGACGATGCCGAACAGGGTGCCGCCCACCGCAACAGCGAGCAGGACCACCGCGGCGTGCAGGCCCATGGCCTGGGACTGCAGGATCGGGGAGAGGACGTTGCCCTCGAGCTGCTGCACGGCGATGATGAGGATGAGCACGAACACAGCGTTCATGAACCCGTTGGACACCAGCGCGATGATCACGGCCAGCGCACCTGCGGAGATCGCACCGACGATGGGGATGAAGCCGGCGAAGAAGGTCACCACAGCCAGCACGGGCCACAGCGGAACGCCGAGGAAGAGCAGGCCGAGGCCGATGAAGATCGCGTCCACCATGGACACGATGGCCTGGGTGCGGATGAAGCCGGACAGGGTGTTCCAGGAGCGCATGCACACCTCGGTGAGGTGCCAGCCGGCGCGCACGCCGGTGTACTTGCGTACCCAGGGCAGGAAGCGGTCGCCGTCTTTGAGGAAGAAGAACAGCAGCACGAACGTCAATGCGAGCGTCGTGCCTATCGACGTAATCGCGCCGATGCCGGAGAACACCCCGGAGGCGATGTTCGACGCCTGGCCCTTCACAAACGCGGTGGCCTGATCCACCGTCTGCTGGATGCGTTCCGGCTCGAGGAAGGTGAAGTTCTGTTCTTTCAGCCAGGCGATGATCTGGTTGATGCCCTGTTCCGCCTGGTGGCCGAGCTCGGTGCCCTGCGATTTCACGGTCGGCGCCATCGCGGCGATGATGCCGCCGAGGATGCCGAAGGTGCCGATCAAGGTGATGAACACGGCGAGGGCCGCAGGCACCTTGTGGTTTCGCATCCAGCGCACCGGCGGCCACAGCACGGTGGCCAGGATCAGGGCGAGCAGGATGGGAAGTAGACCCATCCAGACCCATTTGAGCAGGTAGAGCAGGATCGCGGTGGCGGCGACGATGATGATGAAGCGCAGCGCCCAGGCGGCGGCGGTGCGGCCGTCGGAGGCGATGATGTCGCCGCGGTCCACAGGTTCCTTGGAGAGTTCCTGGGCCGCGTCTGCCGGGGTGGGCAGCATGCGGACATCGTCGACGGCGGTGTCGAGCGCGCCGACGTAGTCGTTGTTTTCGTGTTTAGTCACGCGCTCATTGTGCCAGAGATGCTGGTTGATGCACATGTCGTGGGAGACGGAGGGGCGCCGCAAGGCAAAATGCTCTAGACCACAAGCAGAGATGAGTGTAGCGTGGGCCACAACCTGATCCTGATGTCAGAAAGGCCTAGACATGACCGTTTACCCGAACCCTGGAACTGAAGGCTCGAACGTCAAGTACCGCGAGCGCTACGACAACTACATCGGCGGCGACTGGGTCGCCCCGGTGGACGGCGAGTACTTCGACAACATCACCCCCGTCACCGGCGAAGTGTTCTGCCAGGTCGCGCGTGGCAAGGAAGCCGACATCAACCTCGCTCTCGACGCCGCGCATAAGGCCGCGCCCGCCTGGGGCAAGACCTCTCCGGCGGAGCGCGCGATGGTGCTGTTGAAGATCGCGGACCGGATGGAAGAGCACCTCGAAGAGATCGCGGTGGCTGAGACCTGGGAAAATGGCAAAGCTGTGCGCGAGACGCTCGCCGCCGACATCCCGCTGGCCATCGACCACTTCCGCTACTACGCGGGTGCGCTGCGCGCGCAGGAGGGGCGCCTGAGCCAGATCGACGAAGACACCGTCGCCTACCACTTCAACGAGCCGCTTGGCGTGGTCGGCCAGATCATTCCGTGGAACTTCCCGCTGCTCATGGCCGCGTGGAAGCTCGCCCCGGCGCTGGCTGCGGGCAACGCGATCGTGCTCAAACCGGCGGAGCAGACTCCGGCGTCGATCCTGTACCTGATGGATCTCGTCGGTGATCTCATTCCCGCGGGCGTGCTCAACATTGTCAACGGCATGGGCGACGAGGCGGGTGCTGCGCTGTCGGGCTCCGACCGCATCGCCAAGATCGCGTTCACCGGCTCCACCGAGGTGGGCAAGATCATCAACAAGGCTGCTGCGGACAAGATCATTCCGGTCACCCTCGAGCTCGGCGGCAAGTCCCCGGCGCTGTTCTTCGAGGACATCTTTGAAAAGGACGACGACTTCAAGAAGAAGGCCGTCGAGGGCTTCGCCATGTTCGCGCTGAACCAGGGTGAGGTGTGCACCTGTCCGTCGCGTGCGCTGGTGCACGAGTCCATCGCGGACGAGTTCCTGGAGCTGGGCGTGCAGCGCGTCAAGCAGATCAAGACCGGTAATCCGCTGGACACCGAGACCATGATGGGTGCGCAGGCCTCCACCGAGCAGATGAACAAGATTCAGTCCTACCTGGAGCTCGGCCCGCAGGAGGGTGCTGAGGTGCTCACCGGCGGCGGCGTGAACAAGATCGACGGCCTGGAAAACGGCCTCTACATCGAGCCGACCGTGTTCAAGGGCACCAACGACATGCGCATCTTCCAGGAGGAGATTTTCGGTCCGGTGATGTCCGTGACCACCTTCAAGGATTTTGACGAGGCCATCTCCATCGCCAACGACACCATCTACGGTCTGGGCGCGGGTGTGTGGGCGCGCTCCGGCACCACGGCTTACAAGGCGGGCCGCGCCATTCAGGCTGGTCGCGTGTGGGTGAACCAGTACCACACCTACCCGGCCCACGCGGCGTTCGGCGGCTACAAGCAGTCCGGCATCGGCCGCGAGACGCACCTGATGATGCTGGACCACTACCAGCAGACCAAGAACCTCCTGGTGTCCTACTCGGAGCAGGAGACGGGCCTGTTCTAAGCAGTTGCTTGTCGACGATTGCGCCTCCGGTTGCCCTCGCAACCGGAGGTTTTTCTTCGCGTTGAACTGCAGAAACAAAGAAAGTTGCGTCGAGTGGGAACAACTTTGCCGCACGTGCCGTTGTTACCTATGAGTGCGACAGACTCAAGAACGTCGCCGCCGGTGTTATAGTGGTGGCCGTCAAGTTGAGTCGAAGCACATCAACTTACTGATAAACCACTTCTCAACAGGAGGAATAACTCTTATGGCACGTGCAGTTGGTATTGACCTTGGCACCACGAACTCGGTCGTCTCCGTCCTCGAGGGCGGCGAGCCGGTTGTGATCGCTAACGCGGAGGGCTCCCGCACCACCCCGTCTGTCGTCGCTTTCGCGAAGAACGGCGAGGTCCTGGTTGGCCAGTCCGCGAAGAACCAGGCGGTGACCAACGTCGACCGCACCATCCGCTCCGTCAAGCGCCACATGGGCGAGGACTGGACCGTGGAGATCGACGACAAGAAGTACACCCCGCAGGAGATCTCCGCCCGCACCCTGCAGAAGCTGAAGCGCGACGCTGAGGCGTACCTCGGTGAGGAAGTCACCGAGGCTGTTATTACCGTCCCTGCGTACTTCGAGGACGCTCAGCGTCAGGCCACCAAGGAGGCCGGCCAGATCGCGGGCCTCGATGTGCTTCGTATTGTGAACGAGCCGACCGCGGCTGCCCTGGCGTACGGCCTGGACAAGAACGAGAAGGAAGAGACCATCCTGGTCTTCGACCTTGGCGGCGGCACCTTCGACGTGTCCCTGCTCGAGATCGGCGACGGCGTCGTCGAGGTGCTGGCCACCGCCGGCGACAACGAGCTCGGCGGCGACGACTGGGATAACCGCATCGTCGAGTGGCTCGTGGACAAGTTCAAGTCCCAGAACGGCGTCGACCTGTCCAAGGACAAGATGGCTATGCAGCGTCTGCGCGAGGCTGCGGAGAAGGCCAAGATTGAGCTGTCTTCCGCGCAGCAGGCCTCCATCAACCTGCCGTACATCACCGTTGACTCCGAGAAGAACCCGCTGTTCCTGGATGAGACGCTGACCCGCACCGAGTTCCAGAAGATCACCTCCGACCTGCTGGACCGCACCAAGAGCCCGTTCAACCAGGTGGTCAAGGACGCTGGCATGTCCGTCGGCGACATCGACCACGTGGTCCTGGTCGGCGGCTCCACCCGTATGCCGGCCGTGTCCGAGCTGGTCAAGGAGCTGACCGGCAAGGAGCCGAACAAGTCCGTCAACCCGGACGAGGTTGTTGCGCTGGGTGCTGCTCTGCAGGCTGGTGTGCTGCGCGGCGACGTCAAGGACGTGCTGCTTCTCGACGTCACTCCGCTTTCCCTCGGTATCGAGACCAAGGGTGGCGTGATGACCAAGCTCATCGAGCGCAACACCACCATCCCGACGAAGCGTTCGGAGACCTTCACCACGGCTGAGGACAACCAGCCGTCCGTGCAGATCCAGGTCTTCCAGGGTGAGCGCGAGATCGCGTCCGCGAACAAGCTGCTCGGCTCCTTCGAGCTGGCAGGCATCGCACCGGCTCCGCGCGGTGTGCCGCAGATCGAGGTCACCTTCGACATCGACGCCAACGGCATCGTGTCCGTGTCCGCGAAGGACAAGGCCACCGGCAAGGAGAACACGATCAAGATCCAGGACGGCTCCGGTCTGTCCGACGAAGAGATCGATCGCATGATCAAGGACGCCGAGGCTCACGCCGACGAGGACAGGAAGCGCCGCGAGGAGCAGGAGACCCGCAACAACGCGGAGACCATGGCCTACCAGACCCGCAAGTTCATGGATGAAAACGGCGAGAAGCTGCCGGAGGACATCAAGGGCCGCGTGACCGAGGCTGCTGACGCTGTGGACGAGGCGCTCAAGGGCGAGGACCTGGATGCCATCAAGTCCGCCGTGGAGAAGCTCAACACCGAGTCCCAGGCAATGGGCACCGCGCTCTATGAGGCTCAGGCGAACGAGGGCGCAACCCAGGCTGACGCCGCCGCAGGCGACGACAACGTGGTCGACGCCGAGGTTGTCGAGGACGACGACGCAACCGATTCCGACAACAAGTAAGGAGGCGACGTCTGATGACGAATCCGCAGAACGAGCAGATGCCGGACAACCCGGGCGCTCCGGAGGCCACGGACCCCGAGTACGTGTCCCCCGACCAGGCGGAAACGCTCGCCGACGAGGCCGCTGAGTCCGAGGCGCTTGCCACGGACGAAGACCCCCTCTTAGCCGCGGACGCCGAGCTCGAGGACGCCGCGAAGATCGCGGAGAACGAGATCGACCCGGACGCGGACGGCGACGGCGCAGTCAGCGACATCGAGCTGCAGCTAGCGGAGCGCACCGAGTCGCTCCAGCGAGTCAGCGCGGAGTACGCGAACTACCGCCGCCGCACCGAGCGTGAGCGCGGCGAGCTGGCCAACACCGCGAAGGCGAAGTTTGCCACCCAGCTGCTGCCGCTTCTGGACGACTTGGATCTGGCCGAGCAGCACGGCGACTTGGAGCAGGGCCCACTGAAGGCTTTCGCCGACAAGTTCCGCACGATCGTTGCCGGCCAGGGCATCAAGGAGTTCGGTGCCGAGGGCGACGCGTTCAACCCGGAGATCCACGAGGCAGTGCAGGACCTGTCCCAGGGCGACACCAAGGCCGTGGGCACGGTGCTGCGCAAGGGCTACATGATCGGGGACCGCCTGGTGCGAAACGCCATGGTGATCATTGCGGATCCTGCCGATCCCGCCGAGTCGGCCGGCGAGCCAGACGCCGACACCGCCGAGTAGATACCACGCTCGGATGTCAGGGCCGGGGAATGAGGTAGCGCGGACCCACGCGGCCTCGTCCCCGGCCCTTGTACTTAGATACATTAGTGAACAAACTTTAGCGAGACAGACTCAATACTCTTTGTAGGAGAAAGGAGGGTGCGAGATGGCCATGCAGCAAGAATGGGCCGATAAGGACTATTACGGCGACTTGGGCGTGAGCTCGTCGGCAAGCGCTGCCGATATTAAGAAGGCATACCGCAAGCTCGCACGCGAAAACCACCCCGACTCGAACCCCGGCGACAAGAAAGCGGAGGAGAAGTTCAAGCGGGTGGCCGAGGCGTACGACGTTGTCGGCGACGAGCAGAAACGCAAGGAATACGACCAGCTGAAATCCATGATCAGCTCGGGCGGCTTCGGCCGCTTCGGGCGGGGAGGAGGGTCCGGCTTTCCGGGCGGGTTTCGCGGCACGGAAGCGGAATTCGACCTCTCCGACATCTTCGGATCAGCCGCTGGTGGACAAGCTGGAGACAGCGGCCTTGGTGATATCTTCGGTGGCTTCTTTGGCGGCCGCGGCGGTGCTGGCAGGAACGCTCGGCCGTCGCGGGGGGCCGACGTCGAAACGGAAATAACCCTCGACTTCCGCGAGGCAGCCAAGGGCACGACCATCCCGGTCGAGCTCACCGGCGATGCGCCGTGCACCACCTGCCATGGCTCCGGCTCCAAGGACGGCAAGACCCACACCTGCCAGACGTGCTCCGGCTCCGGCTACATCCGCGAGAACTCCGGCGCGTTCGGCATGGCACGGCCCTGCACGAACTGCGGCGGCACCGGCGAGGTCATCGAGGACCCCTGCACCACCTGCGGCGGCACCGGCACTGTGCGGCGCACCCGGTCGATCACCGTGCGCATCCCCGCCGGCGTGATCGACGGGCAGAAGGTGCGCCTGGCGGGCCAGGGCGAGGCGGGGCCGAACGGCACGCCCGCCGGCGACCTGTTCGTCACCGTGCACGTGCGCAACGACGAGGTGTTCACCCGCTCAGGAGACGACCTTGAGGTCACTGTCCCGGTCGCGTTTTCCGAGGTCGCCCTCGGCGCAACCATCACGGTGCCCACCCTGGACAACCCGGTGAAGGTGAAGGTTCCGGCTGGCACTCCGAACGGGCGCACCCTGCGTGTGAAGGGTCGCGGCATCCCGAAGCGCTCCGGCGCCGCCGGCGACCTGATGGTCACCGTTGAGGTGAAGGTGCCCAAGGACCTGGATCCGTCCGCCACCTCCGCGCTGCGCGCCTACGCCCAGGCTGAGAAAGACTCCGGCTTCGACCCGCGCGCCGGGTGGGCCGGTCTCTAGCCCAGGAAGGAGGTGTAGACGATGGATGAAAAACAGGAGTACTTTGTCATCTCCGTCGCCGCTGAGCTGACCGGCATGCACGCGCAGACGCTGCGCACCTACGACCGGCTCGGCCTGGTCACGCCGATGCGCACCAAGGGTGGCGGCCGCCGCTACTCGCGGCGCGACATCTCCATGCTGCGCCGCATCCAGCACCTCTCCCAGGAGGAGGGCGTCAACCTCGCCGGCATTAAGACGATCATCGAGCTCTCCCAGCAGATCGAGGACCTCCAGGACGAACTGGAAACCCAGCGCGGCCACAACGAGGAGCTGCGCCAGAAGCTGCAGTCCGGCGGGCGCCGGGGTGGCGAGCTCGTGCACGTGCCACGCTCCACCGCGGTGGTCACGTGGGAGCCAGCTGCTTCTCGACGCCGCCGGCGCAGCGCGCGGTAGGTGTGTCCCCTTATGGGCGTTGCGCTTGGAGCCCATCAACGCGTGATTGTCTGGACGCAGGTGTGGTCGATCAACCCCACCGAACGGCTTAGCCGGGGGGATCCGCCGGCGCATTTGCGTAAAGGTTTAAGGACAGTGGAGTAACTACGTCTGCGTAGAAATCAAGCCTTAGGAAACTGCAAAAAGGGCGCGGACTTCAATAGTGCCGCGCCCTTTTTCGCTTAGAAAGCTCGTTTACAAACTATCCATTTGCTTTTCGGCATCTGTACGCAAATCCGCTTTATTCACTGATCGGTACCCGTTGGCGAAGCCCTTCAGAATTTTGACTACCCACCAAATCACCGCAATTACGATGAAAGCAAGGATCGCATAGACGAGAAATTCCTGCATCGAGAAATTAATTGTCGGTCTCCTGTCAGGTACAGCAATTACAACAAATTCACCGCAATGGTAAGGCGGCCAGTTATCTGACGCACGATTGAGAAATCGTTCGTATCCAATCTGTTACGTAGCGATCGGCGCAAAGCACCCAATGTCCCTTGGCGCCAGGGTGGTTGTGAACGACGAACGTAGGAGATTTTGTTCATGACCGATTCACAGTTGCTTCAGTTGGTGCCGTCGGCGTTGACGTCGGCTGCGGCCGTTGATGCCTCGGTGTCCACCAGAATGATCAAGCCTAAGACGTCGCGCGAGGGAGTCGAGGAGGTCCCCTGTATACTCTCCCCATGAAAGCCCCGGAACGATCCCTGCGAAAGCAAATCGCCGGGGTTACTGAATTTCCTTCTTCAGCGGGGGTCACGTGGGAGCCAGTTGCCTCTCGACGTCGCCGGCGCAGCGCGCGGTAGCGATCGGAGTTTTAAACTCGGCCGCATGATGACTAAGGCTGGCGCTCCGCCGCTGCTCAAAGAGACCGGTCCGTGGCGGTTCCGTTTCCCGGAAGTCATCCTGCTGGTTGCGGCGTTCGCGTGGATGGTGGTTGAGGATGCGAACGCCGAAATCAGCGCCGGTTTTGGGTTTGCATTGTTCTTCGTCGCTCCGATGTTTCTGGGTGTTTTACTGATGTGCATGGTGCTGGGCATTCCGCTGCAGCGCCAGCCGGTGAACAAGTTTTGGGGAGATGCCGCCTACATCGTGGTGGGCGTTCTCGTCGCAGTAATTTTGGCTAAAAGTGACAATCCGTACGGTGCGCTGCCGGCCATCATGCCGTACGTCGCCGCAGCCATAATTCTGACCGGGGTCTCCGCGGCGCTGCGGCGCGCAATTGCGCTCCTGGCGTGGAAGAGGAAGTGACGCAGAGGATCGTATACTCGGCAGCATGATGGCAGGTGTCAGCGAACCGCCGCTTCTCAAAGACACGCGACCGTGGGGTTTTCGCATCCCCGAGTTTCTGCTGATCGCGATTTTGTGTGTCGCGTTTCCAGGCGTGGCGGTATTCGGCGGCTACTTCGTCATCCCCGTGCTGGGGATGCTGGCCGCGGCACTGCTCATCGGGCTTCCGCTGCAGAACCGCCGGGTGAACGATTTCATTGTTGACGCTGGCTACTTGGGCGTCGCGTACGTCATTGGCCTCGTGCTGAGGCTGACCGGGTTTCCGTACGAGGATCAGTTTTGGCTCAACGCCACACTCGGTTCGGTGTCCATTGTGCTGCAGATCGTCGGGTGGTCGGCGCTGATCCGGCGGGCGCTGGGGTATCGGCAGTGGAAGTCGAATGTGGAATGACAAAACGCCCGCGCAACGAACACGTGAGCGCGGGCGTTTGTGCTTAGAAAATTCGAAACGCTTCCTAGCCATGGAGGGCTAGGGGCCTTTTAAAGCCTCCATAACACTACATATGTCGATGTGTTTCCGCAGTGTGGAGGCTGCCGAGCCGGACTTAACCGCCGAACTCGATGGCCGCGGCGCCGCCGATGTGGCGGAGGTTGGACTTGGCCAGGTTGAACAGACGGCCGACGCCACCTTCAAGGAACGCGGTGCGGGCGCCGGACTTGGTGAAGCCCTTCATCATGTCCCAGGTGATTCCCGGCGGCAGGGAGAGCGCCTCCGGGTCGGTGACGATGTCCACGAGCACCGGGCCGTCGTAGGCCAGGGCTTCCTTGAGCACCGGCTCGAGGTCGTCCGGGTCCTCGATGCGGAAGGACTTAATGCCCACGCCCTTGGCAATCTCGGCGTAGTTGGCCTGCTCGTGGTCGGTGCCGAAGTACGGCATGCCGGCCACCATCATCTCCAGCTTCACCATGCCCAGCGAGGAGTTGTTGAAGCAGATCACCTTCACCGGCAGCTGGTGCAGCTTGATGGTGAGCAGCTCGCCCATGAGCATGCCCAGTCCGCCGTCGCCGGACCAGGAGATGACCTGGCGGTCCGGGAACGCGGCCTGCACGCCGATTGCCATCGGCAGCGCATTCGCCATGGTGCCGTGGAGGAACGATGCGGCCTCGTCGCGCTTGCCGTTCGGGGTGAGGTAACGCGAGGACCACACGTTGCACATGCCGGTGTCGACGGTGAAGTACGCGTCGTCGTCCGCGAGCTTGTCAAGCACGGATGCGGCGAGCTCCGGGTGGATCGGCTTCTTGGACTCGAAGGCCTTGGAGGTGTAGCTCTTCACCACGTGGTCCAGCAGCTGGTAGTGGCGCTTGAGCATCTTGTCCAGGAACTTGCGGTCGGACTTCTCCTCGATGTGCGGGAGGATGTTCTCGATGACGCTCTTGACGTCGCCGACAACCGGATAGTCCACCTTGGTGCGGCGGCCGATGTGGGTGCCGTCGATGTCGATCTGCGCGACGTTCTCGTCCGGTAGCCAGTCGGTGTACGGGAAGTCGGTGCCCACCATGATGAACAGGTCGGACTCTTCCATCGCGTCCAGGCAAGCGCCGTAGCCGAGCAGGCCGGACATGCCGACGTCGTACGGGTTGTCGTACTCGAAGTACATCTTGCCGCGGAAGGAGTGGCCGATGGGGGACTTGATCTTCTCCGCCAGGGCGAAGACCTCGTCGCGGGCGTCGCGTGCGCCGTAGCCGCAGAACAGGGTGATCTTGTCGGCCTTGTTAATCGCCTCCACCAGGCGGGCAGCCTCGTGCGGGTCCGGGTAGACGCGCTTGTTGGCGCCGGTGGCGTACACGGAATCGGCGGTGTGCGGGCCCTCGGCGGTGTCGGCGGCGAAGACGTCGCCAGGCACGACCATCACGGACACGCCGTTGCCGGCCAGGGTGTTCTGCAGGGCGTTGTGGAGCACGCGCATGCCCTGGTCCGCCTCGTGGACTACCTCGCAGTAGGAGGAGCACTCCTGGAACAGTAGCTCCGGGTGGGTCTCCTGGAAGAAGGAGGAGCCGATCTCCATGGTGGGGATGTGCGACGCAATGGCCAGCACCTTCGCGCCGTTGCGGTGGGACTCGTACAGGCCCTGCACGAAGTGGGTGTTGCCCGGGCCACAGGAAGCGCCGCACACGGCGAGCTCGTCGGCGGCCAGGGAATCGGCACCGGCGGCGAACGCGGCGGCCTCCTCATTGCGTACGTGCACCCACTCGATGTCGCTTTGACGCACGGCGTCGGAAAGCGGGTTGAGCGAATCGCCCACGAGGCCGTAAATGCGCTTAATACCCTGATCCTCTAGGCGCTTGACTACTTGTTCTGCGAAATTGGGCATTGTCTACCTATATCTCCTGATTAGTCGTTTCATTCAACGTGCGCCATGGTAACGACATTTACGCAGTTGGGTCGGCGCGCTGTTGCAAGGCAGACAGAAACGCGGGGTCTGTGAAGTAATCGGTGTGCCCGCCCTTCACTCCCAGCACACGCTCGCCGCCCCACCCGATGTACGACGGCGACGAGCCGATCGCCGCCGTCGGTCCGGAGCGCAACATAAGGATCGGGTCTTCGGGGGAATCGACCACGTGCACCGTCGCTTCGGGCCCAGCCAGGGTCAGCTCCGAGACGTGTTCGCCCGAAACACCTGCGCTGCCCAGGATCCACAGATCGTCTGCAAGCAACCCGTGCTGGTGCGCTGCCTTCGTGGCCAAGAGCGTGCCGTAGCTGTGGGAGATCACGGTCTTCTGCGCGTTGGGGAAACGCTCCTCCAACGCGGCCTGGAACATTGCAAGGTCGTCCGCACCGGCGTGGGCGCGGTGGGGCGAGGCTGCGTCCGTGAGCAGCGGGGGAGGGGCGTAGCCCTGCCATACCACCACCGCGGCCCCGGTCTTTTCTGACAGCATCTGGGCTTTCTCCAGCTCGCCCGGCAGCTTCGAGGGTGTGCCGGTGGTCGCGCCCGCGACCATGGTGATCACTCGCGAGGGGTCCGCCGCGTCGCCGACTAGCACCGTGGTCGCAGTCGGACCGGCCTCGAGGATCACGCCGCCTGCGTCGTCTACTGCCGCCATCGTGGACGCCGGCACCGTTTGTGCGTGCCGGGCGTGGAGCGATTCGAAGGACTCGTCCGGGTGGTCGAACAGCGGGTCGTAGTCCTGCTCCTTGCCGGCTGCGCCCAACAGGGTCCGTGACAGCCTCAGATCCAGCATCATGGACATTCCGTTGAGCCACAGCACGACTCGTGAATGGGCGAAGACACCGATGAACTCGGCGGCCTCGTCCAACTGCTGCTGCAAACCGGCGGCGGCGAGCAAGGCCACCGACGCCTGCTCCAGCCGCACAGCACTGGCGGCAAGCGCCGTGTTGTAGCTGGCCAGCCTTGCAGCAGACGCTTCGAACGCGGGTCCGCGGAACCCGGAATCCGCAATGACGGTGGCTGAAAACGGCGCGTGTTCCGCGCGCTCGTGTGCACCCGCTGCCGCCGATTTGGTGGCGGCTGCCGCGGCGAACAATTCGGATGTGGACAGTGCTGGTTTGTACGTCACGGCGTGAGCTCCTTGCCGAATCGGGCGTCCGTCTGCTCCACTTTGGACGCAAATGCGGCGACGTCGTGGAGGTGGGTGTCCAGGCGGGACGTGACATCGTCGACAAGCAAATGCTCAACTTCCTGCAACGATGTGAGCGCGGACGCGGAGCGCGAGGGGCTCAAATGGGCGGTGGGAAGGGTGGTGAAGCTGCGAATGCAGCTGCGAGCGGCGGGTGCGGTGTCTGTGGTCAGTTGAAGAAATGTCATGCAACGAACCATCCGCGAACGCAACAGTCGACGCAATACCCCAATCCGAATCTGTGGATAACTCCCCCAAAACGCACCTAGAGTTATCCACATGAAGATCGCGCTATTGCAAATTGCCGCCGGCGGCGACAAGATGGAAAATTTGGCCGCCATCGAACCGCTGATCCGCGACGCCGCCGCCAAAGGCGCCACGCTGATCGTTTTGCCAGAGGCCGCCAGCCAGGCGTTCGGGCAGGGGCGGCTAGATACGCAGGCAGAGGAGCTGGACGGCCCGTTCGCCACAGGGCTCAAAAAGCTTAGCGACGAGCTCCGCGTCACCATCGTCGCCGGCATGTTCCGCCCCGCGGACACGAACACCGTGGACGGCAAGGAGTACAACCGCGTCTACAACACCGCGCTGATCACCGGCGGCGGGGTGCATGAGGGATACGACAAGATCCACACGTACGACGCCTTCAACTACAAGGAATCGGACACGGTGCGTCCCGGCGACCAGCTGGTCACGTTCGAACACGACGGCGTGACTGTGGGGGTGGCAACCTGCTTTGACATCCGCTTCCCGGAGCAGTTCCAGGCGCTCGCTCAACGTGGCGCGAAAGTGGTTGTGGTGCCCACGAGCTGGGCGGACGGGCCGGGCAAGGTGGAGCAGTGGCGCACCCTCACCGTCGCGCGTGCGCTGGACGCCGGGGTGTTCATCGCGGCCGCTGACCAGGCCCGCCCGGACTTCGAGACCAAGGCCGGGGAGCCTTCAGGGCCCACTGGCGCGGGCCACTCTGTGGTGGTGGGGCCGACGGGCCAGCGGCTTGCGGAGGCCGGCTACGGGCCAGAGACACTAGTGGTGGACATCGACCCGGCGGACGCCACCGAGGCGCGCAAGGAGCTGCCGCTGGCGGAGATTCGGGAGCACAGCGTTATTCGCTGAACCACTCCGGCGCCGCATCGGGGGCGACGGTCTGCACGTCTTGCGCCCCGGCGACCTCCAATGCAGTGGCCAGGCTCACCGCCCGCTCCTGCTGCGCGCACACGATCACCTCGCGGCCCCACCACATGCCGGCGCCAGAGGCCACCTGCTCCAGCGACGCGCCCACACGCGACTGCGCAACCCACGTAATATCCAGCCAGTTTTGGGCCTTGGCCAGCGCCTCCAGCGCAGCGGTGTCGTACCACTCGCCGGGCTCGCGCGCGCCGACGACCAGGTGTACCCCCGGCGGATCGGGCTGCTCCAGGCAGTGGAACACCAGCGCTTTCGCCGCAGCGAAACCGCCCTCGGCGGCGACAAGGAGCAATTGCTTGTCGACGGCCCCGCGCAGCCCACCGCGCGCCGCCCCCAACGTCAGCCAGTCGCCCGGCTCCAACGGAATGTCGCCGGGTACGTGGAACTCCAGCTGCCCGAGCGGGTTGGACGGCATCGCAGGGACCAAGCCGGTCCACTCGCCCGGACGCTTCGGCGACATCACAGGAATGACCTGGCCGGGAGAATACGGAACCGGCGTGCCTGCCTCCAGGCGCACCACCTGCACCTCGCCGTGGGGCGCCACGCTGGTCACCTGGGCGGCGGTGGCGGCGGGCACACCTGCGTAGTCGGCCTGTGAGGCGGTATCGCGCATGAGCTCGGCCGCGTCGGATAGTGCGGTGCGGTCGGCTTCGGCGTCAGCGCCTTCGTCGATAAGCATCTGCACAGCGTTGGGGTACTCCTCAGCCGGAAACCCCGTGCGGCGCAGATCCAGCGCCAGCGCCTTCAGCTCGTCGCGGACTTCCTCGGCGGGGCGTTCGAGCACGGCGAGGGCGGCGCGTAAAAGCAGCGGCGGCATCTCGCGGCTAGGTGGCAGCATCATTTCCGCCTGCGGGTACGCCTCGGAGAAGCGGGCGCGCCACGCGCGGCTGACCTGCGGGCCGTGGGTGCGCAACGTCTGCGAAAAGGGGACGGAAGGCATAAAAACAGGTTACCTAGCGGCTGTGGGCTAAAGTTGCACCCGGTTGAAATGTGATAAGTGGATAGAAAAGAGGTGCTGTGGTGGAATTCACCCCGTATACGCTGCTCACGGACATTGGCTGGATCTCGGTCCTGCTCATCGTCGGCAACATTCTGCGCAATCGGCTGAAGGTGCTGCAGGCGCTGCTGCTGCCTGCCCCGATCACCGCAGGCCTGCTCGGCCTGCTGCTGGGCGACGAGGTGCTGGGCGTGATCCACTGGTCTGACCAGGTGGGCACGTACACCACGCTGTTGATCGCGGTGGTGTTCGCCTCCATGGCGTACTCGATGGAGCTCGGCGGCTCCGTCGCCTCCGGCGCCCGCAACATGTGGGGCTATTCCACCGCCATGTTCATGGGCCAATGGGGTCTGTTCATCCTGCTCGGCCTGTACGTGTTTGCGCCGGTGTTCGGCACCGAGCCGTGGTTCGGCATGATGCTGCCGGTCGGCTTCGTCGGCGGCTTCGGCACCGCGGCGGCCGTGGGCTCCGCACTCGAAGAAATCGGCGTGGAGGGCGCGTCCTCCATCGGGTTCACCTCCGCCACCGTGGGCACCCTGGTGGCCATCGTCGGCGGCGTGATCATGGCCAACTGGGGCATCCGCAAGGGCAAGTCGTCCCAGCTCGCTGGCACCCTGCCTGACGACCTGCGCACCGGCTACATCCGCAACGAAGCGGAGCGCCCCTCCATCGGTAAGGCCACCACCAACCCCTCGTCTATTGAGCCGCTGGCGCTGCACGCCGGCTTCATCGCGTTCACCGTGCTCATCGCGTACATGGTCAACAGCGTGATCAAGGACCAGTGGTCCAACGTGTCCATCCCGCTGTTCGCCATGGCATTCGTTATCGGGCTCATCGGCCGCCTGGTGCTCAAGCTCGTCGGCCGCCCGAACTACCTGGACGGCTCCACCATCAACTCCGTTTCCGGCGCCGCCACGGACTACATGATCGCCTTCGGCATCGCCTCCATCGTGCCCGCAGCACTGGCGGGCTATTGGCAAGCGCTCGTGCTCATCTTCGTGCTGGGCACCCTGTTCTGCGTGGTGTGGATGTTCTGGGCCGGCCCGACATTCTTCGGCGAGCAGTGGCTCGAGCGCGGCCTGTTCGGCTGGGGCTGGGCCACCGCCGCCGTGGCCACCGGCATCGCGCTGCTGAAGATGGTGGACCCGAAACTGAAGTCCGGCACGCTCAACGAGTACGGCGTGGCCTACGTCGGCTTCGCCCCGTTCGAAATCGGCACGACCATCATCGCGCCGATCGCGGTGATCGCCGGCTTTACCGCGATCTTCGGCTGGATCGCGTTCGCGATCGCGGTCGGGGTGGTCGTGCTGGCTTACGTGATGAAGTGGATACCGGTCAAGAGACCGTCGTAAAGCTTGATGCTTATCGACGTCCTTCGGTTTCCTCCCAAACCGCATACACCGCCCGCATCTTGATGAGCCCCCGCGTCACCTCCTTTCCCATCTGATGCACTTCGTCCAACGCGGCGCCCGGGAGGAGCCGGCCGATGAGGTAGTGGAGGATTTTCGCGTCTTGCATCAGCGGGCTATCGGGCGGGGCGACGGTTCTGAGAACGTCCAGCGCGATGACGATGGTTCGCGCTTCCTCGTTGGTGAAGCGCAGCGGGTACACGTAGTGCCCGGGGTCTAACCAATATTCACCGTCGGCGCCTGGCGTGCTTTCGATGCAGTATCCGGCGGATTTGAGCTGGGTGAAGTAGTTGCGGAGGGTGCGCGGTTTGATGCCGGTGAGCTCCGAGAGCTCCCAGCCGGCGAAGCGCTGGCCCCATTGCATGAGTTCGATGAGCTTTAACCCCCGAAGAGCTGGTGGCGTGTGCATGGTTCCCCCTGAAGTTTTTCGGGGCAGGTGTGGTGTTTTTGGAATGTGGCAAATATTTGCCACATTCACTTTTTGGACCCCATCCCCTTGTTGAGCTTGTGCTACGGAAAATTCTACTCAAGGTGAGCTAACCCCGCGCAACTTTTTTGCCGTTGACAGGAACAGACTCAACTTCGTGTGCGTTACACCTAGTGCAGAACAAACATTAGGCAAGAAAGGACCATGGCATCATGGCGAACAAGTACACGCAGAAGACACAGGAGGCCCTGCAGCAGGCGCAGATGCGCGCCTCCGCCGCCGGCAACCCGGAGATGCGCCCGGCACACGTGCTCGAGGCGCTTTTGAAGCAGGAGGACGGCATTGCCGCCCCGGTGCTCAAGGCCACCGGCGTGGACCCGGAGACGGTCGCGCGCGAGGCCGGCGAGCTGATTAGCGGCTACCCCAGCGCGCAGGGACAAAACATGGCCAACCCGGGCATCAACCGGGACCTGCAGGTCGCGCTGAGCACGGCGCAGGATCTCGCGGGCGAGCTTGGAGACGAGTTCGTTTCCGCCGACGTGCTCCTCGCCGGCATTGCAAAGGGCAACGACGACGCCGCTGAGCTTTTGACCAAGCGTGGCGCCACCTTCGAGGCGCTGAAGGAGGCCTTCTCCTCCGTGCGCGGCGGCAAGAAGGTTACTTCCGAGAACCCGGAGGACCAGTTCCAGGCGCTGGCGAAGTACTCCACCGACCTGACCGCACGTGCGCGCGAGGGCAAGATCGACCCGGTGATCGGGCGCGATTCGGAGATCCGCCGCGTGGTGCAAGTGCTTTCCCGTCGCACGAAGAATAACCCGGTGCTCATCGGCGAGCCGGGCGTGGGCAAGACCGCGATCGTGGAGGGGCTGGCCCGCCGCATCGTGGCCGGCGACGTGCCGGAGTCACTCAAGGGCAAGACGCTGATCTCGCTGGATCTGGGCTCCATGGTCGCGGGCGCGAAGTTCCGTGGCGAGTTCGAGGAACGCCTGAAGGCCGTGCTGGATGAGATTAAGGAGTCCAACGGGCAGATCATCACGTTCATCGACGAGCTGCACACCATCGTCGGTGCCGGTGCGTCCGGCGATTCCGCGATGGATGCCGGCAACATGATCAAGCCGCTGCTCGCCCGCGGTGAGCTGCGCCTGGTCGGCGCGACCACGCTGGACGAGTACCGCCAGTACATCGAGAAGGACGCCGCCCTGGAGCGCCGCTTCCAACAGGTGTACGTGGGCGAGCCGACGGTGGAGGACACCATCGGCATCCTGCGCGGGTTGAAGGAACGCTACGAGGTGCACCACGGCGTGCGCATCCAGGACTCCGCGCTGGTGTCGGCGTCGGAGCTGTCCAACCGCTACATCACCAACCGGTTCCTGCCGGACAAGGCCATCGACCTGGTCGACGAGGCTGGTTCGCGCCTGCGCATGCAGATCGATTCCTCCCCGCAGGAGATCGACGAGCTCGAGCGCATCGTGCGCCGCCTGGAGATCGAGGAGATTGCCCTGCAGAAGGAATCCGACGCCGCCTCCGCGCAGCGCCTGGAGCACCTGCGTGAGGAACTCGCGGACCAGCGCGAGCGCCTCGGCGAGATGAAGGCGCGCTGGGAGAACGAGAAGGCGGAGGTGAATAAGGTCCAGTCCGCGAAGGAGGAGCTCGAGCGCCTGCGCAACGAGTCCGAGATCGCGGAGCGCGAGGGCGACTACGCCAAGGTCTCCGAGCTGCGCTACGGCCGCATCCCGGAACTCGAGGCAGAGGTAGCCAAGGTGGAATCCGAGGCCAGCAACAAGACCATGCTGGAAGAGGAGGTCACCCCGGACATCATCGCGGACGTCGTGTCCTCCTGGACCGGCATCCCGGCCGGCAAGATGATGCAGGGTGAGACCGAGAAGCTGCTGAACATGGAGTCCGTGCTCGGCGAGCGCGTCGTGGGCCAGAAAGAAGCCGTGGTCGCGGTCTCCGACGCGGTGCGCCGCTCCCGCGCGGGCGTGGCGGACCCGAACCGCCCGATCGGCTCCTTCCTCTTCCTCGGCCCCACCGGCGTGGGTAAGACGGAGCTGGCCAAGTCGCTCTCGGAGTTCCTCTTCGACGACGAGGCGGCCATGATCCGCATCGACATGTCCGAGTACGGCGAGAAGCACTCCGTCGCCCGCCTGGTCGGTGCCCCTCCGGGATACGTCGGCTTCGATGCCGGCGGCCAGCTCACCGAGGCCGTGCGGCGTCGCCCGTACTCGCTCGTGCTTTTCGACGAGGTCGAGAAAGCGCACCCGGACGTCTTCGACGTGCTCCTACAGGTCCTGGACGAAGGGCGCCTCACCGACGGCCAGGGCAGGACGGTGGATTTCCGCAACACCGTGGTCATCCTCACCTCCAACCTGGGCGCTGGCGGCAACCGCGAGCAGATCATGGAGGCGGTGAAGCACCACTTCAAGCCGGAGTTCATCAACCGCCTCGACGACGTGGTGGTCTTCGACCCGCTGAGCCAGGACCAGCTTGTCGGCATCGTGGACATCCAGCTTGAGGGTCTGGCCGAGCGCCTCGCTGCCCGCCGCCTGATACTGGCCGTGTCGGATTCCGCGAAGTCCTGGCTGGCCGAGCGCGGCTACGACCCGGCCTACGGTGCCCGCCCGCTGCGCCGCCTGATCCAGCAGGCAATCGGCGACCGCCTGGCCAAGAAGCTGCTGGCAGGTGAGATCGTCGACGGCGACACCGTCCACGTGGACGTCGCCGACGGAGGCGAGGGCCTGGACGTTGCCGCGAGGTAGATAATGGGTGCATGACCCAACTCGTGCACACTCCGGAAGCGCTGGTTACGGCGCTTCCGGCCGGCCCCATCTCCCTCGTGCCCACCATGGGCGCGCTTCATAGCGGCCACCTCGCCCTCGTCCGCGCCGCTAAAGCGCTGGGCAATCCCGTGGTGGTGAGCATCTTTGTCAACCCGCTGCAGTTCGCGCCGGGCGAGGATTTGGAGGCGTATCCGCGGACGCTGGCCGAGGACGTCGCAAAGCTTGAAGCGGAAGGCGTCGACGCTGTCTTCGCGCCTTCCGCTGAGACGATGTACCCGCATGGCCCGCGCACGACGATCCAGCCCGGTCCGCTCGGCACGGTGCTGGAGGGCGCGACCCGGCCGACGCATTTCGCGGGTGTGCTCACGGTGGTGGCGAAGCTGTTCGCCCTGACCGGCGCCGCGGACGCGTTTTTCGGCGAGAAGGATTACCAGCAGTTAGCGCTGATTCGGCAGATGGTCGATGACCTGCACCCTCCCGTGCGTATCCACGGTTGCCCGATCGTGCGCGACACCGACGGCCTCGCGCTTTCTTCGCGCAACCGTTACCTCTCCGCCGAGGAGCGCGCCACCGCCCTGGCCATCCCGCGGGCGCTGGCCACCGGCAGCCTCTCGGAAGCACAATTGCTTCTCGACGCCACCGAAGGACTCCACCTCGACTACCTCGTTGCCACCGCCCCCGACATGTCAGATCTGCCAGAGGGGTACACGGGGCCGGCGCGCCTGCTCGTGGCGGCGAAGGTCGGATCGACGAGGCTGCTGGACAACGCCCCGATCGAGCTCTAGCGCGGCGGCGCGTTCCCGCTGCATCACCGCTGCATCACCGCTGCATGCCTCACGCCACTTCCGCCCGCCCCGATTCGCAAACCCTGGGAACTTTAGCCTGGGAATGGCGGGATCAAGCGGTTAATGCGCCACGTTTGAA
>NZ_KV788369.1:0-50121 GCF_001807265.1 Corynebacterium sp. HMSC05H05
GACAACCGGTGGTTCACAGGAAGTCCGCACAGCCGATCTGCTCCCGGCGAGTGAACTATTCTGCACCGACCAACGCGGCCCGACATTTCGCGGCGGAATCTGTCAGGCGGCCCCTCGACGCCCAGTTCAGTACAAACGGCCGCCGGAATCTGTCAGGCGGCCGTTTGTGATCTGCTAGTTGAAGAGGCTAGTCCTCGTCGCGCATGTACTTCTCGGCGTCGGCGAGGATGTCGTCGGTGTTGGCGGCGTCCGGGGCATCGGCGGCGACGCGGCGGGAGCTACCGGACGGCTTCTGCTCGGCGGCCGGATCGGAGACGTCTTCCTGGGCGGTCTCGCCCTGCGAACCCTCGCCCTCGCCGGAGCCCGCCTCAAGCTGGCGGTCCGCGTCATCGGCACCGGCACCGGAGCCGGCCTTGAGCTCGCCGGACAGGGACGCGCGGATCTGGTCCAGGCGGCTGGCGGCGGCAGCGTCGGTGGAGCCGGACTCGATCTCGGCCATGCGGTCGGTCATGGAGTCCTTCATCAGCTCCTGCTGGCCCAGGGCGTTGGCGTAGCGGCGCTCAATCTTGTCGCGCACACCGTCGAGGGTGGGCACGTTGTCGTCGTTGAACTGGTTCATCGAGTCCATGGTCTTGGCCGTCTGCTCCTGCATGCGGGCCTGGTTGAGCTGGGACTCGAGCTGGGAAACCTGGGAGAGCTGCTCCTTCAGGTTCGCCTCGGACTGCTGCTGCTTCTGCTGCGCTTCCTTGGCGGCGTGGTCGGCGGCGGCGTAGGCCTGCTTGGTCTGCTCGAGCTCCTGCTCCACGGACACCAGCTGGGTGGCGATGACCTCAGCGGCGTTGTTGAACTGCTGGGACTTCTCAGCGTCGCCGGCCGCGTTTGCCTTCTCGGCGGCCTGCAGGGCGGTGCGCGCCTTGTTCTGCAGGTCCTCCTGGGACTTGATCAGGCGATCCATCTTCATCTGCAGCTGGTTGCGGTTGCCGATGATGTTGGCTGCGTGCTCGGAGATTGCCTTGTGCTGTTCCTTCGCAGCTGCGACGGCCTGCTGGATCTGCACCTTCGGGTCTGCGTTCTGGTCGATCTTGGTGTCGAACGACTGCATGAGGTACTTCCAGCCCTTGCTAAACGGGTTCGCCATTGGAGTGTCCTTCCGGTGGTGGGATTCGTCGTGAGGCAAGTGTACGTATGAAAAAAGCGCCCGTCTTGCGGGCGCTGAATACAAAGGCTTACTGCTCGGAGGCGTTCTGCTCCGCAATCTGGCGGCGGACGTCGTCCATGTCCAAGTCCTTGACCTGCTGGACAAGGTCGTCGAACGCGGCCGGCGGCAGTGCGCCAGCGTTCTGGTAGATCAGGATGCCGTCGCGGAACGCCATCAGCGTCGGGATCGCCTGGATCTCCAGGGCGGACGCGAGCTGCTGGTTCGCCTCGGTGTCGAGCTTGGCAAAGGTGACGTCGGTGTGCTTCTCAGAGGCCTTCTCGTACGTCGGCGCAAACTGCTTGCACGGGCCGCACCAGTCTGCCCATGCGTCGACGAAGACGATGCCGTCCTGGGTAACGGTGTCCTGGAAAGTGTCCTCGGTTACATCGATCGTGCTCAAAGTACACTCCTTAAAGCTTTTGGTTATTGTTGTAGAGATTGCAACGGGTACAACCCTAACAATGCCCGAGCTATTCCAGGCCGGGCTGGAACGAGTGGAAATCAGGAGGCGTGCAGCAGCCATGACGAAGACGTACCGGATCTCGGGCCCGAAGGACGAAGTCGCGGTCGATTCGCTCAAAGACGAGCTGTCGCTGGTGGACGGCACCCACGAGGTGGATGTGGACCTCGAGGCCGGGCACCTCACCGTTGTCGGATTCACCTTTGCCGACGAGGATATTGTGCAGGCGGCGAAAAACGCCGGCTACGTTATCGAGATATAAGGAGGACACACCATGGCTGGACGCGAGTTCAACGTTGAGGGCATGACCTGCGGGCACTGCGAGATGAGCGTGCAGGAGGAGATCTCCGAGGTCGCGGGCGTGACCGCTGTGAAGGCGGACCACACCACCGGAACGGTCACTGTCGAGGGGGACGGCTTCTCAACCGACGACATTGCGGCCGCGGTGAAGGAAGCCGGTTACACACTGGCCTAAACCAGGCCTAAGGTGGGGGTTATGACTGAAACCCCCACAGCATTGCAGCACGTCGAGCTGGGCGTGACGGGGATGACCTGCTCGTCGTGCTCTTCGCGCGTGCAGCGCAAATTGAACAAGCTCGACGGCGTGGACGCCACGGTGAACTACTCCACCGAAACCGCCGCCGTCGAATTCGATCCGGCGAAGACGTCGTCGCAATTGCTTATCGACGAAGTGCGCTCCGCCGGGTACGACGCGTTTGAAATGACTGATGACGCGGTCGGGGGTGAGGCGGCGGAGGCCGGAGGGGCGTCGACAAGCGAGAAGCTCGAAGGCGCGCGCCTGGAGGAAGCCGAAAAGCTGAAACGCACCACGATTTGGGCGGCGCTGGTCTCGCTGCCGGTGATGGTGGTGAGCATGGTGCCGGCGCTGCAGTTCACCAACTGGCAGTGGGCGGCGTTTGCGGCGGCGACGCTGGTGTTTTTCGCCGCGGGCAGCGTGTTTCACCGCGCGACCTGGGTGAACCTGAAGCACGGCGCGGCGACGATGGACACGCTGATCACGCTGGGCACCTCGGCGGCGTACCTGTGGTCCGTGTGGGCGCTGTTCTTCGGCAACGCAGGCGAGCCGGGGATGGTCATGGAGATGTCCATCTTCCCCTCGCACGCGGGCATGGACGAGATCTACCTCGAGTCCGTGTGTGTGGTGATCACGTTCTTGCTGCTCGGACGGTGGTTTGAGACGCGGGCGAAGGGGCAGTCCTCCGAGGCGCTGCGCGAGCTGTTGGACATGGGCGCCAAAGACGCCGCGGTGATCCGAAGAGGCAAGGAAGTGCGCGTGCCGATTGCCCAGGTGGCGGTTGGCGACAGGTTCATCGTGCGCCCTGGCGAAAAGATCGCCACGGACGGGCGCGTGGTGTCCGGGCACTCGGCGGTGGACGAGTCGATGCTCACCGGCGAGTCCGTGCCCGTGGAGGTCTCGGAAGGCTCCGCGGTCACCGGCGCGACGCTAAACACCTCCGGGCGCCTGGTGGTGGAGGCCACCCGTGTCGGCGCCGAGACCACGCTCGCGCAGATGGGCAAGCTGGTACGCGACGCGCAAGCCGGCAAGGCGCCGGTGGAGCGGCTGGTGGACAAGATCTCGCAGGTCTTCGTGCCCGTTGTGGTGCTGGTTGCGCTGGTGACGCTGGCCGGGCACCTCATGGTGGGCCACGGCGTCGCCCACGCGTTCACCGCGGCGGTGGCGGTTCTGATCATCGCCTGCCCGTGCGCGCTCGGCCTTGCCACCCCGACCGCGATCCTGGTGGGCACCGGCCGCGGCGCCCAGCTGGGGCTGTTGATCAAGGGCCCCGAGGTGCTCGAATCCACCCGCCAGGTGGACACGGTGGTCATGGACAAAACCGGCACGATCACCTCGGGCGAAATGGGGGTTGCGGACGTCGTCGCAGCTGACGACTTCTCCGCCGACGAGGTGCTGCGCCTCGCCGCCGGCGTGGAGGCCGGCTCCGAGCACCCGATCGCCCGCGCGATCGTGGAGGAGGTCAGCGAGGTGCCGGCCTCGGAGAACTTCCAGAATGAGGTGGGCAAGGGAGCGTCCGCGCGTATCGACGGCCGCTCGGTCCGCGTCGGCCGCCCGTCCGTGCCGCTTGGCAGGCTGGCCAGCGCCTTCGAGGACGCCGAGCGTTCCGGGGCAACCCCGGTGGCGGTCGAGGTGGACGGCGCCCTGGCCGGGCTCGTTGCGGTGCGCGACACCGTGAAGGCAGATTCCGCCGACGCCGTGGCGCAGCTGCGCGAGCTGGGGCTGACACCGCACCTGCTCACCGGCGACAACGCCGGCGCGGCCGCGGCTGTGGCGTCGGAGGTGGGCATCGACCCGGCCAACGTCACCGCAGGAGTCCTGCCGGAGGACAAGGTGGAGGTGGTCAAGCGCCTGCAGGCCGAGGGCAAGCGCGTGGCCATGGTCGGCGACGGGGTCAACGACGCCGCCGCACTCGCCCAGGCGGACCTGGGCTTGGCCATGGGTGCGGGCACGGACGTGGCCATCGAGGCCGCGGACATCGCGCTCATGCGCAACTCGCTGACCTCCGCGGCGGACGCCATCAGGCTGTCGCGCAAGACCCTGAAGACGATCAAGGGCAACCTGTTCTGGGCGTTCGCCTACAACGTCATCCTCATCCCGGTGGCCGCGCTGGGCTTCCTCAACCCGATGCTCGCCGGCATCGCGATGGCGTTCAGCTCGGTATTCGTGGTGTCGAACTCGCTGCGGCTGCGGGCGTTTAACTCTGTGTCGTCGGGCGCAGGTGAATAAAAACTGTCAACGCGCGGAAGAGCACGTCCTACACTCCCCGCATGAACTCTTCTGTGCAGCTCACTCGTACTGAGCGCCTGGACCGCCTGCCGGTCACCCCGAAGCACAAGCGACTGCTGGTCGGCTCCGGCATCGGCTGGGCCCTCGACGCGATGGATATCGGCCTCGTGTCCTTCATCCTCGCCGCGCTGGCAGTGCAGTGGAACTTGGACAACACCACGACCGGCTGGATCGCCTCGATCGGATTCGTCGGCATGGCCATCGGCGCAAGTTTGGGTGGCCTGCTCGCCGACAAGATCGGCCGCCGCCAAGTCTTCGCCGCAACACTTCTGCTCTACGGGCTGGCCACCGGTGCGTCGGCGCTAGCGTGGTCCGTGGCGTCGCTGATGGTGTTCCGCTTCCTGGTGGGCCTCGGCCTCGGCGCGGAGCTGCCGGTAGCCTCCACACTGGTCAGCGAGTTTTCCCCGCGCAAGGTGCGGGGCCGCATGGTCGTGCTCCTGGAGGCGTTTTGGGCCGTGGGCTGGATCATGGCCGCCGTCATCGGCACTTTCGTGGTGGCGCAGAGCGACAACGGCTGGCGCTGGGGCTTCGCGCTCGGCGCTGTGCCTGCGCTGTACGCCATCTACGTGCGCATGGGGCTGCCGGAATCCGTGCGCTTCCTCGAGTCGGCGGGCCGGCACGACGAGGCCGAACGTATCGTCCGCGAGTTCGAGTCCGAGGCCGACCCCGCGCACTACGACACCGCCGCGCCACCCCGGGAAAACCCCGTCGATGGCGGCATCTGGGGACCAGCGCTACGCGGGCGCACCGCCGCATTTTGGACAATCTGGTTCTGCGTGTCCCTGTCCTACTACGGCGCGTTCATTTGGATCCCGTCACTGCTGGTGGAGCAGGGTTTTTCGCTGGTGCGCTCGTTTACTTTCACGCTGATCATCACCCTGGCGCAGCTGCCCGGCTACGCCGCGGCCGCCTGGCTCATCGAGAGGTGGGGCCGCCGCGTCACACTCGCGACCTTCCTCGCAGGCTCGGCGCTTGCAGCGTTCGCATACGGCATGGCCAGCACCGAGTGGCAGATCATCGCCGCGGGCTGCCTGCTCAGCTTCTTCAACCTCGGAGCCTGGGGCGCGCTGTACGCGATCGGCCCGGAGCTCTACCCCACCGCCATTCGCGCCACCGGAACGGGCGCGGGCGCGGCGTTCGGGCGCATCGGCTCAATTCTCGCGCCGCTTGTGGTTCCGCCGGTGCTCGCCTTCGGCGGCTCGACGGCGGTGTTCGGGGTGTTCGCAGCCGCCTTCGCGCTGGCCTGTGCAGCGACGTTTACGCTGCCTGAGCAGCGTGGGGTGGCAATTGGGTAGTTCAGGCGGAACCCGCTGCTAAGCAAAGAAGCGCGTGATGCGCGACAGCAGCGACTTATCCTCCGTCGCCTTGTCAATTTCCTCGATGTTGCGCGGCAGGTTGAGCAGGAGGGTGTTCTCCCCCGTCTTGGCGACGGTGATGCTCGGGTCGAGCTTGGCCACCGTGCTCGCGCAGGCGGCGGGGCCGTTGATGGAACGCACGGTCATGGCTTTCTCCTTTGCTGCTTTTGCGTTGTGATGTTGCATCATAAACGCGTTTTCGCAGCGTGTCACCGTTGGAAAGCCATGCCTAACTGTTCATAGGGCAGGTTTACTAGCCGTGCGCCATGTTGACGAAGCGCGAGTAGTGCAGCTGGTGCGCCACCGGAATGGTGTCGATCGGACCGCCGCGGTGCTTCGCAACGATGATGTCCGCCTCGCCCGCGCGCTCGTCGTCGCGGTCCTGCGAGTCCGGGCGGTAGAGCAGGAACACCATGTCGGCGTCCTGCTCCAGCGATCCGGACTCACGCAGGTCAGCGAGCTGCGGGCGCTTGTCGGTGCGGGCCTCCGGGCCACGGTTGAGCTGGGAGATGGCGATCACCGGCACCTCGAGTTCCTTGGCCAAAAGCTTGAGGTGGCGGGAGAACTCCGAGACCTCCTGCTGGCGCGACTCGACCTTCTTGCCGGAGCTCATCAGCTGCAGGTAGTCCACCACCACCAGGTCCAGGCCGTGCTGCTGCTTCAGGCGGCGCGCCTTGGAACGGATCTCCATCATGGTGAGATTCGGCGAGTCGTCGATGAACAGCGGCGCGTCCTGGATCTCGGTGAGGCGGTGGGTGAGCTTCTCCCAGTCGCGCTCCTCCATCTGGCCCGAGCGCATCGCGGAGAGCTTGATCTCCGTCTCCGCTGACAGCATGCGCATGATGATCTCGGATGCACTCATCTCCAGCGAGAAAATCACCGACGTCTTGTTCTGGTGGATCGAGCACGAGCGCATGAAGTCCAGCGCCAGCGTGGACTTACCCACACCGGGTCGTGCCGCAATGATGATCATCTGGCCGGCGTGCAGGCCGTTGGTGAGCTTATCCAGGTCGATGAACCCGGTGGGCACACCCGCTTCGAGCGCGCCGCCGGAGGCAATCATGGTCAGCTCGTCGATGGTCGGCTTGAGCAGGTCCGACAGCGGCCGGTAGTCCTCGCCCGACTGGTTGCGGGTGATGCCGAAGACCTTCTGCTGGGCGTGGTCGACAATCGCGTCGACCTCCATGCCCTCTTCTCCTTCGTAGCCGAGCTGCACCACCTGCGTGCCGGCGTTGACCAGCTGGCGCAGGATCGACTTTTCCTCGACAATCTCCGCGTAGTAGCGCGCGTTGGCCGCCGTGGGGACCTCGGAGATCAGCGTGTGCAGGTACGGCGCGCCGCCGACGCGCTCGAGCTCGTTGATACGGTCCAGGCGCCCAGCGACAATGAGCACGTCGACGTTGCTGCCCTGCGCGAACAGGTCCAGGATGGCCTGGTAGATCAGCTGGTGCGCGGGAAAGTAGAAGTCGTCCGGGCGCAGGCTTTCCGCCACATCCAAGATGACGTCAGGGTTGAGCAGCATCGCGCCGATGACGGAGCGCTCCGCCAGCTCGTCGTGCGGCGGGGTGCGGTACTCCTGCAGCTCGTTGTTGCCGCGGTTGAAGTTGGAGTAGCGGTTGTTTGTCGACGAGCTACCGCCCCTCCCGCCTTTCCCCCTCGAGTTACCGCTGTTGCCTTGGAACGCCTCAAAGTCGGAGTCGCTGAAATCTCCGTAGTCCGCGGCCGGTTCCGGCGGCGGCACGTAGTCGTCGAAGCTGTCGTCTGCACCCATGGGTTCCCCTTTCGCTGTGTGTATGAGATTACCCCGTAACGCAAACCGCAAACCGAGTTATCCACAGGGGTTGTGGAGAATTGAGGATTATGCGGGTGAGTTTTCCACAGGGGCGGTGTTTGCGGTGTGGAATTCGTGTGGATTCACCTTCTTGAGCCCCTGGTAAAGAGCGCATTTAACCAGGTAGACATGTATATTTTCACATCATTAGATAGTGACGATATAGGTGGATAACTCCGTTGACCACGGCGTTTGACAACCACGAAATGTCCACTCGAGTGGACAATTTCCGGCATACGCAGGGTGTATAACACACCACTTATCCACATTGCTTTAAATCTTCCGTCAGGACGCCTCCAAAGCAGTTAGCTACGCTCTCCACCATGTCTCCTCGAAGCATTCTCTGGGCGTATCTCGCTTCCGTGGTAGCGGTGCCGGGCGCGTTTGTCGCGGGGATCGGACTCGCCGGTGACAGGCTCACCCACGCCACAACATGTCTCATCGGGATCGGCGTTGTCGTTCTGACAAGCTTGGGCTCTGTCGGCTGGGCGGCCGCATACACCCGCGCAACCCGCGCGCGGCGCGGTACCACCGTGGCCGTCTGGATCGCCACTGCCTGCCTACTAGTGGGCCTGGGCTCCACCGGTCTCGTCTTTTGGGAGGAGTACCAGGCGGGCATGTCGCTGCCGATCATCAACCTGTTTCTGTACCTCATCCCTCTCGGCCTACTCATCCTGCTCGGCTCGGCCGTTGCGCAGACAGCGGCAGCGAGGACGTCACGCTCGCGAGGCGAACGCCAGCGGTAGCACCTCCACACCGAAACGCTCGGCGATATCCGCCGCCGCGACGGTGACCGACCATCCTGAGTCCACCTCGCCGGCAAGCAGCAGCACCGGCCCCTCGGCCACGGTGAGCCCCGAGTAGTCGAAGTACCGGTCTAGGGCGTTGACGCGGTAGGCGGAGTTGCGCGCTTCCACCTCTGCGCCGCCGGCCCGCACTGCCCCGCCGTATGCCATCTGCCCCACGCGGGCAAGTGCCTCGGCGGTGGAAGCGACCATCTCCGCCCGTGCCGGATCCGTTGAGCCGAGCGCCACCACCGTGGCCGGGCGAGTCTCCCAATCCCAGTCCGCCAGCACGGCAACGAAGCGGGTGAGCCACTGGTCATCCCGCCAGTTCTCGGCGGGACGGTAGGCGTTGTCGCGCAGGAGCTGGGCCAGGGCGGGGCCGCGGGCGACGTCGTTGAGCCTGCCCAGCGCCTTGCCGCCCAGCACGCCTTTGATCTTGCCGCGGCGAGCAGAGCCCGTCGGCCACATCTTGCGTTGGCTGAGCGGCACACCCGGGGCTTTTAGGCGCGCGTCGATGCGCTCGGCGAGCCCCGCGTCCACCTCGGTGGGCAGGTGGCTGCCGGTGCAGTTGTCGCACCGCCCGCAGCGCTCCCCCTCCCCGATCGTCGGATCGTCCAGCTCGCTGCGCAAAAACACCATGCGGCAAGCGTCCGTGGCCTCGTAGGCCAGCATCAGGTCTTGTTCGCGCTCGCGGGCATCCGCCAGGCCGTCGTAACGCTTGTGGTCGTAGGCCCAAGACGCGCCGGTAGCGACCCAGCCGCCCTTGACCCGCTGCACCGCCCCGTCGACATCCAGCACCTTCAGCGCCTGGTCAATGCGCGTGCGCGACAAGTCCACCGCGTTTTCCAGCTTCGGGGTGGACACAGGCTCGCCGCCGAGCGCGCCCAGCAGCTGCTGCACCACCGGCTCCTCCGGCATGGACACGGACGCGAAGTACTCCCACACGCGCTGATCCTCCGGGCCGGGCAAGAGCACCACCTCGGCGTGGTCGGTGGCGCGCCCGGCGCGGCCGATCTGCTGGTAGTAGCTCACGGGCGAGCTCGGCGCGCCCAGGTGCACCACGAATCCAAGGTCGGGTTTGTCAAAGCCCATGCCGAGCGCCGAGGTGGCCACCAGAGCTTTGAGCTCGTTGTTGATCAGTGCCTGCTCGAGGCGTTCGCGCTCCTCCGCCTCCGTGCGGCCGGTGTAGGCGGCCACGTTCCACCCGGCGGTCTCCAGCGCCTCCGCCAGGTCGTGCGCGGCGGCGACGGTGAGACAGTAGATGATGCCGGAGCCCTCCACCTGCGCCAGGTACTGCGCGATCCAGGCAGCACGCTGGGTGGGGTCTGCCAGCTGCACCACGTTCAGCGACAGCGACTCGCGGTCCAGGCCACCGCGGAGCACGCCGGTCCCCTCGCCCAACTGGGCGACAACATCGGCCACCACGCGGTCATTCGCCGTCGCGGTGGTGGCCAGGACGGGGGTGTTGGCCGGGAGGTCGTCGATAAGCAAAGAAATGCGCCGGTAATCCGGCCTGAAGTCGTGCCCCCAGTCGGAGATGCAGTGAGCCTCGTCCACGACCAGCATGCCGACGGACTGCGCGAGCTGCGGCAGCACCTCCTCCCGGAAACCCGGCGCGTTGAGGCGCTCCGGGCTGATGAGCAGCAGGTCTAACGTGTCGACGTCTGCCTGGATCTCCTCCCACTGCGTCATATTCGCGGAGTTGATCGTGGCCGCCCGGATACCGGCGCGCGCGGCCGCTTCTACCTGGTTGCGCATGAGCGCGAGCAGCGGCGAGACGATAATCGACGGGCCCTCGCCCGCCTCGCGCAACAGCTTCGCGGCGATGAAGTACACCGCCGATTTCCCCCAGCCCGTGCGTTGCACCACCAGCATGCGTTTGCGCTGGTTGACCAGGGAATCGACGGCCGTCCACTGGTCGTCGCGCAGGGCGGCGTGGGGCCCCGCAATGCCCTTGAGGAGTTCGTTCGCTTGTTCGCGTGTCGCAGTCATGGCGCACACCATATACCACGGCCCCGACACGGGTGTTCGAACAGTGGTACTGAAACGGTACTATCGTTACCATGGCGCTGAATCTGAGACTGACCGATGATGACGACAAGATGCTTTCCGACCTGGCCAAAAGCTCCGGGACATCCAAGCAGCAGACCCTGCTTCGTTTGATCCACCAAGAGTGGGAGACGGAAGAAGCTCGTAGGCACGCTCATGCTGAGTTGGATCGCATCTTCCATAGCCGTTCGAGGCTCATGGACAGGTTAAAAGACGCATGATGGATCCGCGCTCTCTCTTTCAAGTCGAGATCATCGCCGAATGGGTGAAAGCCCAAGGATTTCATATCAAGGATATGGGGCTATTGGCATCGGCAATTGAACGTCCGTGGCTCCGTTTCGGCAACAGAGACCTCTATCCCGATGTGTGGCACAAGGCGGCAGCCATCCTCGACAGCATGGAATCGAGCCACCCCCTCCATGACGGCAACAAACGCATCGGCGTACTACTTTGCCTACTCATGCTCGCGTCCCACGGTATCGACGACGAAGTCCTTACCGAAGATGATCTTTTCGACCTCGCCTGCGATGTGGCCAAGTACCACCCGGAGGTATCCGTTATCGCTGCCCGCTTACGGAGGCTAGCTAGCTAACTCAGCTCGCCCTCCGCCCAGTCCGCCATGTACTCGGCGATGCCATGTGGATCCGCCAGAAAGTCGCGCATCGCCCGGAACGCGAGTGTGCCCTCCACCGCCAGGCCGCGGTCCACGCCGTGCTCGCCGACCTCCGCGATCTCCGCGCCAGGGATCCCAAGCACGATCGGCGAGTGCGTCACCGCAATCACCTGCGCGCCCTGTTCTCCGATCGCGTGCAGCTGCGCCACCAGCGCCATCTGCGCGACGGCAGACAGACCCGATTCGGGCTCGTCCAGCAAGTACAGCGCGTCCCGAGCAAACCGCGAGGTCAGTTCCAACACGGACTCCCCGTGCGACCGGCCGCCGAACTCTGTCACGCGCGTGTGCGTCTCCCCGCGCAGGAAATACCCGACCTTCGCGCGCGCCCCGGTCCGAAGCCGCAGCGCGCCAAACATTGGGTCGTGGGCGCCAGGCTTATCGACGCCCCACGGCCCGCCCTCGACCTTGAACCCCCACGCGCGGGCAATCCCCTCCAACAGCGTGGACTTGCCTACGCCGTTGCCGCCGGTGATCAGCGTGACCGGGTGTGTCAGCGGAAAGCCGAACTCCGCAACGTGCTCAACCGCCGGCGCGTCGAGGGCCCACGGCGGGGCTTTCGTCGCGTCGACGGAGACGTGCTCGATGAACATGTGGTCATCCTACGGCGGGGTCGATACGTTGAGGTCGATAGCTCCATGTCGATAGTTGCAGGTCAGCGCCTTTGACCCTGCGGGGGCTCCGAAATCCGAAAACGCCGTGACCAGCAACTATCGACCTCGAGATATCGACATGGGCGCTCAGGGGCAGGCTCCCTAGCCGTCCACCAGGAATCGCGCCGTGCCGGCCGGGTCGTCGATGAACTCTCGGGTGGCGGTGACGGGCTCGGCCTCGTCGAAAAGCATGGGCTCCAGGGTGGGCACGGCGAGGATGCGGGCATCGGGGGCGGCGAGCAGCACCGGCGAGTGCGTGGCCATGAGCACCTGCGCGCCGCGGCGGGTCAGCACCGCGAGCAGGCCGAGCAGCTCGAGCTGGGAGAAGACCGAAAGTCCGTCTTCGGGCTCGTCCAGGATGATCAAAGAGTCCGAGCCGAAGCGTTCGCGGACCATGCGCATGATGCCTTGGCCGTGGCTGCGGCGAGTCAGGTCTTGCAGGCGGTCCTTGGGACCGAGGCTTTCGTGGTATTCAGCCAGGTCGAGGTAGGTTTCGCCGCGCAGGAAGTACACGTCGCTCGGGTTCTCGCGGCGTGTCAGCGTAAGCGAGGCGTGGAGGCTGGAATGATCCGCGGCCTGGAACTGGGCGTGGCGGGATCCGCCCGCGGCGTTGGCGCCGGCGGCCACAGCGATCGCCTCCACCAGCGTGGACTTACCCGAGCCGTTGTCGCCGGTGAGGATCGTGGTTTGCGCGAGCTCGAGGGGCTTGTCAGCCAATCGACGCACCACCGGCAGGTCGCGGGCATAGCCCTCCACCGGCGCATCGATGCGGACCTGGGCGACGAACACGGCTACCGCAGTCCGGCGGGCAGCGGCAGCAGACCGTCCACCGCGAGCAACACACCGAACGCCGTGCCGGAGACCACGCCGATGATGTTCGCGCTGCCGTCCGGGTTGACGGTGTAGACCGGCCCGCCGGAATCGCCGTGCAAGGCCAGGATCAGCACCGCAAGCTCACCCGTGTCCGGATTCACCTTCAGCACCGGCCCACAGGTGCGCGAGGTGCGGGCGCCGTCCTTGCACACAATCTGGCCCGGCTTCACCGCCGTCACCGGATGGTAGCCCGCCACCCGGCGGGTGGGGTTGATGCGCTGGACTGCATCCGACAGCGGATTGACCGCACCGATGACCGGGATGTCCACCGCACCGCCGCGCGCTGCCGCGGCGCCAGTGACGCCGCCGGCCAGCGGAAACCAGGCGACGTCGCGAAGCGGGCTGCCCAACGTGTTGTCGCCCCGCATCTCGTAGCCCGACTCCCGCAGGTCGCCGGAAATCTTCGTGCGGCCATCCGCCGCGTACACCGCCACCGGCACCGCACCACCAATCGGCGCCAGGCAGTGGCCCGCCGTCACACCAAAGGCCCGCCCGTCGCGGTGCGCCACCGTATTCAGCGAACAGCCGTAGCGGGAACCGTCGCTGTAGGCGACCCGGATACTGTCGCCGGAATACACAGCCACAGCCTGCGCGGGGGCGGCAAACCCGACCGCGGTCGCAGCCGCAAGCAGGAGGGACACAGCCAAAGTGCGCGCACGCCGCGCCACGGAAAACGTCATGGGCGGTATTGTATCGGCACACAAAAAACGCGGGCCCCACTCCTCACAAGTGGGACCCGCGCTTTTCAATGCTGTTGTCGTTGGACTGCTAATTTCCGTTCTCAGGCGGAGCAGTCGTCGCTAAGCGAATGTGTTATGCGCTTACGACCTCGAAGTTCACCTTGCCCTCCACAGAATCGTGGAGATCGACCTTGACCTGGTAACCACCGGTCTTGGTAACAAGGCCCTTCGGCACGTTGATGCGGCGCTTATCCAAGTTCGGGCCGCCAGCAGCCTTCACAGCCTCAGCAATGTCAGCCGGCTTCACAGAACCGAACAGCTTGCCGTTGTTAGCGGTGCGCACAGCAACCTTGACGCCCTTGAGCTGGTCGAGCTGGTCACGCAGTTCCTTGGCGTGATCCAGGTCGCGGACCTGGCGCTCAGCCTGGGCACGCTTAATGTCTTCGATCTGCTTCTCTGCGCCGCGGGTAGCCGGGATAGCCAGGCCGCGCGGGAGCAGGAAGTTGCGTCCGTAACCGTCCTTGACCTCGACGACCTCTCCAGGCTCGCCAAGCTTCTCGACGGCAGCGGTGAGGATCAGCTTCATAATCCTAACCTTCCTTATGGTGAAAAATGCTTGATGTGTGGTTGTCGTTTAGAACGGTGGCTCATCGCCCGCGCCGCCGGAAAAACCGCCGGCCTCAGGAGCGGAACCCCACGGATCATTCTGAGGCTGGGACTGGTTCTGGCCACCCTGGCTCTGGCCGCCGAAGCCGCCGTTCGCCGGGTTGTAGCCGCCCTGGTTCTGGCCCTGGCCCTGATTCTGCCCCTGGCCGCCCTGGCCGAAACCGCCCTGGTTTCCACCGAAACCGCCGCGCTGGCCGCCCTGGTTGCCGCCGCCGTAGCCGCCCGCACCGCCCTCACGCGGGTTGCGGGTGACAGACGCGCTGGCGTACTTCAGGGACGGGCCGACCTCGTCGACCTCGATCTCGAACACGGTGCGGTTTTCGCCCTCTTTGGTCTGGTAGGAGCGCTGACGCAGCTTGCCTGTGACAACAACGCGCATGCCCTTGGTCAGGGACTCCGCGACGTTCTCCGCCATCTGGCGCCAGCAGTTACAGGTCAGGAACAGGGCTTCGCCGTCTTCCCACTGGTTCGTCTCCCGGTTAAAGGTGCGGGGCGTGGACGCGATGCGGAAATTCGCAACGGCAGCGCCGCTCGGGATGAAGCGCAGCTCCGGGTCCGCAACCAAGTTGCCGACAACGGTAATCGGGGTATCGCCTTGAGCCATGTCCTAAACCTTCCTACCTGCTGATCGTGTGGTTTCTGAGCCTACCGGTTCTTACTTGTCGGTACGCAGAACCTTGGTGCGCAGAACGTTCTCGTTCAGGTTCAGCACGCGGTCGAGCTCCTTAACCGTGTCTGCCTCGCACTCGAGGGTGACAACGGCGTAGATGCCCTCTTCCTTCTTGTTGATCGGGTAAGCAAGACGCTTCTTGCCCCACACATCAACGTTCTCCACCTTGCCGTTGTCCTTGCGGACGGTCTCCAGGAACTTATCCAGGGACGGGGCAACGGTGCGCTCATCCTGCTGCGGATCGAGGATGATCATTACTTCGTAGTGACGCACGGACCTCATCACCTCCTATGGTCTTGGTTGTTTCGGCCATCACCCTTGTGGTCATGGCAGGAGGGTCGTTGCGTCAAGCAACCCGAACAGACTACCCCACGGTCTGACCAGCTCAAAACCTCGCGTTCCGGTGTGCACGTGCGGACTCCGCATTGCGGACAATCCGGCCGCCACCAACCATTGGTGCGGACCCACGTTGTGCAAAAGTCGGCGGCGCTGAGAACTGACCTGGGGGTTTGCGGGCCTGGACCGCCAGAGATGCCGAGTTCTACAACATCCGCCTAGTGCGGGTTGGGCACCGCCGAGAAGAGGGCGAGGGAGACCGGGATGACGGTCATGAAGAGGAAGGCGATCAGGCCGAAGCTTATCGACGCTTGCTTCCGCCCCTTCACCGCACAGTAGAACGAGGCACTGAACAGGAAAAACGCCACCACGATGGAGGCGATGCCCAAGAGTGTGGTGGCGTTCATCGGCTAGGCCTTGACTGTCGTGGAGCCGGCGGGCTCGGTAACGGGGTCGGCCGGAGGTGCGTCGATAGGCAATGGCTCCTTCCACTGGTACGGCAGCGACATCAGCGGGTCGTGGCCGTTGTGGGCGTCGCGGACCTTGTCCGGGCGCTTGCCCAGGATCTGCTGCACCACCAGCACCATGATGGCGATGATGAAGGCGTCGCGGGAGATGATCACCACGTTGAGGAACCACCCCGGCACACCCAGGTTGTCCGCGCCCATCATGTGCCACATCAGCACCGGCCACACGGCCATGTCCACGACCATCCAGGACAAAAGGAGGCGCCAGTACGGCAGCGCCAGCACCGCCGGGACAACGAACCAGAGGGAGTACTGCGGGCTCCACACCTTGTTGAAAATGAGGAACAGGCCGACGATCAGCGCCACCAGCTCGGCGATGCGCGGAGTCTGCGGAGCCTTCAGACCCAGGATGAGCACGCCCAGGCAGCCCAGCAGGAACAGGATCAGGGTCACGGCGTTGAGGATCACCGGGGCGCCCTCGCCGGAGTCGAAGCCGGTCCAGCCGGTCATGCGCGAAAACACCGCGTAGATGGTGGTCCACTCCCAGCCGCGGTCCGTGTTGAGGCGGTTGAACTCGCTCCAGGCGTCCGGGTTGCGCAGGTAGACCGGCACGTTGACCACGAGCCAGGACACCACCATGGCGGCCAGCATCTTGCCAAACGGGGCGAGGTCGCGCTTGCGCAGCGCCACGGTGAGATACGCGCCGAGCAGGAAGATCGGCCACAGTTTGAACGCGGTGCCCAGGCCGATGAGCACGCCGGCGAGCCAGAACTTCCGGTTGCGGGCAGCCAGCATCGCGGCGACGGCAAAGAAGATGGACGGGATGTCCCAGTTGGTGAAGGCGTGCACGATCAGCAGCGGCGAGCCTGCGACGAGCAGGGTGTCCCAGACGCGGTTGCCCGCGAGCTCGGCGACCATGCGGATGGTGATCACCCAGATGATGGACATCAACAGCGCGGTGACATAGAAGTACCAGCCGGAGTCCGGCAAAAAGTTGTCCACCAGGAAGTAGGTGCTGCGCGAGAGCCAGGCGGACAGCTGCTGGAACAGGCCGGCCAGCACCGGGTACTCCATGTAGCGGGTCAGGCCGTCTTCCACCCAGGAGTAGTCGTAGACAAAACCGCCCTGATCCAGGCCGCGGGCGCCGTAGAGCGGAATGATGTCGTTGTAGCACGCCGCGGTGTACTGGCGGTTGCCGTCCCAGTTGAGCTGGATGATGCCGTTGTCGTCGGCTTTGCCGCCGGCGCAGTGCGCCTTCTGCAGCAGACCAAAGGACAAGAACACATAGGCGACGGCGAGGATGGAGCGCAGCGGCGTCCAGAACCGGGCGCGGCCGATCTGCGCGAAGCGGCCCATCGGCCCGCCGAGGAAGTCCACCCAGCCGCGCGCGAGCGGCTCGGTGCGGCCCGGCTGGACGCGGTCCGCCGGGTCCGGCCAGGTCACCTGCTGGCTCTGCGTCGACTCAGACATTTACTGGAACGCCCCCTGGAACTGGTCGATGACATCGTTGATCGTGTCGTTGAGGTTTGGTGCCGGCGCGGGGGCCGGCGCCGGTGCAGGAGCCGGGGCGGGTGCAGGTGCCGGCGCGGGTTCCTGTGCCGGCGCAGACTCGCCGGGCGCGTCCGGCGCTGCCGGATCTGCCGGATCCGCCTGCGCCTCTGAGCTCGCGGCGGACGGCGCCTGACCGGTGCCGCCGGTGTAGCTCGGCGACGGGCTGGAGTAGTAGCCGCCCAAGCCGGTGCCGCCGGAGTAGGGGTTGACACCCCAGTAGACCGGGTTGGCGTTGGGGAAGCTCATGAACTCCTGGCCCTCAAGCTCCGTGTCCAGGAACTGTTTCCAGATCTGCGACGGGGTGTTGGAGCCGAACATGTTGCCGCCCCACTCGTTGAAGATCGGAGAGGTGTTGTCCGCGGTGCCCACCCACACAGCCACGGCGAGCTGCGGCGTGGAGCCGACCATCCAGGCGTCCTTGTTGTTGCCGGTGTCGCCCATCTGGGCGGTGCCGGTCTTGGACGCGGACTGGCGGCCGCCGGCGAGGACGGCGTTGGAATAGCCGGCCACACCCTGCATCGCCTGCAGCGTGTTGTCCGCCACCTGCTCGGACACGCGGCGCTCGGTGTAGTCCTTGTCCACCTGGTAGAGGACCTCACCGTTGGCGTCCTCAATCTTCTCCACGAAGTGGGTCGGGTGCATCAGGCCACGGTTGGTTAGGGTGGCCATTGCGGTAGCCATGTCCAGCACGCGGGACTGGTACTGGCCCAGCACGATGCCCTCGTACGGCTGGCCGCCGTTCTCGCGCAGGGTCTCCGGGATGCCGGGGATGGACTTGGCCACGCCCAGGGCGTGCGCCATATCGGCGGTGTCCTGCGTGGTGTTGTCCAGCTCGTCCTGGATGCGCATGTAGGCGGTGTTGGAGGACACGCGGGTGGCCTCGGTCATAGACAGCATGCCGCCGCCGCCACCGTCCCAGTTGGTCACGGTGATGTTGCCGGGCAGCCGCACCGGGGAGGAGTCGAACATGGAGGTCAGCGGGATACCCTGCTGCAGTGCGGCAGCCAGCGCGAAGATCTTGAACGTCGAGCCAGTCTGCAGGCCCGCGTTGGCGTAGTCCCAGCCAGACGGGTCGTCGCCGCCGTAGTACGCGCGCACTGCGCCTGTCGACGGATCCACAGCCACCGCACCAGTACGAGCATCCTCCTGCAGGTTGGTCAGGCGTTCGCGGGCGATGCGCTCCATGTTGGCCTGGGAACCTGCGTCGATGGTGGTGGTGATCTGCAAACCGCGGTTGGTCAGGTCACTTTCGGTGATGCCCAGGGCCTCGAGCTCCTTGATCACCTGGTTTTTGATCAGGCCGTTCGGGCCGGTGGCCTCGGTGTAAGCGGAGTAGGAAGCCGGATCGCGGGTCTCCGGGTAGACCATCCCGGCGCGCTGCTCCGGGGACAGCTTGCCCATCTCCACCAGGCCGTCCATGACGTAGTTCCAGCGCTGCTCCGCAGCCTGGCGGTTCGTCCACGGGTCCAACTCGCTGGGCAGCTGGATGGAGGCGGCAAGCACGCCGCCCTCCTCGACGGTGAGCTGGGACGCCGGCTTGTCAAAGAAGGCGTGCGCGGCAGCTTCGACACCGTAGGCGTTGCGGCCGAAGTACACGGTGTTCAGGTAGGCGCGGAGGATGTCCTCCTTGGACCACTGGTTGGTCATCTTCACCGAATAGACCAGCTCGTTGGCCTTGCGCTCATAAGAGTGTTCGTTGCCCACCAGCGCGTTTTTCACGTACTGCTGGGTGATGGTGGAGCCGCCGCCTGCAGACGTATTGCCGGTGATCTGCCCCAGTGCCGCACGGGCGAAACCTGTGGGCGAGAAGCCGGAGTTTGTCCAGAAGTCGCGGTCCTCCGCAGCCAGCACGGCATCCTGGACCTCCACGGGCACAGACTCGAGGGCCACCTGTTCGCGGTTACCCTCCGGGGGCACGAGGCGGGCGAGCTCGTTTTCGCCGTCGTTGAAGTAGATCGAGGAGATCTGCGCCGTCTCAATCTCGCCGGGGCCCGGGATCTCGGCCTTGGAGTATTTCCACATGAACCAGCCGACCGGGATCAACGCGAGCAGGAGAAGGAACAGCAAGAATGCAAGTACCCACTGCCACGCGCGGGACTGCTTCTTTTTCTTCACTGCCGTAGTGCCGCTGGAAGCCTTCGCCTTCGCTGCGCTCTTGTCAGCGCTCTTTTCAACGCTCTTTTCAGTCACACGTTTTTCCTGCACATTTGCACCCGCCGCGCCCGCGGGGAGGGGCAAACGGGCGAGCTACCTACCAAATTCCTACCGGACACCCTACCTGCCCAGTTCGGATTCACACTACTGGTACTGCTGTGACTTCTTGTAACAGATGGTTCCACTTGCACGACGGGCAGACCTCCACCACATGGACGGTCAGCGGCCCCACCTCTCCCACGAGGCGGTCTATCTCTTCCTCGCTGCGGGCGGTGCCAGTGCGCCTGCCCAGTTTTTCGGAGTAGACCCAGCGCACGTCGCGCATCGCTTCTCCGCACACGGGGCACGGCCTGGCGGAATCCGCACCGTGGTGTTGCGCTGCGGCGCGCAGCAGGAAGTCGGCGTCGCAAACGTCGTCGATAGGCACATGACCACGCTTGAACTCGCGCAGCGTCTGGCGGCGCTGCCACTCGTGGGACACCTCGTGCTCGTACGTGAACATCCCGGCCATCATAACCCCCGTCTTTGCTGCTAGATTTTGGAAAAGTAGTTGGAAGAAAGAGGTGCACAGTGGTCGCGCACGACGAACCCTCCGCAGAAGCTATGCGGATCGCTGCGGATATCCGCCCCGCAATGACGAGTTTGTACGTGGCGTATTTCCGCAACGCGGAAAGCTCCGACCTCACCGGCCCGCAGCTGTCCGTGTTGCACAGGCTGGGTTTTAGCGGCCCGACGCGTATCAGCAAGTTGGCCGCAGAGGAAGGCGTGCGCCTGCCCACTGCCTCGAATACCGTCAACCAACTGGAAAAACGTGAGCTGGTGCGCCGCGTGCGGTCGGTGGACGACCGCCGCGGAGTGTCGGTGGAGCTAACCGATTTCGGCCGGGAGGAGTTGGAGCGGGTCGGCGCGGAGCGCACCCGTTCGCTCGCACAGATGCTCAGCGCCCTCGACACCGAGGCGTTGGAGAAGCTGGACTCTCTGACCGGGGTGCTCAACGACCTCGCCCGCGCCTACGCGACGGGCTCCGCTGAGTAACCGCTTTTCCCGTGGCAGGGGCACATGTTTATGATGTGTGTATTACCTGAACACTCGCATTCGCCGACACGTGCCAAGGAGGCAGGCCCTGAGCAGCTCCCCCGGCGCTGACAGCGCCAGTCTTCCCAATCTCGCGTTGCCCGTGCGCGTACTCGTGGGTTGGGATGTGGCAAACACCGAGGCAGTGGAGTTCGCTGCCTGGCTCGGCCGCTCACTGCCGGTGACCGTGCAGGTCATGGCCAGCACCCAGTCCAAGTGGTCGAAGTCCCTCTCCAAGGCCTCCAAAGGCCGGAAGAAGCGGATGAAAGAAGCGCAGTCCACATTCGACTCACGGGTGGAAAAGGCGCTGAAGGAGCACCTGCCGCGCTCGCAGTGGGCGGAGGAAGTGTCCCGCCTTATGGACAGCAAGGACACGGTGCGCTCCCTGCATGAGACCGCCGCGGATTTCGGCGCGGACCTGATCCTGCTGGGCTCGCGCGCGAAGACGCCGAAGGGCAGGTTCCGCCCCTCCAGCGTGGCGGACGAGATGATGCGTTCCTGCCCCGTCCCGCTGGGCCTGGCCCCGCGCGGGGTGAAGCTGTCCAAGAAGGGCGTCACCCGCGTGACCTACGCAATCGTGGTGGAGGACGACCCGCTTGAGCCGGATTTTTCCGGCCTGGACTACGCCACCGCGCTGGCCTGCAAGCTGGGGTTGCCGCTTCGCATCATCGCGTTTTCGCCCACGGCCTACGAGAAGCACACTTCAGCGTGGAACGAGGAGGTGTTGGGCATGCTGGACCACGCCCGCGACTACGCGTGGGCGCTGGCTGCCGAGTTCGCGCCGGAGGTGTGCGACACCTTCGACGTGACCAGCGCGGTCTCCGCCGCGAAAAGCTGGAAGCGTTCCATCGATTCCGTGAAATGGAAGAAGGGCGACATCATGTTTTTGGGCACCCACCCGTCGCCGCAGTTCACCAGCGTGTTTGTGGGGACGTTGGAAGGCGAGTTCATCCGCTACGCCTCGGTGCCTGTGGTGGTGTGCCCGCACTCCGGGACGGCGCAGTAGGTTGGGCTCCATGGAGCACCCGGAGAACGACCTTCACTCCCCCGCCGACCGTTTCTCGCGCATGCGGCCGGAGCCGCGCTCCTTCGACGAGCTCGCGGACCAGCCGGATCCGCTGGAGGTGGACCGCAAAAATCGCCGCTCCACCCGCCAGGCAATCACGTTTGCGCTGGTTACGGTAGCCGCTACCCTACTGTTGGCGCTGATTCTTGCGGTGATCTCGCGGGCTCAGGGCGGCCCGCTTTGCGACGCTGGCTCCGCCTGGCTCTGCACCGAATCCTGGCGCACGTGGTGGGCTGTAGTGACCTCGATCCCGCCGGTGGTGGGGCTGCTCAGCTGTGCGGTCATCACCGTGCGCAAGCTCAACCGCTACGAGCGCTGGATCCCCTGGATCGGCGTGTTCTGGATCCCGCTGGTGCCGTTCACCATGGCGTGGCTGATTGTCACGCTGGGGATTTTGGCGACGCAGTAGCTCGCTGGCTGCATTCCGCGCAGTACGGGTTCTTCTCGCGGCAGGCTTCGCAGCTTAAGTACTGGCGGCGGCATTCCGGCTCGTTTGCGCAGTTGTAGAACTGGTTCGTGGCCTCCCCGCAGTGCACGCAGTGGCCGAGCTGAACGTAGTCCGGGTCGTCCGGCGCGCCGAACTCGGTGTGCATGCGGTCGTCGAAGACGTAGAGCGAGCCCTCCCACAGGCCGGAGTTGCCGAACTTCTCGCCGTAGCGGACGATGCCGCCGTCGATTTGGTAGACCTCCTTGAATCCCCGGTTGATCATGAGGCTGGAGAGCACCTCGCAGCGGATCCCGCCGGTGCAGTAGGAGATGACGGGTTTGTCCTTCATCCAGTCGTACTTGCCGGAGTCGAGCTCTTTAATGAAGTCGTGGGTGGTGTCCACATCCGGCACCACCGCGCCTTTGAACCTGCCAATCTCGGCCTCGCGGGCGTTGCGGCCGTCGAAGAATACCGCATCCGGGTTGTCGGCCACCAGCTGGTTGACCTGCTCCGGGCTAAGGTGCACTCCCCCGCCGACCACGCCGTTTTCATCCACCTTGAGCTCGCCCGGCGCGCCGAAGGAGACGATCTCCTCTCGGGCCTTGACGCTGAGTTTGGGAAAGTCTTCCGCCCCGCCCTCGGACCACTTGAACTCGATACCCTTGAAGTACTCGCGGGTTTTCTTGGCGTAGGTTTTGCAGGCACGGATGTCTCCGCCGACGGTGCCGTTAATCCCGTCCTTAGACACGATGATGCGGCCGGTCAACCCCAGGCCTTCGCACAGGTCCCGCTGCCACAGGCGCACCGCGTCCGGGTCGGCGATGGGCTGGAACTTGTAGTAGAGCAGGATCTTGCTGGTCATGCCTGGCAGTCTAGGTCCACCCAGGCCAGCGGGGAAAGTTAGAGGTCAAAGGCTTTGAACGCGATGGCCAGTGGAACGCCGAGCGCTTCGCCGCCCTGCTTGGCTGCCCCGCCGACGATCTCCGCGCCGCTGGGGTGCTCGGGCAGCGCCTGGAAGTACGCCTTGTGGGCGTCCAGGGACTGCGCGCCTTTCTCCACGTGCCGCTGCTCCACTACCACCGCCACGTCTGGTTCACTCGCGCCGGTGACCAGCAGCGTTTTCGCCTGGTGGCGCGGCCCCAGCTCCGGGAAGAGGAACTCGTTGCCGGCGTCGCGCGCGGCGTCCACCGCTGCCATGCCCGCCACCCGATGGTCCGCCTGGTTCAGGCCCCACGGTGCGACAACGCTCCAGTCCTGGGTGAGCACCACAGTGGGTTTAAAGGAACGGATCTCCCTTGCGATGGCCTTGCGCAGCTCCAAGGTGTGCTCGAGCAGTCCGTCGGTGAAGTCGAGCAGCTCCAGATCGCCAGCACCGACGATGTCGCAGGCGCGGCGCTGCTCCTTCGTGCGCGTCTCGCGCACCTGCGCGGGATCCCCGCCCGCGATGCCGTGCTCGCCGTGCGTGAGCAGCAAGTACGCCACCTCGACGCCGTCTTCGGCCCATTTGGCAACAGCGGCGGAGGCGCCGTACTCCATGTCGTCGGGGTGGGCGACGACGGCGAGGACGCGTGCGCCGTCGTCAAGCAAAAGCTCTTGCACCTTAGCCCCGCTTCTCCTTGAACGCGAGGGCGTCGCGCGTGTACACGCGGCGGTGGGTGCCCACCTTGTGGCCGGGAAGCTTGCCGTCGTCGATGAGCTTGACCACAAACGGGCGCGAGACGCCGAGCAGGTTGGCCACCTGTTGGGTGGTCATCTCCTCGTCTGGTTCCGCCGGGCGCACCAGGCGCCCCTCCGCGAGGTCCTCGAGCAGGTCACGGACCCACACAGCCGTCTGTTTCGGCAGCGTGACGTGGTCTTCCGCGCGCGTGCGCGCGACGGCCAGGTTGTTGTTGAGCTCGGCTAATGCATCTTCCACCGGAGATTGCTGTTCCCGCATGACCCAGACAATAAACTACAACCGAAACCAGCGCAATAGTTAGTGTTGGAAAACTTAACGCTTGTGGTACAGCGCCTTGCGCCAGTACTTCGGCTCCGAGGTGGCAAGCACCCCCAAGTTACGGAAAATACCCTCGTCCACAGACCCCAGAATCGTGGTGATGTGCGCGTCGCACCCGCGCAGAGACTTCAAATGCTCCAGCGCCAGCGCCGCATCCGGGTTGCCGGACGCCGACACGGACAACGCAATGAGCACCTCGTCGGTGTGCAAGCGCGGGTTCACCGAGCCCAAATGCCGGGTCTTCAACGTCTGGATCGGCTCGATGGAGTCCGGGGAGAGCAGGTGCACGTCGTCGTCGATGCCGGCCAGCAGCTTTAAGGCGTTGAGCAGCACCGCGGCGGACGGGCCGAGCAGATCGGAGGTCTTACCGGTGACGATGCGGCCGTCCGGCAGTTCCAACGCAGCGCCGGGCTTGCCGGTGCGCTCCGCCACCTCCAGCGCGGGCGCGACCACCACTCGGTCCTCCACGGACAGGTCCGCCTTGCGCATGACGTTGAAGTTGCGGTCGGAGACAGTGGAGTCGGCGTCCGCGCGGCGCTCGTCCACAAGCGCCGCGTAATAGCGACGGATGATCTCCTGCTCGGCGGCGTGGCGGCACGCGGCGTCGTCGGAAATGCAGTAGCCCGCCATGTTCACACCCATGTCCGTCGGCGACTGGTACGGGTCCGCGCCGGTGGCCTCCCGCAGCAGCGTCTTCAGCAGCGGGAACACCTCGATGTCGCGGTTGTAGCTGGACACCTTCTCCCCGTAGGCCTCCAGGTGGTACTGGTCAATGACGTTGATGTCGTCCAAGTCCGTCGTGGCGGCCTCGTACGCCAGGTTCACCGGGTGCGACAGCGGCAGGTTCCAGATCGGGAACGTCTCAAACTTGGCGTAGCCAGCGTCGATGCCGCGCTTGTGCTCGTGGTACACCTGGGATAGGCAGGTGGCCAGCTTGCCGGAGCCGGGCCCCGGCGCGGTCATCACCACCAGGTCGCGGGTGGTTTCCACGTAGTCGTTGCGGCCGAACCCGTCTTCGCTCACCACCTTCGCGGTGTCGTTGGGGTAGCCCGGGATCATGTAATGGCGCGAAACCTTCAGCCCCAGACGGGCGAGGCGCTCCACGAAGGCCTCGACGTTCTGGTTGTGGCCCTCCAGCTGCGTAACCACCACGTTCTCCACCAAAAATCCGCGGTCCCGGAACACGTCCACAAGCCGCAGCACGTCGTCTTCGTAGGTGATGCCCAGATCCGCGCGCATCTTCTGGCGCACCACGTCGCCGGCGTTGAAGCAGATGACAATCTCCACTTCGTCCTTGATCCGGTCCAGCATGGCGATCTTGTTGTCGGGAGTGAATCCGGGCAGGACGCGGGAGGCGTGGTTGTCGTCGAAAAGCTTGCCGCCCATTTCCAGGTACAGCTTGCCACCCACCTCGGCGCGCCGTTTCTGGATGTGCTCGGACTGCATCTGGATGTATTTTTCGCGGTCGAACCCGATCTCATACGGCATGCGAGCAATAGTACAGTCAGCCACCGTGCCTGAGGGTCATGTCATTCACCGCCTTGCGCGCCGCTTCAACGCGGACTTCCGCCCCGCGCCGGTCGCCGCAAGCTCGCCGCAGGGGCGCTTTGCACCTTCGCTTATCGACGGCACTCCGCTCACCCACGCTGCAGCCCACGGAAAACACCTGTTCCTGCAGTTTCCGGACGCGACCGTGCATGTGCACCTGGGGCTGATTGGGAAGTTCTCGTTCGAACCGGCCGATACGCTGCACGGCCAGATCCGGCTGCGGCTCGTGCCGGACGGGGGAGCAGGGGAGATAGCAGCCAACCTGCGCGGCCCGCAGAAGTGCGCCTACATCACCCCAGCGGAGCAGCAGGCGATTCTGGACGCCGCCGGGGAGGACCCGCTTTCTCCCGCCGCGGACCCGGACGCGCTGTTCGAGCGGGTGCGGCGCTCCCGGCGCGCCATCGGCTCGCTGATGATGGACCAGGCCTACTTCGCCGGGGTGGGCAACATCTACCGCGCCGAGCCGCTGTTCCGCCAGGGCATCTCCCCGTTCATCCCGGGCCGTGAGCTGGGGCGCGAGCGTTTCGACGCCATCTGGGCCGACCTAGTGGCGCTCATGGCCGACGGGGTGGAAACCGGGCGCATAGACACCGTGCGGCCCGAGCACTTGCCCGAGGCGATGGAGCGCGCCCCGCGGGAGGACGACCACGGGGGAGAGGTCTACGTCTACCGACGCACCGGCGAGCCCTGCCACGTGTGCGGGCGGCCCGTCGAAAAACAGCAGTTTGAGGGCAGAAACCTGTTCTTTTGTCCGTCCTGCCAGGCACTTTAGGGCACGGGTAGTGTGGTGCGCATGCACGCCACGACTTTCACCGCAGACCAGATTCGGGCGGCGGAGGCGCCGCTGTTGGAAGCCCAGTCGCACCCAGATGAACTGATGCAGTCGGCGGCGCACGCGGTGTACGAGGCAGCTGAGGCGATGCTGGCGCACGGTGCGGGCGGCCGCGCACTCGTGCTCGCCGGCCCGGGCGGCAACGGCGGTGACGCGCTCTACGCCGGTGCCGAGTTGCAGCTCGCCGGCCACAAAGTGGCTGCGCTGCTGACTGCCGGACACGCCCAAGGGCGGGCCCTTTCGGCGTTCACCGACGCCGGCGGCACCGTGCTGGAACGGCTGCCGGATAGTTCCGCGGAATACGCCCTGGCCATCGACGGCATTACCGGCATCGGCGGATCCGGCGGCCTGCGGGGAGAGCTCGCGGACGTGGTCGCCTGGCTTCGCAACGTGCATGTCCTGGCTGTGGACGTGCCCTCCGGCGTGGATGCGGACACCGGCGTAGCGGGTGAGCTGCACGTCACCGCCGACGCCACCGTCACGTTCGGCGGATTTCGTCGCGCACACGCGCTTGCCCCGGAGTGCGGTGTGCAGCTGCTCGCGGACATCGGCCTGCCGGGGCGTCCGCTGCACAGTACGCTGCTGGATACCCTGCCGGAATGGGCGCATGAGGGACCCGCACTGGTGCTCGCCAACCGGGCCGTGCCGGGCCCTGGCCATTGGCCCAGCAGCCTTACCCCACTTGGTGCTGCGTCGGTTCGCTCCCTCGAGCCTGGCCCTTACGACGACAAGTACAGCGGGGGAGTAGTGGGTATCCGCGCAGGCAGTGGTGGGTATCCGGGAGCTGCCGTGCTCGCTGTGTCTGGAGCGGTGCATGCCTCGCCAGCAATGGTGCGCTACTCCGGTCCGCAGGCCGCTGAGGTGGTGCGGGCACGCCCGGAGGTCGTCGTCACGCAAAAGCTCGAAGAAGCGGGACGGGTGCAGGCCTGGGTGTTCGGTCCCGGCGCCGGCACCGACGAAGCAGCCGCGCGCGAGCTGGCGTGGATCTTGCGCCAGGAGGTGCCCGTGCTCATCGACGCCGACGGCCTCACCCTCCTCACTGAACACCCTGAACTGCGCCAACAGGTGGCCAAACGGCAGCAGACTACAGTGCTCACGCCCCACGACGGCGAGTTCGCGCGCCTCCAGAAAGCGGCCGGAGTTGCCGCGGGAATCCGCTTCGAAGAGACACTCGCCCTCGCCGCAACGCTGCGCGCGACGATCGTGCGCAAGGGCCGAATCACCCTGGTCGCACCGGAGGACGAGCCGCACCTGGTCCACGCCGTCGACGCCGGCCATTCTTGGGCTGCGACCCCCGGCTCGGGCGACGTGCTCGCCGGCATCATGGGTGCGCACCTGGCGTTGGCGGCAGCATGCACCCCATACGCCGACGCCGCCATAGCGGCCACAACCACCGGGGCGGTGACCGTCCACGCGCTCGCAGCGTCACTCGCCGCCGAGACCCCGTTCGGCCCCGCCACCGCGCCGGCTGGCCGCATCGCCGATTTTGTCCGCCACGCTTCTGCGCTATGCACCCGAGGCACCCATGCTTGACGCCGTCGTTGTCGGCGCGGGCCAATCCGGCCTCGCCGTGTCGTACTACCTGCGCAAATACGGCGCGGATTTTGTCGTGCTGGATGCCTCCGATAAGCCCGGCGGGGCGTGGCCGCACTACTGGGACGCGCTGACGCTCTTCTCCCGCGCGGAGTTTTCCAACCTGCCCGGCTGGCCCATGCCCCACTACGACGGCTACCCGCCGCGCGATCACGTGGTGAAGTATCTGTCCCGCTACGAACAGCGGTATTCCCTGCCCATCCGCCGAGGTCAGCGGGTCAAGCATTTGCTTTTCGACGGCTCCGCCTTCCACCTCAACAGCTTTTCCGCACGCAATGTTGTGATGGCCACCGGAATCTGGTCCGCGCCCTTCGTCCCGTTCGTGCCAGGGGCGTTCGCGGGGCAGCAGCTGCACTCCGCCTCGTACCGGCGTCCCTCGGACTTCTCGGGGCAGCGCGTCGCTGTGGTCGGCGGGGGCAACTCCGGCGCGCAAATCGTCGCCGACCTCGGGTTGTCCGGCGTGGACGTCCAGTGGTTCACCCGCCGACCGCCCACCTTCATGCCCGACGACGTCGACGGCGCGCAGCTGTTCCGCCGCAACCGCGAACGCTTCGTCGCCATCGCGCGCGGCGAGGGCGACCCAGGCGGCGCCGACTTCGGCGGCGACATCGTGGTTGTGCCCGAAGTGCGCCGCGCCCGTGCGCAGGGACTTCTCGACGCCTCACCCATGGTCTCGTCCCTCGATTCCCTGACCGACTTCGATGCCCTGATCTGGGCCACCGGCTTCCGCCCCGCGCTGTCCCCCATGCGGGGGTTGGAGCGCGGCCTGGACACTCCCGGCCTGTTCGTCCTGGGTTTCGATGCGTTGAACGGCCCGGGCGCCGGCACCATCGGAGGCGTGAGTCCTTTCGCCCGGGACATCGCGAAGCAGATCGTGGGTATCGACCAATAGTTGGTTGCCCCTTGATTGTCCGCAATGCGGAGCTGCGGATTCCGCAAGCCTGGGGCGCACACAGAGCAGCCACCCGCCCCCACAACAGCGGATCCAGCTATCTGGACCTCGTAAATCGCTGTTTTACGTCGAATAGCTGGATCCTTGTAGCTGGAAACAGCCCGTGGCAAGGGCGGATAGGTGGCCCCGACCCGCACCCCACCGCATAAAAACGTCAACATCTTTGAATGACGTGCGTGTAATTTCGCCCGCTGACAAGCAACAATGCCCCATAAAGGGCGCACCCAACCCTAGAACCTACCTTTTATTTTGCTTAGAAAGTTGAGTCAACGTTCCGGCAACCTGCGTGTTCCCCGAATTTAAACGGCCAGGGCCGTTTAAGAGAGCCACGTCACGCCTCTTACGAATGCTGAATTGTTGTACCTCTGCGCTACGCTATCGGTGTGTTAAAAAATCGGAGGATTGTAGCGCTCACATGCGCAGCCGCAACTGCAGCGGCCGCGTTTGTCGTGCCTTCCGCCGGTGCAGCTACCGTGGGCGAGCCCAGCGATGGCGTGTGCTCGCTGAAGGTGAATGACGCTGAACGTAAGTACATTGATTCGCTCGACCGCAGTGTCGGCATCGGCGCATCGGATGAACGGGCCCGCTGGACGTCCGCGTTTGAGCAGTTGTACCCAGCTGCTCCGGATACCGTCGCACCGTTTTTGGAGTTGTTCACCGGCTCGTACGTGACCTACTTCAACAGCAACCTCGAAGCCAATATCGAGATGTGGGCTCAGCGTGTCGCGGAGGACACTGGTGCGGACATCGATTCTTCCCGCGCGTACTTCACGCAGGTGTGGAATTCGGCGGCCGTTAGCGACCACCAGGCGTTCGACATGACGAAGTACTGGGACATCATCGATAACGCTGTGCGCAACGGCGAGATCACTGTGCCGGCTCGCGACGGCTTCGCGGAGTTCGCGCTGATCCCGGACCGCGAGGGGCTGATTGAGCAGCAGTCTCGCGACTACCCGGCAATGCCGAAGGACCAGGTCGAGGCGTGGGTTGACGCGTATGAGCAGCTGCCGGATGTGCAGCAGGCTCGTCGTGTGTCGAAGTTGATGGTGGCGTTCGAGGACGCCCGCACAACCTGCGCCGCAGGTGGCGGCAACGCACTTTTGCCTACCGACGGCCCGAACCCGGACACCCCGACCACCACGCCGTCGAAGAACCCGTACAAGACCCCGACGCAGCAGCCGGGCCGGTCCAACGATTCCGTGACCCACACTGTCACCACCGGTAACGTCACCGCCTCGGTGACCTCCAACCGGGTGACCAGCATCTCGGTTTCGCAGACCACGCCTAAGACGGAGAAGACCGCAGACACGGTGTCCGGCGGTTCGTCCGCAAGCCCGGGCGTGATCATCGGCGTGATTATGGCGATCCTGGTTGCCCTCGGCGCTGCCGGCGCAGCGTTTGCGCTGGGTGACCAGTAGCCGTATCTTGACGCGGTGCACAACTCCCAGCAATCCCCACAGCAAACAGCGAAGTTCCCCGTCGTCCCGCTGACGGCGATGAGCTTCGCTGCGTTCGTGTATGTCACGTTCGAGATGTTCGCCATCGGCCTAATTTCCCCGATGGCGCGGGACCTGAACGTCTCTGAGGGTCAGATTGGCCTGCTCATGAGCGTCTACGCCGGTCTGGTCGCGGTGGTGACTATCCCGCTGATGCACCTCACGCGGAAGGTGGACAGGCGCTACCTGCTCATCGCCACGCTGGTATTCCTGCTCGGCGGCATCATTCTGCAGGCCACGGCCACAAGCTACGCCACGCTGGTGGCGGGCCGTGTGACTGCGGCGTTTACTCACGGCCTGTTCTGGTCACTGGTCAACCCGGTTGCCGCGCGGATTGCGCCGCCGGGGCAGATGGGCAAGGCGGTCGCAGCGGTGTCGTTCGGCTCCACTCTGTCGATGGTGATCGGCTCGCCGCTGACCACGGCGATGGGCTCGGCGATCGGCTGGCGCGCCTCCACCTGGGTACTCGGCGCCGCTGTAGTGGGGGCGCTGGTGATGCTGGTGATTTCCCTGCCCAGCCTGCCCGCCAAGCCGCCGGCGCAGCAAACCGGCGCGCAAGCGACGAAGTCGGCCATCCCGTCTTTGGTCATCTACCTTGTGCTGGCGGTCATGGCGATCTTTGTCACCTTCACCTACCTGGCACTGCTCATCGAAGCCACGGCCGGCCACCGCTTCGTGCCCTACGGCGTGGCGTTGTTCGGCATCGCCGGCCTGATCGGGGTGACCCTGTCGGGCCGTCTGGTGGATGCGCGCATGATCCGCCTCAACGGCATCGCCACCGCCACGCTGGTGGCCTCCGGCATCGCGGGCCTTTTGGCGCTGCACTACAACACGGGTATCGGCATGTTCGCGGTGATCGTGGTCTTCGGCATCGCCGCGGGCGCGTTGCCCACGGTGGCCACCACGATCTTCCTGTTCGCGGGCCAGCGCAACCAGGACCTGGCCAGCTCGGTGTACGTGGTCACGTTCCAGGTTGGCATCGCCTCGGGCTCGGCGCTGGGCGCCGCCACGGTGGACCTGGGTTACTTGGGCGGCACACTGCTGTCCACGGCTGTGCTCGGCGCGTTGGCGTTTACCGTCATGGCCACCCGCTCGCGGTCCCTCCTGCGGTAGCGCGCGGGTTCCACGAACCGCCCTGCGGCCTCCAGCTCCAGGTAGCCGCGCAGAAACTCCGCGGTCTCGCCGGCGACAAACGTGCGCTGGCCCCACTCGGGCACGCGGAAGATACCGTGCGGCACGCGCACAAGGTCGCGGCCGCGCAGCATCGTCGCGCCCATTTCCTGCAGCGAGGTCACGATGAACGCCTCGCCGACCGCGTACGCGACAACGTTGCGGTCCAAGGCGCGCAGCTTATCGACGACACCCCGGCCCGCGAGCCAGTATCCGTCGCCGGCCGCAAGGTCGTCGTCAGGCAGCTGCGGGAGAGCGCGCACCTGGGGCCCGGACGACGAAAGCCCCGCCCTGCGCTCGATCTCCCTGGCCAGCAGGACAGGGTCGAGCGGGGCGGGGCCGGGGGCGCGGTAGAACACGGGCGCCAGTCTAGGCGTAGGCGGGGGCGTTGACGCCGAGTTCGAAAACTTCGTCGCTGCTCTCGATGAGGGAGCGGTCGTGGGTGACAAAACCGCAGGCGATGTCCCGCTCGGTGGTGAGCTGGCGCAGCAGCGTCACGATCTCCTGGGAGCGGTCGGCGTCGAGGGCGGCGGTGGGCTCGTCCGCAAGCAGAAGCGACGGCTCGCCCATGAGCGCACGCGCAATGCCGACGCGCTGGCGCTGGCCGCCGGACATCTCGCCGATGCGGCGGTCGCCCAGGCCCTCCAGGCCGACGGTGGCCAGCAGTTCCTCCGCCCGGTCGCGGCGGGGTTTGATGCCCCGAATGTGGTCGGTGACCAGCAGCTGGTCGCGCACGTTCAGCGCGGCGATGAGGTTGGCCTGCTGGAAGATCATGCCGATCTTGTCGCGGCGCACATCGTTGTCCACGGTCTCGCCGTTGAGCTTGGCGGTGCCGGAGTCCGGTTGAATCAGGCCGGCTGCGACGGACAGCAGGGTGGACTTGCCGGAACCGGACTCGCCGACGATGAACGTCATCTCGCCGGGCTTGGCGGTGAATTCCAGGTGGTCCAGTACAGTGCGCATTTCCTGGCCGTCCTTGAATGCGACAGTGACATCGTTGAGTTCGAGCATTATGCGACACCTCCAAGAGCCGACTGAGGGTTAACTTTCGAGATGGAACGGGTGGCGATCAGGGCGCCGACCATGCCGAGGGCCCAGATGGCCACCGGGGGAGCGATCGCCGTGAGCGCGGTCAGGGAGAACGGTGCGCCACCCTGCATGACAAGGCCGAGGCCGAACGCCGCGACGCCGCCGATGAGCGCGCCGATGCCCAGAATCACCGCGGCCTGACCGAGGGCGTCCTTGAGCAGGTAGGAGTTGGATGCGCCGATGGCCTTCAGGATGGCCAGGTCGCGGGTGCGCTGCATCGTCCACACGGTGAGGAAGGCGATGATCACCAGCGCGGCGATGGCGTAGAGGAAGCCCTGGATCAGCTTCAGCGACCCCTGCTCCGAGGAGTACGCCGGCAGGCCGTCGAAGGCCTCCTTCAGGCTCACCCCGCCGTCGACGTCGTGGTCCGCCAGCAGCACCGAGCCGTCGGCGTCGGTGTGCATGACGGCCTGCCAGAACTCGGTGGGCACCCACAGGACGGGGGAGTGGGAGAACGCGAGATCCTCGCCGGTCGCACCGACAGTGATGTCGTTGCCGGCGACGGTCACGGTCTCGCCCTCGCCGACTTCGAGGGAGGGTGCGGCCACGGCTTCGTCGGAAAGCTTCTGGCCCCCTGGGAGCTCGGTGCCCTTCGGCAGCGACAGGATGGCCACGGCCGCGTCCTCGCCGTTGTCCTTGGTCATGAGCATCTGGCTGGCACCGAGCGGGGTGAGCCCGTCGCGCGCCTCGACGCGGGAGGTGGTGAACGAGATGTCCTCCGGGTCCTGGAAGACCACCGATTGCGGGTCCAGCGCCTCCAGCGCGGACGTGTTTTGCTTGCCCAAGCCGGCGGTCAGTCCGGTGAGCACGACCACCAGCAGCGTAATCAGCGCCACGGTGCCTGCGATCAGCCCGAAGCGCCCCTTGGCTGACGTGATTTCTCTGATTCCTACGAACATGGTGTTAATCCTGCCGTTGACCTGCACCTTGATACATCGCGCAGGCGGTTGAAATCCCGCTCAACCGATCGGTTGATCTACGCTCAGACGCATGTTGTCCACCACCCGCCTGCTCGACTTTCTGCGCGTGAGCCTGCACGTGCTCGTCGCCGTGCTGCTTGCGGTGGGGCTCGTGGGGCAGTTGCGTAGCGGCGCACCCGTGACCGCCCTCGCCCTGCCCCTGGCGTTCGCCTGCGTCTACATGGCCGGCACCGTCTGGCACTTCCACGGCAAGGACTACCCGGCGTGGGCGCCGCACGCGTGGCTCGCGGTGGTGGCGACGCTGTGGGTGGGGCTGGTGCAGATGTCCGGCGAGTTCGTGTGGCTCGAGTTCCCGCTGGTCATGCTGGCGTGCGTGCTGCTGAACACCTGGTGGGAGCTCGCGGCCACCGCGGCGTTTTTGGCCGTGGCGCTCGCCTCCACCGCACCCGGGGGAGGGCCCGGCGCGATCATCGGCCCGACCATCGGCACCGTGCTGGCGGTGATCATCGTGCACGCCTACCAGGCGCTGCGCGCGGAAGCGGACCACTACCGGCAGATGGCCGAGGACCTCAGGGCCGCCCAGCGCGAGGCTGCGAAGGCCGAGCACGCCGCGGGTGTGGCGGAGGAGCGGGCGCGCCTGGCGCGCGAGGTGCACGACACCATGGCGCAGGGTTTGAGCTCCATCGTGTTGCTGGGCCGGGCGATGGACAAGCAGCTCACCCAAGGCGACCCGGCGCGCGAGACGCTGAACGTGATCCGCTCCACCGCCTCCGACAACCTGGCGGAGGCTCGCCGCTTCGTCGCCGAAAACTCCGCGAGCACGCAAACGAAACCCCCCGCGCGCGAGACGCTGCCGGTGCGGCTGGAGCGCCTGGCCCGCCACGCCCAGGATCGCCAGCGCGCGCTCGGCGAGCAGCTCGAGGTCCGCGTCCAGGCGGTTGAGCTGCCGGAACCGTGCGCGTCGGTGGCGGAGCGCGTCGTGCGCGAGGGCCTGAGCAACATCGTGCGGCACGCGGGTGCCTCGTCGGCGGTGGTGACCGTGGATAGGCTTGGTGCGACCGCAACCATCGACGTCTTCGACAACGGCCGCGGCATCACCGGGCCCGAGGGCTACGGCTTGAAGGGCCTGCGCGCCCGCGTCGAGGAGGTCGGCGGCGAGCTCACGGTGGAGGGCAACGTCCTCGCCGCAACCCTGCCTGTGGAGGAGAAATGACACTTCGCGTCATGCTTATCGACGACCATCCGGTCGTCCGCGCCGGCCTCCGCGCCGTGCTCAATTCCTTCGACGGCGTGGAAGTCGTCGCCGAGGCCGCCGACGGCAACGCCGAGGTGCCCGAGGGGGTGGACGTGGTGGTCTCCGACATCCAGATGCCCGGCGCGGACGGCATCGCGCTCACGCGCCGCCTCGTCGCCGCCGGTGGGCCGCCGGTGCTGATCCTGACCACCTACGACACCCAAGCAGACGTGGTCGCCGCGGTGGAGGCAGGCGCCATGGGCTACCTGCTCAAGGACGCGCCGGAGGATGAGCTGTACGAGGCAGTGCGGAGCGCGTCGCAAGGCAAAAGAGTGCTCTCCCCGCAGGTGGCCAACGTGCTCGCGGACCGGCTGGTCAACCCCGCCGAGGCGCTATCCGCGCGCGAGATTGAGCTGCTGCGCGCGCTGCAGACCGGCGCCTCCAACAAAGAGATCGCCCAGCAGCTGTTCATCTCGCAGGCGACCGTGAAAACGCACCTGATCCACATCTACGCCAAACTCGGCGTGGACAACCGCACCGCGGCCGTGGAGGAAGCCCGGCAGCGCCGGATCATATAAGCTTGCCGCCATGTCATTCATTGAGCTGAACGCGGGCCCCTGGCGCGGGGTCGCATTCCTCAGGGGCCTCGGCGGACCCAACGACACCCCCGCCGGCTGCAAATCCTTCGCATGGCGGCACGACGGCACCGCCCGCCTCGGCGGCGTGCTCGAGCGCGCGCAGGTGCAGGTGCTTGTCGACGCTGAAGCAGTCCCCGACAAGATCCAACGCGCCCAGCCGGACGCGTTTGGCTTGCGCAGCGTGACCACCGAATCCGCAGGCGAGGCCTTCGTCTTCTCCGGGCGCATGTTCGGCCGCACCGGCGCCGTGGAAACGATTGAGCCCTGTGTGGCAGCCCAGCTGACCATCGCGCCGGACGCCGAACTGGCGGTCACTGTCTACGAGGAGTTCGAGTACGCCGTGGTCGCCCCCGACGGGGACATCACCGTGAACAACACCCCGGTGCCGCCGCACTCCGCCGGCATGCTGGACGCTGGCCACCGCACCCTGGGGCTGAAAAACCGCTCCGACAACATCGCCCACGTGCTCATCCTGGGCGGCCAGCCGGCATAGTTTTTCCGACTTTTGCCGAGAGATTGGCCACACCCCGCGCATTCACCCAGCGGGGCGTGGCTTAACGCTGCATAATCGCAGCGTGCTTTATATTTTCTTTGCCATTCTCGCCGTCATTGCGGTCGGCTACTTCATTGCCAAAAAGGTCCACGCGGCCTCCTCCATCTTCGCCGTCGGCGTGCTGCTACTCATGATCGCCGCAGCCACCGGGCGCATCGACCACTCCACCGCGGACATCGAATCCTCCGGCAACGCGTTCTACGACGAGCTGCTGATCATCGAGTCCCTGTTCAAGTCCCGCTTCGCCGGCACCGGCATGGCCATCATGGTGCTGTTCGGCTTCGTCGGCTACATGCGCCACATCGGCGCCGACGCCAAAACGGTGGTGGCGCTGTCCAGCCCGCTGCGCCGCTTCCACGGCTCCTACTGGCTCGTGCCCATCGGGTTTGCCGTCGCAACGCTGTTGTCCTTCGTTGTGCCCTCTGCCAGTGCGTTGTCACTGCTGCTCGTGGCCACGCTGATGCCGGCGCTGATCGCCGCCGGGCTGACGCCGCTGACGGTCGGCGCGATCGTGGCCACCGCCTCCACCATCGCCCCGTCGCCGCTGGAAGCCGGCCTGATCCAGGCCGCGGAGCTGACCGGCATGACCGTCACCGAGTTCACCTTCGGCAACGTAGCCAAAGCCACCATCCCCGCGCTGGTGGTCATCGCGTTCGTGCACATGTGGTGGCAGCACCGCTGCGACAAGAAAGACCTGGTCAAGTCCGGCGTCGGCGTGTCCGACGCCGAGCTCGAAGCGGCGAGGGACAGCGAGTCTGACCGCCGCATCCGCGAAGCCGTGGAGCGCGCCGAGGGCCTGCCCGGCTTCTACGCCATCCTGCCGCTTTTGCCGCTGCTTTTGATCATCGTCTCCGCCGCGCTGAACCGCCTCGGCGTAGTCTCCTTCGAGGCCGGCATCCTGCCGGTGACCGTGGTGTCCCTGATGGTCACCATGATCATCGAGGCCATCCGGCTGCGCGACGTCAACTACGCCGCCGACTCCCTCCAGGAGTTCTTCAAGGGCCTCGGCGAGGGCGCCGCCGGCGTGGTCTCCCTGATCGTCGCCGCCGCCATCCTGGTGGAGGGCATCACCCAGATGGGCGTGATCGAGGCCCTGACCAACCTGGCGCAGGCTTCCTCCGGCGCCGCCGTGCTGATGGTGCTGGTGTTCGTGCTGGCCACCGCCACCATGGCGCTGCTCACCGGCTCCGGCGTCGCACCCTACTTCGCGTTCTCCGAGATGGTGCCCGGCATCGCCGCCGACTCCGCCGTGTCCGCCCCGCAGATGCTCACCTCCATCTGGGCCGCCTCCAACACCATGCGCCAGGCCTCTCCGGTTAACGCGGCGGTGCTCATCGTCGCTGGCGCGCTGCAGGTCAACCCGATCGACGTGGTTCGCCGCACCGCCGTGCCGCTGACCGCGGGCGCGGTGACTGCCGTCGTGTGTGCGTTCCTGTTCGTGGTTTAGGCCGTAAGGTTGCCGGTATGACCGTTTCTGTGCTCATGATCGTGGAGGGCACCTCGCCCGAAATTTCCCGTTGCGTCAACGTCGAGGAGACCATGACGCTGGGCGAGTTGTCCCAGATCATCGACGCGTCCCTCGGTTTCACCGGTGCCGCCACCCACCTTTACGTCAGCCAGGAGGGCGCGCAGCGCTCCGTCTTCACAGCCGCGCCCGGCCCCGGCGAGCACCAGGAAAACGAGCTCGCCGTCGCCGAGATGCGGCCCATGACCTACGTCTACGACCCCGCCGCCAACTGGAACATCCACGTCGAGGTCTTGGGCCCCTCCAACATCGAGGGCCCTACGCCCATGCTTATCGACGCCGCCGGGCCCGACGTCGTCGAAGCCTGCTCGGGGCCAGAGCTGATGACCACCTTCCGCAACCAGGCCCGCCTTCTGGCCGCCGGCATCGAGCCGGACTTGGAGACCATCACCCTGATGTTTTCCTACCTGCCCGTCATGCCGCCGGAGCGCATGCTCGACCGCATGACGCAGGCCGACCCGGTGTCCGTGGCCACCCGCATCGGCAACGTCGCCGAGGAAATGTTCTTCGACGAGGTCGCCGCCGCCGACGAAGGCACCGAAGGCCCCGGCCTGGCCCAGCACTTCGACGACTTCCTCCAGTCCCGCCCGGACCTGCTCCAGATCATCGACATGGACCCGCACCCGGAGCGCAACCCCACCATGATCAACGCCGTGACCGAGTTCTTCGGCGAGATGCTTGGCGGGCCGGACGGGGTAGACGTTCCCGACGTGCCGAGCATGCCTGGTCCGCCGGCGACGCAGAGCCTGCCTGCCTTCCCCGGCTTCGGGCCGGATTCCTTCGACGATCTACCCGATGTCACCGACATCTTCGCCGAACTCATGCGCATTTTCTCCCCCGGGGTGCCATACGAGCACGGGGGGATGCCTGCCACGTTCGCCGTGGAAGTGCGGGACCTGACGGAACTGCCGTTCCCCAACACTGTCGCCGACCTGCTCCTCGACGCCCGACTGCTGAAAAAGCGCGGCGGCGAGCTGACCCCCACCAAAGCAGGCCTGGCCTTCCTCAACCACGACAACCCCATCCCCAAGGCCGCCGACAACATCCGCCTCGGCTTTGAAAAACTGATGGGCGAGGAAATTTGGCGTTCCATCGTGGAGTGGATCGTCGACGACGAGCCGCTCAACCCCAATGCGGAGAGCTGGCTGCTCTGGCCAGAGGCGTTCGGCATCCTGCGCGAAACCGCACCCACCCAAGTGTTCTGCACCGCGCAGGGCCTGCAGCTGCTGGAGCTGCACTACGCCCACTACACCGAGAGCAACTAGCACCCCTCGCCGCCCCCGCCGAGCCCCTCTTTGCGTGGCGGCGGAAGCCAGCCCCCTCACCCCACCACCAGGTACAGCCCCAGCCCGCCGGTGCCGAGCATCATCGCGGTCAGCAGAAACACGGCGGCGGCGTTGGGTGCGCTGCGCTCGTGAGCAAGCGCGGAGGCCTCGAAGCGGTACGCCCGCCGGTTCAGCGCCACGATCACCAGCGCGCCTGCCGCCAGCGCCACCGCCGCCACCACGATCAGCGCCGGGTAGGAACCGGCCCACCGCACCAGTGTGGCCGCGCAGACGAGCATGGCCAGCGCGGTGCGGGTCCAGCTCATGGCGGTGCGCTCCGGCTGCAGGCCGGGGTCGGTCACGGCAATCATGCGAGCAGGCTCACCGCCACGACCGCCGCCGCGACGAACACCGCCACGCACAGCACGGGGATGATGGCGGGGGCGGGCAGGGGCTCGTCGTGACGCAGGGCCCGCTCGATGCGCACCCACCGCACCGCCGCACCTGCGGAAATGGCCATGGCGATCACGATAACGGCCGCTGCCGCGACCTTGCGTACGCCGGGTTCGATGCCTGGCAGCTCGAACGCCTCGAGCGCGATGCCGCCCGCCAAGAACGCGAGCGCGGTGCGGGTCCAGGCGAGGAAGGTGCGCTCGTTGGCCAGGGTAAACCGCGGGTCGGGCTCCCCGCCGGTGGGGAAGACCCGCCTGGTAAACCATCCGCGCTCGCTCATGCGGTCAACCCTAGCGCCGCCCACACCACGAGGCTCACCGCGCCCACTGCCGCAATGCACCAGAGCACTGTTGCGCGATTGCCTCTCGACGTCCCTCCGGCCGCCCCCGCCCCCAGCCACGCACCCACGACGTTGCAGAGCACGTCGTCAGTGTCGCTGTAGCCCCACGAGAACACGTACTGGGCAACCTCGATGCCGAGGCTGCACACCAGGCCGAACAGTACCGCCCGCCCCACCGACCCCCGGTACGCGACGAAGCCGACCGGCAGAAACAGCGCAATGTTGCCGAAGAGGTTCAGCCACGGCCCCCACCACACGCGCGCGTACTGGAAGGTCTCGAAGGGGTTGAGCCGTACCTGGCTGAGCTGGTGGGACTCCGCCGTCCACAACCCGGGGATGGACACGAACGCCTTTCCCACCGTGAACGCGAGCACGACCAGCGCGGTCACCACTATCGCCGCGGCGTGGGCGGCGGCGTCGTTGGTTTTGCTCGTTGATTTCACCCGGCCCACCGTAGGCGCAGATTCTGCTTGCGGCTTGGGTGGGGCATATGAAGTGGATAACCGTGGGGTTGCACTTCCCGCCGGCCCGCAGTTACAGTTATTACAGATGAACGATGGAAGGAGGACCCCATGTCCAACGCACTGCTTGGTCAGTTGGAGGGGAATTCGCTCGGCGAGGCGGAACTTGAGCGTCTGCGCGAATTCATACGCAAGGAACAAGATTCCCCGCTGGGTGTCCTTCTTCAGCGGGTCGCGGAGGCAAACGAAGACGGCATCACCGTGAACTTGCTTGCCGACGATGCGGAGCTCTCCCCGAACCAGGCTGCAAAGCTCATGAAAATGAGCCGCCCGCACCTGCTAAAGTTTATGAGGGACGGTGACCTTCCCTTCCACCTCGTGGGCAGCCACCAGCGCCTAAAGATGTCCGATCTCCGCGATTTCATGGCGACTCGTGAGGCTGGGGCGGAGTTCGTCGCCAACGCGTTGCACGACACCCATGATTCTGCGCATTCCAAATACTCGGGCGATGCCCTGTCGGAGCTGGAGGACCTCTAGGTGTACTGACCGAAGACGTTGGTCGAAAGCTGGCGGCCTTGGGTGCGTTGGGTCTCAGGTCTAGTCTTCTAGCAGTGCCACCGGAGCGGGAACACCGCTGCGCCTGTCAACCAGTCAAGGCAGTCTTCGCGTTTGCAGCAGTTCGAAGACGGTTCGGGCGAAGTGTCAGACGGAGCTGATAAGCATGGCTCGTCCGGGACGCTCTGGCCGCAGGGAAAGGAAGGCGCTCGGGAATCATGGCTAAGTCCGTCTTCTACTCGTTCCACTATCTCCGCGACGTTCACCGCGTCCAGTTGGTGCGCAACATCAACGCCTTGGAGGGGTAGCCACTGCTGAACGCTCAGGGATGGGAATCAGTTCGCCGTCAGGGCGATCAGGCGATCAAGAACTGGATCCAGAAGGAGATGGCATACAAGAAGGCAGTGATCGTGCTCATCGGTCAAGAGACAGCCAGTCGCCCCTGGGTCAAGTACGAGATCAAGAAGGCATGGGCCGACAGGAAACCCCTTCTTGGCGTCCATATCCACGGACTGTCCTCGATGGGAAGCGTGGATTCCCTGGGGCGGAGTCCCTTCAATCCCGCTGCTGGCATCCCGGTCTTCGATCCGACCGTCCTGAGTTGGACCGGTGGCATCGATTCGAAGGCCACGTACGGCAAGTTGGTCGACAACTTGGAACGGTGGTCTGCGCAGGGGGTTGTGCGGCCATGATCGACGTTCAAGAGTGTCCCTTCTGCGAGATCGTGCAGCGGGAGGATCCGGATGCGCGGGAGGTGTATCGAGACGAACACGTAGTTGCCTTCTTCCCGCTGGAGCCTGCCACACTGGGGCACACCTTGGTGGTTCCCCGGCACCATATCTCGGACATCTGGAGTCTCGACGACGAGCTCGCGCGGCACCTAGGCGTTGCGACCACCCGATTGTCTCAGGTGGTCAAGCACGTGCTGCGTCCTGAGGGCCTCAACGTCATCCAGTCGAATGGGAGAGCTGCCACGCAAACTGTGTTCCACCTCCACGTTCACATCGTCCCTCGATGGAGCAACGACTCCGTTGGTCGCATCTGGCCGCCAATAACGAACTACACCGAGGAGCAGAAGGACGCTGCATGGGAGAAGCTGCGAATCGCTTGTCGACAGGTGCCGCCCTCATGACGGCCGCCGAAGGTGGTTCTGCGAAGGCCGAGGACGTGCGCAAGCACCTCGACTTCATCCAGGCGGTGGTCACCAGGATGTCAGCCGCCTCCGCGAATGCCAAGGCGTGGCTTCTCCCTATTGTGACTGCGACATATGGCTACGCGTTGACTCAACATGCAGGAACTGTCGCGCTCTTGGGGGTATTGGCGGCTGGACTATTCGGCTTCCTCGACGCGAACTACCTCCGGCAGGAGCAGGCGTATCGCGCGCTCTACGACGCGGTGGCAAATGGAACTCGCGATGTACCGCTCTTCTCCTTGGATGTTGCGCACGCTTCCGATCCGACTCCTGAGCCCGTTGCCCGATGGGAACGCACCTTGGCGCGGCTCCACTGCTGGATCCCTCGCGGGCGCGTGTGGGCTTCATGGTCGATTGCACCCTTCTACGGGGTCCTTCTCCTGGTCGGCATGGCGATCTTCATGGCTGCCTAGCAGTTGACTTGGCCTCAATGCCCGTCAATCGTGAGAAGGGTGGCTGGTTGCCGCAGGCGGTGTGGGGGCGGTGGTGGTTGTAGTAGTGCAGCCAGCCGTCGAGCTCTCCGCGGCGCTCGGCCTCGGAGGTGTAGCAGCGTTCGTAGGCCCAGCCGTCGACCAGGGTGCGGTGGAAGCGTTCGATCTTCCCGTTGGTCTGGGGTCTGTAGGGCCGGGTCCGCTTGTGTTTGATGTTCTTCACCAGCCCAACCCGGTCAGCGTGTCGCAACCCGGCTACCACACTTGGTGAGGAAGAGCTGCTAACGTGGTTCGGCGATGGCCCGGGCACGTCCTTGTTCCTAACCGTCGTGCGCTGGGGTCCGCGTGGACCGCTCGGCCAGCGTCCATCCAGTCAGGAGGCAGTCAGCAGATGTTCGACGACAACGGCTCATTCCTACTCGCCATGTTCGAGTTCTTCATCTTCTTCGCATGGTTCATGTCCCTGTGGTGGATCTTCGGAGATCTCTTCCGCAGCAAGGACCTCGGCGGCTTCGCGAAGGCGCTGTGGGTGGTGTTCATCATCGCGCTGCCGTTCATCGGAACGCTCGCGTACCTGCTTGTTCGAGGTCGGGGGATGACCGACCGCGCGGTCGAGGCGCGCCAGGAGCTCCAGCAGCGGCAGGATGAGTACATCAAGTCCGTCGCCGGCGGCTCCGCCGGATCGAGCCCGACCGATGAGATCGCCTCGGCGAAGGCCCTTCTCGACTCAGGAGCGATTACCCAGCAGGAGTTCGACCAGATCAAGGCAAGGGCGCTCTCCTCGGTCTGACCCTGGTCCGCTCCCTCGCCAGCCGCAGCGTCGCGGTCCGAGGGCGACCATCCGGCGCGGCCTTGTCGCGGGGCGAATTCGCGGTTCGCCGGACGCTGGCCAGCTTGGCTCCTAGGCTCCGGGTGCCGCGCCGCCATCGAGGGGGCGCCACCTGACCTTGGGGGTCACTCGATGGCTCTGGTTGTGCACCGGTTCACAGCGTAAGGTCTCGCCCGCCACCCGCGGCGCCGCTTCTGTCGAGGGTGGTCCTTCTCTATGCCACAAGGTCAACGCGGCGCTGGGATCTCATGGCCGCAGCGGGGCGAGGTCAGCGTCAACGCCGCCTCGACCACCACTGAACTGGACGGCAGCGGAGTGGTCGTCGCACCGCGATGGCTGACGCAGCTCAGTGTCGGCCACGTACTGGTCGGCGACTCGGGCGAGACCGTGCCGCGCGATCAATTCGAGAGCACCTGCGACTAGCTGTACTGACCGGGTACGTTGGTCAAGCGTGAGAAGGGCGGCTGGTTGCCGCAGGCGGTGTGGGGGCGGTGGTGGTTGTAGTAGTGCAGCCAGCCGTCGAGTTCTCCGCGACGTTCGGTCTCGCTGGTGTAGCAGCGGGCGTAGGCCCAGCCGTCGGCCAGGGTGCGGTGGAAGCGTTCGATCTTCCCGTTGGTCTGCGGCCGATAGGGCCTGGTGCGCTTGTGCCGGATGCCGAGCTCGTGGCAGGTGTCTCGCCACAGGTGTGAGCGGTACGCGCCGCCGTTGTCGGACAGGACCCGCTCAACGGTCACCCCGCGTGCGTTGAACCACTTGACGGCCCGAACGAGGACCGCGGTGGCGGTGAGGGCAGTTTCGTCGTCGTGGATCTCGGCGTAGGCGACGCGGGAATGGTCGTCGATGACGGTGTGGACGTAGGCCTTGCCCATCAACGGGTCGCTGTACTTGTTCTTAGGCTTGCCCGGGGTGGCGGCGCGGTTCTTCTCGCCCTGCTGGCGGCCGACGTAGCGCCAGCCGCCGCCGTCGGGGATGTTGCCGAGCTTCTTCACGTCGACGTGCAGCATCGCCCCGGGGTGATCGTGCTCGTAGCGGCGGACCGGCTCCCCGGTTGCCCGGTCGACATGCGAAAGCCGGTTCAGGTGCGCGTCGACCAGGATCCGGTGGACCGTCGACGGCGCGATCCCCAGCCGGCACGCGAGCTGGACCGGGCCCTCGCGCAATCGGAGGCGGAGCTGAATGCAGCGCTTCGTCGTCTTCGGGTTGGTCCTGTTTGGCGAGTGGTGAGGCCGCGAGGGGCGGTCCTGCATGGACTGGCCCGCCCGGTAGCGGTCGGCCCAGCGCTTCACAGTGGGCCAAGAGACCTGAAACCTGGCGGCGACCTCGCTTATCGGCCAGCCCTGGTCGACCACGAGCTGGGCGACGATCAAGCGATGGCGCGGCGTGAGAGCGGCGTTGGGATGAGACATGAAGAAGCCTCCCTGAGTGGCAGACGCCGCCCAAGAAGGCCAAGTGCCCCCGCGGGGCGGCTCGAAGGTGTGTGAGTCAGGCAGCAGCGGAAACGTGCAGTACCTCGTAGGCGGCGACATCGGTGGAGCTCTCGTCGGCTTCACGGGTGCAGAGTTCGACGAGGATGACGGTCCAGGCCGTGACGTCGACGGCGGCGACGCGGGCCACGGTGGAGTCAGTGGTCGTGGCGAGGAAGTCCGCGGTGATGTCCTCGATGCAGTGGGACGGCGCGGCGCCAACCGGGAGGGGCACGGTCTCGACGGTCAGGCTTCGGGCTGCGGAGTAGTCGGCCGGGCCGGCAACAAACTGGTGGACAGTCCAGTCGTGGATCGGGTAGCGGCCGAAGTCGCGCACGATGGCCGAGTAGCCGGGTTCGCCCCAGCAAAACTGACGCATTCCGTCGATGTCGCGCCAGACGTAGAAGGGTGCGTAAGCGTTCCGGGGTGCACCCTTGGCATTCTCCTGGATGAGGTAGGCCTTGAACTCCAGTCCGTGGTAACCGTCTATGAGATGTCCCGTGCGAGTGACGCGATCGCGGATAATCTGCATGTCGTAGTCGGTGGGCAACGTGATCTGGTACTGCATGGCGTGCATCAGTGGTTCTCCTTGGTGGCGTGCGAGTAAGTGGTGGGAGTGACGGCCTCCTGCCAGCAGATGGTCGACAGGTCATCGGCAGCTTGCTGGCCCCTGCCGGGCCGAGTACGTCGCGTGGGGCTCTTTCAATCCGAGCCCCGCGTCTCGGGCGTTCATCGAACAGGTCAAGGAATCAATCGCCCTGCACATGGTCGGCTGATGCCGGTCCCATCGATCAACGTCTCCGGTCCGTACATCTAGGAGTCTCGCTGTTCCGCGAACAGTACGCAATGCTCGCGCGACCGGCACCTCCCGTTCGCATTCAGGGCAGACCGGAAGATCTTGATGCGTAAGGTTGTCGCGGACAGGCACCCACCATTTGCCACACACCGCTTGGACGGCCTTGCCGGTGAAGAATGCCTCGTTCAGATCTCGTTTTCGCGAATAGTGCAGCACGGTGGGCGGGGGAGTCTCCACAAACTCGGGTTTCAGGGCGGATACGGGCAGGTCCAAAACGGAAATCAACGTCGCGCGTGACACCGCCAGCTGAAGCTTGAAGGTGCTGGCCGCCAGACTTTCAGTCATCTCTTCTGGGACGTTGAGCAAAGCGATCAAGTCGGCAACGAGATCTTGCGTGTGGACGAAGTAGCTCTCCCAATTCCGTATCCGCACCGACACCATGTCCACTTCAAGGTGGGCACGTTCAACGTCCCAATCTTCATACGGGATGGTCTCGACCTCGATTTGGACCTCGAGACCGTCAAGCCGCAAAGTGGACCGCCCGCCACCCGCGACCGACTCCTTAATCGAAGCTAAAACTTGCGATAGAGCCTGCATCTTGAAAACAAGTCTTGCTTCCTCGGCCTGCTGTTGCTGAAGAATCAATTCGTCCAAAGAAGACGGTCCAAGTGTGCCGGCCCGCCGCATACCTTGCAATGCAGCTTTCACTTCCGAGTGGAAGTGGTCGTGGATTGACACATAGACAAGCCAGGCATACTCGCCTCCCGCGTGCACTACAGCGCCGCGCCAGCTGGCCGCGCCGTGTCGCGCGACTCGAAGATGGGATCCGCGAAACTGCGGTGCCGTTCGAAGATGCCCTGGTCGAATCTCTTCTGAATGTAGGTGGCTAATGCGAGCTCCTCTTGGGCGTGTGAAACCGCCTCCCGCAGGTAGTTGACCTGCGTATCTGGATCGTCGACTCGCGTTGCACATCGGTACGCCGCGGCAGTTCGCGGGGGAAGTTTGTCAGATCCGTTGAGCGTCTTCAGCACCCTAGTCGTCGGCCGCACGGAAACCATGACACCAGATTAAACTGTCCGCAGACATCAGCCTGTGCGCCTATGCTGGCGGCCATGAATCGCAGCTTGATTGTCACTGAGAACGGACCGGAGATCGTCGAAACCCAGGACGCCTACGCGGGCGAGGGCGACACCCTGATCAACGTGAGCCACTCGTCGGTGAACTACAAGGACGCGATGGCGCTGTCCGGCAACCGCGGCATCCTGCGCGAACTGCCGACGGTGCCGGGCATCGACGCCGTGGGCACCCTCGAGAACGGCACGTTGGTCACCGTCAACGGCCGCGGCATCGGCGAGCGCCGCCACGGCGGCTACACCCCGCAGATGCGTATCGACGCTAAAGATGTCACCCGCGTGCCCGAGCGCTTCTCCGCGTTCGAGGCGGCCGCGATCGGCACCGCGGGCTACACCGCAGCACTTTCGGTCGCGGGTCTGGAGCGCGTCGCGCTTTCGCCTGTCGACGGCCCCGTGCTCGTCACCGGCGCCACCGGCGGCGTCGGATCCATCGCGGTGCAGCTCCTGGCGGCGCGGGGGTATGAGGTGTGGGCGTTGACTGGGCGCGTCGATAAGCATGGCGCCTGGCTGAAGGAGCTCGGCGCCGCTGAGGTTGTGGACCGCGCCGAATTCGCCGAGGCCGGCAAGCCGCTGCAGAAGGCGCGCCTGGCGGGCGTGGTGGACACCGTCGGCTCCACCGTCTTGGCCAACGCGCTGTCGCAGCTGCAGTGGGGCGGCGTGGCCACCGCGTGCGGCATGGCCGCCGGCAACGACCTGCCCGCCAGCGTCCTGCCGTTCATCCTGCGCGGGGTGCAGCTCGTGGGCATCAACTCCGTCGACGCGCCGAACACGCTGCGCGACGAGGCGTGGGCGCTTCTCGACGAGTCCGTCAACACCAACGCCATCCGCACCGAAGAAGTCGGATTGGATGGCGTGGAAGAAGTTGGGCGAGCGCTGCTGGAAGGTCGGGGCAGCGGACGCGCCGTCGTTACGCTGTAGCTTCTTTGGGCACCGGACCGCCGGAAATCTGGCGGTACGCGTGCGCCGCAGCCAACATCGTGCCAGGCAGCGTGACCACCAGGCCGACGAAAAACAGCGCCGCACCAACGATGTTGATCAACCCGGCGAGCACCACGAAGCCCAAAATCTTCAGGTAATTCGCCGCGCCAGCCTTGAAACCCGCGGAAATCGCGTTGCCGAACGAGCCGTTATTATCCGCCGCATACCACACCTGGAACATGAAAAACGGCAGGACCAAAAGGGTGATCAGCGTCGTGACAGCCAGCGCGCCCAAAATCGGACGCACCAGGTTCCACATCTCCTCCGGCGAGACACTCTCCGGGTTATCCGGCAACGTAGACGGATCAATGGTGGTCAGCGCGCCGAACGCGAGCACCATGACAAGGATCATGGAGACGATAGAAGCCACCACGCCGAGCAGCGCCGCGACACCCAACGTCTTGCCGTACGCCGGCGCCTTCGCGTCGTTGTAGGTGAAGTGCTTCACCAGCGTCTGCTGCAACGCCACACCCACCATCCACGGGGCGAGCAGCAGCATGCCGACCGCGCCGATCATCGCCCCCACGCCCGGCAAAAACTGGCCCGCCACAGCCAACAACGTGTAGGCCACACCCAGCGGGATCCACAGCTTCGGGTTAGCGAACAGCGCCTTGCCGCCCCAGCTCAGCGCCTCCATGATCTCGAGCTTGCCGTTGCCCTTCACGTGAAACCAGCCATTCGACGCCGGGTCGTTGATCGGGTGCGGAGACGCGCCATCGCCGGGGGCGTTGTCCGTGAGCTGCTGGCCGTGGAAGCGCAGCGCGGAGGCGCCAGCCATCGACGCCGCCGTGTTCACCTCGAACGCGTCGTAGGTGTTTTGGGTGTGTTGGGGGTTTTCGGCGCTGTATGCCGGGTAGTCGCCGGTGTTGCCGTATGCCGGGTAGCCGCCGGCGCCGTTCTCTGGGTGGCTGCCTTCCGGGTGCTCCGGGTACGGCTCGTACCCGCCGCCGTTGTAAGGGGTGGACATGTGTTTATCCTTCGTGTTGGTGGGTAACTTTCACTCGGGATGTTATCAGTCACACCAGCCACAGACCCGGGCGGCGGGCGGAGTCGGGGCGGGGTCGCGGTGGACGGGTTCCTGACAAATTACGGCAGCCATCTGTGTCGACCTGGGCCGATAGGGCCCACCTGACAGATTCAGCCGCGATGTGTCGGGAGGGGCGCGGAATGGTTCATCGCCGAGTGAACAACTCCGCAACGGGGTCCGACGCGACCTCGGGAAAGTGAATTGTCCGACCGCTCAAAGGGAACTAATTCACTCGGAGGCATCGGGCGGGTGAACTAATCCGTCGCTACGACGCTGATACGACGTTGTCCGAGGCCATATGGCGACGAGCTGCGAACCCTCCCGCCGCGGTCAGCACACCAATTCCGATAAGGACACCGGCAGCCGGCCAGATCGAGGGACCGTCTGCAAACGTGTTCAACCAGGTAATAAGGAAAGGCAACAACCCGGATATTGCGGCGGCGATGTTCGCGCTCAGAGCCACCCCGGTGTAGCGGTACTGGACCGGAAACAGCTCTGTAAGAACCACGCCCACTACTGAGTACGGAACGGTTACGACGGATAAGCCCAGAATGATCGCCAGCGTGATCCAAACGATGTTGCCCGTGTTGACCATGGCCCACAACGGAACAGCAAGGGCAACTGTGGCAATTCCACCCCAGGCAACAATCTTGTCGGCGCCCACTTTCTCACCCAACCGCCCGAAGATGAGCAGTGTGGTCAGCTGAGCTAGTGCACCGAGCAGCGTGGCGTTGACCATCGGCTGCCTATCGACACCCAGCTCGTTCGTGCCGTAGCTGAGCACATAGGTGCTCATGATGAAAAATCCGCCGATGCCGACCAATGACGCGCAGACTGCCCAGAACACGGAAGCACCGGACTGGGACAGCAACAGCCGAACCGATCCTTCTTGTTGCTTTTCTTCCTGTTCCGCCTCATCTGCGAACGCTTGATAAACCGGCGACTCTTCCACCTGCATGCGGATAACTAGCGCCACCAGCAAGAACGGGAAGGCTGCAAGGAACGGTAGACGCCAACCCCAAGAGTCCACCGTTTCAGCTGGCAGAAGGAAAACCAGCGCGAACGCGCCTGACGACAACAGCGTGCCGACTGGAGATCCAGCCTGGACTAACGCTGCGTATCGAGCGCGCTTTTCTTCAGGTGCATGTTCAAGCGCCAGGGTTGTCGCCCCGCCCCACTCACCACCAACTGCGATTCCTTGAGCCAAGCGCGCAAGGGTCAAAAGAATCGGCGCGGCGATGCCAATAGTGAAATACGTTGGCAAAAGACCAATGAATCCGGTCGCCGCTCCGATGACGACGATCGAGAGGATCAGCGCAGGCCGGCGTCCGTACCGGTCACCCATTTTTCCGAAAAGGATCGCCCCAAACGGACGCGCAAGGAAGCCGACGCCGAAGGTCGCGAACGACGAAAGTAGCGCGACTGTCGGGCTCTGTGTTGCGAAAAAGAGGTGATTGAACACCAACGCTGAGGCGGTGCCGAACAGGAAGAAGTCGTACCACTCGAGGGCGGTCCCTACGAAGGAAGAAAACGCAATCTTCCCGACCCCGGCGGAGTCTCCGGCCTCCTCAGGCCTTTTCACCTCGGGTGTTGGTCGTTGTAGCGTCTGGTTCTCAGCCACGGTGTCCCTCCTCTACCGCGTGATGCGTTATGGATCTCGGCTTCCCCCAAATGTGCCGTAGAACACTTCAAAAAAAACCGCGAAGTGAGGAATCGTGGTCGAACAAACTACACCAGAGGGACGCGAATGTGCGTTCGCACAAAAGGTGAGAATCTATTCACCGCCCGGCCGCTGAACGGGAAGGACCCCTGACAAATTGCGGCCGCCATTTGTGCCGACCTGGGCCGATAGGGCCCGCCTGA
>NZ_KV788369.1:50141-84583 GCF_001807265.1 Corynebacterium sp. HMSC05H05
TTGTGCCGACCTGGGCCGATAGGGCCCGCCTGACAGATTCAGCCGCGATGTGTCGGCGCCGGTGCGGAATAGTTCATCGCCGAGTGAACAACCCCGCAACGGGGTCCGACGCTACCTCGGGAAAGTGAATTATCCGACCGCTCAAAGGGAACTAATTCACTCGGAGGCATCTGGCGAGTGAACTATCTTGCACCCGTCGGGCCGGGGCGCGCAGGACCCCGCCGCGCAGGCCCCTACTTCACCACCAGGTTGACCATGCGGCCCGGGATGGCGATGACCTTGACCACGTTCTTGCCGGCGATGAGGTCGGTGACGCGCTCGTCGGCAAGTGCTGCGGCCTCGAGGTCGTCCTTGGAGGCGTCGGTGGCGACGTCGATGCGCGCCTTGACCTTGCCGTTGATTTGGACGGGGACTTCGACGGTGTCGTCGACAAGCCTCTGCTCGGCAAACTCCGGGAACGGCTCGAACGTGATGGTCTCGGAGTGGCCCAGCACCGACCAGAGCTCCTCGGCGATGTGGGGCGCGAGCGGCGAGACCATCTGCACCAGCGGCTCGACGGCGGCGCGCGGCGCACCGTTCGGGTAGGTCTTGGTCAGGTAGTTGACGTACTCGATGAGCTTGGCGGCGACGGTGTTGTCGCGCAGGTGCTCGTAGTCGTCGCGCACGCCGGCGATGGTGCGGTGCAGGGCCTTGGAGTCCTCGTCGGTGAGCGCAGTGTCCACGACGGAAGTCTCGCCGGTGGCCTCGTCCACCACCAGTCGCCACAGGCGCTGCAGGAAGCGGTGCGCGCCGATGACGTCCTTGGTCGCCCACGGGCGGGAGGTGTCCAGCGGGCCCATGGACATCTCGTAGACGCGCAGGGTGTCGGCGCCGTACTCCTCCACGACGTCGTCGGGCGCGACGGAGTTCTTCAGGGACTTGCCCATCTTGCCGTACTCGCGGTTGACCTCTTCGCCGTTGTAGAAGAACTTGCCGTCCTTTTCCTCCACCTCGGCGGCCGGGACGTACACGCCGCGCGAGTCGGTGTAGGCGTAGGCCTGGACGTAGCCCTGGTTGAACAGGCGGCGGTACGGCTCCTGCGAGGTGACAAAGCCCAGGTCAAACAGCACCTTGTGCCAGAAGCGGGCGTACAGCAAGTGCAGCACCGCGTGCTCGACGCCGCCGACGTAGAGGTCCACACCGCCCGGATCGTTTTCGCCGTGCTCGTCGGGGCGCGGGCCCGTCCAGTAGCGCTCGTTCTCGATGTCCACCAGCGCCTGGTCGTTCGTCGGGTCGATGTAGCGCAGCTGGTACCAGGAGGAACCGGCCCACTGCGGCATCACGTTCGTGTCGCGCCAGTACTTCTGCTTGCCGTGGCCCAAGTCCAGCTCGACCTCGACCCAGTCGGTGGCCTTGGCCAGCGGCGGGGCGGGCTCGGAGTCGGCGTCGTCGGGGTCGAAAGCGACGGGGTTGTAGTCCTCCACCTGCGGCAGCTCCACCGGCAGCATGTCCTCGGGCAGTCCGTGCGCCTGGCCGTTCTCGTCGTAGACGATCGGGAACGGCTCGCCCCAGTAGCGCTGGCGGGCGAACAGCCAGTCGCGCAGCTTGTACTGGATCTTCTCGGAGCCCCTCTGCCTATCGACGAGCCAAAGGATCGCCCGCTCAATAGCCTCGCCCTTGCCCAGGCCGTTGAGATCCAGGCCGTCCTCGTTCGCGGAGTTGATGTGCTCCGCGTCGCCGGTGAACGCCGCCTCGGAAACGTCGCCGTCCAGCACCGGGGTGATGGGCAGGCCGAAGACGGAGGCGAACTCGTAGTCGCGCTCGTCGTGCGCCGGCACCGCCATGATGGCGCCGGTGCCGTAGCCGGTGAGCACGTAGTCAGCGATGAAGATCGGCACCTCTTCGCCGCTGACCGGGTTCACGGCATAGGAGCCGAGGAACACGCCGGTCTTTTCCTTGTTCTCCTGGCGCTCCACGTCGGACTTCGCGGCAATCGAGCGCAGGTAGGCATCCACTGCCTCGCGCGGGGTGGCGGCGCCGCCGGTCCAGCGGCTGTCCACGTCGGTGGGGTAGGAGGCGGTGACCAGCTCGTCGACAAGCGGATGCTCCGGTGCAAGCACCACGTAGGACGCGCCGAAGAGGGTGTCCGGGCGGGTGGTGAAGACCGTGATGTCGCCGGCGGGGGAGGCGAAGTGCACGTCCGCGCCGCGGGAACGGCCGATCCAGTTGCGCTGCATGCTCTTGACCTTTTCGGGCCATTCGAGCAGGTCAAGGTCGTCGAGCAGGCGATCCGAGTAGTCCGTGATGCGCATCATCCACTGGCGCAGGCGCTTGCGGAAGACCGGGAAGTTGCCGCGCTCCGAGCGGCCCTCGGCAGTGACCTCCTCGTTGGCAAGCACCGTGCCCAGGCCCGGGCACCAGTTGACCATGGAGTCGGAGAGGTAGACCAGGCGGAACTCGTCGATAGCCTTGTGCTTCTCCTCCGTGGTCAGGTCGCGGAAGTTGCGGCCGTCCTTGGTGGTGCGGGCGCCGGACATGAGGTCCTTGACCAGATCCTCGATCGGGCGGGCCTTCTGCAGGTCCTCGTCGAACCAGGCGTTGTAAATCTGCAGGAAAATCCACTGCGTCCACTTGTAAAACTCCGGATCCGTGGTGGCCACGGAACGGCGCGGATCGTGGCCGAGCCCCAGCATGGCCAGCTGGCGGCGCATGTTCGCGATGTTCGCCTCGGTGGTCACGCGCGGGTGCGTGCCGGTCTGGATGGCGTACTGCTCCGCGGGGAGGCCGAAGGCGTCGTAACCCAGCGTGTGCAGGACGTTCTTGCCCAACATGCGGTTGTAGCGCGCGAACACGTCCGTGGCGATGTAGCTCAGCGGGTGGCCCACGTGCAGGCCCGTGCCCGAGGGGTAGGGGAACATGTCCTGGACGTTGAGCTTGTCGTCCGGGAGGAGCTCGCCGGTAGCAAGGTCGCCGACCGGGTTCGGGGCGTAAAACGTCTGGTTGTCGCGCCAGTACGCCTGCCACTTCTGCTCGATGGTGTTGGCCAGCTCGGCCGTATAGCGGTGCGGGGTCGCCTCAGTCATGGTTATGCAGTGTAGTTAAGGGGCTTTGGACGCAGGCGCCCGGCGCGGGATCTGGGGCGGTTTTGGGGCGGTTTTGCACTAATCGGCAATTAGGACGATCGTCCAGATTTAAACCCGCAGGTAGAGATCTTATTCGCCGTTACGCATGCAAACTTCTACAAAACCGCGTTTCGTTGGCATTCCCCAATAGTTGGCCTGCCCGGAATTGTCCGCAATGCAGAGTCCGCAGCCCAAAGCAACGCTGTAACTAGAGTCGCGAACATGCAGCTCTACACCATCGGCTACAGCAAGAAAACTGCGGAGGAATTCTTCAACATCCTCCGGGACAACGGCGTGAAGCGGATCGTGGATATCCGGCGGCACAATTCGAATCAGCTCGCCGGCTTCACAAAGGAGTCGGATTTGCCGTGGTTCCTCGACACCATCGCGGGCATCGGCTACTCCCACGAGCTAGCGCTCGCGCCCAGCGAGGACCTCATGCGCGCGTACCGCAAGGAGGGTCTACCGTTCGACGAGTTTGCAAAGCAGTTGCGCGCCGAGTTTTCAGAGCGCACAATGCCCAAGCTTGTCGACGGCTCCGCCCTCCTCTGCTCAGAGCCCGACCCCGGAGTTTGCCACCGCTCCGTGGCGGCGGAGTACCTCGCCGAGCACGGCGACTTCGAAGTCGTGCACCTCTAGGTTTTAGGCGAACATCTGCCAGATGGCCACGCCCATGATGATCACACCGAGCACGAACACGAACCAGGTTTCGGGCTTGTTGGCGTAGCGCTGGTAGTCCTTGGCGTAGCGGAACAGCAGCATGGGCACGATGTACACCAGGAAGGTGATGAACACGCCGCCGACCACGGAGATCAGGTCCAGGATCGACGGGTTGAGGATGCCGGCGATCACCGTGGTGACGAAGATGAACGCGTAGATGCCCCAGCGCAGCTTCTTCGGGTCCATACGCTCAGCGACGCCAGGGGCCACGGCACGCACCAGGTACGTGGTGCCTTCCTCGGCGCCCATGACGTGGCCGAAGTAGGACGACGCGATCGCGCACAGGGCGACGATCGGGGAGAGGACGGCCAAAAACGGCGTGTGGGTCTCGTTGGCTAGGTAGGACAGCACGGGGATGTTCTGCTCGCGAGCGGCGTCCATGCCGTCGGCGCCCAGCGCCAGGGTGCAGGACCACACGAAGAACATGGTGAACACCACCAGCAGGCCGGTGGTGATGGCCTCGGTCTTCGCCACGGCCTTCTTGGTGGACTCCAGGTCATCCGGGTACTTCTTCTGCACGTCCAGGGCGAACTGGGACATCGCCGGCATGTGGTTGAAGGAGAACACGAACACCGGCAGGATCAGCAGCATCGCCTTCCAGAAGGGCACGTCGGACTCGTAGGAGCGGAAGCTGGCCAGGTCCCACTGGGGGATGAGGTAGAACGACACCGCGGCCAGCGCGATGATCAGGGGGTAGACCAGCAGGTTGGCAAAGGCCAGGGTGGCCTTCTTACCCAGGGCGTAGGCGCCGGTGAGCGCACCGACGCACAGGATGGCCATGAGCCAGCGCGGCACTTCGGGACCACCCAGCTGGTTGACCACGAAGCTGTCCATCGTGTTGGTGATACTCACGCCGTAGATGAGCACGATGGGGTAGATGGACAGCCAGTACATCAGGCCCGTCATCAGGCCGCGGTTGCGGCCGGCGAGCGCGGTGACCACCTGCAGCACGTCCAAGCCCTTGACCGGGGAGGCGGCCACGATGCGGGCGTAGGTGCGGTGGGAGAAGAACACCATCGGGCCGATGAACAGGGTGATCAGCAGCAGGGGGATAAAGCCGAAGCTGCCGGCGTCGATTGGGAGGAACAGAATGCCGGCGCCGACGGCTGTGCCGAACAGGGTGATTGCCCAGGACAGGGTGCCGCCGTCGGGGACGGTGCCGGACCGGTTTTCCTCCACCTGCCGTTTGTCGGCGACGGTGAGGTGGTCCAAATTGAACTCTTTGCCCGCTGTGGTCAAAGGTACTCCTTAACGCGTGAGTGGTTTAAGCCACAGGAATGATAAGGCAACACGGCGCACGGCGATAACCGGGGAGATCACGGGGGCAAATCACTGGCGTCAACGACAGCCCTTCTCGGACACCCGTCTAGGCGCCGGATATATTGATTACTGTCATTTCTCAGTTTTCCCGCCCCTATACAGGAGTTCCCATGAAGAAGTTCACCGCTGCCGCGCTCGCCGCCACCATGGCCGTCTCGCTGGCCGCCGGCCCCGCCGACGCCGCCTCCAACACCATGGCCGGCAGCAAGAATTTGCCGGTGTGCAAGCTCGACCTCGACGGCATTGGGACGAAGAGCGTGGCGCAGGAGATCGTCGCAAAGCAGGGCGTTGAGGGCGTGGAGCTGAACCGCCTGACGGGTGTGCAGCGCACCTCCGCGGCCGTCGGCGAGGCGTTCGGCTCCTCCGAGAACGCGGCGCAGCAGAAAGCCAACAACGCCCAGGCCGTGCAGGCGTGCCTCGACGGCGAGAACTACGATTCCGAGCCGCTGGAGGCGGGCATCAAGGGCGGCATCATCGCCACCGTTGTCCTGGCAGTGCTCGGGCTGATCGCGAACTTTGCGGTGCAGTCCGGCGTAATCCAGCTGCCGCAGCTCGGCAGCTAGGCGCGCTGCGCCCACTCCACTACCGGGTCGAGCAGCGTCAGGTCCACGCGGTCTATGTCTTGGCCGTAGCTGTCCACCAGCGCCTGCTCGTCCTCGGTGCGCTCGCGCTTGAGCCGCAGCGCGCCCACCAGCGCCTTCATCGTCCACCGGTGGGCGGTGGTCAGCTCCGAGTAATTCAACCTGCCAGGCAGGTAAAAGCGGGTCACTTGCCCGGCGCGGTCCCCGAGGAGGGTGCCGGGGGCGTCGTCGTGCCTTGCGACGTCGACAGGCGTCATGCCCACCGTGACCAAAGCCAACGGGCGATCAATCGCCGGCAGCGATTTGATGAAGCGCACGCCCGGATGCGAGGGGCCGTGGACGGGGGAGAGGACGACGACGGGGCCGCCGGTGGCCTCGAGGGTGGCGGGCAACTCGCGCGCGACCGTGCCGAGGCGGGCGGCCAGCGCCTCGGCGTACTGACGGGTGGAGCCGTAGAACGTGGTGTAGAAGACGCTGGTCATAGCTTCATTTTACGGCAGGCAAACCGGCGCGCCTCCATGCTGCGAGGAACTGCTCCGTCTCAGCCTCATCGGTGATGCTCACTTCGACTGGCTACCTGGCGACGTGATGTACTTGGATCCCTCCCACATCGTCGCCGACCGCCGCCTTTCCCTCGGCAGCACCGAGGCCCAGACCTAACACTTCCGAGATGACCTTGTGCCCACCCGTGCAACATCCTGTTCCGCCTGTTTTTGCCTGGCGCTCAGCGGCACCCTCCTCCTGCCGATGTTCGCCAACACCGCCATCGACTCCCTCGCCCCAGACTACGGCTCCGAATCCTCCATCTTCGGCGTCGAAGCAGCTGTACTACGAGTCCAAGTAGCACCTTGTCGGGTCTGAGGCGCTCCAGCTACCTTGTGCGGAGGCTGGGGTGCTCTTTGAATTTGCGGTTCGGGGCTGGTGGCAAATGTTAGTCGGTCAGGTGGCGAAGTTCCCGACTTGCCCCGCTACTTTGCGAATCTTTCCTGAGGATAACCAGCATCTAGGGCTGAAACCGGTCGTGTCCCGAGCCTGAATGACCTAAGTGTTCGTTGCGCAGTGCCAGGCCGAAAAGTCAAGCATTCAGACATCAAACCACCCAAATGCCCGACATTTCCAAACTGAACTGCTACCCCGCGGCCTCATCCAGTGCTCCGTACTTGGCACGGTGGTCCCAGGCTTGGAGGACGTCGTCACGCGTTGGTTTGCCGGCGAGGGAGACGACTACGTAAACAACGAGCGAGGTGGCCAGGCCGGCGTAGATGGGTTCGTTGGCATAGATGCCGTCGAAGCGGTTTTCGGCGGTGACTTCCAGATAAATGAGACTGCCAACGGTGACCAAGGATCCGGTGATCATGGACCAGGTAGCGCCGAGACCAGTGCCACGTTTCCAAACGAGTCCGCCGACGATGGCGATAAGCAAGCCACCGACGAGGATGTCGTAGGCGACGGTGAGGGCCGCGACGACGTCGGGGACAATCAAGGACAAGAGCATGGTGACCACGCCAAGGAAGAGCACCCAGATACGGTTGCGTCTCATATCGTTTTCGACGTCGTCGCCTCGCTCGGCGTTGTCGCGGGCTTGCTCGGCTGCTTGTTCTGCGGTGAGGGTGCGGGGGAGTTTGCCAGCGAGGATCTGGCGGATGAGGGGCATGACGTCGGTACGGGCGACAGCGGCTGCGGCGATGAGGCCGCCCGAGGCGGTCGACATCATTGCGGCCACTGCGGCAGCGAGCGCGATGCCGCCGAGGCCGACGGGTAGGAGATCGGTGGCGATACGGGCGTAGACCTCGTCGCGGACTTCGATGCCGGGCAGTGCGACGGCAGCGGCCATTCCGGCAATGGCGCCGGCCACGCCGAACAGGATGATGTAGATGCCGGCAGCGACGCCTCCTGTGCGTGCAACTTCGGGGGAGCGGGCGGCGAAGACGCGCTGCCACACGTCTTGACCGATGAGCAGGCCGAGAGTGTAAATAACGAAGTAGGTGATGATGGATTGCAGGCCAATGCCGCCTATGTCGAAGAATTCGGCGCCGAGGCGTTCTTGCATGCCGGACCAGCCGCCGGCGTGGTGGAGGCCGAAAGGCAGCATGAGGAAAAAGGTGCCGACGGTCATGATGATGAATTGGACGAAGTCAGCCATTGTGATGGACAGCATTCCGCCGAGAGTTGAGTAGATCAGGACGATGGAGCCGCCTATGAGGATGGCGAGCCAGCGGTCGATGCCGAAGAGCACGACGAAGATGGAGGCGTAGGCGCCTGTCGATGTAGCCGTGAGCATGAGTGTGTAGGCGAGCATGACTACCGATGCCACCTGGATTGATTCCGTGCCGTAACGCAGGGTAAGCATCTGGACGACGGTGTAGATCTTCAGCCGTTGCAGCTGCGGGGCGAAGACGAGGGAGAGGATCAGCACGCCGACGCCAATGGCGGTGACGAGCCATAGGCCAGAAACACCGTACTCGTAGCCGAGTCCGACCCCGCCGACGGCGGAGGCGCCGCCGAGGACAACGGCGACCATGGTGCCGGTGTAGATCAAGGGTCCGAGCCGTCTACCTGCGACGAGGTAGTCGGAGGAGTTTTTTGCTTGGCAGCTGCCCCATATGCCGAAGCCAATCATTCCGATGAGGTAGGCGATGACGACGGCTGCATCTGTCCAACTCATGTGGAGCCTTTCTACGTGGTTCTGTGCCGTAAGTCTGTTTTGAATGCGCATGTGTTGCGCATCACCGTTATGTTTGCTTATGATAAACGTCAGTTGCTTCTGAGGCAACATTTTTCTAAGAAAACACGAACAGGAAACGCCCAACGTGAAGTCCCTGCCGATCGAACCCATCCGCCAAGCTCCAGCTATCGGGCACCGTCTGCGCGCCCTGCGCGAGCAACGGCGGATGACCATCGACCAGGTAGCGGGTTTCGCGGGTGTAACGAAGGGGTTCTTGTCCCGGATCGAGCGTGACCAGACAAGCCCGTCGGTAAGCACTTTGCTCAGCATCTGCCAGGTACTGGGCGTGCCCGCAGGCTCCGTGCTTGACAGCCCGCCGACGCAAGTCGTGACACTTGACAACGCCCCCGCGGTACAGATGGGTGGCGAGGGAATCAGCGAGGTACTGCTCACCCCGCCGGGCCAGCAGAAACTGCAGATCATCCATGCCCGGATTGAGCCGGGCGGTCGTGGCGAAGACGCCCTGTACACCATGGACGCCGCGGTGGAAGCACTCCACGTGGCGAAGGGTGAGTTCGTGCTGATCACCCCAGACCAGCGCATCGAGCTGAAGGCTGGCGACACTGCCACCTTCCCCGGTGCAGAACCGCACAGCTGGCACAACCCAACGGACGAAGAAACCGTCGTCATGTGGGTTATTGCCGGTCATTAACAACGTCGAAAGGTTGAACGTCATGTTAGACAAGCCACGCATAGAGGAAAACGGCAACATCGGTCCAGTCAACTCCGCACTGGTGCCGCGCTACAGCGGCCAGAGCACGTTCGCGCTCCTGCCAACTCTCGACGACGTCGAACGCGCCGGCAAGAAGGCCGACATCAAAGTCATCGGCGCCCCTTTCGACTCCGGAGTGTCCTACCGCCCCGGCACCCGCTTCGGCCCGCAGCACGTGCGCCAGTCCTCCCGCCTGCTGCGCCCCTACAACCCGGCGACCGACACCTCCCCGTTCGCGCAGGTCCAGGTAGCCGATGCCGGCGACTTGTCCATAAACCCGTTCAACATCGACGAGGCCATCACGTCTGTCGAGGCCGACGGCATGGCCCTGACCGCGGACGGCGCCACCCTAGTCACTATCGGAGGCGACCACACCCTCGCCCTGCCGATGCTGCGCGTCGCCGCTGAGCGCGCAGGCCAGCCCGTCGCCTTACTGCACTTCGACGCCCACCTGGACACCTGGGACACCTACTTCGGTGCGGACTACACCCACGGCACCCCGTTCCGTCGCGCGTCGGAAGAGGGCCTCATCGACAAGGATGCCATCTGCCACGTCGGGACCCGCGGCCCCCTGTACGGCCGTAAGGACCTTGAGGACGACGAGCGCATGGGCTTCGGCATCATCACCTCGGCGGATATTTTCCGCCTGGGGGTTGAGGAGGTCGTCGCCAAGCTGCGCAAACGCGTCAGCGACCGCCCCCTCTATATCTCCGTCGACATTGACGTACTCGACCCGGCGCACGCGCCTGGCACCGGCACCCCCGAGGCCGGCGGCATGACCTCCCGCGAACTGCTGGAAATATTGCGAGGTCTGCGCGGATCCAACATCGTCGGCGCCGACATCGTCGAGGTCTCCCCGGCCTACGACCACGCAGAGCTGACCGGTGTGGCTGCCTCCCACGTCGCCTACGACCTCATCTCCGTCATCGCCGACAACCTGGAGGAAAGGAAATAAATGACGGCACGCACAGGTGGACGCCTCGTCGTCGAGACGCTGGAGGCGCTAGGCATCACCCAGGTCTTCGGCATCCCGGGGCAGCACGCGCTGGGCCTATTCGAGGCGCTCAACGACAGCTCACTGAACTACGTCTCCGCCCGTGTGGAGAACAACGCGGCCTTCGCGGCCGACGGCTACGCCCGTGCCACCCGCCGCCCGGCGACGCTCTTCTTGTCGACGGGACCCGGAGCCTTAACCTCGCTCGCCGGCCTGCAGGAGGCCTACGCCACCAGCGTACCCATGATCGTGGTTTCCTCCCAGGTGCCCGAACACGGCGTTGGCGGGCGGCGCAATGGCCTGCTCCACCAGTTAGACGACCAAAAAACCGCCGCCGCCAACGTCACCAAGGTGCAGTTCACAGTGCTCCGCTCCTCATCGATCCCGTCAATGCTGCAGCAGGCCTACGAAGCCGCCATGGCCGCCCCACGCGGACCGGTCTGGGTGGAGATCCCCGAAGACATCCTGCTTGCGGAAACCAACGTGCCGCCGGTGGAGGAGCTCACACCGACGGTGAGCGTACTGCCGGGGGTGCGCTCTTCCCTGGAGGCCGCCGCCCGCACACTGTCGAACGCACGAAGCAAAGTGATTATCTCCGGTGGCGGCGTCGCCCAATCCGGCGCGTCTGCTGAGGTCGTCGCGCTTGCCGAGCGCACCGGTGCCATCATGGTCACACCGCCCGGCGGCGTGTCTACCGTGCCCGCCGAACATCCGCTGGCCCTGGCCAACTGGATCGAGGACTACAACGTCACCGAAGTGCTTAACTCCGCCGATGTGGTCCTGGCTGTCGGAACTGCGGTCGGTGAAGTCACCTCGAACTACTTCACGCTTCGCCCTAGCGGACAGTTCATCCAAATCGATGCCGACCAGCGCGTGCTCGAATCCAACTACCAGGGACTGGGCATTTGCGCCGACGCGCGCCTCGCCCTGTCCGCGCTGCTGGAATTGGTGCCAGAAGCTGATTCTTCGGCCGCGGAGTCCCTGGTGCGCGACGTGCGCTCGGCTATCGACGCTGGCCTGTCTCATCAGGACTTAAAACACGAACGTGAGTTCATGGCAGCTTTACGACGCTCCATTCCCACCAACACCCCCACCTACTGGGACATGACAATCGCCGCCTACTGGGCATGGAACGTTTGGACCGCCGAACCCGACACCTTCTTCACCGCCCAGGGCGCTGGCGGCCTCGGCTATGGCTTCCCTGCCGCCATCGGCGGGGCAGTGGGCGCCGGACGGCGCACGCTGGCCGTGGCCGGCGACGGCTCGTCAATGTACTCCATTGGAGAACTCGCCACCGCCAAGCAGCACAACGTGCCCGTGACCTGGCTTATCGTCGACGACGGCGGGTACGGCATCCTGCGCGAGTACATGAACGACACTTTTGGCCGCGCCACCGCCACCGAGCTCGCCCGGCCCGACTTCGTCGCCCTCGCCGAAGCCTTCGAGGTCCCGGCGCGGCGCGTCGCCGCCTCCGAAGTCGGCCCGGCCGTGGCAAAGTCGCTGGCCAAGAAGGTCGACGCCGGCCCGGAAGTCATCGTGGTGGAAACCCTGCTGAAAATGTGGGAGCCGACGCACCTGCCGCACGTGTAGGTGCGTCGGCTATTCGGGGGGCCGACCAGCGCCTTGGCCACACTGGCTGGGTGGAGCCGATAGTCTCATTTTACGGTCGCTAATCCGGCGCGTTTCCATGCTTCGAGGAACTGATCCATCTCCGCCTCATCGGTGATGCTCACGCGCGCTCCCGAATCCGGATAGCTGCGGATGATGACACCCTCGGCGTTGATTTTTTGTTCGATCTCGGCACCGTTTTCACCCGGAATCCAGACGAAGTTTCCGTGGGAGCGTTGCAGACCAAGCGTCTCCGAGACCCTGTCACGCTGGGCTTGCGTCTCTTTCACTCGCACCATGAGCTCATCGTGCGCCTCCAGCGAAGCGACGGCCGCGAGCTCGGACAGCTCTGTGACGGTGAGGGGAAGGGCGACGAGCCCGAGCGAGCGGATCAACTCCGGGTTGCCGAAGCCGTAGCCGACGCGCAACCCCGCCAGGCCATAGGCTTTGGAAAACGTGCGCGCGCCAATGAGGTTGGGATATTTTGCGATCTCTTCGACGCCGTCCGGAGTGTCTTCGGCATCGTTGAACTCGTAATACGCCTCATCCAACACCACCACGATGTCTTCCGGGACCCGCCGCATGAATTCGGTGAACTCGTCTTTTGTGATGGCCAGGCCGGTGGGATTATTCGGGTTGCAAATGATAATCAGACGGGTGCGGTCTGTGATTGCGTCTGCAACCGCATCCAAATCAATCGCTTCGTCCTCACCGAGCGGCACCTGGACCGGGGTGGCCCCGCCGACTCGGGCGTAGAGCGGGTAGGCCTCGAAGCTGCGCCAGGGAAACAGGACCTCGTCGCCTGCAGAACATGTCATCAGGACGGCTTGCTGGATCACCGCCGATGCGCCGGGCGTGACCACGACCTGTTCCTCCGCCAACCCGAGACGAGCAGCCAAGGCTTTACGCAGCACTGGCGATCCGGAAATGGGGTACCGGTTCGCCCGTAACGCCGATTCACGAATGGCTTCCAGCGCGGTAGGCAGAGGACCAAAATTGGCCTCGTTGGCGGACAACTTCAGTTTTGTTTCGTCGGACTTTCCGGGCTTGTAGTCCGGGAAAAGGGAAAGATCTGCGCGAAGCACAAGCGGTCCTTTCTTAGAACATTTGCCAGATGGTCACGCCCATGATGATCAAGCCCATCACGAGGACAAAGATCGTGTCTGGGCGGCGAGCGTAATGCTTGAACGCGGTGGCCTTGTTAAACAGCAGGTTGGGCACGATGTAGACGAGGAAGGCGACGAAGATGCCGCCGACCGCGGAGATCAGCGTCAGAATCGACGGGTTGAGCACCGCCACCAGCACCGTAGTCACGAACACGAAGACGTAGATGCACCAGCGCAACGCCTGCGGGTTGATCCTGTCCGCCACACCCGGAGCCGCCACGCGGATGAGGTAGGACGTTCCCTCCTCGGTGCCCAGCATGTGGCCGAAGTAGGACGATGCGATCGCGCAGATGGCGATCACCGGGCTGATCACCGCCATGAACGGGGTGTTGGTGACATTGGCGAAGTAGGACAGGATCGGGATGTTCTGCGCGCGGGCCTCATCCATGCCCTCCGCACCAAGGGTGAGCGAGCAGGACCACACGAAGAACATCGTGAAGAACACCAGCATGATCGCGGTGATCATCTCAATCTTGGACACCTCGCGCTCGGTGGCCGCGACGTCGCCCTTCTTCTTCTTTTGCACGTCGAGGGCGAACTGGGACAGCGCCGCCATGTGGCTGAAGGAGAACACCATCACCGGCAGAAGCAGCAGCATGGACTTCCACAGCGGAGTGCCGGATTCGTACTCCATGAAGCCGGCGAGGTCCCATTTAGGAATGAGGTAGATGGACACCGCGGCGAGGGCGATGATGAGGGGGTAGACAAGGATGTTGGCCAACCACAGGGTTGCTTTCTTGCCCAGGGCGAACGCACCCGTCATCAGGCCCACGCAAATCGTGGCGAGCACGACACGGTTCACGTGCGGCCCGTTGAGTTGGTTGACGATCATGCTGTCCACCGTGTTGGTGATGGAGATGCCGTAGATCAGCACCGTCGGGTAGATGGCCAGCCAGTAGAGGATGGCGGTAGCCAGGCCCCGCTTACGGCCGGTCAGCGCGGTGACGACCTGCAGGACATCCAGCCCCTTCTCCGGAGACGCAGAAACGATGCGTGCGTACGTGCGGTGTGAGAAGAACACGAGCGGCAGGACAAGGAACGTGGCGAAAAGTAGCGGCCAGAAGCCGAAACTTCCGGCATCAATGGGCAAGAACAGGATGCCGGCGCCGACTGCGGTGCCGAACAGTGTGATGGCCCAGGACAAGAAGTTTCCGTCTGGTACGTCACCGGCCCGGTTTTCTTTGATCACCTCAGCGTCAGCGGCTGAGAGCTGGTCCATCTGGAACTCGGCGCGGGACTGCGCGATGTGCTCGTCGCTATGCAGGTCCGGCAGATCGCCGTGTGCTTTTTCGCCGGAGGAAGACCGGCTAAACGTGGTGGACATGAGTGTGGGTCCTTTTCGTCGGGGCTATTGCCATCTGGGTTGGGTGGGGTGGGACAAATGGGCTCAGCGTTCATCGGGTGCGAGCTTGCCTACCGCGAGCTCTTCAACCACCCGGGTAAGCAGTGCCAGTCCGGTCAGGCAGTCTTCGTCCGTGGTGTACTCGGCCTCGTTGTGGGAAATGCCGTCGACGCTGGGGATGAACAGCATGACGGTGGGGTAGTGCTCCTTCATGTTCGTCGAGTCATGGCCAGCCACCGTGAAGATCTCTTGGTGGGACAAGCCGAGCTCCGTTGCGCACGTGCGCGCCAGCTCCACGCCGGCCTCGGGGTAGGGGTTGAGCGCCCATTCGTGTGTGAGCTCGAGGTCGACGTCGACCTTTGCCTCGTCGGAGGCTGCGGCGACAATCTCGTCCACACGCGCCCGCGCCTTCTCCAGCACCTCGGTGGACGGGGAGCGCAGGTCGACGTTGAAGCGGACCTCGCGCGCGATGGTCACCGGCGAGTTGGGCTCCAGCGTGAGCTGCGAGACCGACGCCTGCAGCTGCCCTTCCTCAAACTCTTCCGTCAGGCGGCGCACGCCGGCAATCACCAGCGAGGCGCCGAACAGGGCGTCGCGGCGGTCCCGCATCATGGTGGATCCAGTGTGTCCCTGCTCGCCGCGGACTGTGGCGACGAACTTGCTTGCGCCCCAGGTGGCGGTAACCAGGCCGATCTGGTTGCCGTTATCTTCGAGCTCCCGGCCCTGTTCAACGTGGATCTCGGCGTAGGTGGCCACCCTTGGGGCGTCGATGAGCGGTGCCCACTTCGCCGCATCAATGGCCTCGCCCGCTGTCACTCCCTGCAGGTCTGTGGCTTCACGCGCCACCGCGAGGTCGAGGGAGCCGGTGAAGACTGAGCTGCCCATCATCGACGGGGCGAAGCGGGAGCCTTCCTCGTTGAACCAATTCACCACCGCGAGGTTGAACCGGGGTGTCAGCTCGCCGCGTTTCGCTTTCGCGGCCACGCGCGCGGCGGCGTGGGCACCGGCGAGCACGCCGTACGCGCCGTCGAAGCGTCCTGCGAGCGGCTGCGAATCCAGGTGCGAGCCGACAGCGACGTAAGGGGCGCCCGGCGCCAGTTCAAACAGGCCATACTGGTTGCCAATCTCGTCGAAGCCGACGTCCGCGCCGAAACCCTCGAGCACACCGGTGAACCAGGCGCGGTTTTTCACGTCGCCCTCGCTTGCGGCCTGGCGCTCCACGCCGCCGCCGGGGGTTGCGCCGTTCTCGCTCATCGCCGCGAAATCCGAGAGGAACCGCTCATCTGTTGGCTGAGTGGTCTGCATTGTGTTCAAGTCCTTCCTAGAAAGTGGCTAGAAGCTGCCGTGGACGAGTTGCCCGCCAAGCACCGTGGCCTCGACGGGGATGTCGCCGATCTGGCTGGCCGGCACTTCGGCCGGATCGGCTCCCAGGACCACAAGATCCGCAAGCTGACCAGGAGCTATCTGCCCTTTCTTCCCGGCCCAGCCTGTCGCTGCGGCGGATCCCGCGGTGTAGGCGTACAGCGCCTCGTCGGCGGTGATCCGGTCTTGCGGCCCGTAACTTTTTCCGGAGGCGGTGGTGCGTTCGACGAAGCTTTGCACCACGGCGAGCGGGGTGCCCGTGGCCACTGGCCTGTCGGAGCTGCCCGGCAGCACCACGCCGCGCTCGAGCAGCCGCTTTCCCGGGTACGACAGCGCCGCGCGTTCGGCGCCGATGGCTTCCGCCATCGCGTCTCCGAACTCCGCGATGAACCGCGGCTGCGGCACGAGCACGACTCCGGCCTTGGCCATGCGCTCAATCTGGTCGTTTCGCACCACACCGCCGTGCTCGATGCGGTGCGGGATTGTGCGGGGCCCATGCTTATCGACGGCTTCGCTGATCACGTCCAGCGCAAAATCCACCGCTCTATCGCCGATTGCGTGCAGCGCTAGCGACCACCCGCCGGCAGCTGCCGCGAGCGCACGCGAACGCATCGTGTCGGTGTCGCCTTGAAAATATCCGGCGTGGCAGCAGCAGGCGTAGTCCTCCGTCATCGCCGCTGTCTTTCCCAGCAGGGAGCCGTCGGTGAAGATTTTCACCGGCCCGATCTGCAGCAGGTCGTCGCCGAGACCGGTGCGGATGCCGGCGTCGAGCCCGTGCACCTCCGGGTCGTCCTCGTGGCCGTCGATGCCGTGCAGCGCGTCGAGAGTGATCATCGCCTGCGTGCGCACGTGGAGCTTTCCTGTCTCGCGCGCCCGCTGGTAGAAGCCGAACTCCTGGGGGCTGTGCCCGATCCAGCCACCGGCGACGCCGGCGTCCGTCACCGACGTGATGCCTTCGCTGAGGTAGTGCCGCCCGGCGCGATCAAGCGCGTCGGTGATGTTGTGCTCGCTTTCCGGCTGCAGCACATCGTTGATCGGGCGCATAGCGTTTTCGTCCAGCAACCCAGTGGCGTTGCCGGTGTCGTCCACGACCACTTCGCCGCCCTCTATGTGCGGCGGGTTCGCCGGGTCGATTCCGGCCCGGCGCAGCGCCTCGCTGTTGACGGTGTAGGCGTGCCCGGAGTTGTGCTTGATCAACAGCGGTTTTCCCGCTGTTGCGTGATCGAGGTCGGCGATGGGCAGTGGGCCGTCTGTGAGCAGGTTCGGGTTGAATCCGCTGGCGACGACCCATTCCCCGGGGCGTTCTTCCCGCAGCGCCTGTAGGACGTCGGCACGCGTGCGCGCGCCACCGAGGTTGATTTCGCGCAGTGTCTGGCCGAACCACACGCTGTGCGCGTGGGCGTCGTTGAACCCCGGGATGATGGTGCGGCCGCGGGCATCGATCACCGTGTCGCCGGACGCTGGCTCGCTGTCCACCTCCAGGATGCGGCCGAAGCCGATGCGTATCGACGTCGCGGTGCCGCCCGCCCCGTCCATAGTTTTTGCGCGCGCGTTGATGATGGTGGTTGCGTTCATAAGCCCGCCTCCTCCGTGCAGCTCCGAATTGTGTCCCCTGACACTATTGGGCAACGGCCGTGATCGGCACCTCTTTGCCGACTTCTGGCACATCTCATAACCCGCGCTTGTAACGTTGTGCACATGCACACTGATTCGACGGACAGCTGGAACGATATTGTCCAGCAAGTTCGTGAGGACTTACCCGAGCTCGTCGCTGCGTTCCTCGAGCAGTTCCACGACTTGGGCTACTACCGCGAGGACATCGTGGACGACGCCGAGCTCCGCTCGACAGCCACCAGCATCCTGGGGCTTTTCCTGGTGCAGCTCGAGTACGGGATGGATGAAGACTCACTCGCAGCGCACGCCCGCCAGTTGGGCACCAAGCGGGCGCACCAGGGCGTGCGCCTGTCCGCGCTGGTAGATGCCATCCAGATCGACTTCACCGTGCTGTGGGACCACTTCCGCGCAACGGTGTCCCCGCAGCAGCTGCCTGTGCTGGTGGAGCACGTGGCGGACATTCAGAGGTTGGTGTCGCGCTACACAGTGCACATCCGCGGCGCGTATGCGGCCGAGCAGGCGCGGGCGCGGCACGACGCCCGTTTCGCCCACGCCCGCCACATTGAGCGGCTCTTTTCCGCCGAGCACTTGGGGGAGCAGGCCATGGGCGCCATCTCCAGGGCGCTGGGCATTGCGGAGGGCACCGCCATCGACCTCGTGGTGTTCCACCCCAGCGAGTGGGCCCCGGCCCAAACCGTGCTGGAGCCTCTCGCCGCCCGCGGGGAAATCTTCGGCCACGGATACCACGGCCTGTACGCGGCCTTCTTTCCCGCCAGCACACAAGCCCAGGATTTCATCCGGGATCACACAGACCACCTCGGTGCGGTGACGTTCAACCAGCTCCCCAACTTGGCGGCGGTGCGAGCCGCTGTGCGTGCGAGCGTGAGCATGTTCGACGCCGCGGAAAACCCCGGCCGCCTCATCCCTGTGCAGGACGTGGCCTGGGCGTTAGCGGCGCAGCAGATCCGCCCGTTGCTTCCTGTGCAGCTTCACGCTGCGCACGCCGGGGTGGTGGAGCTGCGCAAGAGTGCGCCGGATGTGGTGGATACCGTGGAGGCGTACCTGAAAAGTGGATCCACCAAAGATGTGGCAGCGCTGCTGCACTGCCACCGGAACACGGTGGTCAACCGCCTGCAGTCCTTCAAGGCGCACACCGGCCTGGACGTCACCGTCCCGTCGCAGGCGGCGCTCGCGCTGGCCTCGCTGCCGTGGAAGGGCGCTATTCCGGCAGCCCCAGCTCCTGCGCCACAATCACATTGACGATGGCGGGCACGCGCTCCTCGCGCACCTTCCGCAGAGCCCGCTCGATGGCGCCGGCGGCCTGGTCGTCTGCAGTGACCAGCTCGCCATGGCCGCCGAACGCTTTCGCCACCTCCGCAAAATCCGGATTGACCATCTGGGTTCCGCTCACCCTGCCCGGGAAGTACTTCTCCTGGTGCCCGCGGATAGTGGAGTATTGGCCGTTGGTCACCGTCACCGCCAGGAACGCGGTGCCCTCCTGCACTGCGGTAGCGAACTCCTGGCCGTTCATCAGGTATTCGCCGTCGCCGGCGATCGTGACAACGGTGCGTTCCGGGAACTCCAGCGCGGCGGCAACCGCCGCAGGCACCGAGTACCCCATGGAGCCGTTGCGCATGCCCAGCTGGGAGGGGAACTGCTCGGTGCGCAGGAAACGCTGGGCCCAGATGCAGTGGTCGCCGGCGCCGAAGGTGTAGATCCCGTCGTTGCCAACCTGTTCCTGAAGCTGCCGGAACACCTCCTCCAGGTGGGCGGTGCCTTCAGGTGCTTTACGCCAGGTATCCGGCTGGCTGATCGCGGCAAAGTCGAGGTGCGCCTGGTGCGCGGCGGCGTAGCGCTGCTCGTCCGCCACCGGCACGTCCAATGTGGCCAGCGCGTCCACGAACTCCGCTGGCGAGGCCACGATGTGTTCGGTCACTGCGCCGGAGTGGCCGCGCAGCGCTGTGTCCATCAGTGCGATGATGTTCACCGCGTCCGGGCTTTGGCGCAGGGTGTAACCGTCCGTCGGGACGTCGGTAAGCGCCGCGCCTACCTGCACCAACACATCGGCGTCGTCCAACAGGCGCGCGACGTTCTCGTCGCGGCCGTAGCCCAGCCAACCGGCGTTGGCAGCAGCAGAAAACGCGATGCGGTCCGTTGCGCGCCAGTCGTGCACCACCGGAATGTTGTGGGCGTCCGCGAACTCGGCGAGTTTGCGCGAGGTCTCCTGGTCCCACCCGGGGCCACCTGCGTAGATCAGCGGCCGTTTCGCGGAAGCAAGCTGCTTTTCGACGGCGTCCCGTTGCCCCTGCGACACCCCTCCCCGCGACACCGGGCGGGGTGGATACACAGTGCCTTCGAACTCCTCGTAGAGCACATCTTCCGGCAGACCGACCACTACCGGTCCGGGGCGGCCGGTTGAAGCCTGGAAGAACGCGTCGGCCACGACGCGGGATGCGGAAGACGGGTCGTCCAAAACGAACACCTGCTTGGCCTGCGTCCCAAACCACGCCTTGGGGTCAAACTCCTGGAAGGACTCGCGGTCCCGGTCCGAAAACGGGATCAGTCCGACAAACAGCACCATCGGGGTGCAGTCCTGCCATGCCGCATGAATGGCCACGAAAGCGTTGGACGCACCCGGGCCGCGGGTGACCATGGCAACGCCGGGCTTGCCCGTCGCCTTGCCCTGGGCTTCCGCCATGTAGGCGGCGCCGCCTTCCTGCCTGCACACCACTGTGTCGATGGAAGAATCGTGCAGCCCGTCCAGCACCGGGAGGAAGCTTTCCCCAGGGACGATGAACGTGCGCTCGACGCCCTGCGTCTCCAGTGCGTTCACGATTTCCTTGCCGACATGGACCATGCGGGTGCCACCTTTCTCAATCGGTTATGCCTCCTCGGGAGCGTTTCCCCGAGCGTATTTGAGACGCCGCAGCCAAAAATGTGGTTGCGGAGATCCCGTGCGAAACGTCAACGGCTATGTCAGGAGCGTATGCAAATGCACACTCACCCAGCATCGCCGTCTACTCGGCCACGTAGTAGAGCTGCTTGTTCACAAACTCGTCCATGCCCTCGGGTCCGAGTTCCCGGCCGTAACCCGATTGCTTCACGCCGCCGAAGGGGAGCTCAGCCCCCATACCGGCCGGTGTGTTCACGTTGGCCATCCCAACCTCCAGACGGTCTGCGACGGCCTTTGCCCGGTCCTCGTCCGTGGAGAACACCGCACCACCGAGCCCGTATAGGGAGTCGTTTGCAAGGGCGACGGCTTCCTCGTCCGAGGAGACCTTGTACACCTCGGCGACGGGGCCGAAGAATTCCGCGTAGAAGGGCTCAGACCCCCGGGGGATGTCCGTGATTACAGCGGGGGAGACGTACGCGCCGGTCTCGCTGAGCTCTCCGCCGACCCGCAGGTTGGCGCCGGCGGCAACGGCCTCGTCGAGCTGCTGGCGCAGCCCCTCTGCCGCGCCTCGCGACGACAGCGGGCAATACGTGCCCTCTTCCACCTTGTCCCAGGTCGTCGGCCGCATCGCCTTTGCCAGCTCTACCAGCTCAGCCACGAACTCGTCGTAAATATGCTCCATCACAATCATGCGCTTGTTGGAATTGCACGCTTGGCCGGTGTTGATCATTCGGGTGGTGAAGGCCAGCTTCGCCGCCGCGGCCACATCGTCCGTATCCAGCAAGATGTAGGGGTCTGTGCCGCCAAGTTCCAGCACGACTTTCTTCAGCTGCTCGCCGGCTTGAGCCGCGACGGCCGCGCCGGCACGCCCGGAGCCAGTAAGAGAAATCCCCTGGATACGCCTATCCGCGATAATGTCCGAGACCTGTTCATGCGAGGCAAAAACGTTGACGTACACGCCGTCGGGGATCCCGGCCTCGCGCGTGAGTTCCTCGAATCGCAGTGCGCTGCGCGGGCAGATCTCCGCGTGCTTGAGCACGATGGTGTTGCCCAACATCAGGTTCGGGCCCACAAAGCGTGCGACCTGGTAGTAAGGAAAGTTCCACGGCATGATGCCTAGCAAGGGTCCGAGGGGCAAGCGGCGCATCACCGCTGTGCCGCCTTCGGTTGGTAGCTGCTGTTCCGCCGCGAATTTCTCGCCGTTGTCTGCGTAATAGTCGATGATATCGGCGGAAAACTCGATCTCCGCCACCATCTCCTGCAACGGCTTGCCCATCTCTGTGCACGACACTTCTGCGAGCTCGCGGCTGTTGCCGCGGAGAAGCTCCGCGAGCGTTTTCAAGCGCTCCGCACGGTAGCTGTACGGTTGCGCGGACCAGCCGGCAAAAGCGGCGGCGCTCGCTGCGATCGCGTCCTGGACCTGCTGATCAGTAGCGCCAGTGAAGGTCTCCACGACTTCGCCGGTAGCCGGGTTGGTTACTGCGTATTGGGACATGGTTGTGATTCCTTTCTGGTTACAGCGCCAGGTACTTCACGTCGAGATACTCGTCGATGCCTTCGGCGCCGCCCTCCCGGCCGAAGCCGGATTGCTTGATACCACCGAAGGGGGCCGCGGCGTCCGAGATGGCGCCGCGGTTGATGCCCACCATGCCGGCCTTGAGCTCTTCGGCGAGACGGCGGCAGGTATGCACGTTCTCGCTGAATCCATACGCCGCCAGCCCGAACTCGGTGTCGTTGGCGGCAGCGATGCCCTCGTTGAGGTCGGCGAAGGTGGTCACGGTGGCCACCGGACCGAAGATCTCTTGGCGCAGGATGGGGGCGTCCGCAGGGACGTCGATGAGGACGGTGGCCGGGTAGAAATAGCCCTTGCCTTCGGGGACCTCGCCGCCGGTGGTGACGGTGGCTCCGGCCGCAACCGCCTTATCCACGAGCTCCGCTATCCCGTCGCGCTGCTTCGCGGTGATCATCGGGCCGAGCGTGACGCCGTCGTCAAGGCCGTTGCCCATTGTCACCTCCGACATTCGTTGGGTAAGGCGCTCGGTGAACTCCCCGGCCAGAGACTCGTGGACGATAAAGCGGTTCGCAGCGATGCAGGCCTCGCCGCCGTTGCGCATCTTCGCCTGCATGGCGCACTCCACAACGAGATCCAGGTCCGCATCCTCGCAGACGAGAAACGGGGCGTTGCCGCCGAGCTCCATCGAGGTGCGCAGCAGGTTGTCCGCAGACTGCTTGACCAGGATCTTGCCCACCGCGGTGGAGCCGGTGAACGTGATCTTGCGCAGGCGCGGGTCCGCCATCAGCGTTTCCGACAAGCCAGAGGAGTCGGTGGTGGTGAGGATCTGCACCAAATCCTGCGGGCCGCCCGCCTCTCTGAGTGCTTCAGCGATGATGTCCGCCACTAACAGCATCGTCAGCGGTGTTTCGGTTGCAGGTTTCACCAGCACCGGGCAACCGGCCGCCATCGCCGGGGCGATCTTGCGGGTGGCCATGGCCAGCGGGAAGTTCCAGGGCGTAATCGCCAGCACCGGACCAACCGGGGCGCGGGTGACCGCGATGTCGCCATTACCCGCGGGTGCTCGGCCGACGCGGCCGGGGATGCGCACCGCCTCCTCCGCGAACCAGCGGAAGTACTCGGCACCGTAGGCGACCTCGCCCTTGGCTTCCGCCAGCGGTTTGCCCATCTCCTCGGTCATGGTGCGCGCGAACTCGTCTGTGTGCGCGGTGATCTTCTCGTAGACGGCGCGCAACACCTCAGCGCGTCCTCGCGGCGAGAATTCCGCCCACGCCCGCTGCGCTTCAACAGCACGACCGAGGGCGGCGAGCCACTCGTCCTTGCCGGTGTCCGGCACCTGGGCGATGACTTCCTCGGTGGCGGGGTTGAGAACGTCGAACTGCTTCGCCATTTACGCCACACGCTCCTTGATCGCGCCTGCGAGGATCTCCAGCCCCTCGACAAGCAAGTTCTCTGGGATCACCAGCGAGGGCAGCAGCCTGATCACGTTGCCGTCCATACCGCAGGTGAGAATCAGCACGCCCTGGTTCTTGCACGCGGCGGCGACGTCTGCGGTCGCTGCGCCGTCTTCAAGCTCCAGCGCGATCATTGCGCCCCGGCCGCGCAGCTCCCGCACACCGTCGAGCTCCACCAGGGGTTCCAGGTGGGTGCGCACGAGCTGTTCAATCTCACGGGCGCGGCCCGGCAGGTCGTTGGCCTCCATCTCCTCGATGGCGGCTAGCGCCGCGGCGCAGGCGACGGGGTTGCCGCCGTAGGTGCCGCCGAGCGCGCCGGGAATGGGGGCGTCGATGATCTCAGCGCGGCCTGTCACACCGGACAGCGGCAGGCCGCCCGCGATGCCCTTGGCAGTGGTGATCACGTCCGGCACCACGCCCTCGTGATTGACGGAGAACCATTCGCCGGTGCGGGCGAACCCGGCCTGGATCTCGTCGGCGACGAAGACAACGTCGTTGTCGCGGCACCACTGCGCGATCGCCGGCAGGAACCCTTCGGCGGGGACGATGAAGCCGCCCTCGCCCTGGATCGGTTCGATGACCACGCAGGCGAGGTTTTCTGCGCCGACCTCCTGCTCGATGGTTTTGATTGCTCGGTCGGCGGCTTCTTGGCCGGTCAGGCCGTCGTGAAGCGGGTAGGAGCCCGGCACCCGGTGGACGTCGGAGGCGAACGGCCCGAACTTGGTCTTGTACGGCTTGTTCTTCGCGGTCATGGCCATGGTGAGGTTGGTGCGGCCGTGGTAGCCGCGGTCGAACACCACCACCGCTGGCTTGCCGGTGTAGGAGCGCGCCACCTTCACTGCGTTTTCCACGGCCTCCGCGCCGGAGTTGAGCAGGAAGGACTTCTTGGCAAAATCACCAGGGGTGAGTTCGTTGAGCTTCTCGCACACGGCGACGTAGGACTCGTACGGCGAGACCATGAACGAGGTGTGCGTGAACTTCGCCGCCGCTTCCGCAACCGCCGCCGCAACCTTCTCGTTGGACGCGCCGACGGAGGTCACCGCGATGCCGGATGCAAAATCGATGAACGAGTTGCCGTCCGCGTCCACGAGCACACCGCCGTCGCCTTCGACCACGTAGCCGGGCAGCCCAGGGGAGAGGGCGCGCGCCACAGCACTCTGGCGGCGGGCATCGAGCTCCTTGCTCTTCGGGCCCATTCCGTCCGTGTGCACTCGGCGCTCTTGGGGGAGGTGGTACTTCAGATCCTGCATGCTGTGCTCCTTGCAACCATCGTTTCAACGTGTTGCAGCACAGTATGGGGACTCGGTGTGACCGGCGCCATGTACAGTGTGGCGATATTGCATCGACGTGATGTACGGAATGGAGCCCAATGGATCTGACCTTCACCTGGCTCACGCACAAACCAGAGCTGGCATTGCGCCAAGTTGTCGCCCCCTCTACCAGCGGCTTCGCGCTTGCGCAGACGAACGAACTCGAGGACGCCACCGAGTTCATCCAACCCGATTCGCTTGTGCTCACCGTGGGCATCGCCTTCAAGGACAACCAATCGGACCTGGGCCGCTACGTCGACCATCTGGCGGACGCCGGGGCCGTGGCGATCGGCTTCGGCACCGGCCTGACGTTTACCACCATCCCCGAGCAGGTGGTCACCACGGCCCGGCGGCGCGGCATCGGACTGTTCGAGGTGCCGCGCCACATTCCGTTCATTTCGATCCTGACGGCGATCCACCAGGAGCAGCGCCGCCGCGCCCAACTTGAGCAGCAGCGGCTCATCGACGACCAGGAACGCCTCACCCGCGCCGCCATCCCAGGCTCGTTGGACATGCTGGTCAGCACGGCTGCTGAGCTTCTGGATGCCAGCGTGCGCATCAACGGGCCCGGCGCGGCGCCGGTGGCCGCCGCCGAGTCCGCCGGGTACACACGCGCCGTGGACGAGGGCGCGCGCCTGCGCAGCTCAACGCACCGCCTGGTGTCGGGGCCGCAGCGCCCGTACTCGCTGGAGGTTGCCTCGGCGCAGCGTCCCCCTGCCGCGCTGCTGCGCCACTGCGCTGGTCTGGCAGACATGCTGCTGGCACGCCCCGCGGAGCTGCGCGCGGCACGCAACGAGCTCAACGCTTTCGCACTTTCGGCACGCTTCGGACTCGGCGACGGGTCCACGCTGCTGCCCCGGGGCTTTGACACGCCTATCGACGACTCCGGGCTGACCCGCCCCGCTGTCATCACCGCCGATAGAACGCGTGCACTCGAACAGGCGCGCAACGCACTAGATACTGCGGCCGACGCGCAAGGGCATTTTCTCTACGCGGCGCCCCTCGACCGGCTGAGCATGGTAGTGCTGGTCCACCCCGACCAAGACGGCGCGGACTTTCTCGCCGCTCTCGGCGCCACCGCTCAGCGCGTGCGCGTCGCCGTCAGCCGCCCGCTGCCTGCGGCAGATCTCGATGCAGCCCACATCCGTGCGTTGAAATCGCGGTGCGGGGTGCTCGCACTCGGCGACAGTGCTCTTCCCGGTTCTTCGCGCGCGAGCTGGCTGACCGAACCCGCGGTGGCGGAGGCTCTGCGAGCACAACGCAAGGAACTATTCGGCGTGCTTGAGACGGAGGACGCCGAGCGCCGCACCGACTACGCCAGAACTCTGACCGTGTTCTTGCAGCACGGCGGGCAACTGGCCCAGACCGCAGAGGCGCTAGGCATCCACCGGCACACCGCCCGCTCCCGCATTGCACGGATCCAGGAGCTGTGCGGCATTGACCTTGCTGATCCAGCGACGTTCGCGGAGGCGTTCTTCGCCGCAACCAGCGAGGTCTAGGCCGCGAACCTACATCTGAGGCAGGAACGGGCGCAGCTGGTCCAGAATCCACTGGAGCGTGCCGCCCGCGCCGGCAAGAACCGCGACGAGGAGGCCGAGCACGCCTACCAGCACGCCGCCGGCGAAGGCGCCGACGCTGCTGCCGACGTTGGAGGAGCCGTCGTTGGAGGAGCTGTCGTCGGCGGGCTGCGGCTCAGCGGTGACGGTGGTCGGAACCGCCACGGTCGTGGTCGCGGTGGTCGGCGTGCCAGATACGGTGCTGGTGACGGTTGTCGGGATCGCCACGGTGGTGGTCACCGGAGCAGCCGGCGCAGAAGGCGCAGCGGAAGAAGGAGCAGTCGTCGGCGCCGGGGCTTTACCGCGGGCGGTCAGCCACTGGTCCGGGCCGATCGGGTGGTCTACCATGCGGATCTCGCCGATGTTGCCGAACCAGCCGTCGACCTTGTCGTTGTCCCAGGCGGAGGTGCCCAAAAGCCACTTGTCGCCGTTGCCGCCCATGCCCAGCGGGCCGTAGCCGTCGCGCAGGATCGGGGAGCCGTCGACGTACATGGTCACGGACTTGTCGGCCGGGTCGTTGACCACGGCGATGTGCATCCACTTGCCCTTGGGCACCTCGTGGGTCCAGTTGGAGAAGCCCTCGCCGTTTTCGCCGTAGGAGTACCAGCGCAGCTCGCGGAGGCTGGACACGCCGAGCATCTGGATCGGGTCGCCGTCCTCGTCCTCGGGGTGGGTGATGGTGCCGGAGGCGTCGCGGATCAGGGCGTTGGACCACTTGTTGTTGTCGGCGTTCCAGTCCTCGTCGAGTTTGAGGAACGCCTCCACGGTGTAGCCGTTCTTGAACTCCTCCGTGTTGATGTCCGCGCCGGTGGCGGTTTCGAACCAGGCGGTGGAGTGCTTGAACTTCGGGTCCTTCCAGCGCAGGGAGCCGCGGTCCGCGGACAGCGGGTGCTTGTCGTCGGAGAAGGTCACCGCGTCGGCGCCTGCCGCTACGCGGTGGCGTGCGCGGGTCATGTCGTCGCCGTTTGCGACGTCGGGGATGACGGCGCCGGCGGGGGCAGCTTCGCCGTCGTTAAGCAAAGTGCCCTCGACCTTCGTCTGGCCGGGGCGCCAGTGCACGACGGTGCCGTCCACGTACGCGTAGTCCTGCTCGTTTTTCGGCTTGTCCTTTTCGGTGACCTCGTAGGCCTTGTAGCCGTCCGTGATGGTCTGCTTCAGCGCCTCGTTGTAGTCCGAATCGTTGGCGTCGCCGGCCGTGAAGTCCGGCGCGAACCCCTTGAAGCGCTCCGCGAAGTCCAGGTCGATGGTGTAGGAATCGCCCTCGCCTTCCATGATCAGGTGGTCGAAGGAGGTGAGCTGCTCGTACTTCTTGGACTTCACCCACGGCGAGTACGCGAGCATCTCCAGCTGGTTGTTGGTTAGGTCAAACTGCAGCTGGCCCATCAGGCCGTTGCCGCCCAGGTAGGCCATCTGGTAGTCCTGCAGAATGTTGATCACGTCGTGGCCAGCGTCGTTCTTCTCCACGTGGTAACCCGCGCCATGGTGGTGGCCGGCGATAGTGAGGAAGATCTGGTCGTTCTTGCGGATCAGCGTGTCCCAGAGGTGCTCGCCGTACTCTTTGGTGAAGTAGGTGGAGCCGTCGCCGTTAATGCCGGAGATCTCGTGGGCGGTGAGGATCACGGGCAGCTCCGGGTGCTTATCGATGACCTTTTGCGCCCACTCCAGCGTCTCGTCGTTGGCGCGGAAACCGAGTGCAAGCACCAGGTACTTCTGCCCCTCGGCCTCGAAGATGTGGTACTCCGAATCCACGCTCTGGCCCGGGAAGGCGTAGCCGTCGCCGCCGTTGTGGATCTCCGTGGAGGCGGTGCGGCCCATGAACGTGGAGTTCTTCTTCGCGCGCTCCTCCGGGAAGTACTCCGTGAAGGCGGATTTCCCGTCGAACATGGTCAGGTCGTGGTTGCCCGGCAGCACGGAGTAGTTCACACCGGCGTCCTCGAGCGTTCTCATGGCCTTGTCGGCGATGTCCCAGCTGGCGCGGTCTTCCGGCTCGTCCACCACGTCGCCCAGGTGAGTGACAAACTGCGTGCCCAGCTTCTTGTGGTTTTCCGCCAGGAACTTGGTCTGCACCTCAAACGGGTTGGTGCCGTAGCGGTCGCCGAAGATGTCGCCGGCGGCCTCGGTGCCGTAGCGGGAGTAGAACTGGGTGTCCGGCATGACGCCGAGGGTGAAGCGGGAGGCGAGATCCTCCGCGTTGGCGACAGGAACTGGAGTGAGCAGGGCAAGGGCGGTAATTGCGGCGACGTGCTTGCGCATGGCGGTCCTTCGTTTCAGAGGTGGTTTGCAGTCCAAAACGTAGCGCCCTCAGGTTTCGCTGCGGTGAAATTCAGGTGAAACTTATGCTTCTTGACGTTTAGCACCGCCCCGGCCGCCGTTATCCGCATTTCCCCAGGGAATTCTTTTTAGACCCGTTTTTCGCCGTTCCACCTGGTCAGAGAATTGTTTCGATGTCTTTTTACATCTTTTTGGGCGCGGAAGAGCCCTACCCCGCGAAGATGTTGCGCACCGCCACGCCCATGATCACCACGCCGACCACGAACACGAAGATCGTGTCCGGGCGGCGGGCGTAGTGCTTGAACGCCGTGGCCTTGTGGAACAGCAGCGACGGCATGATGTACACCAAAAACGCTACGAACACGCCGCCGACCACGGAGATCATGTCCAGGATCGACGGGTTCAGCACGGCGACAATCACTGCGGTGATAAACACGAAGATGTTGACTGTGAGGCGAAGCGTGGACGTCGAAAAGCGAGCCGCAAAGTTCGGCGCCACACTGCGCAGCAGGTACCCAGTGCCCTCCTCCGTGCCGAGCAGGTGCCCGAAGTAGGAGGTGATGATCGCGCAGATGGCGATGATCGGGCTGATCCACGCCATAAACGGCGTATCCGTCTCATTGGCCAGGTACGACAGCACCGGCACGTTCGCCTCGCGCGCGGCGTCCATGCCGTCCGCTCCCAGGGACAGCGCGCACGACCACACGAAGAACATGGTGAAGGTGACCAGCATCGCGGCGGTGACCATCTCCACCTTGGACACCTCGCGCTCCGTCGCGGCGACGTCGCCGTCGGTTTTCTTCTGCACGTCCAGCGCGAACTGGCTCAGCGCCGCCATGTGGCTGAAGGAGAACACCAGCACCGGCAGGATCAGCAGCAGACCCTGCCACACTGGGTAGGAGGACTCGTACGAGCGGAAGCTGGCGAAATCCCAGCTCGGAACCAGATACAGCGACACCGCCGCCAGTGCGATGATCAGCGGATACACCAGCACGTTGGCCAGCCACAGGGTGAGTTTCTTGCCAAAGGCGTACGCGCCCGTCATCAGCCCCGCCGAGGCCGTGGCCAGCACCCAGCGGCTCACCTCCGGCCCGCCCAGCTGGTTCACGATGAAGCTGTCCAGCGTGTTGGTGATGGAAATGGCGTAGATCAGCACCGTGGGGTAGATGCCCAGCCAGTACACCAGCGCCGAGGCGAATCCGCGCTTGCGGCCAGTCAGCGCCGTGATCACCTGCAGCACGTCCAGCCCCTTCACTGGGGACGCGGAGACGATGCGGGCGTAGGTGCGGTGGGAGAAAAACACCATCGGGCCGATCAGCAGCGTGGCAATCACCAGCGGCCAAAACCCGAAGCTGCCTGCGTTGATGGGCAGGAACAGGATGCCGGCGCCCACACCGGTGCCGAACAGCGTGATCACCCAGCGCATGAACGAGCCGTCCGGCTCGTCGCCCTCGCGCTGCTCCTTGATCTGCTCGATGTCGGCGTCCGAGAGGTTCTCCCGGTCGAACTCTTGGCGTGAGAGCTCGAGATGCTCGTCGCTGTGTTGCTCAGGTAGCTGGGCGTTAGTCATAGTGATCTAGGTTACGCGTGGTGCCGCTGGGGGCGGTGTTTTGCATTCGCCTATCGACGCCCCTCCGGTTGGCGCCCGTGACAGCGCCGCCCTCGGCGCCAGCGCAGTTCCCAGCGCCGCCAATCTCGCAAATGGTGAAAGGCTAATGGTGAAAATCCAAAAAATTTTCGCGGATTCACCATCTGCGATTCACCATCTGTGCGGTTTACCGGTTGATCGGGAGGATCTGTACCACCCCCACCGAACATCCAGTTGTTTGCCAGGTTTTGGTGATCTAGATTTTTAAATCGTCACCGTTTGGCCTGTGTCCCGAGAGGATCGCCCCATGTCCCGTTCCCGCATCGCAACCGCCACGCTGGCCTGCGCGCTCGCCGTCAGCACTGTTCACGTCCCCGTCGCTGAGGCGCAGTCGTCGGGGAGCTCTACCAGCACCGTCGATCAGCAAGGCTTCGACGCGGCCACCGCGAAGTGGCAGCAGCGTTACAACGACGCATCCGCCTCCCTCAAGCAGGCCGAACACGACGCCAAAGCGGCGGAGGCACAGCGCGAATCCGCGAACGCCGCCGTGCGCGACGCCAACGCAGAGGTGGAGGCCGCGGAGGCTGCGCTGGAGAAAGCCGAGAAGGACCTCGCACGCGCGGATGTGGAGGAGCGGAAGGCGGAGCTGGACGCCGCCGCGGAGGTGCTGAAGGAGGCGGAGCGGGAGCTCGTCGCAAAGCAAGAGGAGCTCGATGCGGCGGAGGAGGACACCGCCGCCTTCGCCGAGGATGTCACCTTTGCGGAGGAAACGGCCGCCACAGCAGGCCAGACCGCCGAGAACGCCGCGGCCGTGAAGGCCGATATGCAGCAGGCCGCGGATTCCGCGCAGGCCAAACTCGCCGACGCCCAGGCCCGCGAGGCCGCCGGCACCGACTACGCCCAGGAGGACTGGGAGCGGCTGGTCGCGGACGCGATCGTGGAGATCACCAACGAATACCGCCAGCGCCACGGCATGCACCCGCTGGTCAGCCACGACGTGTTCAACGACAACGCCCGCGACTGGAGCGGCGTGATGTCCGCCGACATGCAGCGCGGCGTCAGCGACGACGACTACTTCCGTCACGCCGAGTTCGAGGTGTACGGGCACAGCGGCGAGAACATCGCCTACAACTGGCTCGGCTGGCCAGATGTCTCCCCGGCTACCGCAGACCGCACGCGGTGGGCAGAGCTTCCCGAGGCGCTGTTCACCCAGTGGCGCAACTCCACGTCGGGGCACAACGAAGGCATGCTCGACTCGAGTCAGACTGGTATCGGCGTCGGTGTGCGGGTCGCTCCTAACGGCCAGGTGTTTGCCACCATGCAGTTCTACAAGCTGTCCTACCCGACAACCTCCCACACGTTCGGCCCGGACGAAGGCTCCCAGAAAGCCAACGCGAGTGGGGTGCCGTACTACGTCTCCACCGGCGCGCGCGAGGCGCTGCGCACCCCCGATCTCACAGTGGACCTGGGCGACCGCAAGCGCGCGAACCCGAGCTACGACGGGCTCAAGCGCGACGAGATCCGCGCCATCCCGGCCCGCATGACCAGCAGGCTGGGCGTGGCGGTCTCGCACGATTACGCCGCCGAGCTTTCCATCGCGGAGGCCGGCCTTTCCGTCGCGCAGACGGACCTCGCCGCCGCACAAGAGCAAGACGCCGCCGCGCAGGATGCGTTGGCACAGGCCGCGGGCGCGCTGGAGGACGCTGAGAGGCGGTTGCGGGGTGCCGTCGATAGGCAAGAGCGCCTGGAAGGCGAGCGGGATGAGCTCGCTCTCGCCGAGGCTGAGGCCACGGATGCAAAGGATGCCGCAGAGACGGAGCTCGCGTGGGCGCAGGCCGCGGACCAGGACGCGCTGGCTGCGGCGGTTGCGGACGCGCAGGAGCGCCTCGCCCAGGCCGAGCAGAATGTCGAGGACGCATACGAGCGTTCCGCCGCCGAGCAGATGTCCCTCGACGAGGCCGAGGACTCCGTCGCCGAAGCCGAAACCGAGTTGGCGCAGGTCAACGCGCAGCGCCCGACGCTGGCGCAGTACACCACCACCGAAACCAACACCGTCGCGGTGGTGCTGGGTATGCTGGCCGCGCTGGCGGTCGTGGGCATCGGCGTGGTGGCGCTGGCGCCGCGCCTCGGCATCGAGCTGCCCTGGCAGTAGCGGCTCAGCCGCGGCGGCAACCGCCAAACTTATGCCGCTATCTTTGGTGGTTGCCCGCGACCGCCAAACTTATCGACGGCTAAAGTGTCCCCACACCCGGTACGTGTCCTGCAGATTGAGCCACAGCTCTGCCGAGGTGCCAAGCGCTGCCCCGACCAGCTCGGCGGATTCCCGCGTAAGCTCCCGCTCGCCCGAGATGAGCTCTTCAACGAAGCGCGTCGGCCGTCCCATGATCACGGCGAAATCTGCTTCGCTCCAACCACGTTCTTCTAGTTCCTCCGCGAGGAAATCTCCTACCGGGAACACCTCTGCCAAGGGTTGAATAGCCATTGTTCACCTCCGTTAGTGGACCGTCGGAGGGCCGTCAGTGGCCCGCCAGTGACCACTGACGATACCGCCGCTACGCGGGCCGCGTCCCCCAACTGCTGAACCGGTGCCGGTCTACTACCTCCTCCACGGCGTACACCATCTCCCGAAGGGCACCGTATCCCGCGAGCTTCGCCTCCAGGTCCACGATCACTTGCAGGCCATCGACCCACATCTCCATAACCACGCGCGGTTCCGCCGTCCCCGGCGCAAACAGCGGCAGCGGGAAGTACGCTGAGCCGGAGTCTTTACCGATTTCACTGCCATCTACCTCGCTGCATTTGTAGTTGAGGCCCATCTCCGCCAGGCCGTCACTAGCCAATTCAGCGCTTGGTTCCGGGAACTCAACCTCCCGGATTTCCACCCGCATCGCGCGATCCGCTTCGCCCGCGTGGGAGAGAGGTTTCGGCAACACGCTGGAGATGGTGTCGCAAAGCGGCCCCATCATGTCCAGACGGCCGGCGTCGGCGCATTCCCGGGCGGAGATCGCTAACCCGTATACGCCTGCAAACCGCGGTTCCCGCGCGAGCGCCTCCCCGCTGATCTCCACCATCAACCTGGCCGCCGAACCCGCTGATTCGACGGTTGTCGCTTGCCGCATCAGCAGCAGCGGCAAGCCAGCCATCAAGACAATGCCTGCGAGGTTCTCAGCCACCTCACCTGTTTCCGGCTGCTTCATACTGACCCGCCGACACTTTCTGGCTGCCCGATTCAGTCCGGCAACAACCGCTTGCCCAAGCTCCCGCCCGGAAGCGCCAATTTCACCGGAACGGTTCGCAACAATTACCCGGCCCCCAACGTGCGTTCCCGCCGCCTTGGCCCCAATTTTCCAAGTTTTCATCCCCATGCCCGGCAGCCTACGTCGCAGCCCGCGCGAGCACAGCCCCTCACGTGCTCATTTCAGTGGACATTTGCCTATCGACGCACCAAAGGTTTCTCACCACAAACAGTTGGTACGCACCCAGTTGTCCGCAATGCGGAGTTGTTAGAGCCAGTCTGCGTCCTTGTCATGGAGATCGACCAATGGCGGCCCACCACAGTCGTACGCAGGTAGCTCATCCGCAGCATTTGACCCCGCCGATTCCCCAGACTGCCTCAGTGCCTGACGGAGGTCGTTCTTTTCAGCCGCCAACTTGGCTGCCTCGAGAATGCCCGAGAAGAGATTGGTGGAGGTGCTCATGCCGAAGACGCTATTGAGCGTCAACGCTTCAGGCAATAGCTCCATGTCCGGCAGTTTCAAAACTTGCCGGCCTCAAACAGTTGGTGCGTACCCACTTGTCCGCAATGTGGAGTCTGCAATGGCCGGCGCATCAAGGTCGCTCCACCCCGCCCCCTCCATGCACTACAGGTTGAAGGTCATACCCGAGCACCGCAAGCACCCCGATCACCTTGCCAATCTCGGCCGTCGGCTTACCGTGCTCCAGCTCCCGGAGGAACCGATCCGACACGTCCGCAAGCTCGGCGACTTCCAGTTGGGTCAGCCTCCGCTCCTTACGCTGGGCGCGCACAAAGCTGCCGAGTGCCTCTATGTCCACGTGTCACGTCTCCTCGCTGACCGTATGCTGTTACGGAACGTTCGCACCGAATCTGTTCCTATAGGCCGTGAGGTTAGCGCAAAACAGCGCATTTCGGTGTGTTCGCTCCGATTTGGAGGCACGCGCCCTCAATTTCATATCGGCACGTTCGTTCCGCCGAGGGCAAGCTCGCAGGGTGGTCTCGGCCGCATACACGCAGCGATCTGCCTATCGACGCACCGGCTTAGCCCAGCGGCGCGTAGCCAAAGTCACCGCGCTGCACCTGACTGCGGGCATTCGGGTCGAAGGTTGCGCACAGGGCTGCCGCCACGTAGCGCACACCGCCTGCCGGCGAAGAGGAGCCGACGCGCTCGGCGCAGTTCTCCAGGGCTGGCAGGCCGATACTCTCCCCGGGCGAAGTCATGGAGAAGAAAGACGCGGCCATCATGGTGTTGCCATCGGCGCGCACGTATTCCGAAGAGCCCTTAATAGCTTGCCAAGCAATCGCCCCGACGGGATCGGTGCGGAACTGGTCCCGCTCAGTTGTGTTTAGAAGATCGAAATGGTAGCGGTGTGGTGA
>NZ_KV788370.1 GCF_001807265.1 Corynebacterium sp. HMSC05H05
GAGGCACAAATCAACATCGCAGCCATCATCGGCGGCATCGCCGCAGCCCTAGCAGCACTCGGCATCGGCGCAGCACTCCTCGCAATGCGCTAACAGCACCAACCAATACAGTGCGTCCCGCAACTGGGGCGCACTTTTTCGTGCGCGGTACCATCTGCCCATGACTAAGGCGCAGCGCTGGGGATTTTTTGCGGTGGTCTCGCTCGGACTGCTCATGATCGGCTTGGATAACTCCATCCTGTACACCGCGTTGCCGGCGCTGGAGCACTCGCTTGGCGCCTCCCCGGAGCAGGGCCTGTGGATCATCAACGCATACCCGCTGGTGCTGGCCGGTTTGCTGCTGGGCACCGGCGCGTTGGGCGACAGGGTGGGCCACCGCCTCATGTTTATCGTGGGCTTGGCCATCTTCGGGTTGGCGTCGCTGGGCGCGGCGTTCGCGCCCGGCCCGCTCGAGCTGATCTTCGCGCGCGGCATGCTCGGCATGGGTGCGGCGGTGATGATGCCGGCCACCCTCGCGCTGATCCGCCTGACGTTTCCGGACGAGCGCGAGCGCAACACCGCCATCGGCATCTGGGGCTCGGTGGCCGTGGCGGGCGGCGCGCTCGGCCCGGTGGTCGGCGGCGCGCTGATCGAGCACTTCTGGGTCGGCTCTGTCTTCCTCATCAACGTGCCCATCGTCGTCGTCGCCCTCGTGCTCACCGTCGCGCTCGCGCCGGAGAACTTGCCCAACCTGGACAAGCAGTGGGATGTGATCTCCTCGTTCTACGCCCTGATTGCGCTGTCGGGCCTGACTATGGCCATCAAGCAGGCCGCCCATAGCCCCGCCATCACTGCCGCAGCCCTGGCCGCCACCGCCGTGGGTTCCTGGCTGTTTGTGCGCCGCCAGAACCGCCTGGAGGATCCGCTGCTTACCTTCGATATCTTCCGTTCCCGCCTGTTCACCGGCGGGGTCCTCGCGGCGGCCGGCGGCATGTTCGTTCTCGCGGGCGCCGAGCTGATGACCACGCAGAAGCTGCAGCTTGTCGACGCACTCACGCCCCTCGCCGCCGGCGCCACCGTCGCCGTGATGGCGTTTGCGGCCATCCCGGCTTCCACGCTCGGCGGGGCATACCTGCACAAGATCGGCTTTCTGCCGCTCATCGCCGGCGGGTTCGTCGGTGCGGTTGTGGGGGCGGTGGTGTTGGCGGCCGGATGGACGTCGATAGGCATGGTGCTCCTGGGGCTGTCCGCGGGCTCGGTGATGAGTGTCTCCTCGATCGCCATCATCGGCTCGGCGCCGATGCACCGCTCCGGGATGGCCGCGGGTGTGGAGGAGGTGTCCTACGAGCTGGGCACCTTGATCACCGTGGCGCTGACGGGGTCGCTGCTGCAGGCGGGGCTGGACCGCGGGGCGGACTACACGGACGCCTACACCGGGGTGATCGGCGTGCTGGCGGCGGGCGCCATGTGTTTTGCTGTTGCCACCTGGTGGTGTTTCCGCGACAACCCGAAGTCTGGAGGAGTCAATGCCTGACATGAACCCCCGCGCGTGGCACCGCAAAGCATCGCGCCCGGTGAGCGTCTGGATGGCGGTGTTCATCCTCGCCGGCCTCGCGCACCCGTTCATCCCGGACGGGTCCTGGCTGCTCATCCACATTTTCACGCTGGGGATTTTGACCAACTCGATCATGTTGTGGTCCCAAAACCTCACCGAGCGTTTCTTGGGGCACAAGCTTGACGACGCCTCCCGGCCCGCCCAACTCACCCGCACCTACCTCCTCAACGCCGGCACCGTCGCCGTCCTGGTAGGCCAGCTCGCGCGGTGGTACTGGCTGACGTGGGCGGGCGCGCTCGTGATCGCGGTGGCGCTGGCGTGGCACGCGGCGGTGCTCTTTAAACAGGTGCGCTCGGCTTCTCGTAAGCATGCCGGGGTCCTAGGCTTTCTCGCTTCCGCGTGCTGCCTGCCCGTGGGCGCGCTGTTCGGCGCCGCGCTGTCCGCCGGCCTGCCGGGGCAGTGGCACAGCGCGGTGCGCCAGGCCCACATGTTCACCAACGTGGGCGGGTTCGTCGGGTTTGCGGCGATGGGCGCGCTGAGCGTGCTGTTCCCGGCGATGTGGCGCACCCGCGGGCAGGACCGCGTCGGCGTGGCGCTCGCGCTGGCCGGCACCGGTGTTGCCGTGGCGGTGGCCGGTTCGCTGCTGCGCTTGCCCGTGGTGGCGGGCGCGGGCACCGTGGTGATCCTGGCGGGCTGGGTGTGGCTCTACCAGGGGTTCTTAGCCAGCGCGCTAACTGTGCTGAAGGACCCCCGCGGGCGGGTGACCTACCCGGCGCTGTCCGCGCTGTTCGCGGTGACGTGGTTGATCGGCGGGCTGACCTGGTACGCGGTGCGGATGTTCGGCGGGGCAGGGGAGATCCCCACGCTGCCGCTGCTGCTCGGGTTCGCGGGCCAGCTGCTCATCGGCGCCATGAGCTACCTCATGCCCACCACCATGGGCGGCGGCCCGGCGGCGGTCAAGGCCGGGCTGTACGAGCTCAACCGGGCCGCCTACCTGCGCGCCGGCCTGTTCAACGCGGCGCTTTTGGCCTGGCTGGTGGTGGGCAACTCCTACGCCCGCATCGTGCTGTCCTTTATCGCGTTCGGCGTGCTGGTGGCGTTTCTGCCGCTCATGGCGCGTGCGGTGAAGGCGCAGGTGGCCGTGATCAAATCACGTCGACCTTAAACGTCATGCCCATCGTCTTGTGCCCGGCGATGGTGCACCACCCGCGGGTGTCCTTGTTGAACTCCCCGAAGTAGGTCGTGCTGGCCTCGCCGGGGGAGAGCCTGCCGGAGTTAGCCTCCCCGATCTTCAGGTCGTGCTCCTTGTCGCCGTCGTTGACCAGGTTGACCACCAGTTTGGTGCCGCGCGGGACCTCGATCCGGTCGGGGACGTAGCGCATGCGCTCGATGCGCACGTCCGCGGTGACCACGTCGTCGCCAGTAGGCAGCTCGCCCTCGCGCGACTGCGTGACCGCCGCTGTGGTGGCGACGGCCGCCACACCCGCGGCGACAACCGCCCACGCTGCAACGTCGATAGCACGTGGCATGTGGCCAACACCTCCAAAAACCAAGTTGTCCAACATCTAAGGTTGGAATATACTCCTGACGTAACAACAAAACGCCTCCAGGAGAATGCGCATGGAACGCACTCACGCGCCCCGTCCCGCCGGTGAATTGCTCAACGCGGTCGGCCACCTCAGCCTAAAGCAGCTCGAGGTGTTTCACGTGATCCAGGAAAACCCGGACGGCATCCAGGTCGCCGAGATCGGTAAGACGCTGGGCATGCACCCGAACACCGTGCGCGGCCACCTGGAGGAGCTCCTGGCCGCGGGCGTGGTCTCCCGCCGCGTCGCCTCCGGCACCGGCCGCGGCCGCCCCTCCCACATTTACACCGCTCGCGTGGCGCGCACGAACCTGGCCTCCCACTCCATGATCGCCCTGGTGGAGGTGCTGGCCAGCACCTTGGCGGACAAAGACACCGACAGCGCCAAGCGCCTCGGCCGCCAGTGGGCGGACCGGGTGAACACCCGCCGCCACGAAAACCTCCGCGTGGATTTAGACACCGCGGAGCGCCACACCTGCCAGACCCTGCGCGAGATGGGCTTCGACCCGACACCGCGCCAAGACGCTGCCAGCGCGAAGGTGCGTGAGGTGGGGCTGAACGCCTGCCCCTTCATCGCCGAGGCGGGCACCCGCCCCGCCCCGGTGGTCTGCGCGCTGCACGAGGGCTTCTTGGACCAGGGCGCCGGCGACGTGAAGGTGCAGCTCATCCCGCACGACCGCCCCGGCCAGTGCGGCGCCCGCCTGACCAAGCGCGAGGCTTAGGCGACCAACCAGTCGTTCGGGCTGAACAGCTCGTAGTACACGTTGGCGGGTGCCTTGTCGGCGGGCAACTGGGCTACAGCGTCGCGCAGCGACTGGAGGAAGCCGGTGCCGCCGCACAGGTACACGTCCGCGCCTGCGACGTCGAGCGCGGCCACGTCGATACGCTCGGCATCACCGCGGAAGTAGGTCTGCAGCGACCCATCCTTCAGCCCCTCCACCAGCTCGCGGGTTTCCTGCGCCTGCGCCCAGGATTCCTCGGAGTCGTCGGAATGCACGTAGGTCACCCGGCGCGGATCACCGTTCTGCTCCAGGTGGCGGAGAATGCCGGTCAGGGGGGTGGAGCCGATGCCGGAAGAGATCAGCACCACCGGGCGCTCGCCCGGCTGCAGCACCAGGTCGCCTGCGGCGAGCGTGACGTCCACGGTGTCGCCGACGCTGACACGCTCCTGCAAGAACGAGGAGACCTCGCCGTCTTTCTGCACCGCGATGCGGTAGCGCGACGAGCTGCCTTCGATGATGGAGTACTGGCGCAGCTGCCGTGCGCCGTCGTCAAGCTTGACGCCTATGGACGTGTACTGGCCCGGCCTCGGCTGCGTGAACTCGCCTTCCACGGTGAAGGCGGTCACCGCGCTCGAAAGCTCCTGCTTCTCCATCACCGTGCCGCGGCGGAACACGTCGCCGTCCGCCACACCGTCGGAGGCGTAGAGGTCCTTTTCGGCCTTGATCAGCACGTCCGCCATGAGCCAGTACACCGCGCTCCAGGCCTCCGCCACCTCGGGTGTGACAGCGTCTCCGAGCACCTCGGCGATCGCGGCCATCAGGTTTTCGTACACGATCTGGTACTGCGCCTCGGTCACGCCGAGGGAGACGTGCTTGTGCGCGATGCGGTTGAGCATGACCACCGGGTCGGGTGCGGAGTCGTCCACAAGATGCGACGCGAACTTCACCACCGACGCCGCCAGCGCCTTCTGCTGCGCCTGCTGCTTCTGGTTGCCGCGGTTGAACAGGTCGGAGATCAGTTCAGGGTGGGCGGCGAACATCTTGGAGTAGAACGTGTTCGCAATGGTCTGGATGTTTTCGCCCACCGGTTGGAGCGTCGCCTTGACGGTTTCGGCGTGGGCTTCGGAGAGGTGTGAGTGCTTTGAATCTGGGAGAGTGTCGTTGTACATAAAACCGATTATACCCGGTTTAAACAGTCTCGCAGGGCGGGCCTCTACACTGGCGCCATGCTCTCGTCAGTCAACGATCACCTCCAGGCCATCGTGGACAAGGTCCGCGACCAAGACAGCGGCGACCTCGCCGACTACATCGACGTGCTCAAAAACGCCGACCCGGACAAACTTGCCCTGGCCATGTGCACCACAGACGGCCACCTCTACGCCATCGGCGACGCGGACTACGAGTTTTCCATCCAGTCCATCTCCAAGCCCTTCGTCTACGCGCTCGCACTGGACATGTACGGCGCCGACGAGGTGGACAAGCACGTGGGCGTGGAGCCTTCCGGCGAGGCGTTCAACGCACTTTCGCTTGACGACGACGGCCGCCCCGCCAACCCCCTCATCAACGCCGGCGCCATCACAGTCAACCAACTCATCGGCGGCCCCGACATCCCGGTGGAGCAGCGCAGCGAGAAACTGCGCGACTACTTCTCGCGCCTGGCCGGCCGCGAGCTGTCCATCGACCAGCGCGTGCTCGACTCCGAGCTGGACAGCGCCGAGCGCAACAAGGCGTTCGCGCACATGCTTCGCGACGGCGGCATGATCACCGACGACGCCCACGACGCCGTAGCCAGTTACATCGCCCAGTGCGCAGTGCTGGTCACCGTCGGCGACCTCGCCGCCATGGCCGCCACACTGGCCAACGGCGGCACCCAACCCGTCACCGGCGAGAAAGTGCTCTCCGCCGAGGCCGCCCGCATCGCCCAGGCAGTGATGGTCTCCTCCGGCATGTACGACGCCTCCGGCCAGTGGATGGTCAACGTGGGCATCCCCGCCAAGTCCGGCGTGGCCGGCGGGCTGATTGGAACGCTGCCCGGGCAGCTCGGGATCGCGTCGCTAAGCCCGCGGCTGAACAAACAGGGCAACTCCGTGCGCGGCGTGAAGATCTTCCGCGAACTGTCCAGCTCACTGGGGCTGAACCTGCTGTCCTCCAACTTCTACCTCGCGCCGGGCATCAAGTCCGTGGAGCGACGCGAGGGCGCCGACATCGTGGAGCTGCAGGGCATGATCAACTTCACCGCCGCCGAGAAAATCCTGCGGGGACTTGCGCAACGCCGCCTCAACGGCGAGAAGCTCATCTTCGACGTCTCGGGCGTGACCGGCTTCAACAAAGCCGGCCGCGACCTGATCAAGGACGGGCTGATGAAGTACAAGGACGACGGCTTCGAGGTGGCCATCTACGACCCGGACCACACCCTGTCCGACTGGACGTTCGCCGACGGCACCACCGCCCAAGCCATCCGCGACTTCACCGCCTCTTTCTCCGTGCCCGCCACCCGCGAGGAGGTCTACCGCGCGATCACCAAACCCAACAGCTGGTGGGACCAAGAAGCCGAGGGCGACGCCAGCGTCGAGGGCGGCGAATTCCACGTCGAGGACCGCGGCTTCTCCGTCAGCGAGGCCGACGACGGCAAGCGCGTGGTCTGGAACGTCGAACCCACCGACGACAACGACCACGAGTGGGACGACACCTCGCTGATCTTCGACATCTCCGAAGACGACGAAGGCGAAACCAAGGTCAACTTCACCCACCGCGGCATCCGCCCGCACGACCGCGGCTACGACGAGATTGCCAAGACCTGGAAGGACCGCATCGCCAAGGGCCTGCAGCCTTTGATCAACCGCGAGGAAAATTCGTAGCGTAGGGCACGGAAAATTCGACCGATAGCGAACGTTTTCGCAGCTAGGAGGTAGGCTCGGGCGCATGCTGGACCGCACAATCTGGTGGCACGTCTACCCGCTGGCCGCCCTCGGCGCGCCGATCCGCGAGGAGCACGATTCGGCCCACCGCCTCCGCGCCCTCGAGCCGTGGCTGGACTACCTGGTCGAACTCGGCTGCAACGGGCTGCTCCTCGGCCCCATCTTCGCTTCCGCCACCCACGGCTACGACACCCTCGACCACTTCCGCATCGACCCCCGCCTCGGGGACGAAGAGGACTTCGCTTGGCTTATCGACGAAGCCTCTGCCCGCGGCATCCACATCATGTTGGATGGGGTCTTCAACCACGTCGCCCGCACGCACCCGTGGGTTGAGCAGGGGCTTGCCGGCGATACGGACTGGGAGGGCCACGGCGAGCTGGCCACCCTGCACCATTCGGATCCCGCTGTCCGCGACGCGGTGGTGGAGATCATGCTGCACTGGCTGCGCCGCGGCATCGCGGGCTGGCGCCTCGATGTCGCGTACGCCGTGCCCGCCGACTTCTGGGCCGACGTGCTCGCGCGCGTGCGTGCGGAGTTCCCCGACGCGATGTTTTTGGGGGAGGTCATCCACGGGGACTACGCGTCGATAGGCAAGGCTGGCTCCCTGGACGCCGTGACGCAGTACGAGCTTTGGAAGGCGACCTGGTCCTCGCTGGTGGACGTGAACTTTTGGGAGCTCGCCCACGCGCTCGAGCGGCATCCTGCTGATGTTTTGCCCAACACGTTTGTGGGCAACCACGACGTGGACCGCATCGCCTCCACAGTGGGGCCGGAGAAAGCCGTCCTGGCCGCGGCGGTGCTGATGACGGTGCCGGGCATGCCGTCGATCTACTACGGCGACGAGCAGGGCTTCACCGGCGTACGCGGCGAAAGCTGGTCCGCCGACGACGCCGTACGCCCCGCGCTGCCCGCCTCACCTGCGGAACTGTCGCCTTTAGGGGGCTGGCTATTCACCGAGCACCAGCGGCTGATCGGGGTGCGCCGCCGCAACGCGTGGCTCACCCGCGCGACGGTTCAGGTGCTGGACAAGACCAACGAGACCATTTCGTTTCTGTGCCGCGACGGCGAGCACTCCCTGCAGACTGACCTCTGGCTCACGCCCACCCCCGGCGTGCGCATCCACGCCGGCGACGACGAGCTCTACACCTGGATGTTGAAGTAAGCCAGGATCTGCGCCAGCGCCTGCTGGATCATCTTGATGATGTCCGGCAGCTGCAACGTGGTGATATTCGCCACCGGCACATCGAAGCTGGGGGCGCCGGCCGGCGCGAGGTTGATCCGCTCCGGGAACTGCGGGCGGACGTTCAAGTTCTGGGGGTTCTGGTTGTTCTGCTTCGGCTGCTGGTTCTGTGCTGGCTGGTTCTGCTTCGGCTGCTGCTGGTTGTTCTGCGCAGGCTTCGCGCCGCCTTGGGTGCCCTTCAGGCCGCAGCGGTTCGCGGCTTCGTCGACACGCGACAGCGCGTCGAGAATCTGCGGGCCGCGGCGGTCGAACGCGGCGATCGCGCGGGCCTGGCGGACTTTCTGCTGGTAGTCGGCGTCATTGGTCCAGTAGCGGGAGGCCTGGTCGCAGGAGATCGGGCCGGACGGCAGCTTGGCCAGGGCGTCGTCGATGGCGTCGGCTCCGGCGGTCGGCGCGAGCGCGACGGTGCCGGCGAGGGTGGCGGTCAGGGCAAGGGTGCGGATCTTCATGCAGGCAAGTATGTCACGGATGGGGCAAATGTGGCAGGAGTGATTTGCCTGCGCGCCCCAAAAATGCAGATCCAGCTAGTAGCACCTCGATAATCGCCTCTCGGGAGCCGGATAGCTGGGTCCTACTAGCTGGATTTGCGGAAATGGGGAGGGAGGGAAACAGCCCTACGCCCCGACGAAGCGGCGGATCAGGGAGCGGTACGCCCGCACGGTCAAGTCCACGTCCTCCACGGCGACGGATTCGTCGTGGCTGTGCAGCTGGCCCAGCACGGACCCGAGCGTCTCCTCGCGCGCGTGCAGGGCAAACCCGTAGCCGACGCCTCCTTTGCGGCGGGCAAAGCGCAGGTCCGATCCGCCGGCCGCGATGGTGGGCACGACTGGGACACCGGGGAAGAATTCGTCGAACGTCTGGCAGATGGCATCAAAAAGCGGGCCGGAGGTGGGGGAAACTGTGCCGTCCTCGGTGATGAGGTGGTTGATTTCCACCTCGTCGGCAAGATCCCCCAGTGCTGAGCGCAACAACGAGTCGATCTCCTCCTGCGTCTGGCCGGGCAGGGGGCGGATGTCCAGCTCCAGCCACGCCTCGGACGGCAGGACGTTGATGCCGTTGCCGGCGCGCAGCACGGTCGGGGAGATGGTCAGGTGGCTCATGGCGTGGGAGTAGCTCTCCAGCTGGCCGAACGCCTCGTAGCCCTCGCCGCGCAGCAGCGCCTCTTCGGTCGCGGGGTCGAACTTCCAGGCGCGCACGTAGCCTTCCCAGATCTCGTCCGCGCGCACCTCGGGCTCAATGGCGGCCACGCGCCGGGCCACCTCCGCGATCTTCGCCACGGCCAGGTCTCGGCCAAAAGGTGCGGAGCCGTGCCCGGCGTCGCCGTGGACGGTCAGGCGCCGCTGGCCTGCGCCCTTCTCGCCGACGACGACCGCCAGCGCGTCGGAGCCATCAACGGCGGGGATGTGGGAGCCGCCCTCCTCGGACAGACAGTTCTTCCAGGAGAACTTCCCGTGCTCGGCCAGCCACTTCGCGCCGAGCCCGCCGCGGGCTTCCTCGTCGGCGCAGCCCACGAACGTCAGGGTGCCGCGCGGCCTGTCCCCGCGGGCCACGTCGCGCACGCACGCCGCCATCGCCGCGGTGATGTAGAGCATGTCGGTGGCGCCGCGGCCGAACACGCGCCCGTCGATAATCTCGCCCCCGAACGGGTCTGTGGTCCACTTGTCTTCGTCCACCGGCACCACGTCGGTGTGGCCGAGGAGTGTCAGCGGCTCGGCAGAAGGGTCGGTGCCCTCCACGGTGAAGCTGATGGACACGCGTCCGGGGTGAGGCTCGTAACGCTCGACCGACACGTCGGTACCTGTGAAGAAGTCTTCCAACGTGTCGGCGTTCTTGACCTCGTGTCCAGAATCTGCCGAAAAATAGTTGACGCATCCATTCTGGATGAGCTTCTGCAATAATGCGATGGTGTCATCAGTTAGGCTCATGTCACAAAAGCCTAACGTCCAAAGTCTTTGGAGAGTCCAGGATGAACCACGACCTGCCCGGCCGCCGGTCTGACAGCACCGACCCGCGCGCCCTACGTACCCGCAAGGCACTTGTCGACGCAGTGCTCCGTCTCCTCAACGACCATGAGGTGTCCGACCTCAATGTGTCCCAAATCGTGAAAGAGGCTGGGGTGAGCCGCCAGGTGTTCTACCAGCACTTCGCGGACCGCGACGCGCTCATCCTCGCCGCCGCCGCGGACTGGGTGATGGACGCCTACGAGCACTTCGCGGATCGATTCAGCATCGACAAAAACTTCGAGGCGTCAGTTGTCGAACTGGCCAGCGTCGTCGACGGAAAGAACGAAGCCGCCGTGCGCCTGATCGATTCCCCGGTACACACCGTGCTGGACAACGAGGTGCAGCGCGTCATGCAGGACACTATGCGCGAGCAGCTGCTGCCGCGCGCGAAGCAGTGGGGGGATGCTGACGCCGAGCTTGTCGCCGACATGTCCCGCGTCTACGTCGCCGGCATCCAGCGCCTCATTGAGCAGTGCGTCCGCGAAGGCTGCACCGCGGAGGAGATCGGCCGCCGCGCCGAAGCCGTGCGCCGTGTGCTCATTCGTGAGTAGCCTGGCTGCATGTGTGAGGTACCGGAGGTCGTCGCAAAGCTAAAAGCCCTCTACGAAAAGTCGTGCGAAATCGCGCGCTCGGGGGAGTTCGACCGCTACGGGGAGGTGCGGTACCCCAAACTCACGGTGGAGGTGGAGCGGTGGCGGCCAATCGACCGCTCTGAGCCTTTCGGCTACGTCGACGAGGCCGGCACCTACTCCGCCGTCATCTCGCGCCCTGACCTCATGGAGCCGTACCTGACGGCCCAGCTCGAGGCGCTGACCTCTAACTATCCATGTTCCGTGGATGTCGGGTACTCGGATGTGGCGATCCCGCCCGCTTATATCAAGGGCATGCCGCCTATCGACGAAACCGCGAACCTGCCACGCCCCACCCTGGATGAGGTGCACGACGCGATTGTCGACGGCCACTGGGACGCCTTCAACGGCGCCGAGAAACCGTTGTTTCACTTCGGGCCGCAACGCTTCGACCTGGCGCTGGCACGGCTGGAGCACTACACCGGCATCGAAGCCGACTCGCTGCAGCGCTTCATCCTGTTCACGAACTACGCCATGCACGTGACCGAGTTTGTGAAGTTCGGTCTGCGCGAGCTGTCGGACCCGTCCTCCAGGTACACCCGCCTGGTGCTGCCCAGCGGGGAGACGGTGTCCGACACTGTGGCGCTGGAGGACCTGGAGCTGGGCTCGAAGTTCCAGATGCCGCGCTACGACCTGGTCACCGAGGACGGCGACGGCATCACCATGATCAACATCGGCGTCGGGCCGTCCAACGCCAAGACCATCACCGACTCGCTGGCGGTGCTGCGGCCTGAGGCGTGGATCATGATCGGCCACTGCGCCGGCCTGGACGCCCGCATGCGCATCGGCGACCTGATTTTGGGCAACGCGTACGAGCGCCACGACCACGTTTTGGATGACTATCTGCGCCGCGAACTGCCCATCCCCGCCGTGCCGGAGATCCAGCGCACGCTGGAAAAGGCGGTGTCCAAGGTCTACGGCTCGGATGCGTCGCTGATGCGCACCGGCACCGTGCTGTCCACCGGCGACAGGAACTGGGAGTGGAAGGACCCGCGCGATCTGTGGGAGTGGCTGCGCGGCTCCACCGCGGCGGCCGTGGACATGGAGTCCTGCACCATCGCCGCGAACGGCTACCGCTACCGCGTGCCCTACGGTACCCTGCTGGCGGTGTCCGACTTGCCGCTGCACGCCGTGCCGAAACTGCCCGCCGGGGCCCAGGCGTTCTACTCCAACTCGAAGGAAGCCCACGTCATGTGCGCCGTGAGGGCCGTGGAGAAGCTCGCGCGGCACCCGGAGAGGCTGCGCACCCGTAAGCTGCGCCGCGCGATCGGCGAGGTGCCGTTTAGGTAGTCGGCGATAGGTTCGTCGCGAGTGTGCTGACCTGCGGGTTTCCGGGTCGATACCTCGAAGTCGATAGGCCTATGTCGATAGTTGCAGGTCAGCGACTTCTGGTACACGTGACTGTGAAAGTGTATCCAACGCTGTGACCAGGAACTATCGACATAGAGGTATCGACATGGGCATATCGACCCGTCAGTACCCCTTTGCCAGCCATTTCCGCACGGTGGCAATAAACTTGTCCGGGCGCTCTTCGAGGTAGCGGGGTGAGAAGCGGAGTACCTTGAACCGGTCGTTTTCGATCTCGTTTTGGCGCTGTTTCTCCTTCATGAGCTGCTCGTCGGTCTTGCCGTACGTTTCACCGTCGTATTTGATCCAGCCGTCGATCTCGATGACCAGCCATCCGTTGACAAGCAGGTCCACCCGGTACTTCCTGCCCAGCACCCACACATTGACCTGCACGTCGGTGATGCCGGCGGCGAGTAGCAGCCCGCGCGCGTACGACTCCGGCGCGGAATCCGGACGAGTCGACACGTGCTGCGCGGCGAAGCGGGCAGCAACCTTTCCGGGGAAGGTCGGCTGGATTTCCACCAGGGTTCGCACCCGTTCCGGTGCGCACCCGCCGTGTTTGGCCAGCCAGTCAGCGATGACTAGAGCGTGGGCGAAGCCGTCGAAACGCGCGACGTCGAAGAATGTGCGCAGCGGGGAAGTCGTGGACATCGCCGTCCCCCGCACCAGGTCGCGCTCCGCGAGCCGCCCCTTGACGTACTGCACACCTTCCGGCCACTGCGAGCGCGGCGGGACGTGCCGGGCGACTAGCGCGACCCGGTCAAGCGGCGTATTGGCCACCCACATGTCGTTCAAGTACGCCGACGCGCGTCCGGTGATCACTGCCTGTCGCACGGACAACCCCACGCAGTAGGCCCGTGCCCAGTGCTGTTGGTTTCGTTGTAGCTCTGTGTATGTGGTGCGGCTCAGGGCGTGGGTCGTCGATAGGCGAATGAGCTCCTTGTCTAGGAGCGCTAAGCGTTGCGAAGAGTCCGCCCCCCGAACGTCAACTAACTGGCTGCGAATATCCGTTTTCCAATCCCCCATGGGGGAAATGCTACCAGCGGGACTCGTCGAGGATCTTCTCGCGCTTGGCCACCACCGTTGCCACCACGGACTGGCCGGTGACGTTGACGGCGGTGCGGCCCATGTCCACGATCGGGTCCACCGCGAGCAGCAGGCCCACGCCGGCGAGCGGCAGGCCCAGGGTGGACAGGGTCAGGGTGAGCATGACGGTTGCGCCGGTGGTGCCGGCGGTGGCCGCAGAGCCCAGCACGGACACGATGACGATGAGCACGTAGTCCGAGATAGTCAGGTCAATGCCGTAGAACTGCGCCACGAACAGGGCGGCGATGGCGGGGTAGATGGAGGCGCAGCCGTCCATCTTGGTAGTGGCGCCGAGCGGGATGGCAAAGGACGCGTACTCGCTGGGCACGCCCATGGATTCCTCGGTGGTGCGCTGGGTCACCGGCATCACGCCCATGGACGAGCGGGTGGCGAAACCCAGCGTGGTCACGGGCCACACGCGGCGGAAGAACTCCAGCACCGGGATGCGGTGCGCAGCAAGGATGATGGGGTAGAGCGCGAAGATCACCAAGGCCAGGCCGATGTAGATGGCCAGCACGAACTTGCCCAGCGAGCCCAGTGCGTCCCAGCCGTACGACGCCACAGCGTTGCCGATCAGCGCGGCGGTACCGATCGGGGCGAGGCGGATGATCCACCACAGCACCTCTTGGACCACCTTGAGCAGCGAGCCGGAGAACTCGATGAACGGCTCGGCGGGCTTGCCTACGCGCACTGCGGCGATGCCGAGCAGCAGCGAGACCACCAGGATCTGCAGTACGTTGAACTTCACGGACTCGCCGGAGACACCCAGGCCGAGGATGTTGGCGGGCACCACGGAGTCCAAGAAGCCCATCCAGGAGCCTGTCGACGTCGGCTCCGCCGCAGTCGCCGCATCCACCGAGGTGTTCGCGCCGGGCTTGATCACCAGGCCGACTGCAATGCCGATAAGTACAGAGAAGAACGCGGTGATGGCGAACCACACCAGGGTCTGCACGGCCAGGCGTGCGGCGTTGGTGACCTGGCGCAGGTTGGCGATGGAGGTGACCACCGCGGTGAACACCAGCGGCGGGATCAGCAGTTTGAGCAGCTGGACGTAGGTGGATCCGACCCAGTCCAGGGTGTCGGCCAGTGGCTCGACGTCCACGGCGATGAAGCCGAGGACGAGGCCGATGATCAGGCCGTAGATGACTTGTGCGCCGAAGCTAGTTGCCCATTTAGGCACGAGCGGCTCCTTCTAGACAGAACTGTTCACTTATGTGATAAAGACGTGGATAACCTACTCCTCCGGCCCGAAAAAGCAAACCGGAAAAACAGACAACACGGTCTGTTTTAGGCTCAGAGGATACACTTCCCAGACGATGGAACCCCACTTCGACGACCCAGCAATCGCCATGGCGCACCGCTCCGCCGTGCGCTCCATCGAGCGGGTCGTCGCCGAAACCGCCGCGCCCACCCCCGACGCAAAAGCCAGGATCCTCGAGCAACTCAAAAACCCGAAAACGCTCATCATCACCGGCGCGGGCATCTCCACAGACTCAGGCATCCCGGATTACCGCAGCAAAAACGGCCGCCTGACCAAGGGCCGCCCGATGACGTTCCAGGAGTTCGCGCACTCGCCGAGACAGGTGCACCGCTACTGGGCCCGCGCGTTCGTGGGCATGCACTACATGCGCCAGGCACAGCCCAACCGCGCGCATTTCGCCCTCGTCGAGTTGGAGAGGGCGGGCCTGATCCGCGGCATCGTCACGCAAAACGTCGACGGGCTGCACACCCAGGCCGGCTCCGAAAACGTCATTGCGCTGCACGGGGACATGGAGCACGTGGTGTGCCTCGACTGCACAACTTTGCATGAGCGTTCGCTTATCGACGCCCTCCTCACCGCCGCCAACCCCACCTACTTCGACTCCGTGGAAGTCGAGGGCTCCATGCTGAACCCGGACGGCGACGTGGAACTGAGAGCCGAAGACGTCGAGCGTTTCCGCATGATCGCCTGCCCCACGTGCCAGAGCCACCGGCTCAAACCGCACGTGGTGTACTTCGGCGAGGGGGTGCCGAAAAAACGCAGACAGGCTGCAGATGCTTGGCTGAAGGAATCGGAGAGCGTGATCGCGATTGGCACCTCGCTGGCGGTGATGAGCGGCTACAAGTTCATCCTGGACGCACGCAAGCAGGGCAAACCCACCGCCGTGATCAACGGCGGGCCGGGCCGCGCCGACGCCAAAGTGGCCACTCTCTGGCGCGCACAAGTCGCCGACGCGCTCGACGAGATCTTGGACGGGCTCGACCTGTGATCGGCCTTATCCTCCTGCTGGCGTTTGCACTCTGGCGCTACATCGACTCGGGCTTGCCCAACGCGTTCACCACCGAGTTCCCCAGCGACCTCAAGGTGTACCTCTTGGGCGGCGAGAAGGTCGCCACACACCTGCCACTCTACGACGCCGACCTGCTTCCCGGCCTGCCGTTTACCTACCCGCCGTTCGCGGGCGTGGTGTTTTCCTGGCTGACGGAGAGCGCCACTCTGGGGGTGGTGTGGAAACTGCTCTCCGTGCTGGTGGTGCTGCTCGTGGTCCGCGCGTCCACAAGCAAACATGCCCTCTTGCTCACCGCCGTGTTCGTGCTGTGGCTCTCGCCGGTGCAGGGCACCCTGTTTTTCGGCCAGATCAACCTGCTGCTCATGGGCCTGGTGTGCCTGGATTTCCTGCCGCGGGTGAGGCTTCCCGGCATCGGTATCGGGCTCGCCGCGGGGCTCAAGCTCACGCCGGCGTTCTTTGTGCTCCTGCTCATCCAGCAGCGCCGCTGGGGCGCGGTGTTCATCGCCGCGTTGACGTTCCTGTGCACCGTCGCCACAGGCTTTTCCGAGGTCCTAGATGCGAAAACCTTCTGGACCGACGCCATCTTCACCACCACCCGCATCGGCACCGACGACAACCCGGGCGCGCAGTCCATCCGCCAGGTCCTCGCCCGCGCCGGCCACGACGAGCTGTGGCTCTGGCTCATCCTCTGCGCCCTGGTCACCGCCCTTGCGCTTGCTGCTTCTCGACGAGCTCCCGCCCCCCTCGCCGCCTCCTTCATCGGCATGGCGTCCTGCCTGGTCAGCCCGTTTTCCTGGTACCACCACTGGGTGTGGATCCTGCCGATGCTGGCCTACGTCTACAACCGCTGGGGAGCGATCGTGCTCGCGCTGTTCATGGTGCCGTTCGCGTCGGTGAACCTGTTCCACGTCCCGGAGCTTTTATTCACCTTGGTCCCAGTCGGCTTTATGCTCTGGTACACGCTACGCTCAGGGTATGCGCACCCGTTTATTCGCCGCCGCGACCGCGGCCGCCACAACACTGACTCTCGCTCCGTTCGCCGCCGCTGACCCGGCACCAGTGACTGGGGTGGAGCTGAACCAGCCCGCCGACCAGGTCATCGCCGTGGAGGCGAAGTTCAACCTCACCTCCGACGAAGACACCGCGATGCGGGAGCTGCGCAAGCTACGCGGGGACATGTGGGACCGCAACGTGCCTTTCGACGGCACCACCCTGCGCCAGGCAGCCGCCAAGCACGGCCTGACCACCCGTGACGCGTACGTGGGCGCCGCCAAGTACGACGCCGGTCTGTCCCGCATCGCGCTGCAACGCGGTGCCGAGGCTGCGAAGTTCTTCCGCCACCAGCGCCCGTACAACTCCACCTGCACGAACAACTGCGGCGACATCAACACCGCCACCTACAAGGGCAAGGCGGCGCCGGGGGAGAACCTGCACTCCGTCGCCAGCATGGGCAAGGCGATGCAGGACTGGGGCTACGGCGAAGTCAACGACCTCGTCCGGGCGAACGGCCACTTCAACAACGGCAGCGGTCACCTGCACAACCTGTTGGACCCGCGGATGAGGCACTACGGCTTCGCCAGCGTGGTCACCGCAGAGGGCGAGGCCAGCGTGACCTCCACCTGTGGCGTCGGCGCCGGCAACGAGCGCATTGCGGGCGAGCAGAGCACCGTCCTGCACCGCCCGGCCAACGGCAGAGAAAAGCCCAGCACCACCCCGAAAAAGCTTGTGTTTGGTGGTGCCGCCTCGTCCTCCTCGCCCAAGGAGATCCTCGGCATCATCGCCACCGTGCTGACGGTGCTATCTGTCCTGCAGACCCTGTACAAGTTCGTCGAGCCGCAGCTCAAGCAGCTCCGCGACCTTGTCTAAGGCGTCCATAGTGTCGTCGTAGCTGCCGTCCTCGCTGCGCGCGCCGATGGCCACCCCGTAGCCGTCGAACCAGCCGAACTGGCGGGTGTGCCAGGACCCGTCGGTTTCGTCGTCGGACCATCCGCCCTTAAACGGCACGGTCTCCAGCGTGCCCAGCCCGTAGGACTGGTCTTCGGCGATGTGGTGCATCTCCATGATCACCGGGTCGTCCTCGTCCTGCTGGCTGAGGTAGAACGCGTAGCGCGCCTGGCCGGGGAAGGACCAGCTGGTGGTGCCGAAGGCCCCTTCCACCTGCACCTTGGAGCCGGACTTGGCAATCTCGTCGCGGACCATTTCTCCGGCCTTTTCGTCGCTGCCCATGCAGTCCCACAGGGCGCGGGCGGAGTCGTTGTCGGACCACTCGATGGAGGCCTGGGTCAGCTCTTCGACGTAGTCTGCGCCGTAGTCGCAGTGCTCCACTGCGGCGCGCGCGATGGGGATCTTGATGGTGGACCAGGCCGGCAGCGCGTAGAGGGATCCTGTTTGCGTCATCTCGGAGCCGTCGAAAAGCGCGATGCCCACCTCAGTGTCAGTGTCCTTCTCGATGGCGGCCACCGCCTCGTCGAGTCCCTCGAAGGGGTCGGGCGCGGGCTGGGTGGTCACCGCGGTGTGCAACGGCTCAGCCTCCTGGGCGGAGCAACCCGCCAGGAGCAGCGCCAACAACCATGCGGCGCGCTTCATCTATTTCCCCGCGACTTTCAGTGGCTCGCGCAGCACGTGGTCCAGCGCCACGGCGCGGGCGATGTCGCGCACGACTTCGCGGTGGGTGGGGATCAGGCGCAGCTCAGGGGTGCAGTTCGCCTCGGAGCGCACGGTGCGGGCGAAGGGGGCGGAGGCCAGCGGGTCGTCGATGAACGCGCTGCCCGCAACCACCACCGTGGCCGGGCAATGGGTTGAGCACAGCCCCGCCACCAGCGAACCCAAGCCGCGGGCGCGGCGGTCCAGAGCGTAGCGGGTGTCCTCGCGCGAGTCGGTCACCGCGTCCTTGAGCGTGCGGATATTCTCCACGCCGATGCTGTCGATCAGGCCTCGGGTGGTCAGCTCGCCCTGCTCCACCTCGATCGGCTCCACGCCATCCGGGGGGGAGATGGCGCAGGCAATCGAGTCGTCCGCGAAGAGTGCCATCACCGACGGGATGTTCAGCGAGGCGGTGGACTGCATCTCCGAGCCCACGATCGCGCTCGAGATGGAGGAGACCTCCACCGGCACCGAGAACTGCTCGCGCAGCTGGTCGCCGATGTTCACGCCGTCCCAGCCCAGGTTCGGCGCGAAGACCTTGCCGCGTTCGCGCACCGTGCCGGAGGTGGTCACGCCGACGGTGCGGATGGGGCGCTCCAGCTTGGTGGTCATCTGGTTCAGCTCCGCCATCATGGACTGGATGAAGTCGTCCTCGCTGACGTTTTTCACCGTGATGTCCATGTCGCGGCACAGCAGCGTGCGGCCCTTCAGGTCGAACAGGGCCACGTAGGTGGATTCGGTGCCCACCGCCACGCCCGCGTGCACGCCGGGGGTGTCCGCCAGCTCCAGCGGGATGGTGGGCCTGCCGCGCCCCTTGGACTGGGTGAGGTCGTTGCGCTCTGTGACGTAACCGGCGTCCACCAGCGCTGAGATCGCGCGTGTGACGGTTGGCTGGGACAGCCCGGTCGCTTTGACAAGATCGCTTCTCGACGTCGTCTCGTGCAGCCGTATAAGGTGCAGGCACTTGGCTGCAGGTGTTCGCGGGCGGGAGAAGGTCATATGAATATATTTACCCGGCGCTTGACGTAATTGTCCATTTGGCCAGGTCGGATACAATCGCTCGGCATGACCAACGAAAGCTTGCGCGAGCCGTCCCTGCTGGACGCCACTTGTGAGGACTTCGTCTACGACCTCGCCGAGATCAGCCCCACCCTTGCCACCCAGATTGGCATCGACGGCCACGACGGGGAGTTGCAGGATTTCTCCCCGGACTACTGGAGCCGCCTGGCGGACAGGATGCGGGACCTGGTCGCGGACGTGGACGCGCTCAACGATTGCACGGATGCCTCCGACGACGAGGACGACTTCGACGACGTGGACAACCTCACCGCCGCGATCCTGCGCGACCGCATGAGTGCGGAGCTGGAGTTCCACCACCGCGGCGAGCTGCTGTGCCGGCTGAACAACATCGATTCGCCGGTGCAGACCATCCGTGATTCCTTCGCGCTGATGCCGAAGGTGACGGAGGAGGACTTCGACAACATCGCCTCGCGCATGTCTCGCATCCCGAACGCGTTGGCGGGGTACCGCGAGTCGTTGAGCGAGGCGGCGGCGACAGGCGATGTTGCCTCCCACCGCCAGATTGACGCGGTAATCAACCAGTGCGAGCTCCTCGGCGAGACCGAATCCCAGCTGGACCACCTGGGCCTGTCGCCCGATTCGCATGTGGTGGGCCATGCCAAGGAGGCGTTCCTGGAGATGGCGGACTGGCTGTCCACCGAGCTGTCGCCGCAGGCCTCCCACAACGACGGCGTGGGCCGCGAGCGCTACCAGCTGTTCGCCGAGTTCTTCCACGGCCGCGAGGTGGACCTGGACGCCAGCTACGAATGGGCGCAGGAGGAACTGGCCAAAACAGTGGAGGAGCAGCGCGCCATCGCACGCGAGCTCTACGGCGACGTCTCCGTGGCGGGCGCCTACCGCAACCTGAACCAGGACGAGCGCTACATCCTCCGCGGCGCAGACGCGCTGATCGAGTGGATGTCCGACCTCAACGACAAGGCCGCCGACGTCTTCCACGTGCCGGAGGGCCTGCACACAGTGGAGTGCGACATCGACCGCGCCGGCTCCGGCGGCATCTTCTACACCCCGCCCAGCGACGACATGATCCGCCCCGGCACCATGTGGTGGTCCGTGCCGGAAGGCCAGGAGACGTTCCACACCTGGCAGGAGATGTCCACCGTCTTCCACGAGGGCGTGCCGGGCCACCACCTGCAGCACGGCTACGCCCTGCTCAACCGCAGCGAGTTGAACCTGTGGCGCCGCTCCGTGTGCTGGAACTCCGCCCACGGCGAGGGCTGGGCGCTCTACGCCGAGCACCTCATGGAGGACCACGGCTTCTTCGAGGACCCCGGCTACCGCATGGGCCTGCTCGACTCCAGGCGCCTCCGCCTCGCCCGCGTGATGGTGGACATCGGCGTCCACCTGGGCAAAACCACCCCGGAGGGCACCGGCACCTGGGATGCCCAATATGCGAAGGCGTTCCTGCGCGACAACACTGCCATGCCGGAGGCGAACCTGGCTTTCGAGCTGGACCGCTACATGGGTTGGCCCGGCCAGGCACCGTCGTACGCCCTGGGCTACAAGGACTGGGTGGACCTGCGCCGCCAGGCACTCATCCAGGGCATGAGCGAGCACGAGTTCCACGTCAAGGCCCTCAAGCTCGGCTCCATGCCCATGGACATGCTCACGAACGAGGTGCTCCACCACTAAGGATCTTGGGCAGCCACCCGGCGAACAGGATCACCATGATCAGCCGGATCACCTGCAGCGCCACCACCGCCGGGCTGGTGGCCAGCACCAGCACGGTCTCCAGCGCGCCGGGGCTGGTGGCCAGGTAGCCCTCGTAGAAACTCAGGCCCAGCCACTTGGCCATGAGCCACCCCATGCCGGCGCACGCCAGCATCAGCCCGGCGATGTAGGCCAGCGTGGCGGGAAGCAGGCGGGAAAACCGGCGCAGCGCGGGCACGGACAGCCCGCCGCCGCACATCCACCCGATGGCCAAAAAGCCCACAATGGACAGCAGCTGCGGCGGCACGATGGTCACATCCACCAGCGCGCCCACCAGCACCGTCAGCGCCATCGGGCCAAAGACCGAGGGGTTGGGAAACCTCAGCAGCTTGCCCCCGAACAGCCCCACGACAATCAGCGCCGGGACCAGTAGCCACATCCACCAGTAGGGCTCCAGGTCTGTGTGTGCCGCAGTAGGGGCGCCGAACAGCGACGCAACCAGCGGCAGCGACACGGACACAATGAGCAGCCGCAGGTACTGGCTGAGGCTGACGTAGCGGATGTCCGCGCCCACGTCGCGTGCGATCGCCGGCATCAGCGACGCACCGCCGGGCAGCAGCGACAGCACACCCGTTTCCCGTGAAACACCGTGGTTCGCCAGCACTAGACCGCCAACGAATCCAAGAGAGATCACCACCGCGCCCGCAACCACGCCCGGCAGGAGGTAGGGCAGCGGGTTCATCCCCACCAGCGGCAGCGCCGCAAACACGCCGACGGTGCCGCGGGCGAAGGTGAACAGGTGCTCGTTGACGGGCAGGTCTTCCTCCGTCACCAGCGCCACCGACCCGGCCCCCAGAATCCCGGCCAGGATCCAGGCTGCCGGCACATTGAGAAACGTAAACAACAGCCCGAGCGCCACTGAAAGAGGTGCAGCCACAAGCCAACGGTTCATGTGGGGCATAGTAGTCTCGTGATTGTTTTCCTCCTCGCGGCGTCCGCGTTCGCCGGCTGGATCGACGCCGTGATCGGCGGCGGCGGGCTCGTGCTCATCCCGGTACTGATGTCGGCGACGTCCATGCCGGCGGCGTCCGTGCTGGCCACGAACAAGGTCGCGGCGATCTCGGGCACCGCCTCCGCCGCGGCTACCCTCGTGCGCCGCGTCGGGGTGCCACGCATCACGTGGGTGTACGCGTTCATCGCCGGCGTCGCGGCAGCGCTCGGCGCCAGGGCGGTCTCGCTTATCGACGACTCCGTGGCCACCCCCATCATCCTCATCCTCCTCGTCGGAGTGGGCATCTTTGTGGCCATGAACCCGAAGTTCGGGCAGGAGGGCGCCGGCATCTTCTCCGGCAAGCGTCTCGCCTTCGCCGCCCTTGCAGTCGCCGTCATCGGCGGCTACGACGGCGTGTTCGGCCCCGGCGCCGGCATGTTCCTCATCATGGCGTTCACGGCGATCTTCACCCAGGGGTTCGTGCGTTCGGCGGCGATGGCAAAGGTGGTCAACACCGCCACGAACCTAGGTGCGCTGTTGGTGTTCGGCCTCGGCGGCTTCATTGATTGGAAGCTCGCGCTCGCGCTTGCAGCCGCCAACGTGGTGGGCGCGCAGCTGGGGGCGCGGACGGTGCTGAAGGGCGGATCGACGCTGGTGCGCGTGGCGCTCCTTGGGCTCGTGGTCACGCTAACTGCGAAGTTGGGCTGGGACCTACTCCAGCACCAGTGACCCGTTGACCAGCCCGACCACGGCGATCACCGCCGCGACCAGCACTGCCGCCACCACGGCCCACTCGAAGGCGTTGAAGAGCTTGTCGCCGTGCTTGCGGCGCGTCCAGATGTAGGGGACCAGGCCCGGCACCACGGCCAGCGCGCCGAGCAGTACGTACACCGGGTCCGCGGCGTAGATCAGCCAGAGTGAGTACACGGAGCCGATCAGGCCCACGAAAAGGTGCCTGCGGTTGTCGCGGCGAGAAACGTCCGGCCCGGAGTCGTCGAAACGCGTGCCGGCGTGCGGGTGGGTCAGGCCCTTGCCTCTGATGGTTAAAAGCACCAGGTAGATGGAGGAGAAGATGTACGGCAGCAGGTACATGATGGTGGCCAGCTGCACCATGGCGTTGTAGGACGCCGAGGAGACGAAGAACACCACCACGAAGAACTGGATCGCCAGCGTGGACAAAAGCTGCGCTCGCACCGGAGAACCATTGGTGTTGTGGCTGCCCATCGAGTGCGGCAGCAGCCCGTCCTGCGCCATCAGCACGATCGGCTCGGCGCACAGCATCTGCCACGACACATACGCGCCCAAAACAGACAGGCACAGGCCGATGGAGATCAGCGCGCCGCCCCACGGTCCAACCACTTGCTCGAGCACCGCGCCCATGGAGTTGTCCGGAAGCGCCGCCAGCTCTTCCTGGCTGAGCACGCCGTAGGAGAGGGTGGACACCGCCACCAAAAGGCCCAAAACAGAGAGGAAGCCGATGATGGTGGCCTTGCCGACGTCGCTACGCACGCGCGCCTGCTTGGAGTACACCGAGGCGCCCTCGATGCCGATGAACACCCAGACGGTGTAGAGCATGATGCCCTTGAGCTGGTCCGTGAAGGGGATGTGCGAGCCCCAGAAATCCATGGTGAAGCGGTCCCAGGAGAACCCGAGGAACGCCACCAGCACAATAAAGGCCAGGATGGGCAGCAGTTTCGCCACGGTCGTGACCGCATTCATCACCGCCGCCTGCTTCAGACCGCGGGTCAGGCCGAAGAAGATCAGCCAGCTCAGTGCACTCACTGAGATAGCCAGCACCCAGCGGTTGGAGAAGACCGGGAAGTAGTAGCCGAGAGTGTTAAAGAACAGTGTGGCGTACCCCACCTGGGCCATCACCGAGCCGAGCCAGTAGCCCATGCCGGAGGTGAACCCGATGAAGTCGCCCAGCCCCGCCCGGACGTAGGAGTAGACTCCGGAATCCAGGTGCGGTTTTCTCACCGCCAGGATTTGGAAGACGAAGGCGATGGAGAGCATTCCCACGCCTGCGATAGCCCAGCCGGTGAGCATGGCGCCCGGGCTGGCTACTGAACCGATGTTTTGGGGCAGCGCGAAAATGCCGGACCCGATGGTGGATCCGATAATGAGTGAGACCAAGGTCCACACGGAAACAGTGCGCTTTGACATGGCGAGTAAGACTACATCAGGAGTTGTCCACTACAATCATCGATAATCCGAAGCCATATAAACATCTACAACTGAGGAAACCTGAGAAATGCGCACCAAACTTATCGCACTCACGAGCGCCCTCGCGCTCGCCTGCGCGACAGTTTCCCCAGCTCACGCTGAAGATGGGTACGAGACCACCAACGTGGTTCCGGGGCTTACCGCCACCCTTGAACCCCCGCTGCCACTCGGCGCGGCATGGTACGAAGCGGACTCCATGCCTAGCTGGGCAACGATGACGCCAGACGGCGCGATCCACCTAGAACCGGGGGAGGAGATCACCCCCGGCGTCTACGAGTGGTCGGTCACCGCGACGTTCGCCGACGAGACCACCCAGGTCTTCCCCGTCAGCGTCACCGTGGGCACAGAGTCTGACGCGTCCCAGGAGGGCGCCGTCATCGACGCGTTTGTCCAGTACGCCCCCGAGGTTTCCCACCGCTGCGCAGCCACCGCTCTCGGAGTCGGCCTGCCGCTGCTGGTGCTTTTGCCGCTCGGGTTCGCGTCTCAGCTGAGCATGCCGTTTGTGGCGCGCCAGGACCACCTGCAACTGCAGGTGGATAACGTGCCGTTCCAGCTGGACGTGAAGCTGCGCGACCTGAACTCCAAGGACGTGGACATGGGGATCGCCGCAATCCTCGCCGCCGCGGGCCTCGCTGGCGCCGGCGCCATCATTTCCCAGTGCCAGTAGGGTCCTCGGGCCACGCGTGCTTGGGGTAGCGCCCGCGCATCTCTTTGCGCACCTGCTGGTACGGCCCCTCCCAGAAACTGTCTAAGTCGTCGGTTACCGCCAGCGGCCTACCCGCCGGCGACAGCAGGTGGTACAGCACCTTCACGCCCGACACCGTCTGCCCCTTCTGGCCGAACATGTGCTGCAGCTTCACGCGCTTGACCGGCCTGCCACTGCCGTACTGGTACTCCTTCGGCGCCGCAGCATCCAGCTCCGCCACCTGCTTCCAATCCAGTTGGCGCAGCATCGCCTGCCTCATGTCGCAATTGCTTATCGACGCACCTTCGGCCACCCCACGTACCTCCACCGAGTAATCGCCCTGGCTGACATCCGGCCAGCCCAATGTCTCGTGCAGGAAGTCCAGCCGCTCCTTCAAGTGCTGCTCCTCCTTGGTCAGCGGGAAGCTGGCAAAGTCCACGTCTGTCAGCGCCTCCGCCGCCTCGTTCGGGGTGAGCTTCACTGGCGTGGAGCTGAGCTCGATCGCGCCAATCCTGGCGACCTTTCGGCCTCTGACCTTGCCATCTTCCAGGTAGGCCTTCGTCTCCTCCACCACGCGGTGCTCCGGAAACGCGATCGGTTCGGCCTCGCGGATGACTGCCCCGCTGTGGGTTCGTTGCACCTCCGCGGCCGCGATCCATTCGGCGTTCGAGTTGAACTTTGCGCGGGTGCCTGACGCCAGCTGGTACTCATCGCCGACCTTCTTGGCGATCCACTGCGGGAAGGCACTCGCAATCACCTCGCCCGGATCCACCGGGCCCTTGTCCGGCACCAGCCGGCGCAGCCGGGGAGAATCCCCGGCAAGTCTCGCCACTATCGGCGCCGCTTGGGAGCCCCACTCCAACAGAGCAGCACCGAGTCTCGGGTCCAGGGGAAACCTCGCCAGCTTCTTGCCGAACTCCGTGATTTTGCCGTTCTTGGTGGCCCCGAGCTGCTCGAGGTTGGATTCGGCTTCGGTGAGGTCCTTTGGTTCGTCGATAAGCGGTAGGTCCGGCGACCCCCACGCCTTCATGGTCAGCAGCGCGCCGGTGAGGTCCGCGGTGAGGATTTCAGGGGTGATGTCCGGCTGCATCCTCGCGTACTCGTCGCGGGAGAAGACACGCACCACCTCGCCGGGGCCCTCGCGCCCCGCGCGGCCGGCCCGCTGGTCAGCGCTGGTTTTCGCCTCCGAGACCGTGACCAGGCCAGTCATGCCCCTGTTGTCGCGCTTGGGAACTCTGGACAACCCGGCGTCCACCACCTTGCGCACCCCCGGCACAGTCATCGACGACTCCGCCACCGACGTCGCCACCACCACCCGGTTTGTCCCCCGCAAAGATTCGTCCTGCTCCTTGCTGGTCTGGCGGCCGTGGAGCGGCCTCGCATCATCGAGGAACCCGCACACCAGGTCCACCTCGCGCACGCCCGGCACGAACACCAGCGTCCGGTGCTCACTGTCGGTCTGCGCCGCGACGTGACGATAAAACTCCTTCGTCCCCTGGATCCGTTCCGGGTGCGGGGCGTACTGGATGTCCAGCGGGTGCGTCACCGCCTCCGTGGACAGGACCTGCGCGCCCATGTGGTCCGCGAACTTCTGCGCGTCCAGCGTCGCGGACATGGCGGCCAGGTACAGGTCATCGCGCAAGAGCGCGACCTCCATGCACATCGCCAGCACCAAGTCAGTGTCCAGCTGGCGCTCGTGCACCTCGTCGATCACCACCGCGTTGACGCCCTCCAGGCCCGGGTCCTTGAGCAGGCGATTGAGCAGCACGCCCGGCGTGACAAATTCGACGAGCTCGCCGTCCTTGTGCTCGCCGCGGATGCTGTAGCCGACTTTGGCGCTGTCGCTGAGATGCGCGAGCCGCTGCGCCGCCGCCCGCACCGCCACCCTCCTGGGTGCCGTGACCAGCGTTTTTCCCACCTTGTTCGCGATTGCCGGCGGCACCAGCGTGGTTTTGCCCGTGCCGGGTGGCGCCTCCACCACCAGCGGGCCTTTGTCCGGCAGCTGGTCGATAACACGCGACACGGGCAAATCCCGTCCGATTTTCGCGAGGTCAAACATGGCAATTAAGGGTAGCGTGTGGGCCATGAGACGCCTCTTCGCAGCGATCGTCCCTCCGGCCGATGTTCGCGAACACCTCATCACCGCCCTGCGGCCCATCCGGGACTTCTCGGGCACAGAAGTGCGCTGGGCCGACCCCGACAACTGGCACATCACGGTCGCCTTCTACGGGTCACAGCCCAACGACGCCGCCGCGGTCACCGACCACCTAGCGCAAGCCACCGCCTTCACCCGGCCCTTGAGGTTGCACCTCCGAGGAGCCGGGTGTTTTGATCGGCGCACCATGTGGATCGGGGTCGGCGGCGACAAAGCACCGCTGAAAGACCTGATGGCGGACTGCCAGCTCGACCCCGACATGCGCCGCCGGCAGCGCGCACACCTGACCGTCGCGCGGACCGGCACTCGCACAAGGGATCCATGGCTTCTCGACGACCACGCCCACGCCCTCGCCATCTACACCGGCCCTGAATTCGCCGCCGATGAAGTGCTGCTGCTGGAGTCACACCTGGGCAAGGGCCGAAGTGGCGGCCCAAAGTACGAGGTGGTGGATCGGTTTTACTTGCGTTAGTGTTCTTCCTCCTCCGGGTCGGGGAACGGGGCCTCAACCGGCTCTTCGGGGAGCGGTTCCACGTATGGCATCTCTGGAGTGAACCCGAATTTCATGCCGTACTCCTGCTCTAAGTCTTTGATCGCGGCGGTGGCCTGTTCGAGGTCCAGGTCCTGCTCGAAGGTGTCCAGGATTGTGTGGCCTTTGGCGAAAAACTCCGCAGCCCGGGAGCGATTTTTGCGCACGGCGGACATACTGGACTGCCACCGCGGGTTAAACGGTGTGATCTGGTCGCGCAACAGGCCCTCTTCGGCGGTGACGACATAGGTGCCGTCGGCGAATAGCAAGATGATGTCGCCGGAGTAGGGGTCGGGGATGTAGAAAATCCGGCGGTCGGTCTTCATGTTGTGGTGGTGCTGGCACAGGGGGAAAAGGTTGTCCACCTCGGTGCGGCCGCCCTCCTCGTAGGGGATGCGGTGGTCCAGCTGGCACTGCTCGGCGGGACGGTTGCACTCCGGGTAGATGCAGGTGCGGTTGCGGGCGTACACGGCGTGGCGCATGCCCTCGCCGGGGCCGTAGCCCTGCAGCACCTTTTCGCCCTCTTTCTCCAGATCGCGCGTGACGGGGAACGTTCTTGCCAACCAGTCTTCGAACGCGGAGGTGGCCTCCGGTGTCGTCCAACCGCTGCCGGGGAGGTAGACCGGGCCGCTGATCGCGCGGTTCTTCGGGGCGTACACGTTCAGCACCGGAGTCACCTCAATGCCGATCGCCTCGCCGGACAGCAGCATGATAGCCGCGTCGGCCGTGCTGATGCCGAGCTCGCGCGCAACCTCGGCGACGTTCGCCTGGATCCTCCGGCCGTCCAGAGAATTCGTGTCCAGCTGCACGATCGCCCGGTCGCGGTACTCGTAGATGCCGAACTTTTCTGAGTTGTCCTGCTCGCGCTTTTCTCGCTTGCGCTTGTCGTAGGCGCGACCCCTATCCATGCGCTTAATCGCGGCACGGATGCGGTCTGTGACGGTTTTGCGCTGGGGAACAGCCTGGTCGTGGCGGGTGGGGGTGAACGTGTTTACCAGGATGCCGTCGATAAGCATGAGTGCTTCCTCGTCCGCATCCTCCCCGAGCTCCTCGATGGCGGTGTAGACCGCGGTCAAGTGCCCCACGTCCATCACGCGCGATTCTTGTTGCAGCTCCCGCAGGCGCGGGAGGTCTTGCAGCGCGGCGTGGCCGAGGATGGCGTTTTTGACAAACCCTTTGTGCCACCCGGTGGCGAGCTGCAGTTGTGTCACAGTGGCGTCGAAATCCTCGACGTCGAAACCGGGGTACGCGTAGTGCCCAAACATGGTCCAGTACGTGTCCCGGATGGCCTGGGCGCATTCGCTATCCGGGTCGTGTTCTCGCTGGTTACGAAATTTTTTCGGTGCTGTGGTGGCGGTGGTCACGGTCGCCCCTCTCGTCGTGATATGCTCAACAATATAGAACACGTGAACGACTGTCAAGGGGTAGGCCAGGAAAAATAAAACGAAAACCACTCACGTGTGCGACCATTACGCGCTGGTGCGCTACATTATTCCCGTGCTCGTCATTCCGCGGCCGCCCGCCCGCATCATCCCTGGTGCGGTCCATTTGCCTGCCTTCTTCACGTCCGCTGAGCAGGAGGAACTGGTCGCCCAGGCGCGCGAGCTGGCACGGATGGCAGCGGGGACGCCCGTTGCTATGCGACGTCCAAAGGTCGGCCACGGCCACATGGATGCCTGGCTGCTCTCGCTGGGCTGGTTCTGGGCCACGAACCCGTACCGCATGGTCAGGGAGGTCGACGGCTACCCAGTGCCGCCGATCCCCGGGAACTTCCAGGCCATCGCGGATAACGTCATGGCCAAGGCGAGGGAAGTAGACCCGCTAGTCGGCCCGACCCCAAGAATTGAAACAGCGCTGGTGAACTTCTACCCGCCGGGCAAGGGGATGGGCCAGCACGTGGATGCGGAGGAAAAGTCGGAGAATGCGGTGGTCAGCCTGTCGTTCGGCCAGGACACGATCTTCCGCATCGCTGGGCGCGATACGCTGCTCCTGTCCGGCGACGTTGTCGTCTTTGGCGGTCCAGCCAGGAGGGCGAAACATGGCGTGCTCGGCGCTAGAAAGGGCACGTCCGACCTGCTCGAAGGCCGGCTGAACATCACCATGCGGCAAATGGAGGCGACATGATTGCGTTACTCGGTGTGTGGCTTGCGGCGATCGCGAGCCCCGGCCCGGACTTGGTGCAGATCATCCGCGTGGGATCGAAGGACCGCAGGTCGGGTGTGATGTGCGCGCTGGGCATCATGCTCGGCAACACCATCTGGATCGTCGCATCCCTGGCGGGCCTAAGTGCGCTGATTCAGGCATTTCCGCAGGTTTTGTCGGTGCTCCAGATCGTGGGCGGAGCCTACCTGCTGTGGATGGGCATCGGCGCCATCCGTGCCTCCGACCCGGAGATCCCCGCCACGAAGCGGGTGCCGAGGCCGCTGCTCACGGGCTTGCTCACCAACCTGTCCAACCCGAAAGCGATCCTGTTCTTCGGCGCCATCTTCGCCCAGTTCGCGCACCTCGGGTGGATCGCCGCGCCGGTCATGGTTATCACGGGCACCATCTGGTTCACCGGCTTTGCGCTGGCAGTCCAAGCAATGTCGCAGTTGATCGTCAAGTACAGCAAGCTTATCGACGTCATCACGGGCAGCATCTTCATCGCATTAGCACTCTGGATGCTGTGGGAGGGCCTACACTTCGGCTCATGAGCGAGCAGAAGGTAGCAGTAGTCACTGGCGGATCGGCAGGTATCGGGGAGGCCACATGCAGGGCGCTGGCCAAGGACGGCTGGAAGGTCGTCGTGGCGGCGCGGCGCCTGGAGAAGTGCCAGAGCATCGCGGACGAGATCGGTGGGGTGGCGATGGAGTTGGACGTGGTGGACCGAGGGAGCGTCGAGAAGCTTGCGGAGCTTGACCGCGTCGATCTACTGGTCAACAACGCCGGCGGCGCGAAGGAGCTGGACTTTTTGCGCGACGCGGACGACGCGGACTGGGAGTGGATGTTCCAGACCAACGTGATGGGCACGATGCGCGTCACCCGCGCGCTGTACCCGCAGCTCAAGGCGTCGAACGGGCTGGTGGTGAACATCGGGTCGGTGGCTGGCACGGACGCGTACAAGGGCGGGTCGGGCTACAACGCCGCCAAGCACGGACTCCGCGGCGTGACCAGGGCGTTCAGGCGCGAGGAGGCGGAGAACAACATCCGTGTGTGCGAGATCGACCCGGGCCGGGTGAAGACGGACTTCTCCCTGAACAGATTCAAAGGCGACGAGCAGCGCGCAAACAAGGTCTACGAGGGCAAGCAGAATCTCTCCGCGGACGACATCGCGGAGGCCGTGCGGTGGGTGGCCAGCCTGCCGGCGCACGTCAACATCGACACGATGAGCATCATGCCGGTGGATCAGGCAGAACGCTAGACTGTCGGCCATGCATATCGACGTGCCCATTTCAGGCGACACGATCAAACTCGGCCAATTTCTCAAACTGGCCAACCTCGCAGAATCCGGCGGCCACGCCAAGGAGGCCATCAGCTCCGGCGAGGTCACCGTCAACAACGAGGTGGTCACCTCGAGGGGGCACTCGCTTATCGACGGCGATACCGTCGGCCTTGGGGCTGATTCGGCCACGGTTGTAGTCGACGGAGACGACGGCGACTACTTCGACGAGCGCACCGCCAACGACGACTTCGACCCCGAGAAGTGGAGGAACCTGTAATGCCCGCATTCGAAGGCAAGGAAGGCATGCCGTTCTGGCAGGACTTGGTCACCCAGAACCAGCTCAAGTCCACCCACTTCTACTCCGAGCTTTTGGGCTGGGAGATCGTGGACGGTATCGCCCGGAAAGAGGGCCTGCCGGTGGCTGGCATTGTGCCGGCGCAGATGGACATGTGGGTGACGTCGTTTATCGGCAGCCCGGAGAACGTGGAAAAGCTGGGCGGCAAGGTGCTCAGTGCAGATGAATCCGTCACACTCTGCCAGGACCCCGCCGGTGGCCTGTTCGGTCTGAAGGACCCGGAGGAGCGCTTCTTCGCCGCAGGTGAGCCGGGTGTGCCGGTGTGGTACGAGTACTCGGCTCCGAGCATGGACGCCATCGACTTCTACGGCGAGCTGTTCGACTGGGAGATCCGCGAGGAGGACGGCTACTTCGTCGCGGTGGAGGACGGGGCGCCGTTTTTGGGCATGTTCGTCGGCGAACACGCCCAGTGGTTCAGCTACTTCGGCGTGCGCGACGTGGACGCGGCCTGCACGCAGGTGGAAAACCTCGGCGGCGGGGTGGAGTTTGGCCCCGAGAACGGGACTGCCGGCGTGCACGACGCCAACGGCGCCCAGTTCTTCCTCGCCGAGGTTGACGAGCCCACCTTCGACGAGGTGGACGAAGCCGAGTCTGTTCTGGGCTAGAGCTCCTCGGCGGCGTCTGTGACCCGGCGGCGGATCTCCGCCGGCGTGGAGATGAACCCGTCGGCGTGGTACTCGGTGCCCTCAAGGCCAGAACCGGCCCTGACCTGGATAAACCCGTCCACCGCAGGTTGCGTGGTGGGAAAGGTGACGATGTAGCGGTCTGCCGGCGGCAACGCTACGTCGCCGAGTGCCCACACCACCTCGGCGCCGACCAATTCCACAGCCCTGGTGGCATCTGCCACTGAGTCCACGTCCAAAATCGTGGTGCCGGACAGCTCCGCGGCGGCCGCGACATCTGGGCGCCAGAGCATGTCCTTGGCGCCTGTGGGGCCGTCCCAAAGCGAAACTGCCCACCTCCCGTTCGGTTTTGATGGGCGGAACACAACACCAAGCTCGTGGGATTCCACTGTGACTCCATCAGCCCACTTTGTCGCTGGAAGCGCGTGGTCGACGGCGCTCCCGAGCATGAGCATCGCGGCGTGAGTGATGCGGTCCGGCAGCAGGGCCAGGTAGTTCGGCCCGTCCTCGTAGGTGGCGTGCATGTAGGACGCCAGCTGCTCCAGCTGCAGCTCCGGCGGCATGTCGCGTTTGACGCCGCCGACGTTGAAGTTCGGGTCGCCCTGCTCGTTGATGTGCTCTACCAAATCGTCACCCTGTCCTCGGGGTCGATCCACATCTTGGAGCCCTCTTCCACATCGAACGCCTCGTAGAACTCGGCGATGTTCGCGGCGATGACGTTGCAGCGGAACTCGTTCGGCGCGTGCGGGTCAATGGCCAAAAGCTGCGCCGCCATCTCCGGGCGTGCCTTGGAGCGCCACACACGCGCCCACGCGAGGAACAGGCGTTGGAAGCCGGTGTACTCGCCCTCCAAGTCGCCGAACTTCTGCGGCTCCCCATCATCGAGGCCGTGGTCCTGAAGGTACTTCTTGTACGCCACCACGGCGATGCCCAGCCCGCCGAGGTCGCCGATGTTCTCGCCCAAGGTGAACTCGCCGTTGACGCCCTTGGTCTTCGTGCCCTCCAACACGGACGGCACCAGGCCGTTGAACTGGCCGACTAGCTTCGCGGTCAGTTGCTCGAAGTTGGCGCGGTCCTCGTCGGTCCACCAGGAGTTGAGGTTGCCTAGCCCGTCGTAACGCGAGCCCTGGTCGTCGAAGCCGTGGCCGATCTCGTGCCCGATCACCGCGCCGATCGCGCCGAAGTTCTCCGCGGCGTCAGCGTCCGGGTCGAAAAACGGCGGCTGCAGGATCGCGGCGGGGAACGTGATGTCGTTGACCACAGGGTTGTAGAACGCGTTCACCGTTTGCGGAGAGGAGACCCATTCCTGCCGGTCGGAGGCTTTTCCAATCTTGGATAGCTGGTAGTCGTGCTCGAACGCGGCACCGCGGCGGACATTCTCCACCAGGTCCTCGCCGAACTCCAGGCCGGAGTAGTTGCGCCACTTCTCCGGGTAGCCGATCTTGGCGTTGAACTGCGCGAGCTTCTCCAGCGCGCGCTCCTTCGTCGGCTCGCTCATCCACTCCAGCTGCTGGATGCGGGAGCGGTAAGCAGCAATCAGGTACTCCACCAGCTCCAGCATCTTCTCCTTGGATGAGGGCGGGAAATGCTTCTCGACGTAGCTCCGCCCAATATCCTCTCCAACCAGGCTCTCCGCGAGCCCCACCCCACGCTTCCAACGGTCGCGCTGCTCGGTGGCGCCGGAGAGATGCTTTCCATAAAACTCGAAGTTGGTCTTGCCGATCTCCTCAGAGAGCACGCCGGCGCGGGAGCGCAGGATGTTCCACGCGGCCCACAGCTGCCAATCCGCGAGTGTTTCCCCGCGCAGCATGCCGTCCAGGTCTTCAGTGAACGACGGCATCATGTTGACGACCTTGCCGGAAAGACCGGAGGCGTCGAGAAGCACGCGCACCAAAGGCGGCATCTCCTCAAGGGTGGTGGGGTTGTAGGTGGCCACCGCGTCGCGCGCCTTGACCACGTCCCAGTGGCTCGCCGCCAGCTGGGTCTCCAGGTTGACGATGCGCTCGGCGGCGATCTCGGGTGTCAGTCCCTGCAGGTACTTCGGCTCGAGGAAGCCGAGCATCTTCGCCACGTGCTTCCTGTACGCCCCGAGGGTTTCCGCGTGGTCCTCGTCGCGGTAGTACGCCTCGTCCGGAAGGCCCAGGCCAGACTGGAAAATGTAGGCCACGGACTCCTCGCCCTGCGAGTCCTTCTCCACCCAGTAGCTCACCGGCCCGCCGATGCCCACGCGCTCCAGCTCGCCCAAGCCGCGCACGAACCCTTCGACGTCCGCGACCTCAATCTTGGCCAGGTCGGGGTCGAGGGAGCTGATGTCGCCGGGGTTGTCCATGAAGGACGTGAACAGGTCGCCGCCCAAGCCGGCACCTTCCTCCAGGATGGCGTGGACGTCTTCCTCGGACTTATCGCGCAAAACGTAGAACGCGCCGTCGATGCCGCGGTCAGCGGGGATTTCGTGGGTTTTCGCCCACGTGCCGTTTACAAGCTCAAAGAGGTCATTCATGCCCCAACTCTACCGCCGGAACAGGAATTTGGATGGGGGCTTGGGACTGCTCGATGATCCAGTTGCTGGCCTCGCGCTGCTGCGCCAGCGTGTAGCCGCCGTGAGAGCCGATGTCGAAGAAGATGCCCAGCGACTTCAGGCCGAGTGCACGGAACAGCACGTTGAACTCGGCGAGCGGCACGCGGCCGGCGGCCAGGTTGGTGCGCATGGCGGGGGCGACCAGTCCGCGGTGCGACTCCTGCATGGAGCACACAAGGTCGTCGACGCGGCAGATCTCCAACACGCGCGGGCCGAGCACGCCGTAGCCGTCCGGGAGCGAGCCCAGCGAGCCGCGCGAGTGCGGGGACGTGCCGGCGGAGAGCACCGCGCCGTTGCCGCCCTGGTGCGGGTTGGCAAACAGTGCCACGCCGGAGACACGCTCCGGTTCGATCGGGCCGCGTCCATTGGCGATGTCGCTGGTGATCGTGGCGGCGATGTCCGCGCCGAGCGAGTAGCCGGTGAAACTGAACTTCGCGTCCGGGCACGCGTTGGCCAGTCTTTTTACAGTGGATCGTGCGCGCTTCAGCCCGCCCGCCTTGGACTTCTCGTACTCCGTGGTGGCGAACGGGGTGGACCGGTAGGACACCCACAGCGGTGTGATCTCCCCGCCGGTGCCCAGTCGGGTGAGCATGCCGGTCATGAACACGTTGCCGCCGTGCGGCACGTAGTCCGGGATGCCCTCTGCCGTGTTAGCGCCGCCCGGCACCGCGACCAAGTAGTGCGCGGCGCAGCTCTGCTGGGCCTGGGCCTGAGCCTGAGCGGGGGTGGCGACCAGGGAAAACAGCAGGGCAGCGGCGGCGGCGATCTTTGGCAGTTTCATAGCGAGGGGATTGTACCTTTTATTCCTCCGGGTCGCGCACCTTCATCGGGCCGGGGGTGTACAGGCCCGACCTGGTGGTTTCTTCCAGGTCCACCTGCGCCAGGGCGGGAGCCTCGCCGGCGGAGTTGGTGCGGCGCTCGTACTTGGCCACAGAACCCCAGTCGCGCTGCCAGTCGCCCTTGAGGTAGCCCGGCACCTCGTAGGAGGTGTTCACGGCCTCCACCGGGGCGAGCGAGCCGCCGCCAAGGAAGTCCATGAAGCCGGACAGCTGCTGCTTGCCCGGGGCGTCCGGCATGATGCGGAACTCCGGGATCTCGTCCACGCCTGCGTGGTGGTAGAAGGGGCGCTGGCAGGGGTATTGGAACGCCACGGCCCAGTCCAGAAGGCCCGGGGTTTCGGAGTCGAACATGGTGTTCAGCTCCACCAGTTTCGGGTTGCGCAGCGGGGTCACGGCCAGCCAGTCCTTCTCCGCCAGGGAGGTGTCCTTGGCCACCAGGCGCACCACGTCAGCCTCGTCGGGCAGATCAGCAATGGGGTAGCGCAGGTTGCGCCACTGCGGGGTCGGACCCTGGTCCAGCATCTCCACCGCGCCGAGCTTCTGCACGCCGCCGGAAGTTTTCCGGCCGTACTGCAGCTCCAGCTCGTTGCCCTCTTGCTCGACGCCGTTGATGTCGTGGTGCTTGATGCGGCCGGCCACGGACGTCACCAGCAGCGGGCGCTCCTCCGAATCGGACGGCAGGTCGAACCACGAGGTCTCCAGCTTCGCGGACTGCGTCGGCTCGTCCTCGAAGGTGCCCAGCACCGGCACGCGGGTGTAGTCCAAGCCGAACGGCAGGCGCACCGTCGAGCCGTTCACGCCGCGCATGGAGCGCGGGCGGTTGCCCTGCGTGTTCACGCGCGAGGTGGACTGCGCCTCGTCGGAGCCGGGGTCCACGTCGGCGGTGTCGTCGGACTGGACCTGCTGGTTGCTCGAATCCGAGGTGTCGGCGTTTTCAGACGCGATGAAGGCGGGAACTCCGTCGGGGTGGAAGCCGTAGTTGTCGCCGGAATCCAGGGAGCGGCCGAGCGGGACGCCGTCGATAGGCGAAAGGAATGCGTCGTTGGTGTCCTCCTCCAACAGCACATCCGCACCCTGGGCGCAGCGGTCGCCCGCAAACGTGCGCACGTTGCCCATGCCCACCGAGTAGTTCGGCGCCTGGGAGATGAAGGACTTCACAAACGTCAGGCAGGACAGCGCCACAATCAGCGCCGCCGCCACGGCGATCGGGGCGGACATGACGCCGGCCCAGCGGGAGGCGTCCACAGGCTTCGGCGGGCGCATGGACTGCACCACGCCCACCACGAACACCACCAGCGCGATAGCCAGGACGATGGTGTTGAACTCCACGGCCTTCAGCTGCGGAGTGCGGTCCCACCACGGCACCGCGTAGGAGGACACGTACCACCAGCCGTTCCAGCCCGCCAGCGTCAGAGCCAGCAGGAACAGCACCGCGGCTGTTGCAAACGAGCGGTTGCGCTTGGACTGCAGCGCGATCCGCGAGAGCACCACCGAGCCGTACGCCGCGATCGCCGCGCCGAGGCCCGCGTAGATGCCGAAGTGGTGCGTCCACTTCGTCGGCGTGAACATAAGGAAGAAGGTGGACAAGCCGATGATCAGCATCATGCGCTGCGCGGTCTTTGTCCTTTCACCGCCGCGGGCGAACCACCACAGGGTCAGGCCGATGCACAGCAGCAGCACGAACATGGGGAAGCGGCGCGCCAGCGAGCCGTCCACCGTCTGCTCGAACAGCACGGAGTAGCGGCTCCACTCCTCGAACCAGCTCATTGCGGGGCCCACCTCGGAGCGCACCGCGGTCGCCTCCAGCACAGTCGCCAGCGTCTGGTCCTTGAACACCGGCACCATCACAGCCATGCCGGCGCCCATGAACGGCGCGATCGAAGCGAGCTTTGCCTCTCGACGCCCAATGGTCCCCAACACCCAGGGCAAAGAAATCAGGAACACGCCCACAGCGGCGAGGCCGGTCGGGCCGCACGCCAGGGTCAGCGCCGCCACGACGGTGCCCCACGCAGCGGGGACCAGGCGGTCGGTCTCCATGGCGCGCTCGAACAGCGCCCACGTGGCCATCAGGCCGAACGCGATGATCGGCTCCGGGCGGGTGCCGTTGTTGTACGGCAGCCAGAACGTCAGGAACACCAGCGCGGCGGTCCAATGGGCGACGCGCCTGTTGGCAACCGCGGGGCCGAGCTTCGGCAGGATTTCGCGCGAGAGCAGCCACCACGTGCCCAGGCCCGCGAACAGGGCCGGCAAGCGCATCCACATCGACGCCGTGGTGACCTGCGACATCAACGCCAGCAGGTCGTAGAACGGGGAGCCGAACGGGGCCTCCGGCACGCCGTACCAGCGGTAGTAGTTCGCCATGTAGTCCGTGTTGGCGGCCACGCGCGCCATGGTGAGCAGGAAGCCGTCGTCGGAGGTGTTAGCGCCGAAGATGTGCCAAAAGCCGAGCACGGCGGCCACCAGGCCGTCGAGAGGCTTCAGCCCCTGGCGGCGCAGGCGCGGGGCGGGGCGGTCCAGCTTGCGCAGCGCGGCCAGGGAGATCAGGGCGCTGATCAGGCCGAGCACCATCGCCAGCGTCTTGATCAGTGTCGGCTGGGAGGTGAAGCGGGAGTTGATGTCCACGCGGGCGGACAGGCCTGCGTCGATAAGCTTCTGCTCGTCCTTGAGCTCGGTGTAGATGCCGGTGAGCTGCGGGCGGTAATCCTCCTCATCGTCCTCCTCTGCGTAGTTCGTGCCCGGGATCTCCACGGTGGTGAGGTCGTGCGCGAGGTGGGCCTCAAGCTTCGCGTCGTCGGGCAGCTTCGCCACCTGCGCCGGGGTGAGCTGCAGCAGCACCTCGTTCAGGGAGCTGACCACCAGCCCGCCGTCGGGCGAGGTGACAAAGAAACCGCGGTCGCTGGCCTTCGGGGAGCCCTCAGGCAGCGTGCCCAAAAGCAACGATTGGCCCTCGCGGAGCTCGTCGATAGCCGAAAGCGGAACGGTGACATCGAGCTGCTGCGGCGCGAGCGAGATCAGCGGCGCGTTCACCGACGCCACCGAGCCGTTCTGCGGCCACGACACGGACGATTCCGTCTGCTTCACCGGCAGGAACGGCACGAGCAACAGCAGGACAAACGCGATCAAACCCGCGACAGTCGCGGTGGTCTGGACTCTTTTCACAGCGGACACCTTACTTCCTCACCGCCACAGCGAACGGGCCGAACTGCTTGAGGTCCCAGTCCTGCTCGAATGCGTCTGGGTTGAAGAACAGGCCTTCGTATCGCACGTTCGGCTGGCTCGGGTAAATGTCGTGCGCAATGTGGGTCTTCAACCCGTCCTTGCCGTTGTCGCGGAACACGAACGCGACCGGCGGCTCCCACTGCGAATTGTCCACCGCCTCGGTGAACTTCTCCGGATCCTCGTAGGAGAGCTCCGCCCACTGCTTCAACTCGTCGTTGCGGTGCTCGAACTCGCCCAGCGGGTTGGCGTAGTGGCTGGTGTAGGCGTTAAACGCGTAGAAGGGCTGGAAGGCCATGAAGTTGATCTCGTCGGTGTAGATCACCGCGTCGTTCTTCATGTGGCCGTGGGCCTCGATGAAGTCGGCCATCTCCTGGTAGTAGCGGCCCGCGTCCGGCGGGAAGCGGTCCGCGCGCTCGCCGTTGCCGTCGGTGTCGGCATACGCCTGATCGATGTAGTCCTCGTTTTCCACCGGGATGTTCTGCACCATCTGCAGCGCACCCACCGCCAGGATCGCGGCGACGGCGGTGGTGTACTTGTTCAGCCCGAACTCGGAGATCGCAATCACACCGAGGGTGGCAAACAGCGCCACAATCAGCACCTCCAGGCGGAAGCCCAGCAGGGAGGTGCCCAGCAGGGTGATCGCCATCGAGGCCAGGGCCCACAGGTAGCACACGCCTATCGACGCACCAAGGGCCGCCAACTCCGGCTCCTTAATCCTGTAAATCAGGTAGATCAAGCCGATCATGGAAAGCAGGCCGATCAGCGAGAACGACAAAAACGGCAGCGGGAAGTACGTGCCCTCGATGGGCAGGAAGTGGTTCGCGGTGGACTCCAGCTGCTCGTCGCCGGTGATCACCCGCCAGACGTACGGGCCCCAGGAAATCGCGGCGATGGCCAGCGAGCCCACGCCGGTGACCAGCAGGTGCACCAGCGGCCGGACCGAGTGCTTAGTAAAGGTGTGGATGACGGCCAGCACCACCATGGTCAGCGCCGCAATCGCGGTGAACAGGGTGTAGAAGCTGGCGGAAATGCCCAGGTAGACAGCCAGCGCGATGGTGGACGCCCACGAGCCGTTGACCGCGCGGTACGACATCACGGCCGCCGCCGGCACGAACATGGCCACTACCGCCGCATACGGCTCCTCCGGCACCTCAGTGAGCACAACCGCCGTGGTCACCGTGGCGATGGCGAGCGCGGTGGGCAGCGAGCCCGTGAGCCTGCGCCACACCGGGGTGAGCATCGCCGCGGCCGCCGCCAACGTGGCGATCGCGAACGGCTGGTACACCTCCCAACCCTGCATGCCCAGCACGTTGGCGGTGCGGCCTCCGAGCCAGAACCAGCCCATGGGGTAGAAGGTGGGCAGGTCTTTGTACGCCATGTCCGCGTGGCCGAGGTTCTCCGTCATGCGCGACAGGAACTGGGTGCGGAAGCCCTGGTCCACCTGGATGCCGTCCAGGTACAGCCGGGTCGCGCCCAGCGGGATGCCGATTGACGACACCACCAGCCCCGCCGGCACCAACGACATCACGGCCGAGGAAATCCAGGGCTTCTTGCCCTTCGTCCACAGCACAGCCAGAACGACGCCGACGCCGATGCAGACGAAGGACGCGGCGGTAGCCAAAGACCTGGTCACCATCGACGTGTTAAACGCCGGCAGCGAGATCTTGTGCAGCACGAACCAGGCGGCCAGGGCGATCACGCCGCCGGCGAGCCCGGCCGCGACAGTCCGGGCAGCGGTTTGCCCAACCGACTGCTCGTCGGGGTGGTAAGCGGTAGTCATACGTAACAGTTTCGCATACGCTACCCAACTCCACGTTCTGCCAGGTACATCAGGATCGCGCGTACGCGCCGGTTGTCCTCGTCGGGGGTGAGGCCGAGCTTGGAGAAGATGCTGGAGACGTGCTTCGCCACCGCAGCGCCGGAGAGGTAGAGCTGCTCGGAGATCTGCGCGTTGGACAGGCCCTCCGCCATGTGTTCGAGCACTTCCATCTCGCGCGAGGTGAGCGTGGTTAGCCAGCGCGAGCTCGCGGCCATGAGCGCGCTGGCCACGTCCGGGTCGATGACCACGCCGCCGGACGCCACGGTTTCGCACGCCTGGATGAAGTCTTTCACCTCCGCGACGCGGTCTTTCAGCAGGTAGCCGGTGCCGCCGTCGCCGCCGGAGAACAATTCCCTGGCGTAGGCGGGCGCGACGTACTGCGACAGCACCAGCACGTTGACTGGGCCCCGTTGGCGCAGCTCCAGTGCTGCTTGAAGGCCGTCGTCGCGCATGTTCGGCGGCATGCGCACGTCCGTGATCACCAGGTCGGGCGCATGCGTATCGACGACCCCCTGCACCCGATCCGCACTATCCACCTGCGCCACAACCTCGTGGCCGCGCCGGGTGAGCAGGCCGGCAACGCCTTCCCGCAGCAGTGCGGAGTCGTCCGCGATAACAATCCTCATGGCGCAATCCCACTTTCTCCCCGGAACAACAGCAACGGAATACGGGCGGTGACGGTGGTCGGCCCACCATCCGGCGAGTGCAGCTCCATCTCACCGCCGAACGCTGCGATTCGTTCCTGCATCCCGTCGAGCCCGCCGCCGGGGGTGATGCGTGCGTTGCCGCCGCCCTGGTCGGTGACGGAAACATTCAGAGTGTGGTCGCAGGTGACCAGCACGCTCACCGGTGCATGTGGTGCGTGCTTTGCGGCGTTGGTTAAGGCTTCGGTGGTGAAGAAGTAGGCGGCGGCGGTGACGGAGGCGTCGATACGCGGCAGCTCGTGCGGCGCGCGGACCGTGACATGCGGGCCGTGCTGTGCGGCGGCGGTCTCGATCGCGGCAACCAGCCCGTGGTCCGACAGCTCTCGCGGGTGGATGCCCCTTACGGTGCGGCGCAGGGCGTCGAGGCCGTTGTGGAGGTCGCGGGCGGCGTCGTCGAGAAGCTGCGATGCAATGTCCAACCTTGCCTCGCCCAACTTCATCGCGGCAGCCACAAAATATTGCTGCGCGCCGTCGTGCAGGTCGCGCTCGATGCGCAGCCGCTCCACCTCGTACGCCTCCGCGATCCTGCGCCGCGAAACCGTCAACTGGTGGATTTTGGCGGCCGCGCGCTCCTCGTGTTTATGTCGCCGCATGGCCCCGAGCGTAGCCAGGTAGAGCTAGCACTACCCATATTCGGGAGCCAGGGCCATAGTGCTTATCGACGACCACCTGTGGAATAGACACCATGCTTGAACTCAACGACATCACGAAGTCCTTCACCCAACAACGGGTCCTCGAAGGCATCAGCCTGACGGTTGGCGGCGGCGAATCCGTCGCGATCATGGGGCCCTCTGGCTCCGGCAAATCGACCCTGCTGCACTGCATGTCCGGCGTGCTCGTGCCCGACGACGGCCAGGTGCGCTTCAACGGCCAGGACGTGTCGGCCATGAACGACGCGGAACGCTCGCGCCTGCGCCTCGAGAACTTTGGCTTCATCTTCCAAGACGGCCAGCTGCTGCCGGAGCTGACCGCCACCGAAAACGTCGCCCTGCCACAGATCATGCGCGGGGTGCCGCGTGCGGAGGCACACGCCGAGGCCATCGACATGCTCACCCGGTTGGGCTTGGGGGCCTTTGTGGACCGGTACCCAGGGCAACTCTCCGGCGGCCAGGTGCAGCGCGTGGCCATCGCCCGCGCCTTGGCCGGGCCGCCGTCGGTGGTGTTTGCCGACGAACCCACCGCCGCCCTGGACCAAGCCACCGGGCACGAGGTCATGCAGCAGATCGTGGCAATCGCGCAGAAGTTCGGCGTCACCCTCGTGCTGGTCACGCACGACCCGAAGATCGCCGACTGGTGCAGCCGCCGCGTCGAAATCCGCGACGGCCTGATCCACTCGGAGGTGGCGCGATGAGTGCAATGACGTTGATGCGCTCGGCGGTGTCGTCGACAAGCGAAGGGCGCTCGCAACGGCAGATCGGCGAACGCTGGGTCCGTGCCCTGTCGCTGGTCGCCGTGACCGTGGCGACCTGGATGCTGTGCACGCTCATGGGCGGCACCTGGATGTTCCTCGCCCGCGACCTACACCCGCACGAGGCGCTCGTGGAAATCGAGGAGTCGATGGGCGGCCCCATTTCCATCGCGTATATCTTCCTCGCGCTGTTCGCGTGTGTGCTCCTCGTGCCAAGCCTGTTGGGGCTGCTCACCCAAGCTGCGCGGGCGAACCTCGGCGGGCGCGAAGAACACCTGGCAGCGCTACGCCTCATCGGCGCGACCGCCGGCGAGGTGCGCGGAATGATGATCTTGGAGTCCCTGCGCCAGGCGCTTGTCGGGCTCGTGATTGGCTCAGTGCTCTACGTGGTCACGAGTCCCGCGTGGTCGTTGCTGACTTTCCAGGACAAACCCGTCGGCGCCTGGGAGATGCTCACCTGGTGGGTCATCCCCATCGCCTGGATCGTCGTGCTGGTGCTGGCCGCGTGCTCAGTGTGGCTTGCCTTGCGACGAGTCGCCGTCACCCCACTCGGCGTCACCAAGAAAATCCCACCAAAGGGCCAAAACTTGATCACGCTGGTGCTCTCGCTCGTTGGCGCGGTGGTGCTGTACCGCTACCTAAGCTCCCTGACCATCGCTCCGCAGGCAGACGCGTTGGAATTCGGCGCCTTGCTGGTTGTAGCCGGTGGCATTCTCACCGTCAACGCACTGATCGCCGTCGGCGTGATCCAACTCCTCGCTCGCGTGAGCTACCGGGTGCCCGGGGCCGCGAACTACGTGGCCACGCGCCGGGTCGGCCGGGGCGCGAAAACCACCTGGAAGCGCGTCACCGCCCTGTACTTCGTGGCATTCATCGGAGGCGTCGGCGCCTGGATCTCCGCGGTACCGGAGATCGACGACCAGCCCGCCCTGAAGATGATCACAGGGGATATCCCCTCCGGCGTGGTCATCACCGCCGTCTTCGCGGCAGTCCTCCTGGTCGCGTCCACCCTGCTCACCCAGGCACTTTCCGTGGTGGAGCAGAAGCAACTGACCAAATCGCTCTACTTCATTGGAGCGCCCGCCGCCTTTCACACCAAGGTGGCCGTGCGTGAAGTTGGGATTCCCATGCTCGTGGTGGCCCTGCTGGGGTTCGGCATGGGTAGCCTGATGGGATTCGGCATGGTCATGGTTTACGTCAACGTGCTCGACAAGGTGGCCCTGTTCGGCGCCCTCGTCGCCGTCGCGCTGGTTGGTTGTGTTTTGGCGGTGGTGGGGACCGGCCGGCTCCGCGAGCAGGTGCTGCTGGGCATGGGCCGCGCCAAGGACTAGGTAGTCCTGACACATTACGCCGGAAAATGTCAGGGTCCTGGGGAAATAGGGCCCGTCTGACAAATTCAGCCGCGATCCGTCAGCGGTGACGGATCGTGGCTGAATTATGCGGGCAGAACTAGAAGTTGAGCTTGCTCATGATCGGCGCCGGAATGGCCTTCAGCACCAGGGAGATCGGGCCGAAGAGTTTGTGCACGAACACGGAGGACTTGCCGGCCAGGGCGGCGTCGACGGCTGCCTCGGCGACGTCTTCCTTGTTCACGGTGAGCGGGGCCTCGTCGAGGCCGTCGGTCATCTTGGTGCGCACTTGGCCGGGGCGGACCACGGTGACCTTCACGCCGTCGTCCTTGAGCGCCTCGCCGAGCTGCAGGTAGAACCCGTCGATGCCGGCCTTGGAGGCGCCGTAGACGAAGTTGGAGCGGCGCACGCGCTGGCCCGCAACGGAGGACAGGGCGATGATCGTGCCGTGGCCCTGACGTTTCATGTGCTGGCCCAGAAGCACGCCCACGGACATCGGGGCGGTGAAGTTCGTCTGCGCGGACGCCACTGCCGCTGCCTGGTCCTGCCAGAGCTGCTCCTGGTCGCCGAGGGTGCCGAAGGCGACCACGGCAACGTCGACGTCGCCGTCCTCAAACGCGGCGTCGAGCACCGCCGGGTGGGAAGTGAAGTCGAGGGCGTCGAAGTCCACGAGGCGCACGTGGCCTGCGCCGGCTTGTTGGACGGCCGAGATCGCGCCGTCGATACGCGGGGAGTCCTTGCGCGCGCACAGGGTGACGGTGGGGTTGCCGCCGCGGGAGGCTAGCTCGGCGACGATGGCGAGGCCGATCTCGCTGGTGCCGCCGAGGAGCAGGATGTGCTGGGCTTGGCCTACTGCATTCAACATGGTCGGTTCTCCTTAGTTCAGCTCAAGTCGGCGGGACATGTCGGACGCGAACACGCCGGTCGGGTCGATGTCGCGGCGGGTCTTCAGCCAGCCGGCCATCCCCGGGTACATGGCGTGGAACTTCTCCGCGGAGGTGCGGGACTCCTTGGCCAGGTAGAGACGGCCGCCGAACTGCATGACCTGGTCGTCCAGGCGGTCCAGGAACTCGTTCAGGCCATCCCTAATCGGGAAGTCCACGCACACGTTCCAGCCCTTCATCGGGTAGGACAGCGGCGCCTGGTTGCCCTCGCCGAACAGCTTGAACACGTTCAGGGCGGTGTAGTGGCCGGAAGACTGGATGTCGTAGATGATGTCCTTGAACGGCTCGACGGCGTCGGTGGGCACGACGAACTGGTACTGCAGGAAGCCGGCCTTGCCGTAGCCGCGGTTCCACTCGCCGATGAGATCCAGCGGCTGGTAGAACTGCGTGAGGTTGAGCACCTGGTTACGCGCGGGCTTGCCCATGAAGTAGTACGCCTCGCCGATGGCCATCAGCGACAGTTTGTTCATGGTCCAGGACGGGAAGATGTCCGGCACCGTCATCAGCTGCGGGGCGTTGAACTTCAGCGGGTCCTTGGCCAGCTTCGGCGCGAGCTCCTTGAGCTGGTCCAGGGTGGCCAACGAGCCGCGGGAGATGGTGGAGCGGCCGGTCTTCGGCGGCGCGGAGATGGCGTCGAACCAGGCCGAGGAGTAGGTGTAGTTCACCTCGGAGCCGTCGGAGTGCAGCGCGATCGTCTCGTCCAGCGTGTCTGTGCGGTCGGTGTCTGCGATGAAGTAGGCGGTTTCCGTGAACGTCATCTGGATGCGGGCGCGCAGGATGATGCCGGTCAGGCCCATGCCGCCGACGGTGGCCCAGAACAGCTCGGCCGTCTCTCCGGTGGGCTCCAGGTGCAGCACGCGGCCGTCGGCGACCAGCAGTTCCATGGAGAGGACGTGGTCGCCGAAGGAGCCCGCGGAGTGGTGGTTCTTGCCGTGGATGTCCGGGCCGATGGCGCCGCCGATGGTGACCTGGCGGGTGCCGGGCAGCACCGGGACCCACAGGCCGTAGGGCAGCGCGGCCTTCATCAGCTGGTCCAGGGTCACGCCTGCGTCCACGTCGACGATGCCGGTGTCCGGGTCGATGGAGTGGATGCGGTTCAGCGGAGTCATGTCCACGACGAGGCCGCCGCCGTTTTGGGCGGGGTCGCCGTAGGAGCGGCCCATGCCGCGGGCGATGACACCGCGCCGTTTGTGCTCTGGAAGCTCGGAGTTTTCGTCGGCCACCTGCTTGACTGCCTGGGCGATGGTGTCAACGTCGGCGGTGGACAACACCTGTGCGGTAGAGGGGGCGGTACGGCCCCAGCCGTAGAGGGATTGGGTTGTCAGTTCCATGCCCATAACCCTACGCCGGAATCACAGATCCATGATGCTACGAATCTCCGCGGGGAGCTCTTCTTGGCTGGAAATCACAGGTTTGCCGGCTTCCTTGTGCTCGCGCAGGATCTCGTAGATCCGGGTGCGGCCTTTGGAGTCCACAAAGGGCAATTCTTCCGCCATGAGGCGGACCATGAAGTCGGACAGCGGGGCGTCGATACGCTGTGCTGCCTCGTGGATGGCGTTGGGGTCGTCGCCTTTGTAATGCTTCCTCATGGAAAGAAAGCCTATATTGGGCGCCATGTCCAGCACCCTTTACCGTTCAGACCACCTCGCGCCGGTGATCCGCCTCGCCGAGCGCCGGGCTGGTGCGACGCTGCTTGTGCGCGTTGGCCTGGTGTCGGATGAGGTGGTGTACCGGTGGGTGGGCATCGACGAGGACGCGACCATCGCGGACTGCTGCGAGATCGTGGGGGAGGTATTCGGCGTCGAGGAGGTGGGTGCGGATGTGCCCCAGGAGCGTTTGCTTTGCGACGTCCTAAAGTCCCCCGGCGAATCCACCCACTTCTCCCATGGGTTGTGGTCTTTTGAGATGCAGCTGGCGGGCGTGTACCCGCGCGACGAGTCCACGCCGCCGTCCGTGTGCGTGGCAGGCTCCGGCTCGTTCGGGCCGCATGGGTTCGACATCGGGGAAGTCAACGCGCGGCTGATGGGGGAGGTCGAGGTGCCGGGGCTGCGCGCGGAAGTGCGCGAGTTCATGGCGCGGGCGCGCGGGCACGACTTTGTGCCGCTGCTGCAGGCGCTGGATGTGGGCGCGGGGGAGCGGATCGAGGCGCTGCCGGTGGAGTCTGGGCGCAAGGAGAGGGATGCTTTTTGGTCCCTGGTGTTCGCGCTGGCCTGCTGCGCTGGCGGGGAGACCGCGCAGATCGCGGAGAGCATCTTCGCCTCGTTGGGGCATGAGGAGTTGGGGATTGGGGAGATCCGGGGGCTGTGCGCCGAGTCGCTCGCGTCGCTGGATGAAATCGGCGGCGAACGGAGCGCGGCGGAGATGTTGGATATCTACCGTCAGCTCATGCGCGGGTAGGGTATTCGCCCGTGGCGGAAACTTCTACCCTGAAACGGCAGCTCGTGCCCTTCCTCTTGGTCGGCGTGGGCTGCGCAGTCATCGACTTCGGCATCACCCACAGCCTCGACGAATTCATGGGGGTGCAGCGCGACTTTGCCAAGGCCGTGGGCTGGGTTTTCGGCACCGTCGCCGCCTATGTGCTCAACTCCAAGTTCTCGTTCCAATCCAAGATCAACGCGAAGAAGGCCGGGGCAGTCTTCGTGCTCTATGCCGTGACGTTCGCGGTGCAGATGGTGCTGTGGCGTGTGACGGACTCGCCGCTGACCTCGCTAGGCCTGGTCAACCCGTGGAAGAACGTCGTGTCGTTTGTCATCGCCCAGGGCGTGGCCACCGTGGTCAATTTTGAGCTGCAGCGGCACTTGATCTTCCGCGAAGCCAAGAAGACTATGGCCGCCTAAAGTCCTCTTTGGCTCCCCGCCGAAGTAGCTTCAGCCACTGGTAGAAGCCCTTCGGGTCCTTCTTCTCCAGCAGGAAGAACCACCCGAAGCGGACCACCTCCTGCAGCTGCATCTTCTTCATGCCGCGCTGGTTAATGATGTAGCCGCGGTTCCGGTACGTGAAATACCGCTTAGTGGGGTTGTCGGGGAATTGGGCGTGGGCCCGGCCGCCCATGATCGGGTGGAACTCGCCCGAGCCGTCCGGGTGCAGGTAGAACGTGGTCAGCGCCGTGCCGTAGTTCAGGCCGGATTGTGCCAGACGACGGTGGTACTCCACCTCGTCGCCCCGGATGAACAGGCGGTAATCCGGCACGCCGATGCGCTCCATAGCCTTTGCCGAGATCAGCGCGCCATTGAACAGGCTCGCGTACTGGGGCAGGAAGTCGCCTTCGAGCTCATCGACGCGACGGTGCCAGGTCGTGCCCTGTCTTAGTGGGAACGCGAGCTTCTCCGGGTCGTCGATGTTGGCCACCACCGGGGAGACCTCCGCAAGCTGGTGCTTTTCTGCGACCCGGTAGAGCTCTTTGAGCACGTGCTCGTCTTTCGGCCGGCCGTCGTCGTCCGCGCACCAGATCGCGTCCGCGCCCAGCGCGAGTGCGTGCAGGAATCCGTAGGCGAACCCGCCCGCCCCACCCAGGTTGGTGTGGGAGGGGAGGTAGACGGCGCGGTCGGCCGCGAGGTCGCCGAGAAGCTCCTGCACCTCGTGTTGCGCCCCGTTGTCCACCACAATCACCCAATCCACCGGATGCGTCTGGTTGACCACCTGCTCAAGCGAGTGTTTCAGCAGGTCAACGCGGCGGTGGGTGACAATCACGGCGGCGGTCGTGCCGTTCGGATTCAACGCAGTCATGCCTTTTATTGTGCCCGAGGGATCCAAACGCGCACTCTTCACGTCTAAGTAGGCATGGCGAATTTGTATGACGGGATGAATGTCGGTCCAGAGAACAGTTTGCTCCCCGCCGGGAACCTGCCCCAGCGGATGCAAACGATGCAGGTAAGCGCGCGATTCCACATGCTCGCGCGGGAACAGAGATCCTACGAGCTAGCCCGGGCGGACGCGCGAAACCACCCGCGGGGAGTGATCTACCAAGTCCCCGCCGCGTATCGTGCCGCGGCTTTTGGCATAGAGAAACCTTCCACCGTGGTCCTCGCCCATGGCGCGCTTGCGCTGTACGGGCTCAGGTACCGGGTGGAGGGCAAGGACACTGTGCTCATGGATCCATCCGCGGAACGCAACTCACACGGCAATATCTCCAAGCCGTCGATCGTGCGCCGGGGGTGCAAACCCGAGCATGTTTGGCAGGTCCGACATTACGGGCATGAGCTGCAGGTGGCCAGCCCTGCGGCGGCGACGGCGCAGGTGTTGAGGGAGATCCGGAGGTCGTCGCCAAGCAATGGCGCCACCTTCGCCGGGCACAGCATGGACCTTGTGGAAGCGATCACTCTCATTGACTGTGTGCGGCGCCACCTGGGCATTGACCCGATGGAGATCCTGAAGGCGAGCTCAGGGACGGTGTGCCAGCGGTGGCTCACCCGCGCGCTTGCGAAGTCGAGCAAACTGGCGGACTCGCCGAAGGAGACCGAAATGCGCCTGCTCGCCCAGATGGTGTGCGACGAGTTCGGGCTGCGGCTGGAAGAGCAAGTCGTTGTCCGGGACGGTGGCAAGATCGTGACCACGTTTGACCTGGCCATCCCGGAGCTCGGGATCGGCATCATGTACGACGGCGCCCACCACGGCGAGGCGAAGCAGTGGCACAAAGACGCTGAGATCAACTCCGACCTCACTATTTGCGGGTGGCGGGTGCTGCGCTTCACCTCGGCGTCGTTGCACAAGTTTGTGGAGAAGCTCGTGGCGCTGATCCGCAAGCTCCAGTCCTGACAATTTACGGCGGGCGTTTGTGCCGAACTGGGGGTTTGGGTCCGGTCTGACAGATTCGGCCGCGATGTGTCGGGAGGGGCTAGGGCTTCTCGACGTCAGCTTCGCCGTGGAAGCGCTCCACCAGCTCTGCGACGTACTCGCCGGTCTCGGGGCCCTCGTAGGCGCCCACGACGTCGGCGACCAGGCCGGCCTCTCGGATTTCGCCCTTGTCCACCCACAGGGCGGTGTTGCAGAGCTGTGCCAAGAAGTCGTTGGAGTGGGAGGCGAAGACCAGGATGCCGGAGCGCTCCACCATCTCGGCGAGCCTCACGCGGGCTTTAGCCATGAAGGCGGCGTCGACGGCGCCGATGCCCTCGTCGAGCAGCAGGATCTCCGGCTCGATGGAGGTGACCACGCCGAGTGCCAACCTGACGCGCATGCCGGTGGAGTAGGTGCGAAGGGGCATGTTGAGGTAGTCGCCGAGCTCGGAAAACTCGGCGATCTCGTCCATCTTCGCTTTCATCTGCTTGCGGGTCTGGCCCAGGAACAGGCCGCGGATGATGATGTTTTCGTAGCCGGAGATCTCCGGGTCCATGCCCACGCCCAGGTCGAAGACGGGGGCGACGCGGCCGCGCACGTCGGCGACGCCGCGGGTGGGCTCGTAGATGCCCGACAGCAAGCGCAGCAGGGTTGATTTACCTGCGCCGTTGTGGCCGACCAGGCCGACGCGGTCGCCCTCCCTAAGGTGGAGGTTGATGTCGCGCAGCGCCTCCACAACCACGGTGTTGGAGGCGTTCTGGCCGATCTTGCCGCCGGCGGACGACATCACGGCCTTCTTCAGGGAACGGGACTTCGCGTCGAAGATGGGGAAGTCGACGCAGGCGTTGTAGGTGTCGATGGAAACCATGTGAAACTCCTAAACTCCTAAACCCAGTACGGCACGCGGAAGCGCCAGCGCTTCATGGCAAGCAGGGTGATCAGGACGCCGGCGACGGTGCACGCGAGGACGATGCCCCAGTGGTAGGTGGCCAACGGTTCGTCGATAAGCGGGGCGCGCACGATCTCGAGGTAGTGGTAGAGGGGGTTGACCTCGGCGAGCATGGCGCGCTGCGCGACCTCGCCACCCTGGTCCTTGAGGGTGCGGGTGGTCCAGACGATCGGGGTGACGTAGAAGAGCAGCTGCACCAGCGCTTCCAGTAGCGGGGCGACGTCGCGGAAGCGGGTGGCCACCATGCCGAAGAACATGGCCACCCACACGCCGTTGACCACAAGCAGTGCCAGGCCGGGGATGAACAGCAGGGTGTGCAGGGTCAGCGGGATGCGGAAGATTAGCACCAGCAGCAGCCAGATCACCATGTTGTGCGCCAAAAACAGCAGCTGGCGCCACACCAGGCGGTACACGTGGACCGACAGTGCAGATGGGAGCTGTTTGATCAGGCCTTCGTTTTCGATGAAGACGTTCGCGCCGTCCTTGATGCAGCCGGAGAGGAAACCCCAGACGATGAAGCCGACGGTGACGTGCGGGAGGAACTCCGCGACGTCGATTTGGAACAGCATGGAGTAGAGCAGGCCCAGCGCCAGCGACATCACGCCGGTGGCGATGGTGATCCACAGCGGGCCGAGGGTGGACCTCTTATACCGCTGTTTAATGTCCTGCCATCCCAGTTGCAGCCAGAGCTCGTGCTGCCCCCAGCCGCGGATGAGGTCGTCGAACGCGCGCCGGAAGGTCTTGGACTTCGACGGCGGCGTGTCTCCGCCCGGAGGGCTGGTCATGCGGGCGACGTCTTGGCGCAGCTGTTCTTCGTTGTGCACGCAGATCACCCTAGTGCACGGTATTTGCGCACCCGAGCTGGCGGTGTGCGCCGTGTCGGACGGGCGTGCATAATTGGGGCATTCTTGCCTGAAGGGAGGTCGGCCGTGGCGTATGACGTGTGGGGAGTGCGTGGACTCTACACATCGCTCGGTAGCGGCTGGACGTACCTGAACGCCCACACGCAGCCGCAGGTGCCGGAGAAGGTGGCCACGGCGGTCTCGAGAAGTTTCCGCAGCGCGGCGTTGGTGCCGCCGCCGGAGCCGGTGCTGGGGTCGCACTCCAAGGAGGCGCTGGGCCAGCCGGAGGGCGTGCAGTACCCGGAGGCGGCGCGGGTGGCCATCGCGGACCTGACGGGTGTGGCGGCGGACCAGGTGGTGCTGGGCCCCAGCGTGCCTGCGCTGTACTCGGCGCTGGTCAACGCGATGAAACCGATGCTGCGGCGGAACTCGTCGATCGTGCTGAACCCTCTGGATCGCCCGCAGTTGACCAAGCGGCTGCAGCGCGCCGGGTTGGATGAGGTGTGGGCGCAGGCGGACCTGGCTACCGGCGACCTGCCGGCGTGGCAGTACAGCGAGATCGCGGACGGCTCCACCCGCCTGGTGTCTGTGCCGGCGGCGCACGCGGAGCTGGGCAACGTGGTGCGGGTGGCCGACATCGCGGAGGCTGTGCGCGCGAAGTCGAGGGCGTGGGTGCTTGTGGACGCCACTGCGTACGCCCCCTACCGCCCCGTAGACCTCGAGGCCTGGGGCGCGGACGTGGCCGCGGTGGACATCGCCCAGCTGGGCGGGCCGGACATCGCCGCGCTGATCTTCCGCGACTCCGCGATGTTCAAGCGCTTGGACATGGAGGCGCTGGACCTGGAGGTTTCCCAGGGGCTGGCGGGCGCGGTGCCGGCGGTGGTGGACCACTACGCCTCCCTGGTCGAGGGGTACACCGGCCGTGCGACCCGCCGCAACCGCCTGAAGTACTCCCTGGACGCGACCACCGCCTACCTCAACGGCCTGAGGGATGACCTGCACACGTTTTTGGGCACCCTGCCCGCCGTGCACATCGTCGGCGTCAGCGGCGAGGCGGCCGAGGACGCGCGCGTCGAGCGCATTCCGCGCCTGGCGTTCGGCGTGACCGGCGTGCCGTCCGAAACCGTGCTGCGCCGCCTGTTGGCCAACGGCATCGTGGCCACCCAGACGTGCGCCACACCGCTTCTCGACGACATGGGCGTCGCCGACATGGGCGGCGCCGTGACCATTGCCATGTCGCCGTTCAACACCCAAAACGACATCGAGCAGCTGGTGCGGACGGTGGCGTCGCTGGCCTAGTGACGCTGGCGCGTCACTAGAGAACCAGCAAGATTTTCCCGGTGTTGTCGCCGGAATCCAGGTGCTCGTGGGCCTGCTTGGCGTCTGCGAGCGGGAAGCGCGCGGAGATGTTCGGGGCGATCTTGCCCGACTCGATCAGCGGCCACACATTTTCCACCGTGGAGGAAACAATCGCCGCCTTCATCGGCCGGGGGCGCGCACGCAGGGTGGTCGCGGTGACGGACAGGCGCCGCGGCATCATCCGGCCCAAAGACAACGTGCCCTTCGGCCCGCCCTGCACCGCGATGACGATGAGGTGCCCGTCCGTGTTCAGCGTCTTGATGTTCTGCTCCAGGTACGGCCCGCCAACCACGTCCAGGATGGCGTCCGCCCACCCGGGCAGCTCCTCGGCGAAGTCCTGCTCTTTGTAGTTGATCAGGATGTCCGCGCCGAGCTCCCGGCAGTACTCGAGCTTCTCTTGGCTTCCGGCGGTCACCGCCACCTCGCAGCCGAGCGCCTTGCACATCTGGATGGCAAAGGAGCCGATGCCGCCCGCGCCGCCGTGGATGAGCACTTTGTCGCCCTCAGCAATCCCGGCGACCATGCCCAGGTTCGACCACACCGTGCACGCCACCTCGACCACGCCGGCGGTCTCCTCCACGGTCAAGCCCGAAGGGATCGGCGTGAGCTGGCCCTCCGGCACCGCCACGTATTCTGCGTAGCCGCCGCCGGCGAGCAGGCAGCCGACCTCCTCGCCCTCCTTGCGGCCAGTCGTGCCCGGATCCACGATCACACCCGCGCACTCCAGCCCCATGATCTCGGACTCGCCCTTCGGCGGCGGGTACTTCCCGGCGGCCTGCATCAGGTCGCCGCGGTTCACGCCGGCGGCGACGACCTTGACCAGGACTTCGCCGTCTTGCGGGGTGGGCCTTTGGGCGTCGTAAAGCATGAGCTCATCATTGATTGCTTTCATGCGGCAAGGCTACGTTAGACTGCTTCGAGTTGGAGACGTGGCAGAGCGGCCGAATGCACCGGTCTTGAAAACCGGCGAGGTTAATCCCTCCAGGGGTTCAAATCCCCTCGTCTCCGCCAACATCTTTTCGGGGGCCTTTGCTTAACGACGCCTTCCGGTTTCCCTCCCTTCCTTAAATCTCGGTGAATTTATTGGAAGAGCCTGATCAGCACGTCTGGTAAAGGGGTAACCTCCCTGGCATACCGGTTATCCGGGACACAACCAGTTTTGTTGCCGCTCAACAGTGGAGGCCAGGGATGAGCGAGAATAGACGATCAAATACGAGGAAAAACCGCTGGTGGCGTAGCGTCGCCGCGGTAGTTAGCACGGTGGCGCTGGGTATCGGCGGTGTGGCGGTGCCGCAGACCGCGGGGGCTTACATCCAAGATGACTCTCTCACCACCCAGCACGGGGACGACCTGGGGAAGAAACCGCAAGCGTCCATTGCTTTGGACCTGGCGGACACAGAGGTTCGGGCGGGTGAATCCACCACCGCCACAATCAAAGTTGGCTCGTCGGTTCCTTTCGCCAAAACCGCAGAAAATAAGTATGGAGAGTCCGATGCGACAGCTGTGATTTTCTCGATCCAAGTTGACGACAGGTTGGAGATTGACCTCGGTGACTCGGTCGAATCCAATATCCGATGGGGCGACGGGCAGAATCGTCGTCCCCACACATTTGGTGTTGACGAAGAGATTAACGAGCTGACTATCGAGTTTGCCGCTAGCGACTTTCCGCTCGGGGCTAATCCGGGTTTCACCCTCGAAGTGCCAGTCAAGGTAGCCCAGGACGTTGAACCGGGAACGGAACTTCAGTTAGCTGTTGGCTCTGAGGTCGATATTCGTCCGGATCTAGACTGGGAATTCGGCAACTACACCATGCAGAGTGTTGACGAGCTTGAACCGGGGCAGGATCGATGTGTCCGTAAGGGCACGGTCGAGGTCTCTTTTGACAATATCGGTCAATACGGCACGTGGATGGCGGATCTCTGGCTAGGTACGAACTCTGATTTTCAACTCTACGGCGATGCGTCGTTCAAGCTAACGGGGCCCAACGGTGAGGATCTGACGGGCCAGGTCTTCGGTCAAGATGGTTCTCCAGTAGCCACTTTGATGCCTGATGGGGAGCCAGAACGTTCCGAAGGAAGGTTCGAGAACCATAATTGGCTGAAAAGGTATCAGTGGCGGATCAACGAGAATGCATTTGCAGGTGAGGCGTGGGTCCCAGAGGGATCGCACCTGCAAATTCAGCAGTATGTGTCCTCTGAGCGCTGCACCTTCGACCCGTCAGCAGAGCTTTTCAGTGCCAGTGTAGTGAGCCGTAATTCGCCACTATTCGATCAAGCAACCGCTACCAAGAATATTGTGGTTGCGGAGCCGACGCCGACGGAGGAGCCGACACCGACGGAGGAGCCGACGCCAACAACTGAAGCTCCATGTGACTGCGAGCCCACCACGGTTGAGGTTCTGACCACGGTTGAAGTTCCGACGACCGTGAAACAACCGGTACCGACTACGGTCAAGCAGCCAGTTCCGACCACGGTTGAGGTTCACACGACAGTTGAGGCTCCGAAGCGCGGCACCATCGGGGACAAGGTCTGGGAAGACACCAACGGCGACGGCAAGGAAGATCCGGACGAGAAGACTGGTGTTCCGAACGTGCCGGTGGTGATCGTCGATAAGGATGGCAACGAGGTCACTCGTACCGTCACCGACGAGGACGGTAACTGGAAGGTTGACGTTGAGCCGGGCGAGTACACCGTTCGCTACGAGCCGGGCGATCGCACTCCGAGCGACAAGGAGCAGGTCGAGCGCACGATCACGATCAAGCCGGGCGAGAAGCGTGATGACGTTGACCTGGGCATTCTGCCTTCTGGTTCTGTCGGCGACCGTGTCTGGAACGACGAGGACGGCGACGGCAAGCAGGGTGAGAACGAAAAAGGCCTCGAGAACGTTGTGGTGTTGGTGTCCCGTGAGGGTGAGCCGACGCGTTCTGCGGTTACGGACGAAAACGGTGACTGGAAGATTGAGGGGCTGAACCCGAACGCTGAGTACGACATCCGCTTTATTAAGCCTGAGGGCTGGGAGGTCACCGGCAAGATTCCGGGCTCGGATGAGTCTGGGTTGGTCTCCAAGGTGACAGTGAAGCCGAACGAGTACAACGACTCTTACGATCTGGGTTTGAAGAAGACCGACGTGACGTGCGACTGCGAGCCGGTGAAGCCGGGCACCATCGGCGACCGCGTCTGGATCGACCTCAACGGCAACGGCAAGGAAGACCCGAACGAGACCGAGGGCGCGCCCGACGTCACCGTGATTGTTCGGGACAAGGACGGCAACGAGGTCACCCGCACTGTCACCGACGAGGACGGTAACTGGAAGGTCAACGTTGAGCCCGGCGACTACGAGATCGAGTACCGCCCGCGCGACTGGAAGCCGACTGACCCGAAGCGCGTGATCCAGAAGGTCACTGTTGAAGAGGGCAAGGAATACCTGGACCTCGACCTCGGCGTGCAGAAGCCGAAGCCGGGTGAGCCGACCCCGCCGACCGAGAAGCCGGAGCCGCAGCCGGAGGAGGGCTCGTCCACCGAGACTTTGGACCGCTGCGTTGCCAACGCCGTGCGTTCGCCGCTGCTGTACCTGGTGCCGGTTGCCCTCGTGGGCGCGTTCGGCGGCGAGATCGCCCGTCCGTACATGGGCGCGATCAACGAGCAGGTCAACCAGATTAACGCCCAGTTCCAGGAGGCTATGCGCCGCAGCAGCCCGGACTGGGGTCAGGGCGGCCGTGGTGGTCGCGACAACGACCAGTTCGCTGAGCTGCGTGGCCAGATCGACGCGGCGAACCGCCGTCTCGCGGAGCTTGGCCAGGACCCGAACGTCCAGCGCTTCGGCACCGTCGCCGCTGGCGTCATCGGCCTGATCGCCGCTGGCGGCGTGCTCTACGACTGGTGCTCCAACGAGAAGGGTGAGGCCTTCACCTCCATCGGCGGATCCTCCAGCAAGGACGCGGCGTAACCGTTAGCTAATCGACGGAAACCGGCCAGATTATCCATCTGGCCGGTTTTTCTGTTGCTGGTGTTGGTTAGGCGATCTCGTCCGGGAAAAGCTCTGGCATGGTGTGAAATTGGCGGGTGCCGGGGAAGTCCGAAGGTACGTCGATAAGCAAATCCATTGCTCGCTTCGTATCCGGACGGTTCTGGCCGGCGACGACCTGCACCTTCTCAATCGGGAACTCGCCGCGCAGCTGCACCACCGCGGCGCCGTCGTTGCGGTACGCGAAGTTCTCGCCGAGCAGACCCGCGACCTCCGAAATGGACTCAGTGGAGCGGTCGAGGTTGTCCGCGCGCCACGAGCCCTCCAAATCGCCGAGGGGGACACCGAGGAGGACGATGCCGTCCGCCGACTTGGCCAGCGCGGAGGTCTTCGGGGTGAAATAAAACGGCACGGACGCGCTCTCGCCGACCAGCGGGGCAACGGTGAGCGAATCCAGGTTGGCCGGGAACCAAACTAGGTAATCAGACGGGTCATTGGAGGTATCGCGGGCGGCGAGGCCGGAGGTGAGCCAGGTGTGGATTTTCATGCGGCCGAGTATACGGATTTCGCCCAGTGCGTTTCGGGGTGTATTTGGACGCGCGGGGAGGACCGAGTAATGTGGAGCAAGGTCTGGAGATGTGCCAGAGTGGCCGAATGGGGCTCCCTGCTAAGGAGTTGCCCCCTTGACGGGGGCCGCAGGTTCAAATCCTGTCATCTCCGCCACCGCGCCCGTAGCTCAACGGATAGAGCATCTGACTACGGATCAGAAGGTTGGGGGTTCGAATCCCTCCGGGCGCACTTTTTGTGCTGAAACCCCTGCTCGTCGGGGTTTTCGGCGTTTGTGGGGGTTTGGGTGGGTTGGTCTGGAGCGGTTCCTGACAGATCACGGCGGGCGTTTGCCTCGACCTGGGGGTATGAGGGCGCTCTGACAGATTCCGCCGCAATGTGTCGGGGCTCCAATAGAAAAGCCCCGCCGGTGTGGGCGGGGCTGAGGTGTGGTCGCGCTAGTTCTGGGTGTCCACCACCGGGGCCGCGACGGTCTCGGCCGGCTTGTTGCTGCTGCCACCAACGGCAAGGTCAATGCTGCGGACGCTCGGCACGCAGTTGCGCACCGCTGCTGCCAGGACTACAGCAGCCACCAGTCCGAGGGCGCCGCCACCTACAGCGGCGAGCTGCGCCGGCTCTAGGTTGAATCGGCGGGCGGCGTCAGCGAAGGCCTTCTCGGCCTGAACAGCGGTGTTGCCCAGGCCCGGAACGCCGATCTGGCCGGCCATGGAAAGCGGGATCATCGCGATCAACGGCAGCCCCAGGGCCACCAGGGAAGCGATGCAGCGCGGATCGGAAGAACCGCCCTCGACGCCAACATTGGCGTCCAGGATGCTGGAACGGCCATTCTCAGCTTGGCCTTCGTCGCCCTGGGCAGGCTCGCCGTTCTGACCGCCGCGGCGGGAAGAACCGAACAAGCCGCCGTTGGCGTTGCCGGTGACGAGCACCTCCGGGTTGGCGTTTCCGGTTGCGACGACGCTGTTGTTCGACCCGTTGTTGTTGCCGATGTTCGACGGGTTCGCATTGTCGGTGATGACCACAGTCGGGTTGGCGTTGTTGGTCACCACTGCAGAGTTGTTCGACCCGTTGTTGTTGGCATTGTCGGTGATGACCGGGTTCGCGTTGCCGGTGACCACGGCAGAGTTGTTGGAACCGTTGTCGTTGGCGTTGCCGGTGATGACCACGGTCGGGTTCGCGTTGCCCGTGACCACAGGGTTCGCATTGCCCGTGACCACAGGGTTCGCGTTGCCAGTGACGACCGGATTTGCATTGCCCGTGACCACGACGGAGTTGTTGGACCCGTTGTCGCGCAGGTTGTCGTTCACGTTGCCGGTGATCACGACGGATGGGTTGGCGTTGTTCGTGATCACAGGGTTGCCGTTGTTAGACAGGTTGTCCTTGATTTCGACGGTCGGGTTCGCATTGTTCGTGATCACCACGGACGGGTTGCCGTTGTTGGACAGGTTGTCCCGCGGATTGACGTTGTCGGTGATGACCACGTTCGGATTGACGTTGTCGGTGATGACCACGTTCGGATTGACGTTGTCGGTGATGATCACGTTCGGGTTGGCGTTGTTCGTGATGACCACGTTCGGGCTGCCGTTGTTGTTGCCGATGTTCGACGGGTTCGCGTTGTTGGTGATCACAACGTTGATCAAGCGGCCGCCGCCACCGCCGGTTCCGCCCTCGCCGCCGTCGCTTCCGCCGCCGGTGAGACCGCCGATGATGTTGCCAAGCAGACCGCTGCCGGTCCCCGCACCGATCAGGCTGCCCAGGATTGGGCCGAGGATGCCGGCGACAGTGCCCGCGGTCTCCGCGGGTGTCTTCGACGGGTTCTTGGCCGCGATCTTCAGAGTGGCCTTGAACTTGTCAGTGCCGTCGTTCACCTCGATCGGAAGGTCGAAGTCGCCCTCCTTGAACGTGGTCGGCGGGGTGACGCGGATGGTGGTGCCGTCGTTGGAGACGGACCAGCCAGTCGGCAGGGCGGCTCCGGTCTTGGACACGGTGACACCTGCCGGCAGGGTGATCCCCTCGACGGGCTGCGCCGACGTGGACTTCTCAAAGTCCACCGGGTAGCGGGAGGCCAGCTGGCTTTCCCACTCGGCGCCCGGGCGTTCGTCGATGACGTTGACGCGCAGAGTGGTGGTGAACACCTCGCCATTCGCCGGGGTCACGCGCACGGGGATGTCCACGTTGCCGGACTTGAAACCAGTAGGAGACTGCGGGCGGATCAAGGTCAGCACGCCATCGTCGTTGCGGAACTTCCAGTTGAAGATGGTGTTTGTGGTGGCAGCAACCTGGTCACCCGGCTGCAGTTCGAGCCCCTCAATCACGGCTTCCTGCTGGTTCCAGAAGTTGGCGGTGGGGAAGCGGTCGTTGAAGGTGGAGGCGGTGGTTGCAGGGACATTGCTTGTCGACGTCGGCTCCGTCGCCGACGTCGTAGTGGGCTCTTCCGCCGGGGTGTCTTCGGAGGTTGGTGCCGTTTCAGGCGTAGTGGTGGGTTCCGGCGTCGGGCACTGGTCCGGCTCGGTAAAGGTGTTGTCCGCGACATCCTCGTCCACCACGTCTACACGGAGGGTGGTGTTGAAGGTGCTGCCGTCAGCTTTGGTCACCTTCACAGCGATGTCTTGGTTGCCGGTGCGGAATCCCAACGCGGACCACGGACGGGCCACGACGACCGCGCAGCCAGCCGTGCGGACCTGGAAACCGGTGCCTCGGGTCGACTCGACCTTGTCACCCGGTTCCAGCTCCAAGCCCTGCACGACGGCTTCGTTCGCATTCCAGAAATTGTCCGTGGTGTAGCGGGTGTCAAAGGCGGAGGCCTCCACAGCTTGGGCGGTGGGAGCGTCGGTAACCGGGGAGACAAACGGTGCCACGAGGGCAAGGGACAGGGCGCCCGCCGCGATGGTGACGCGACGGGAACGGGTGGACTTTGCCATGGTGGCTCCTCAACGAGTATTCAGTGAAAATTCAGCGATACGTGACAGCTATCGCAGAACACGCGTAGATTTTTGCATACAACCGCCCAGAATCGGTCCTTTCTCGCGCAAAATTTTTCAGCCTGGGTACGCTCGCCGTGTGACTACGGCCAACGCGGCGGCGATCGCGCACCTGGAAAAGCAGCTGAACCGGCACCGGTTGGATTCCGGCGACTTGGACGGGCTCCATGAGGAGCTGGCGGGGATTCCGTTGCACGATGTGGTGCACGTGGTGGAGCGGCAGCCGTCGAAACGCGGTGCTGTGTTGATCCGCTTGCTGCCGCCGGAGCGTGCAGCGGCGGCGTTCGACGCGCTGGATCCCGCCCACCAGGCGGAGATTGTTGAAGAGCTGGGTAGCGAGGACGTCGTCGGCCTGTTCAGCGCGCTGGGCGCTGAGGACCGTGTGCGCATGCTGGACAACCTGCCCGCGGAAATCGCGGAGCGGTTCCTCGGCGACTTGGACGAGGACGCGCGTGCGGACACCAACCTCATCCTCGGCTACGAGAAGGGCTCGGTCGGCCGCGCGATGAGCCCCAATGTGGCGGCGGTTGGTCCGGGTGAGGGGGTGCGGGAGGTCGTCGAGAAGCTTCGTGCGAATGCGGACCGCTTTGAGACCGTCTACACCATCGCCGTGGTTGACCCCGAGCGCACGCTGTGCGGGGTGGTGGGGCTGCGCGACCTGTTTAAAGCGCCGGAGGATGCGCGCGTCGGCGACGTGATGCGCGAGCGCCCGTCGGTGCAGGTCAGCGACGATGCCGAGGACGCCGCGCGACGCCTGCTGTCCTCGGGGCTGCTGGCGTTTCCGGTGGTGGATGCCGGCAACCGGCTGGTTGGTATCTTCACTCACGACGAGGCTGCCGACATTGTCGAGCACGCCGACAGCGAGGACTCCGCGCGCCAGGGCGGCGCCGAGTCCCTGAAGCAGCCGTACCTGTCCACCCCGGTGCTGAAGCTGGTGCGCTCGCGCATCGTATGGCTGCTGGTGCTGGCGCTCTCCGCGATCCTGACTGTGCAGGTTCTCGGCGTCTTCGAAGGCACGCTCGCAGAGGTGACCGTGCTGTCGCTGTTCATCCCGCTGCTCACCGGCACCGGCGGCAACACCGGCAACCAGGCGGCAACAACGGTGACAAGGGCACTCGCGCTTGACGACGTCACCAAAGGTGACATCCTCAAAGTGATGTGGCGCGAATTCCGCGTCGGGGCGACGCTCGGGGCGGTACTCGGGGCGCTCGGATTGGTCATCGCGTGGGTAGTTTTCGGCCAAGAAATCGGCATTGTGATAGGAAGCACACTATTTTGTGTCTGCACGATGTCCGCGACCGTCGGCGGGCTCATGCCGATCGTGGCGAAGACTGTCGGCGCCGACCCCGCCGTGTTCTCCAACCCGTTCATCTCCACCTTCTGCGACGCGACCGGTCTGGTGATCTACTTCCTGATTGCTAAGACGGTGCTTGGCTTGTAGGTGGACAGTGTTTGCGGGTTTGGCCTGCGGTTTTGGTGGTGGGTTCACCTGGGTGTAATGTTCTTCTTCGTTGTCCACGCGACACGAACTGAATACGCGCCCGTAGCTCAACGGATAGAGCATCTGACTACGGATCAGAAGGTTGGGGGTTCGAATCCCTCCGGGCGCACCACCGTTTCAACGCCCCGAGCATGTCGCTCGGGGCGTTTCTTTTTCTCTCAGTTTTCGGCGGCACCTGAGGGCAGTTTATTAGGAACTTTAGAAAACCCCTTAAAACTGAAAAAGCCCTGATTAACTGCGTTTTTAATGTTGGCGCTTCCTTGAAAGCGACTGTCCAAATTGGTAGTTTAGTGCGCAGTTCCGCGGGAGAAGTGTGTTCTATGTACTTCTTCCTCGAATTTCTCCCATTTACAAAAACAACCATTGGAGCCATCTTGAAGAACGCTTCCTCCCCGTTCGAGTTCAACTCGGACGCTGCCGCCCAGGGCCCTTCGAACCCTGGGCGTTATAACGCAATGTCCTCCGCGGACCGCAACCCGCGTCGCCACTCCGGTAAGCGCTCCGTCATCGCCGGCATGACGTCCGTCTCCCTGGCGCTGGCCGGGCTGACCGTGCCGAGCGTTGTTGGGGGTGGTCCGGTTGGAGAAGTGCAGTACGCAAAAGCTGCAAATAAGACCCCGGTGACTGCGTCGGTCAGTTATGACAAGGGGGATGAGTTCTACTCAGTTTTCTCTGACCTCGATCAAGGAGGTCAAAACATTGACACTTTCGCAGTCAAACTCAACCCTTGGGAGTACAAGGACCGCCGGTTCGCCGTCACAGAATCGTTCCCCGTAACAGCCGTGTACCGCTACGGCTACGCTAACGAACAGGGAAAACCAGAAGAGTATTCTGAAGAATTCACCGGAACTGGTGTGCCGGATTCGGACGGGCGGGGATTCACGTTCTATCTGGATCGGCCGATTGAGGACATGAACCCGCAAGGATCTGTGCGGTTCTCAGCCGACCCTGCCTTGATCTCGGCCGTCGGGTTGGACAAGGACGGAAACGTCAAAGTGGATGGGGATGGCAAGCCCCGCCAAGTAAGTCTCGGCAACGCGTCGGGACAAGCTGGCACTGCCTTTTACAGCAAGGGTTCGGTTACTGGTTCGGTGACGCCTGGTTCT
>NZ_KV788371.1:0-111376 GCF_001807265.1 Corynebacterium sp. HMSC05H05
CACCACACCGCTACCATTTCGATCTTCTAAACAGATGGCAACAATGACATACAACCTCGCAAAGGATTTTACTCCTCGGACTGCGCTGTTCGACGCTCTCGTATTCATTGCCTGCTTGTCGCTTCTCCTGACTGGCGCATTTTGCGGATGGACACTGACACCAAGAGTGAAGGACAAGGATGCAGATCGGGATGCGATCAACAGGCTCTTTTTTGGTAGCATCGATCGAAATTTCAGGGGCAAGAGACAAAAGCACAGTGAGGTGCTCCATACACTGACCTCTGAACCTGTTGAGCTGACAAAAGATCTCGCTGACCAGATCCATGTCAATGCTCGGATTGCCACAGTAAAAGCATCCGCCGCAAAGTGGGCCATCCGGTGTGCCCTCGCTGCAGGAGCCGCAATCGCAGCCCTTGCCTTCTTTGTCGGCGTCACGAACAGCTAGGACGCAAATGGACGGCAACTACAAACCATATGACTGGACGGCTAGCTCGGCCCGGATCAAAGCGATCCTGGATCAGCCGGCGGGGGCGTATGAGGAGGTAGACGGGCTCCCTGACCGAGACAAGCTCACGTTCTCTAACGGCTTCTACGGCATGTGCTCGGCGATCTTCATTGACATCCGAGACTCGTCCGGCCTGACGTCGAAGCACAAGAGGCCCGTTCTTGCGAAGATCTACCGGTCATTCATCTCGGAAATGGTCGCAGTCCTAAATTCCAACTACTATGTGCGCGAGGTGAATATCGTCGGGGACTGCGTATGGGCCTCCTACAAGACGACGCAGGTCAACCACATCGACGATGTGTTCGCTACCGCAGCGCAGGCCAATACTCTCCTGAACCTCCTCAACCACCACTACGAGAAGGCAGGAGTCACCCAGCTCAGCATCGGCATAGGCGTGGAGTACGGGCGGGTCCTCATGATCAAGGCGGGGTTCAGCGGCAGCACCATCAATGACGTCGTGTACATGGGCGACGTCGTCAACAGAGCAGCCCATCTAGCGCACCTGGCGGGGCGCGGTTGGGGATCAAGCCCGATCGTCGTCGGGGACGTCTTCTACTCGAACCTGAACGAGAACAACCAAGGTCTACTCCGACCGCAGTGGACGTCCGGTATCGGAACCGTGTACCAGGGAGATCCCATCATCCCGCAGATGGACGAGTGGATCAGCTCCCTCAGATGACATCCAACGTCAGACCGACCACAAGAACGTCGACCCGTAGATCTGATAGCCCATGTCGGAGGTTCCCAGGTCAGTCCACATGTTCCGCTTCGGATCACCTCCTAGCTTTGAGGTCTCATTCAGCTTGTTGTAGACGTCGGCGGTGATGTAGGTCGGGTAGCGAGGAGCGAGCGCGGCCAACTTCGCCGCATTGTTTGCTGCGTTCCCAACCCACACCAAGTCATTGCTGCCTCGGATGCCTGTCCGGGCGACGAAAAGTTTCGAAGTATCGATTCCGACCCGCTGCTTGAGCACGAAGGAGCTCTTCGGGTACTTCTCAGCGATCTTCGCTGCCACCATTTTCTTCGATGTCCAGTTGATCTGGAGCCCGCACTTCGCGGCCGCGGAGTTCTTCGAGTTCCCGATGAACACACCCATGACACGGTCCCCGTCGTAGGCCGTGATGATACCGCCCCGCGCACGAATGATCTTCGCTGCACAGTAGAGATAGCTCTTGTAGACCTCCGCAGCGAACCAGTCTTTGTGCACCTCGACCATCCTCGTCGACGACGCTAGATCCGCGTAGAGGACAGTTGCGTCGATCTCGACGGCAAGGTTCTTCAGTGGAAGGTCATCGGTGTCGGGCACCTTCTGGCCTGCGCGGCGTTCCCACTGCTCGTCGAGAGTCTTCTGGACATACGCATCCAGTTCATCTTTCAGACTCATGTCGAAGATCCTTCCCACGCTCACCCTATCCGTTCGCTCGACCAGCTTAGCCGCCGCGCAGTGTCACGGGTTGCTGCAATAGGTCTGCTCGCGACCTTTCAGATACGCCAGAGGCTATATGGCGAAACAGAACTCCACGGAGAGGCGAAAGAAGGCTACCTCACTCAGTTGCAAGCGATTCGAGAAACCTGAAAAGTGTGCCGCACGGCGTTTTCTGCTCGGAAGGGCGACCTCCGAAGGCCAGATCGCTCCCCGTCACGAAGAGCTGGCACCGCCGAAGTTGCCCTCAAGCCAGATTCGGACTCATTCTCCCGGTCAGTCGCGGAACGAAAATCAACTCAGCACGGTTCCGACTGCAACTAAAACTGTTCCTACCGAAACTAAATACCGTCTTCTAACCGCTGGCGAAGCTCGACTTCCTCTTCATCGCTGAGCCCAGCGAGTCTTTCACCCTGCTGTTCTTCTTCGAATCGCAGCGCATCCGCCAATGTTTCTTTCAACGGGCGAATCCGCAGGCCCGCTTCGTAGGCTGCGGCGCAATCGAGTAGCGCGATGTTGCGAAACTGGTCACCTGGTACCCACAACGGCAACGATTTTGGCCCCATCCACGGGGTTACATCATTAGCGAGAAGCAGTTCATCAGAGCAGGGTCGCGTCGTAGCCCTCGATGCGGTTAACTCACGCGAAATCTCAAACACATCGGACAAGGAAGTAGCAAACCCCGTAGCATTAAAGGTTCCGAAAATCCCAACTTCTGCAGACTCAACTATCCAGCCTGCAAGGTCTTTCACATCAATCATAGCGACGGGAAACGCCGGGTCTGGGACGATCACGTTCTCACCCGTGGGATGCGCGAAGCGCCACGGATAGTAACCACTGCGCCCTGTTTCGTCGCCGTAGCCAGCGATCAGACCGGGTCGAACTACCATTACTGGCCGATTTGTGCTGCGATAAATCGTTTCGCAAGCAGACTTTGCGGCTGGGTACTGCCCCATGTTCTCCATGTAGTCAATTTCAAGCGGAGCGACTACGGAATCAGACTCGGAAGAAATACTTCCCTGATCCTCATATACGCTGCTCGAAGACACAAATATACGATGCTTGGCCTCGAGTTTCGCCGCCGCATCCCGCGCATGCTTCGGCTGACTCGTCAGATCCACAATGGTGTCCCAAGTTTTCCTCGCAACCTCATCGTACGCACCGTCACGGTCACGGTCCGAACTCACAAACTCAGCTCCGTTGGGAACCTTCCCGTTACCCCGTGCAAGGCAAGTAACTTGATGTCCTCGGTCGACTGCTACAGCCGCAATGTGCCCTCCAAGGAAACCGGTACCACCGAGCAATAAAAAGTTCATGTCACTAGTTGTACATGAAACCTTCTCACACGTGACTAGTCTTAATCCCAGCACATCCAAGCTAGATTAAGATGTCAGTTCAGGAATACCCCACCATCTGCCGGAGCTTCTTATTCGGTTGACCTACACGTTGAACTTGAATTCCACCACGTTACGAATCGGATCAACCTCTCCCGCCAGGAGACATTGGCTCCAATGAAACCCGCGGCCCTTTCGAGCGCTATCGGTTATAACCGCTCTGAATCCGTTATGGCCTCACTGATGCCGTACGCGCCAAGCTCTAAGAGAGAGTCCAAAACGTCGAGCAACTCCGCTCGGTGGGTACGATCCCGGCACTGCGCTAGCCCACGCACCACCAGTTCACTGATGTAATGCGCATCTCCCGCTGCGCCGGTGCGAATGTCCGCGGCATCGTGCCCGAAGACATCGACAAACCGTTTTGCAGCTCTCAAGACCAGTTCATCGACCTTATCCGGCGCGTACTGTAGCGTGACCAGCAACTGGGGCGTGGCGTGTTCGTAAGCCGGCGAGTCGATCAAAGCCGCGAGTAGTTTAACGAATGGCTGGAGCGGTTGCTCGCGGAGGTGAAGCGCCACAGTAGCCGCTTCCTTACGCACCCCATCCGCCTCGTCGTTCATAAGCCGGGTTAGGGTCGCCGTGGCCAGTTCGACATTCGAAGTGCGATCGACACACTGAACACAGGTTTCAGCGATGCCCTTTCGGGCGTGAAAGTCTCCCGACAGCGCTTGTTTCATAAGATCGGGACGGTCCCATTCCATCGCCGCGAACGCCGCGACAGCGCCACCAGCCTCACGGACTTCGGCATCATCCGATGCCAACATGCGCTGAATTACCGGATCTATAACCTCGGGATTCACGTTGCCGATGTAGACCATCAAATGCTGAACAGATCCGGCGGCGAGGAGACGATCGTCAGTATCGATCAGGGTTGAGAACGCCCTCATGACCTCTGGGCGAGCATGCCGTAGCGCGGCGGAGAGGGTGTAGGCAACGCACGAACGGACACTGAGTACCGGATCGCCGGCCATCGCGTTGAGATATGGCGCGACCAGTGCAGTTCTCTCGCCGTCACTGTCGGTGACCAAAAGATCGCCGAGAGCTTCGGCCAAACTCCCTCGTGCCGTGTTGATGCCGTTCAATTGCATATCCACGGCACTTGGTGCGTCCGTTCCATCCCGAACGATCACGGGAGAACAATCGGCCGGATCCAGCGCGTGCACAGCGCTGTCTCTAATCAGTTCGACCAGGTCAAGCGGCACTTCGCGGTAGTATTTTTGTAGCGCCATCCCGAGCCATCGATCATTTTCTGCCTGTCCCAGCGAAGCAATGTGACGGACAGCGTCGAAGATCAGCGGCGCGGTGCTATCGCTCGCATCGGCCTCGCCAAAGCCCCTAAGCATCGCACCGGAGTAAGCCGCATTGAACTCTGGGGACAGCCGCAGCGCCAGCCTAGCGAAGCGCTCGGGGTTTGCGGCTACTTGATTGCCCAGCACTCCGGACAATTCATGGGCTCCGCCGGTGAAGGTCGCCCAATTCGTCTTGTCAGTGTCATACTTTGACATAGCCCTCAGCCATTGTGAATCGCTCATTTTCTTTGCGGCACCAAGGGCGATCGGCGAACCGATGGAACCACCGGTAATTCCCTGTGGCTCTGCGGGGGCGTCCTCCCCAAACTTCCGTCGATATTCCCCGAGGAGTCGTTGACCGACCGTAGTAAGCCGCGCTTCTTCCAGGGCGGATAGAAACGTGAAAGCCGAACGTCCCGAGCCGCAGTTACTCCCCCACTCGCAGGGCATATCTCGAAACAACTTCTCGAGCCGCTGGTGAATTTCGTCGGACACGTGTGGTGCAATCGCCAGGACAAGCTCCCGCGCAACCCATAGGGAATCGGAGATATAGCCGCAACGGAGACGACGTCCGCCTTCGAGCAAGAGACTCGCCGCCCACCCGGCAAAATGCTCTGCGCTCGCTGACAATGCTCGGTAGAGCAAGAATTGCGATCCGTCGTAGGGATCGGAAGCCAGTTCCTCGAGAAGGAACCGGATCTCCTCAGGGGCGCTCTTTGCCACACTCTCCAGCGCTCGGACCGACGCCGCCAGCAGGATGCCATCAAGCCGGTAGCTGCCGAGGTCATCGTCCTTGATGCGAAAGCTGAAGTGCAGATCGCGAATCAGGCCGTCGACGCCAGGCTCGATCGCGGTCCTCGCCATGACTCGTCGGAGATACGGCACCGTGACCAGCACGAATGCCAACGGTTCAGCATGTGCGGTATACCTAACGAGTTCGGCGGCGCTGTGCTCTCGCATGCCGAGCACAGTCACCTTGCCTTCCTCGTTAAGCGTCAGGGCATCCCCGTGATCGATCAGCCGAGCCTGCAACAACTCGATCGCCCAAAGTGGTTCGTGCTTAGGCAGGTTGTGCATCGTTAGCCAAAATTCATGCTGTGCCCCATCGTAGGCGCCTTCGCGAACTCCTTCGAGCACCAAATCGAACAAATCTCGGTTCTGAAAGACATCCGAAAAACGGCTGACCCAACGCAACCAGCGGTGATATTCCGGCTGGGCCTTGCGGTCTCCTAACAGCTTTGCGATCGATACCGGGTGCTCTTTGACCGCACTAGCCATCATATTCAACGCGTGATTCCGCATCCCCTCGTTCGGGCCATCGAGCCAAGCAGCAATCTGACCATCCTCAAGGAAACGCCTGAACCACTGTGGTCTACTCAACTGCTGCCAGAGCCGGTCTTCAAAGCCCGGATGTCCCGCGGCGATTCGGACCATCACTTCGGCATCGGCAGTCGTCGGCGCAAGAAGATTAGCTACGACGGCAAGGACTGTCTCCTTTATGTGAAATCGGATGTCGTTAGCGGTAAGTACTGATTCGACCTCGGTATGGAAACGATCCGGCGCTCGCTCGTAGAGATGTTGCAGGACCTGGCGAACCTGGGCACGTCGAAAAAGTGCCTGCTCGTCACGGAGAAGGAAGTCAACGAGTGACTCCCCGCGTGACACCCACAGACGTGCGAAGGCGTAGTCGAAAAACGTTTCATGGAAGAACGCGATGCGACCGCCGTCTTGCGCAAGCAAGTGTTCTGAAACGAGGACGTTGGCGTCTTCAATAAGGTCCTCATCGTCCAGAATCTCGATTGGGACAGACAGCGCTTGCAGATCGCTTGCAGCGTTGGCGATCCGACTGACCACGTCGTTGAATCTGACATTCACTCGCCGCGAACGCACTGCTCGTCGCTTGCGCTCCCAAAACGCTTCAAAGAGCGATCCGCGCGAATGGAAGGCCAGCGCGTCAGCCTGAGTCGAAATCGTTTGCAGGAGTACAAGGTGCAGCGGCGTCTGCAGAAGGGCTAGTTGTGATGGATTTAACCGCGCTGGGTCGAGTCCCATTCTTGTCACTGCCGCTTCGACTTCCTCCTTCGACAATCGGCCGACTTCCACCGTTGTTACGTCGGTACGAGACGCAAATGCGCGGATACGGTGATCATTATCGATGTCAAACTGGCGACATGCCATAACAACACGGATTCCGCACACTGACAGAGCTTCGTCGATGAGATCCATAACGACATCGAAACTCTCCGGCATACGTCCGGAGGCAAGACTCACCGCGTCGAGTTGGTCGATAATCAGGAAGGCGTCGCGATCGTCAGCCGCCCTCGCGAAAGCGGCTGCGGGAGAGACTTCGAACCCGAACTGATGCCCCAACTCGACAGTCGACGCGAACGGACCACATCGGTCCAATCGTAGCGCCAGCACCTCGGCACCAGCCGATTCAAGAGCGGCAGCAGTTTGTTCGAGAACGGAACTCTTCCCACCTCCCGCCGTACCTGCGACGAGCCCGATCCGATATTTATCAAGCGCCTCCACTAGGTGGGCGGCCTCTGCACGCTTAATCGGTGGTTGCAAGAGTTCACGTTCAACGGACTGACGCCAGCTTTTCGTGATCTTAAACACCTGCTGGTGCGACTTCAGATGCGAACCAGGTTCCAGTGGCTTGATGCCCCTTTGAGCGAGAAGAGCAAAAAGTTCAGTTCGAGTCAACCGCTTACCGAGGTTGTCGAGAAGGATATCCCCTATAGCAAGAGATATGAGGTCGCCGCTAGCTCCCCTCAGACTGCACACAGCAAGCATACTGTTCGTGCGGACGATGTCGAGTTCATCTTGAACTAAGAACCACATTCCGCGAAGTGTGTTCCAGGCCACTTGGGGATTGCCCAGGATTTCGGCCGCCGCCAATTGGTTAAAGACCGGTCTAAGCTCTTTAGTAAGCCAGCAGTCGGTGAAACTCGTTAGATCATCTGCCTTGCGAGCGCGATCGGACAATTCTTGTAAGGGCCGGCATGGCACCAGGGAGACAAAATGGTAACTTCGGCCCGCCGCCACATGCTCCGCAGCCGCCTCGAAGATCTTCTGATCGGCGAGAGCCTTGACTGTCCAACTGTTACTAGTGCCGTTCTGTCGTTTTAACTGGTGCACTTCGGTAATGAGACCGTCGTCGTAAGTGAACTCGGAACCTCGATTTAGCTCGGCGTCGATGTCTTCCGCAGTCAACGCCCGTCTATCGTCGACGATGCAATATAAGGCATGGCGGATAGCCCACGCGAGCTCGTACCTATTTCCAAGCTTGTCTGTTTCTCCACCAGGTCTAGGCGACATCAGACCTCCGAGATCACTTTCAACGTGGGATGCCGTATGGCGACACTCATAGCAGACTAGTGCAGGCTCGGCCGAGTGTGGGCACCGAGTGTGAGGCACTTGCGTCTATTTAAGTACACTCAAACGACTACGGGCCAAAATGCGATTACAACTAAAAGTAACCCTGTCCAGGAGCTACACGTTGAACTTAAACTCCACGGAGTGTCGGCGATAAATAACCATTTTATTCGCAAGTGCGGAAGTAGCAACGAAATACCGCTAAAACGGACAACATGGGGGTGCACAGAAATACATATAGGTTCTGCGGAAAACCTATAGGGATCGTCGCTATAAACCGCTGTGCGTGGAAAACATAAAGGGTTTACGGACCCGGTCCCAGCCCCCTCAATACTCTGAGCCGGGAGAATGGAAAATGGAAGTCGATGTATCCCCACTATTCATTTTTCCGTTCTTCGGAGTACACCGGGAGCTACTCCTTCGGACCAGCTCCGTGTGAACTAGATGAGAAAGCGCAGCAGCGAATCATCGACGCTGGACAGTTGGTACTGCGGGCCCGCGAGCGGCACCCCGAGGGGTCACTCGCGGAGCACTACAACCCGTTAGCGATGGACCAAACTCTGCTCAAGGCTCACGACGAAATGGACCGAGAAGTAAATAAAGCTTTCGGTGTGGCACGCAAACTCACCAACGAGCGCCAGCGCCAGGAGCTACTGTTCGCCAGCTACGGGGAGTTGTCGAGGGGCTAATCTCCTCGCTTCCATCAAAATCGAAACCACCAGCAGGGTCGTTCCCCGTGCGGGTAATTTTGATCGGCCCCGCTGCTGGGTATAGAACCCTGTCGCCGGCAACGCCGGGAACTATGACTGTGCCCGACGAGAACACGTCACTGTCATAACCCGGCTCACGGTAGACCAGCACTGGTCGTCCACTACTACTGGTGGATTTCGGTTTGGGTGGCGGGGAGATTAACGCCGCCGGCCTCGTTTTTTGCGTTGAGGAGGGCGTTGACTACTTCCCGATTGTGAAATTGGCCGATGGTGCGATGGAGAGGAACCAGTCACCTGAAAGAGATCGATCCAGTCGCTGGTGCGCAATCTGGGGGGTAGGGTTGCGGGGTCGATTCCTCGCGAGCGCAACCATGATTGTGTATCTGAACGTGATGAAAACAACCCTGCCCTTCGGAGAATTTCCCCTATCCCGCGTCCCCGGGCGGTGAAAACGGTGTGCACCATAGCCTGAAAGGCTTTGCGTTGCTCTATCGGGATCTTCGGGTCACCCACCCGGCGGATCACTAAGATCCCCCCGTCAACGTTAGGCTGTGGACGGAAAGCAGACCTTGGTACTCGGGAACCAAGGTGAAACGTGAACCATGGGGACCACTGAGCCGTCATCATCGTGCTTGCGCCTACCCCGGCCCGGCGGCGAGCGACTTCCCACTGCATGAGGAGTACAGCGTCAGTCCATGCCGGCGCATGCAACAACTTTCGAAGAATGGCAGTGGTGAGGTGAAAGGGAATGTTTCCCACAATGACGCAGGGAGTGGCGGGTAACGGGAAGTTAAGGAAATCATCATGGACCACTTCGACCGACGCCGAGGCGGTCTTTTTTGTGAGTTTGGCAGCTAGTTTTGCGTCTACCTCAACTGCCGTTATTGCCCTCCCCAAGCGGGATATCGGGTGAGTGAGGGCACCGCTTCCCGGCCCGATCTCGATGATGGGGCCGGTGGTTTGTTTTACAAGATCGACGATGGTGTTGATGATCTTTTGGTCTGTGAGAAAATTTTGGCCATGTTCGTGACGGCCGTATCCGTATGTAGACATCAGGTGTGCTCCGTGGAGTTGAAACGGAGCCGGGCATGGCAAATGGCCGCCCGGCTAAAGGACCGGAGCGGTTTTTGACCCGCGGGAGGGAGAAAACCGCCTTAGCGGTTGGTGAGCGGCCGCATGAAAACGGAACCTGAAATCAACATGGTTCTATCGTATCCAATTAATTTCACAGGGTGCAATACGGTGAGAAAGAAGACAACCGCACCGCAACAGTGCAAGACCTCTCTGGATTGGAATTTGTCCTACCTTCGGGGCGTCATACAGACGCCACTGGCGTATTTTGTCTCTGGGCAACGAGGGGGAGTTACCCCCACCTCCGAATGTTTTTAAGGTGCACCCCTGATTACGCTGGGGTGCGGGAGTAATTCTGTCCGACCGATCGGACTGTCCAGCGAGGTCCCAGCAGATGATCGCGTCGATTTCGCCGCGTTCGAGGGATGCCACCATGGCGTCGTAGTTGGGGCGAGCCACATTCTTCTTTGACGCGGAAATGGACTGATCGACGTCGTTATGTCCTATGTCCAACGTGCAAGCCACGCTGCTTTGCAATGACTTCACAGTCCTGAGGCTGCAGGTCGATGGTGCGGCCATCCACGTCAGCGTCTCGTGAGATACGACGGCAAATAGGAGCGCGTGTTGTCAAACGCTATTAATAAGGCCCTTAGCTACACGTTGTACTTAAATTCAACGGTATGTAGTTGCAAAGTTACTTTCTCGAGAACCTCGCCGCCCACGTCGCTCCCGCGTTGGGCGGCAGCCGAACCACAAAGGATCAGTCATCTGCTATCCCATCGACTAATTCTTGCAGGTCGCAGGACCTTCGCGTAACTGTCAGGTCAGCGCATTTTGAATAGTTCAGCACACGATATATTGTTCAGCACATGCTGACCATTGCTTCACGCCTCGACGTCATGAACCGGCTCGGCCGGGCCATGGCGGATCCGACGCGCTCCAGAATCCTGATGACACTACTCGACGGCCCGAGCTACCCAGCCGTGCTTTCGCGCGACCTGGGCCTGACCCGCTCGAACGTCTCGAACCACCTGACCTGCCTGCGTGACTGCGGCATCGTCGTTGCCGAGCCGGAGGGCCGCAAGACACGCTACGAAATCGCCGATCCGCACCTCGCGGCAGCGCTCAACGCGCTGGTGAACGCGACGTTGGCTGTCGACGAAAACGCCCCGTGCATCGACCCTGCATGCTCGGTGCCCGGCTGCGGCGAGAAGGGAGCGGACGCATGAGCTCGGCGTGTGGATGCGAACACGAACCCACCACAGAGGTCGAAGAGCTCGATCGGCCATGGTTGAAGGATCCCGAGTTGCTGCTGCCGATCTTCTCCGGCGTAGCCCTCTGCATAGGCCTGGCGCTGGGCTGGTCCGGGCTAGCGACACCCGCGACAGTACTGTTCTGGGTCGGCCTGCTGCTAGGGGCGTATACGTTCGCGCCCGGCGCGATCCGGAACCTTGTCACGAAGCGCAAGCTCGGCATTGGTTTGCTGATGACGATCAGCGCGGTCGGCGCGGTGATCCTCGGTTACGTCGGGGAGGCCGCGGCGCTAGCGTTCCTGTATTCGATCGCCGAGGCGCTTGAAGATAAGGCGATGGATCGGGCCCAGAGCGGACTGCGGGCACTGTTGAAGTTGGTACCGCAGACCGCGACGGTGCTGCGCGACGGCACGGCGGTCGAGGTCGCAGCGAAGGAGCTCATGGCTGGCGAGCTGATGCTCGTGCGCCCCGGAGAGCGGATCGCCACGGACGGCATCATTCGGTCTGGGCGCTCCAGCCTTGACACCTCAGCGATCACCGGAGAATCCATTCCGGAGGAGGTTGCGCCCGGCGACGAGGTGCCCGCGGGAGCGATCAACTCCGCCGGTGTGCTGGAAGTCCAGACGACCGCAGCTGGAACGGACAACTCGCTGACCACACTCGTGGACCTGGTCGAGCAGGCGCAGGCGGAAAAGGGCGACCGCGCCCGGATCGCCGACCGGATTGCCCGACCCCTCGTGCCCGGGGTGATGATCCTGGCGGTGCTAGTCGGCGTGATCGGCTCGCTGCTGGGCGACCCCGAGACGTGGATCACCCGTGCGTTGGTGGTTCTGGTCGCAGCGTCGCCGTGCGCGCTGGCAATCTCCGTGCCGCTGACGGTCGTGGCCGCGATCGGCGCGGCCAGCCAGTTCGGCGTGGTCATCAAGTCTGGCGCGGCGTTCGAGCGGCTCGGCGGCATCCGTCACCTGGCGGTGGACAAGACCGGAACCCTCACCCGCAACCAGCCCGAGGTTACCGGCGTGGTCCCGGCAGACGGGTTCGATCGGGCGCAGGTGCTTACTTTCGCTGCGGCAGTTGAGCAGCAATCGACGCACCCCCTCGCCGCGGCGATCGCGGCAGCGGAGCCCGAAGCACCCGCCGCCCTGGACATCAGCGAGGAAGCCGGACATGGCATCGGCGGCACCGTCGAAGGCCGACGCCTGCTGGTCGGCAGCCCCCGGTGGATCGACGCCGGGCCACTGAAGGGAGACGTTGAGCGCATGGAATCCGAAGGCCAGACCTGCGTCCTGGTCACCGTCGATGACACCCTCGCCGGAGCGATCGGCGTCCGCGACGAGCTGCGGCCCGAGGTGCCCGAAGCCGTGCAGACCCTGCGCGCCAACGATGTGGAAGTGAGCATGCTCACCGGCGACAACACTCGTACCGCCCGGGCGCTGGCTGAAATCGCCGGAATCGACGACGTGCGCGCCGAGCTGCGCCCAGAGGACAAGGCAAGCATCGTAGCCGAACTCTCCTCCAAGACGCCGACGGCGATGATCGGCGACGGCATCAACGACGCGCCGGCACTAGCGGGCGCGACGGTGGGCATAGCGATGGGAGCGACCGGCTCTGACGCCGCGATCGATTCCGCTGACGTCGCCTTCACCGGCCACGACCTCCGGCTGATCCCGCAGGCGCTGCAGCACGCCCGCCGAGGCAGCAGGATCATCAACCAGAACATCGTGCTGTCTCTGGCCATCATCATCGTGTTGATGCCGCTTGCGATCAGCGGCGTGCTAGGCCTGGCCGCCGTCGTGTTGGTTCACGAAGTCGCCGAAGTCATCGTGATCTTGAACGGCCTGCGGGCTGCACGAGCGAAACGCTGAGGCTGTGACCGGCAAGTCTTATAAGAGTTAAACCACGCGCCGAGCGCACACACGTTGGACCAGACGAGTCATTCGAGTTCACCACCTGGTCCTTCTCGATGCGTGCAGGCACGGGAACTGTGGGTGAACCTAATAGTTCAACGGCCCGATACCGCTTGCAGATTCTACACTCGAGGTAGCGGAATGGACCGAGGCCGAACGAAAACCGGAGATAGAGACAGCGCTCTTCAACCTACCCCCCCCAATAACGCGAAACGTCATTAACGCTCCGCGTTACACATTGAACTTGAACTCCACCACGTCGCCGTCGACCATGACGTAGTCCTTGCCCTCCTGGCGGACCTTGCCGGCGGCGCGGGCCTCGGCCATTGAGCCGGCCGCGTCCAGGTCGTCGAAGCCGACGATCTCGGCCTTGATGAAGCCCTTTTCAAAGTCGGAGTGGATCACGCCGGCGGCCTTCGGGGCGGTGTCGCCCTTGCGGATCGTCCACGCGCGGGCCTCCTTCGGGCCAGCGGTGAGGTAGGTCTGCAGGCCGAGGGTGTCGAAGCCGGCCTTGGCCAGAGTCTGCAGGCCCGGCTCGTCCTGGCCGACGGCGGCAAGCAGCTCGGCGGCGTCTTCGTCGTCAAGCTCCAAAAGCTCGGTTTCGGTCTGGGCATCCAGGAAGACAGCCTCGGCGGGGGCGACCAGGTCGCGCAGCTCCTGCTTGCGCGCATCGTCGGTGAGGACGTCCTCGTCGGAGTTGAACACGTAGAGGAACGGCTTCGCGGTCATCAGGTGCAGGTGGTGCAAAAGCGCCAAATCCACTTCCCCGCCCTTGGAGGCGGCGAAGAGGGTGCGGCCGTCCTCGAGCACGGCCTGCGCTTTCTTGGCTTCCTCGGCCTGGGTGGCGATGTCCTTGTCCTTGCGGCCGTCCTTTTCCAGGCGCGGCAGGGCCTTTTCAATGGTCTGCAGGTCGGCGAGGATCAGCTCGGTGTTGATGACCTCGATGTCCGAGGACGGGTCGACCTTGCCGTCGACGTGGATGACGTTGTCGTCGGAAAACGCGCGCACCACTTGGCAGATCGCGTCCGCCTCGCGGATGTTGGCCAGAAACGCGTTGCCCATGCCTTCGCCCTCGGAGGCGCCCTTGACAATGCCGGCGATGTCCACGAAGGACACCGTCGCGGGCAGCACGCGCTCCGAGTCGAAGATTTCCGCCAGGCGGTCCAGGCGAGGATCCGGCAGCTCCACCAGGCCGACGTTGGGCTCGATGGTGGCGAACGGGTAGTTCGCGGCAAGCACCTCGTTGCGCGTCAGGGCGTTGAACAGGGTGGACTTGCCAACGTTGGGCAGACCGACAATTCCAAGAGTAAGGCTCACGTCGCAATATCCTAGCGGAGGCTTGCGCGGGGTTCGGAGGGGGCCGTGAGGTGCGCCGTCGCAAAGCAAATTGCAATGGGGCACAATGGTGCGCGTGAGTGAACCGATCAAGACCCCCGTGCGCGAAGACCGTGTGGACCGCAACGTTGTGTTCAACGACTGGATCGCTTCCGCGGCGAAGTTCACGCTGCGCATCCTGGTCATCGCGGTGTTTTTGTACGCGGTGGGCCAGCTTATCGGCACGTTTTGGGCCGGTGTGTTGCCGGTCGTCATCGCGCTCATCGTGTGCACTGTGCTCGCCCCAATCGCAGCTGCTTTACGACGCCAAAGGGTCCCCTCCGGCCTCGCCGCCCTGTTGACGATGCTGTTGTTCTTCGGGGTGCTGGCATTTATCGGCATGTTGATCGCCCCGGACATCGTGGGCCAGTCTCGCCTGCTGTACATCCAGGCGTTCGAGGGCATTCAGCGCCTTCAGCTATGGGCGCAGGGCCCTCCGCTGAACATGGACCCAGAAAACCTCAACGAGGGCGTCAACGAGATCCAGCGGTGGATCCAGAACCAGGCGGGCGCGATCGCCGGCGGGGTGTTCTCCGGCATCAACACCGCCGCCGGGCTGTCGGTGACGCTGATGGTGCTGTTCGTGCTCACCTTCTTCTTTCTTAAGGACGGCCACCGCTTCCTGCCGTGGCTGCGCTCCGCCACCGGCGGCCGCACCGGCCTGCACCTGACGGAGCTGCTCACCCGCGCCTGGAACACCCTGTCCGGGTTCATCCGCGCGCAGGCGGTGTGCTCGCTCGTAGACGCGATCGTCATCGGCACCGGTATCGCGATCGTGGGCGTGCCGATGGCGTTCACGCTCGCGCTGATCACGTTCATGGCGGGCTTCATCCCGATCGTCGGCGCCGTGGTCGCGGGCGCGCTGGCGGTGCTGATCGCTCTGGTCACCCTCGGGTTCACCAAGGCGCTGATCGTGCTGGCGATCGTGCTGGCCACCCAGCAGCTGGAGGGCAACGTCCTCTCCCCCATGCTGCAGTCGCGGGCGATGAACCTGCACCCGGTGATCGTGCTGGTTTCGGTCACGGTCGGTGGCACGCTGTTCGGCCTTGTCGGCGGCTTCCTTGCCGTGCCGACCGCCGCGATGGTCGCGGTGGTGTACCGCTACCTGCTGGAGGTGCTGCGCATCAACGCCGGCGAGCTGGGCGCAGATGACATCGAATTCACCACCGACGAGGGCCGGGTCATCGCGGAGATCGTCGAGGCAGAGTCCGTGCACAAACGCCAGGAGTGGCGCGGCGAGCGCGAATGGGTCAACGCCCCCGTCGCCGACGAGGAGGCCGACGAGAAGACCGAGCGCTTCGGCACCTCCAGCCTGCGGAAGCTGCGCGACAGCGGCCTCGAGCGGTTGCGTGGGTGGCAGTCGGGCGACAGCAGCAAAGACACCCCAAGCGAACATATGAGCGAACCCGAACGCTAGCGTGTCTGGCAGGTGTGGTTGACTGCCAGCTATGTCGACCGCCACCGTGCTCTTGCTCCTCGCCACCGGCCTGCTCGCGGGCTTCATCGCCGGCGTGTTCACCGGCGCCGCCTGGATGCGCCGCGCCACCCCGCAACAGCCCCCGCAGGACCTGCGGCCCGTCGCCCGCGCGCTGAAGGACATGCGCGAACAGCTCGACGAGATGGACAAGCAGCAGGCGGTCTCCGCATCCTCGCTTGCGGGCCAGGTGCAGGCGATCGGGCGCACGTCGGCACGCCTGGGCGACCGCACCGACCAGCTCATCACCGCCCTGCGCTCCCCGCAGACCCGCGGCCGCTGGGGCGAAATCCAGCTCGAGCGGGTAGTTGAGCTCGGCGGCATGCTCGAGCACGTCGATTTTGACACCCAGGAGCACATGCTTATCGACGGCTCCCGCGTCCGCCCCGACATGATCATCCGCCTCACACAGGGCAGAAACATCGTCGTCGACGCGAAGGTGCCGTTCCAGGCATACCTGGACGCGCTGGGCACCGAGGACCCGGAGGAGCGCCAGGCGTTCATGCGCCGCCACGCCCACCTGGTGCGCGCGCACGTGGACACGTTGTCTGCGAAGTCCTACATCGAAGCGTTCCAGCCCACCCCGGACTTCGTTGTGTTGTTCGTGCCGGCGGACCCGTTCCTGGACGCGGCACTTTCCATCGACCCCGAACTGTTGGACTACGCCTTCGCCCGCGACGTGGTCATCGCCACCCCCACCACCCTGTTCGCGCTACTGCGCACCGTGGCGCTGGGGTGGCGCCAAGAATCGCTCAACGACGCCGCGAAGGAAATCCAGCGCTTAGGCGGGCAGCTGCACCAGCGCTTGGCCACCATGGCGGAGCACTACAACCGGGTCGGCTCGTCGTTGGACAAGGCGGTGGAGGCGTACAACGCCACGCTGGCGTCGATGGATTCGCGCGTGATGGTCACCGCCCGCAAGCTGGAGGAGGCCCAGGTGCCGTCGCGGCGCGGCGAGGCCCCAGCATTGAAACCGGTCTCTTCGCGTGCCCGGCACGCTGCCGAGCACACCGGCGAGTAGACTCGTCTGGCGTGTCGCATGTCTCTCACCGGAACTCAACCTCCCCGTCCGCAACGTTTCACGGGTTGCCCACGGGGTCCGGCATTGGCATCATCTTCGCCGCGCTGTTCACCGGCGTGCTGCTGTCGCTTTCCACCGGGGTGATCGGCTGGCCGTTTCTGGCCCTCTACGCCGTCGCGGTGATTGTGGTGGCCACACTGGTCAACCCGCGGGGGCTGTTCCTCAACGTGGCCAGCGCGCCGATCCTGTTCGTGATCGCGGTGGTGGTCGCTGGCTGGGTGATGTCGCGCACCGAGATCGCGGCCGGCGGCTCCTCCGGCAAGGCCGCGCTGCTGCTGGTGTTCTACCCGGTCACGGAGCTATTTCCGGTGCTGTTCGCCGTCACACTGGGCTCGATCGTCATCGCGTTTGTGCGCATCCGCTTGATCAAGCGCCACAACGCGCAGCTGCTGCGCCGCGAGACCGCCGAGCGCACCCGGATCAACCGCAGCAACCGCCGCACGAATTCCGAGGGGCGCCGCGCCCGCGAGCGCGCCAAGGCGGTGTCGGTGGACGAGCTTCTGCGCCGCGCGGATTCGGAGCGCGGCGCGAAGCGGACCCCGAAGCCCGCACAGAAAAAGTCCCCCCGATCCGGCTCCACCTCGATTGCGGACCGGCTCGGCGAGGACCTTTACAAAGGCTAGCGCTTTCCCCTTGCGCTTTACCCCTGCGCCACCGCCGGAGTCTCACGGCGCGGCAGGCGCAGATCGCGCGGCAGGGAGAACGTGATGGTCTCTACGGTGGTGGTCACTTCCTCCGCGTCCGAGTAGCCGCGGCGCTCAAGCTCTTCCACCAGTTCCTTGACCAGGATCTCCGGCACCGATGCGCCCGAGGTCACGCCGACGGTGTTCACGCCGTCGAACCACTCGTCCTTGACCTGGGAGGCGTAGTCCACCAGATACGACTCCTGCGCACCCGCCTCCAGCGCCACCTCGACCAGGCGGCGGGAGTTCGAAGAGTTCTGGGAGCCGACCACGATGACTAGCTCACAGCGCGGAGCGATCTCCTTGACCGCGGCCTGGCGGTTCTGCGTGGCGTAGCAGATGTCGTCGCTCGGCGGATTCTCCAGGTTCGGGTAGCGCTCGTGCAGCTTGTCCACGATCACCATGGTCTCGTCCACCGACAGCGTGGTCTGGGAAAGCCACACCAGCTTCTGGTCGTCCGGGAAGTCGGGCAGGCGGTCCACGCCGTCCACGCCGTCGACAAGGTGCGTGATCTCCGGAGCCTCACCTGCGGTGCCTTCGACCTCCTCGTGGCCCTCGTGGCCGACGAGCAGGATGTGGTAGCCGTCGCGGGCGAAGCGCTTGGCCTCGTTGTGCACCTTGGTCACCAGCGGGCAGGATGCGTCGAGGGTGAGCAGGTTGCGGCTCTTGGCGGAGTCGCGCACCGCCGGGGAGACACCGTGGGCGGAGAAGACCAGGTGCGCACCCTCGGGGACCTGGTCGGTCTCGTCGACGAAAACTACGCCGCGTTCCTGCAGCGTTTCCACGACGTACTTGTTGTGCACGATCTCTTTGCGCACGTAGACGGGGGCACCGTATTTCTCCAGGGCTTTCTCTACGGTCTCCACGGCGCGGTCGACGCCGGCGCAGTAGCCGCGGGGGGATGCGAGGAGGACTTTTTTACCCTGTTCTGTCATGGAACCAACCCTAACTAATCAGCGTCAAAAACAATAGGCGGGCCGTCTCGGCTCGCCGGGTAACGTGGCAGAAGTCAAATGGAAAGGAGCATGCGGTGGCAGATTCGAAGAGCTCGCCGGAGCAGCCGTGGTCGGTGTCCAAGCTCAACACCTCGGTGAAGGGCTGGATCGAGCGCCTCGGCTGGCTGTGGATCGAGGGGCAGCTCACCCAGGTCAACACCAAGCCCACGTGGCGGTATTCCTACCTCACGCTGCGCGACACCCAGGAGCAAGCCAGCGTCCAGCTCACCGCGGAGACCTCGCTGCTTACGGGCATGCAGGTGCCGCTGAACGACGGCGACCGCGTCGTCGTCCTGGGCAAACCGTCCTTCTACCCGGGCCGCGGCACGTTTTCCATGCGCGTGACCGAGATCAGGCACGTCGGAGCCGGCGAGCTTTTGGCCCGCATCGAGGCGCTGCGCAAGCAGCTCGCCTCCGAGGGCCTGTTCGATCCCGCACGCAAGAAGCCGCTGCCCTACCTGCCCACGAAGGTCGGTTTGATCACCGGCCGCGGCTCCGCCGCCGAGCGCGACGTGGTCACCGTGGCTCAGGGCCGCTGGCCCGAGGTGCGCTTCGAGATCATCAACACCCCGGTCCAGGGCCCGACCACCGTGCCCGCGGTGATCGAGGCGCTCAGTGTCCTCGATGCGGACCCTGAGGTGGACGTGATCATCGTCGCCCGCGGCGGCGGGTCTGTGGAGGATCTGCTGCCCTTTTCGGAGGAGGCGCTGCAGCGTGCCGTCGCTAAGCTTGGCACTCCTGTGATCTCTGCGATCGGCCACGAGCCGGACAACCCGGTGCTGGACAACGTCGCGGACGTGCGCGCCGCCACCCCGACCGATGCGGCGAAGCGCGCGGTCCCCGATGTGGCACAGGAGCGATTGCTTATCGACGAAGCACGTGCCCGCATGGCCGCCGCCCTGCGCGGATGGGTCCAGCGCGAGCGCGACGGGCTGGCCTCGGTGCGCACGCGCCCCGCGCTCGCTGACCCGATGATGGCCATCAACCGCCGCCGCGAGGAGATCGAGCGTGCCACCGCCCTGATCCGCCGCGACGTGAGCCACTTGCTGCAGCGCGAAACACAGCACGTGCGCGGGCTGCGCGCCCAAGTCTCCGCCTTGGGCCCCTCGGCGACGCTTGCCCGCGGCTACGCCGTGGTGCAGGTGCTGCCGCGCGACGGCTCCGACGCCGAAGTTGTCACCTCCATCGACCAATCCCCGCCCGGATCGCAGCTGCGCATCCGCGTTGGCGACGGCTCCATTACCGCCGCCTCCATGTCCACCACGCAAGCAGATTAGGAACACAAAACATGACTGAGAACTCTTTCGGCACCGGCCAGGCCAACGACAACGCGCTGCCGGACCCGGCCACCTTGAGCTACGAGCAGGCCCGCGACGAGCTCATTGAGACCGTGAAGATCCTCGAGCTAGGCCAAATGAGCCTGGACGAGTCTCTGAAGTACTGGGAGCGCGGCGAGGCGCTGGCGAAGCGGTGCGAGGTGCTCCTCGACGGCGCCTCAAAGCGCGTCGAAGAAGCGATTAGTTCCCGCCAGCAGCCTGAATCGGAGCAGTAGCCAGCACGGTAGAGATCAGCTCCTCGAACTCGCGGGCCTCCCCGGCGCCGGTGAGCACGAGGCGGGCGTCGCCCGCGTCGACGACCCACAGGTCGCGCACGTCCTTCTCGTCGGAGGTGTAGATCTCCACGCTGCGGCCGTCGATGTCTTCGGTGCGCTCCAGGCTGCGAGGCTTCGCGTCCGCGCCTTCTGCCGCTTCCTTCGCGTCTGCGCCGGTCTGCGTGAGCTGGATGAAGCCACGGTCCGGGGTGACCCAGCCGACCGTCGGCGCCGGCTGGCCGCCCAGCATGGAACGGCGCGCGGAGTTGGTGACCCAGCCTTCCGGCATCTCCGGGTAGCGCACAGCGAAGTCCACGCCGCGCGCTTCTAAGTTGAGGAAGGTCTTCGCGTCGACTTCCTGGACCGGTCCCTGCTCGGGCGCGCCAGGGTTGAACGAGCACAGCCCGGTCGCGCCGACGGCGACGACCATCAGCACGACGATGAGCACGGAGTTGATCGCGATGTCTCGTCCGTCCTGGAAGATGCGGGGTTTTTTGTTGTTAGCCACGCCGATCAGTATGGCATGCGTCCCGCTTCCCCCTTAAAGGTGGGAATAACGGTCACATCCGCGGGTGGTAGTGCCACAATAGAGGGGTCTTTTTGTGATTCATGTTTAGGAAGGCCTCCCCATGACCGAACAGTCCGATCTTTTCCCCGACCGCAATCTCGCGATGGAGCTGGTGCGCGTCACCGAGGCCGCCGCTCTCGCCTCCGGCCGCTGGGTGGGCCGCGGCCAGAAGAACGAGGGCGACGGTGCCGCCGTCAACGCGATGCGCAAGATGATCAATTCCGTGGAGATGGACGGCGTCATCGTCATCGGCGAGGGCGAAAAAGACGAGGCCCCGATGCTGTTCAACGGCGAGCAGGTCGGCACCGGCCGCGGCGCCGCCGTGGACCTCGCTGTCGACCCGGTCGACGGCACCCGCCTGATGGCGGAGGGCCGCCCGAACGCGATCTCCGTGATCGCCGCCGCCGACCGCGGCTCCATGTTCAACCCGCAGGACGCCTTCTACATGAACAAGATTGCCGTGGGACCTGAGGCCGCCGGCGTCATCGACATCACCGCGCCGGTCGCCGCGAACATCGAGGCCGTGGCGAAGGCGAAGGGTATCCGCACCTCTGACGTCACCGTCGTTGTGCTGGACCGCCCGCGCCACAACCAGCTTGTGGACGACATCCGCGCCGCCGGCGCCAAAGTCCGCTTCATCATGGACGGCGACGTCGCCGGCGCCATCGCGGCGGCGCAGGACACCAGCTCCATCGACATCGCAATGGGTGTCGGTGGTACCCCGGAGGGCGTCGTCACGGCTTGCGCCCTGAAGTGCCTGGGCGGCGAGATCCAGGGCATGCTCGCCCCGCAGGACGACGTGGAGCGCGAGCGCGTGCTGGCCGCCGGCCACGACCTGGACCGCGTGCTGGGCATCAACGACCTGGTTACCTCAGACAACTGCTACTTCGCCGCCACCGGCGTGACCAACGGCGACATGCTGCGCGGCGTGACCTACCGCAAGTCCGGCGCCACCACTCGTTCGCTGGTGATGCGTTCGAAGTCCGGCACCGTGCGCTTTGTGGAGTCCCAGCACCAGCTGACCAAGCTGCAGGACTACTCCGTGGTGGACTACTCCGACCCGAAGAACTAGACCGCGCCAGCCGCCTAGATCAGCGCGCCGATCACCGCCGCGCTGGCCAGCAGGTTGTTCACCACGTGCACGATGAAGCTGGACGTGATGTTGCCGTGGAACCGCGCCACCAGCGCCAGGCCAATGCCGGAGAAGAAGGTGAACAGGATCGCTGGCGGCGCGACGTGGGCAGCCCCGAAAATCGCTGAGGTGGCCAGCACGCTCGCCGCCGCGGGCATGAGCGTGTCGAAGTAGTTCATGAGCACGCGGCGGAACACGATTTCCTCCATAAACGGCCCGACGAGCAGGTAGCCAGCGAGCAGCGCCAGCACCGGCGCGGCACTATCCAAATCCCGGGCGAGGACGTCCCCTGTGGAATCGCCTCCGGGCTCAAGGCCAATGAGCGGCGCGACTGAAGCGCTCGCTGCCGCCGAGCCGAACACCACCGCCGGAGCCTGCCAGATCAGGTGCCAGCCGCGGCGCCCGAGCCGCGAGAATCCGAGCTCGAGCCCGCGGTGCCGCATGTGGCGCACGAGCAGCACCGTCGGCACTGCGAGCGCGACCAGCACTGCGACCGGCAGCACCGTCAGCGCCACAGTCCGGGAGACGCCCGCGCGCACCAGAATCAGCCCTTGGCCGATGAGCAAAACGTACATCGAGGCCATCGCGGCAGCCGCAACTCCCGCGTCCCTCAAAGTGGGGGTCTTCATGGCCTGCGGTTCGGGCATTTCGTCTCCTCGTCATGTCCGGTTAGTGCATAATCGTGCAGTGGAAAGGCACGCGCGCACTCTACCGCGCGCGGCGTGCACGCGACAGAAGTAAAGGACAATGATGGCTGATCAGGAATACCGCATCGAACATGACACGATGGGCGAGGTCAAGGTGCCCGTCGACGCTCTGTGGCGCGCCCAGACGCAGCGCGCTGTGGAGAACTTCCCTATCTCCGGCCGCGGCCTGGAGGCCCAGCAGATCCGCGCGCTCGGCCTGCTCAAGGCCGCGTGCGCGCAGGTGAACAAGGACCTGGGCAACCTTGACGCCGAGAAGGCCGACGCCATCATCGCCGCCGCGAAGGAGATCGCGGACGGCAAGCACGACGAGCAGTTCCCCATTGATGTGTTCCAGACCGGCTCCGGCACCTCGTCGAACATGAACACCAACGAGGTCATCGCCTCCATCGCGAAGGCGAACGGTGTTGAGGTTCACCCGAACGACCACGTGAACATGGGCCAGTCCTCCAACGACACTTTCCCCACCGCCACCCACGTCGCCGCCACCGAGGCGGCTGCGAGCGACCTGATCCCGGCGCTGAAGGTGCTGCAGGAATCCCTGGAGAAGAAGGCCACCGAGTGGCACGAGGTGGTCAAGTCCGGCCGCACCCACCTCATGGACGCCACCCCGGTCACCCTGGGCCAGGAGTTCTCTGGCTACGCCCGCCAGATCGAGCTCGGCGTCGCACGCGTCGAGGCCACCCTGGAGCGCCTTGGCGAGCTCGCCATCGGCGGCACCGCCGTGGGCACCGGCATCAACACCCCGGCGGAGTTCGGCGGCAAGGTCACCGAGGAGCTGGTCAAGCTCACCGGTGTTGAGCAGCTGTCCGAGGCGAAGAACCACTTCGAGGCGCAGGCCAACCGCGACGGCCTGGTCGAGTTCTCCGGCGCGATGCGCTCCGTTGCTGTGTCCCTGTACAAGATCGCCAACGACATCCGCCTGATGGGCTCCGGCCCGCTGGCCGGCTTCGGCGAGATCCACCTGCCGGACCTGCAGCCGGGTTCCTCCATCATGCCGGGCAAGGTCAACCCGGTGCTGTGCGAGACCGCAACGCAGGTTTCCGCGCAGGTCATCGGCAACGACGCCGCCGTCGCGTTCGGCGGCACCCAGGGCCAGTTCGAGCTCAACGTGTTCATCCCGATGATGGCGCGCAACGTGCTCGAGTCCTCCCGCCTGCTGGCGAACACGGCCCGCCAGTTCGCCACCAAGCTTGTCGACGGCATCGAGCCCAACGAGGAGCGCATGCGCACCCTGGCCGAGTCTTCCCCGTCGATCGTGACCCCGCTGAACTCCGCGATCGGCTACGAAAACGCCGCGAAGATTGCCAAGCACGCGATCAAGGAGGGCATCACCATCCGCCAGGCCACCATCGATCTCGGTTTCGTGGACGGCGAGAAGCTCACCGAGGAGGAGCTGGACAAGCGCCTCGACGTGCTGTCCATGGCCAACACTGACCGAAACTAGGCCGCAACTAGCACCTCACTAGAATCAGCCCCCAGCACATCAACCAACTTGCTGGGGGCTTTTTCATGCCTGATTCTTTCTCCGAGCTGCACACCGCGGGCGGCCCGAACAAGCCGTGGGTCGTCGGCGGGGTGCTCGCGCTCATCGTCGCCATCATCGGCGTCGCGCTCGCGGCGGCATACTGGTACGCCAACCCGCGCCCCGAACCGGTCAACGAGGTTCCGGAAACGGTCACGGTCACCGCACAGCCGCAGTCGCCTATCGACGACCCTTCGGCCCCCACCGGCACGTACACCGGAACGCTGAACAGTTTGGAAGACGACGCGAAAGTCAAGGCGTGGCCCGCGGTGGCGACCTTCGGCGGCGGCACCGCCTCGGTGACGTATCCCCTAACCGGCTGCACGGCGCTGATCGGTGAGGAGGGCGAATCCGTCCCGTTGACGAAGGGCTGTAATGACGGGCAGGGCCGTTGGGACGTCGAGAAGCACACGCCCGGCATTGTGAAGCTAACCTACCTAGAGGATGGAAAAGCGCTGGTAGAGGGCGAGCTTTCAGCGGGCTTGCCATAATGTGCACCGGGTGTAATATTGCACCCCGTGCAAAATGAGGGAATCAGGGAGCAGAAGCGGCGCGAAACGCTGCAACGCATCCGCGACGAAGCCGCGAAACTTGTCCGCGCGCACGGGTACGACAACGTCACCGTCGACGACATCTGCCACGACGCGGGCATTTCTAGACGCACGTTTTTCAACTACGTCGACTCCAAGGACGAGGCGATCTTGGGCTCGTTCCCCTTCGCGTTCAGCGAGGACGCCCTCGCCGCGATCCGGGAGACACCGAGCGAGAACGTGCTCGAACTTGTCATCCGTTCCGTCGAGGTACAACCGGGGCGCTTCGACGGGCCGGCCGCGAAATGCCGCCGCGAGCTGCTGGAAAACAACCCCGGCCTGATGCACGCCGAAGCCACCCGCAAACGTGGCTTCCTCACCGAGGTAGGCCGAGCGGTCTACGAGCATTTGGAACGCTTCCCCGACGACCGCAGACACACCGGGACGCTGGAAAGCGAAACACAATTCATCGTGGTCCTCTTCCAAGGCGCGGTGAGTCGCTACCTGTGGCACCCTCCAGAGGGCGCCGACCCCGTCGAGCAACTGCTAACTAACGCACACGATCTTTCTACGTACGCAAAGGAGATGACATGGTAGAAAGCCGCGCGGACAACCATCCGCTCCAGGCCACCCCGCCAAACGTGGGGCTGGTGTTCTCGGCCCTGCTGCTGACCATGCTGATGAGCTCGCTGGGCCAGATGATTTTCGCCACCGCCCTGCCCACCATCGTGGGCGAGCTCGGCGGCGTGGACCACATGAGTTGGGTCATCTCGGCGTTTTTGGTCACCATGACCATCGCCATGCCGATCAACGGCAAGCTCGGCGACATTCTGGGCCGCAAGTGGCTCTACATCACCGGCATCGGCCTGTTCGTGATCGGCTCCGCCCTCGGCGGCTTCGCCCACACCATGGAGCTATTGATCATCGGCCGCGCCGTCCAGGGCTTGGGCGCGGGCGGAATGATGGTGAACTCGCAATCCATCATCGCCGAGGTGGTCCCCGCCCGCGAGCGTGGCAAGTACATGGGTGTCATGGGCGCCGTCTTCGGCGTGTCGTCGGTGCTCGGCCCGGTGCTGGGCGGCTGGTTCACCGACGGCCCCGGCTGGCGCTGGGCACTGTGGATGAACATCCCGCTGGGCATTTTGGCCATGTGCGTGTGCGCCTCCGTGCTGCACCTGCGCCGCGGATCTGCGAAGGGCATGCACTACGACTACGTCGGCACCACGCTCATGGTGGTGGCCACGGCCTCGCTGATCCTCACCACCACCTGGGGCGGCACCCAGTACGAGTGGACCTCCCCCACCATCATCACCACCTTGCTTATCGCGCTTGTTGCCGCCGTGGCATTCGTGTTCGTGGAGCTGCGCGCCACCAACCCGCTGATCCCGATGGACCTGTTCAAAAACCGCAACATGGTGCTGACCACCCTGGCCGGCACCGTGCTGGGCCTGGCCATGACCAGCAGCCTTGCCTACCTACCCACCTACCTGCAGATGGTTCACCAGCTCACCCCCACCGAGGCGGGGCTGATGATGCTGCCGATGGTCGTCGGCATGCTCGGCACCGGCATGGCGGTCGGCTTCATCATCTCCAAGACCGGCCGTTACAAGATCTACCCGCTGGTCGGCATGCTGGTGACCACCCTGGGGCTCTTCCTATTCTCCCGCCTGCAGGTGACCACGTCGCTGACCAGGCTGGGCGTCTACATGTTCATCTTCGGCTTCGGCCTGGGCCTGGTCATGCAGGTGCTGGTCCTGATCGTGCAGAACTCGTTCCCGCTCAAGCACGTGGGCACTGCGACGTCCACGAACAACTTCTTCCGCCAGATCGGCTCGTCCATCGGCGCGTCGCTCGCGGGCTCGCTGTTCATCCACAACATGCGCGACAACCTGGAGCAGCGCCTGCCGGAGGCGCTGGCCAAACTTGGCCCGGAGGGCGAGGCGTACGCCGCGAAGTTCCAAGACGGCGGGGCAAACAGCCTCACCCCCGGCGGGGTCGCCCAACTCCCCGATCCCATCAGGGAGGCGGTGCTGAGCAGCTACAACGACGGTCTGACCCCGGTGTTCTTGCTCATGGTGCCGCTGGCGATCATCGCTTTTGTCCTTTTGCTTCCGGTGCGAGAGGAAGCTCTCAAGGAGGACTTGAGCTAGCTGCTCTACGGCGCTACTGTTCGCGCGACATCGGCAGAATCAGCTCCCAGATGTCGCAGTCGCGCCACTCCCCCTGGCGCTCGCCGTAGGCCATCTGGGCCATGTTGTGGAACGTGCCGACCTTTTCAAATCCGCGGGACTTGTGCAGGCCCGCGGATCCTTCATTTTCGGGGAAGATCCAGGAGTGAATGGACCACTTGTGCAGGCTGATGCACGTCTGGATCAGGTGGTCCAGCAAGGCGCCTGCGATGCCGCGGCCACGGGCGTCCGGGTGGGTGTAGATCGAATCTTCCACTACACCGTGGAACACGCTGCGGGTCGACGCTTTGGCGGCGCCGACCCAGCCGAGCACCTTGGTGTCGTCGTCTGCGTCGACCGCCACGAAGACGGTCTCCATGATCTTCTTGCGGGAGAATTGCTCCCAGTTTTGCCCCTTGGTTTCCCAAGAGGCGTTGCCTGTCTGTAGTCCCATCTCGTAGATGGCGCGTACCTGCGGATAGTCTTCCGGTCGGATGGGCCGGATGGCAAAGTCCGATTTTTGCATGCGCCCCATTGTCCAGATCCGCGTCGAGGCGCGCAAACACGGCTGGATCAACGCAAAAGCGCCACCCAGCCGCAGCTGGGTGGCGCGAAGAATCAGGCGAGGTGAACGCCTTTTTACTTCTCGGTGATGATTGCCTCGAAGGCATCTGCGGTGGCACCGCGGGTCCACTCGATGGTGCCGTTCTCGAACTCCTGGGTCCAGCCGGACTTGTCAGCGTTCTCGGTCTCCGGTGCGACCGGGAAGCCCATCTTCTGGTCCAGGCGGACGTCGGTGATCCACTCGTTAGCGATCTGGCCCCAGGTCGGAGCACCGCCGGTGTTCTCGTTCCAGGTGATGTAGTGCTCGTTGTCGTAGGTAACGATCCAGCCGCCGTCGGTCTCCTCAACCGCCATCGGCTCGCCCCACTCCGGCTGCGCGTACTCGTCCATAGCAGCCTTCACGCCTGCCGGGACCATCGCGGTTGCGCCGTCAGCGGTGGTGATCTCCTCGGTAGCCTCAGCGTCGCCTGCAGCAGCGCCGTCGGTGGCGTCTGCAGCGTCGGTGTTATCTGCGCCCTCACCGGCGGTCTCGGTGGCGACCTCGGTCTCGGTAGCGGTCTCGGAGACAACCTCGGTGGAGGTCGGCTCGCCCTCGCCGTCGTTGGAGCAAGCAACCAGGCCGGTTGCGCCAAGGGTCAGTGCAGCTGCGGAAGCGACAATTTTACGGGAAAACATAATCATTACCTTTCATTCTTGAAGTAGTGCGCCGTCCATTATGAACTTTGCGTTAACGCCGAGCCCTCTTTGCACCCGATCGGGGGTGCGCTTTTCCACGCGAGGAACGCACGGTGCGCCCCTTGGTCACTCCGACAAAGTCCTGCACAGCGTCCGAATCGTCCACTTTGCGCCAGACGAGCGCAATCTGGGTCGCCGGCTCCTCCCCCGCAAGGTGTAACGCTTTGATCTGCTTGCGTGTGAGGTTCTTCAACAGCGGCAGCGGCGCGTAGGCCACGCCGACGTTTGCGGCGACGACTTGGAGGGCGGACCGGAGCTCGTCGATAGGCGATTGCCCATCGAAGTTCACGATCTCCTCCGCCAAATCTGCGCGGGTGACCTCACCCACCTCCGCGTAGACGGAATCCTTCGGCACCGCGACCCCGGCCGCTTCTTCGTAGAGGCGCACCACGTGGTGCTCGTCTGTGACGCGCTCGTCTGGAAGCCGCACAAGCGCCGCAGTAGCTTGCTTGCCGACGAGCACGAACGGATCATCCGACGGCACCGTCTCAAGCCGGCTTCCAGTGAGTTCCTCGAAGCGGCGGAACCACTTCCCCGGCTCAGTGCCGGTGACGAAGGCAATGGTGAGCATGGCACTCAATGCTACCGTTTTGGCCATGACTGATCAGACCCCCTCCAGCACCGCCATGAAGCCGGTGACCGCCGCAAAGAAGCTGGGCATCTACCTTCCCGCCACCCCGCAAGAGTTCCAGGACGGCGCCGTGACCCACGCCGAGCTGCGCGAACTGCAGGACAACCCGCCGCAGTGGCTACAGGAGCTGCGCCTTTCCGGCCCGCACCCACGCCCCGAGGTGGCCCGCAAGCTGGGCATTTCCGTGACCGCGCTGAAAAACGCCGGCGCGGACCAGGCCATGACTACCGAGGAGATCCGCGCGCTGCTGGACGACCAGCCCGAATGGCTGCAAAAAGCCCGCGCCACTCTTGCGGAGCAGCGCGGGCACGAGGTCGCTGGCAGCGAAGAGAACTAGAGCATCTTCCAATCCTCGAGGTCCGGGTAGAGCGGGTACTTCCGCGCCAGGGCCTCAACGCGGCCGCGCAGCGCATCGATGTCGGCCGCCTCGCCCTTGATCAAGGTCTCCGCGATGATCTCTGCGACCTCGCGGAAGTCCTCCTCGCCGAAGCCTCGGGTTGCCAGCGCGGAGGTGCCGATGCGCAGACCCGAGGTCACCTTCGGCGGACGCGGGTCGAACGGCACGGCGTTGCGGTTGACGGTAATGCCAACCGAGTGCAGCAAGTCCTCGGCCTGCTGACCGTCCATCGGTGAGTTGCGCAGGTCCACCAGCACGAGGTGCACCTCGGTGCCGCCGGAGACGACAGAGACACCGGCCTCGCGTGCGTCGTCGGCAAGCAAACGCTCCGCCAACACCTTCGCACCACCGAGAGTGCGGCTCTGACGATCCTTGAACTCCTCGGTCCCGGCGATCTTGAACGCGGTTGCCTTCGCCGCCACGACGTGCATCAGCGGGCCGCCCTGCTGGCCCGGGAACACCGCGGAGTTGAGCTTCTTGTGCAGCTCCAAGTCGTTGGTGAGGATGAAACCAGAGCGCGGGCCGCCCAACGTCTTATGCACCGTGGAGGACACCACGTGCGCATGCGGGACCGGGTTCGGGTGCAGGCCTGCAGCAACGAGACCCGCGAAGTGCGCCATGTCCACCCACAGGTAGGCGCCGACCTCGTCGGCGATGGAGCGGAACTCCGCGAAATCCTCGTGGCGCGGGTACGCGGACCAGCCGGCGATGATCACCTTCGGCTTGACCTCGCGGGCCTGCTCGCGCAGCTTCGCCATGTCGATCAGGTGGGTGTCCTCCTCCACCTGGTAGGCGGCGACGTTGTACAGGCGGCCGGAGAAGTTGATCTTCATGCCGTGGGTGAGGTGGCCACCGTGCGCCAGGTCCAGGCCCAAGATAGTGTCACCCGGCTCCGCCAGCGCCATGAGCACCGCGGCATTGGCCTGTGCGCCGGAGTGCGGCTGCACGTTCGCGTACTGGGCGCCGAAGACCTCCTTGGCGCGGTCGCGCGCCAAGTCCTCGATGACGTCCACGTGCTCGCAGCCACCGTAGTAACGGCGGCCCGGGTAGCCCTCGGCGTACTTGTTGGTCAGCACCGAGCCCTGCGCCTGCAGCACCGAGCGCGGCACGAAGTTCTCGGAGGCGATCATCTCCAAGGTGTCTCGCTGGCGCGCGAGCTCGTCCACAATTGCGGCGTGCACCTCGGGGTCGTAGGTGGCCAGATCCTGGTAACGGAGGTCTTCAGACACGTCGACCGGGTCCTTTCTTTTCGCGTTGACAACGGCTTAAAGAAGTATAGGAAAATCGGAGCGCCGAGAAGGCTGATTTATTCCCCTTCTGCCCGGGTGCAACAATGGTGGCTATGTCACGAGCCGATTCGTCGCCGTACCTCGACTTCCACCGCGAGGATTGGCGCAAGCGCCGCGCCAAGATGCCCCAGGTGCTCACCGAGGAAGAGCTGACAAAGCTCTCCGGCATCGGCGAGAACCTCGACCTGCAGGAGGTCGAGGACATCTACCTGCCCTTGTCCCGCCTGATCCACCTTCAGGTGCGCGCCCGGCAGAAGCTCACCAACGCCACCGAGACGTTTATCGGCGGCGACCCGGGGCACGTGCCGTTCATCATCGGCCTCGCCGGCTCGGTGGCGGTGGGCAAGTCCACCACCGCGCGTGTGCTGCAGGTGCTCTTGCAGCGGTGGGACTCGCACCCGCGGGTGGACCTGGTCACCACCGACGGCTTCCTCCACCCCAAGGCGGTCCTGGAGGAACGCGGGATCATGAAACGCAAAGGCTTCCCGGAGTCCTACAACCGCAGAAACCTGATGCGTTTTGTCACCGAGGTCAAGTCCGGCCAACCGGTGGTCAAAGCGCCGATCTACTCGCACGAGGCCTACGACATCCTCCCCGACGAATTCGTGGAGGTCCGCCAACCCGACATCCTCATCCTCGAGGGGTTGAACGTGCTGCAAACCGGCCCGACGCTGATGATCTCGGACCTGTTCGATTTCTCCATCTACGTCGACGCAAAGACTGAAGACATCGAGCGCTGGTACATCGAGCGCTTCCTCAAACTGCGCGACACCTCGTTCCAGCAGCCCGGCAACCACTTCGAGGGCTTCGCCGGCATGGACGACGCCGAGGCCGCCTACGCCGCGCGGGAGCTGTGGCAGACCATCAACCTGCCCAACCTGGTGGAAAACATTCTGCCCACCCGCGTGCGCGCCTCGCTGGTGCTGCGCAAGGACTACGACCACACGGTCCAGCGCGTGCGCATGCGCAAAATCTAGCTACTTGCCAAAGCGACGGGAGCGCTGCGAGTAGTCGCGCAGCGCGCGCAAAAAGTCGATCTTGCGGAACGCCGGCCAGTAAATGTCGGTGAACCAAATCTCCGAGTACGCCGCCTGCCACAGCAAGAACCCGGACAAGCGTTGCTCGCCCGAGGTGCGGATAACAAGGTCCGGATCCGGCTGGCCAGAGGTGTACAGGTGCTCCGAGATGGATTCCACGGTGATCTCGGCGGCCATCTCCGTGGCTGGCACTCCGGCGTGCGCTTTGTCGTCGATAAGCGATTGCACCGCGTCCACGATCTCCTGGCGCCCGCCGTAGCCGACCGCGATGTTGACGGTGAGGCCGTGCTTCGTATCGGTTGCGGCCGCCCCCTCGCGCATTCGCTTTGCGACGTCCTCCGGCAACAAATCCAAATGCCCCACCAACCGCACGCGGCAGGTGTAATCCTCCGTGGCCAAGTCCTCGATGACCCCGGAGATAATGTCGAACAACAGCTCCACCTCTTCGGTGGTGCGCTGCAGATTCTCCGTGGACAACAGGTAGATGGTGAGCACGTCCACGTCCATCTCCGCGGACCAGCGCACAAGCTCGCCGATCTTCGCGCCGCCGACGCGGTGGCCGTGGGAGATGTCCTCGAAGCCCGCCTCGCGCGCCCAACGGCGGTTGCCATCGGCCATCACGGCGATGTGCTTCGGGCGCTTTTTGCCGCGCAGTTCGCGCTTCAAGCGCGCCTCATACAGCGGGTACAGCGGGTATCGCAGCTTCGAAAGGACAGACACAATGAAGATTCTAGCCAGCTAGAAAGCGTTTTTCTTCCGCTGGTCCTTTAACCCGGCTTTCTCCATGGCCTCATCGATGGCCTTCTCGTCGAACGGGTCGATCCCGCGCGCCTCCGCGAACGCCTGGCGGCGCTTGAAGCGGGAGAAGCGGCGGTGGAACGACCAGCCGATGAACAGCACCGCGATGGCAAGGACCACCAGGAGCAGCAGGCCGATCGGCGAGGCTTTGCCGAAGTCCGGACCAACCGGGGTCTCGCCCGGGTTCTGGGCGAGCACGAAATTCGCGGCGTTCGCGGCGGCGACAGTAAAGGTTGTCATTTAGTTTTCCTCCTCGGTGCCAGCTTCGATCCCGGCGAACAAATCCGCCTCCGGCAGGCTCGTCTCCACCCTGGACGCGGCGAGCTCGAACTCCTCCGTGGGCCAGACGTCCTGCTGGTCCTCCACCGGGCTAGCCAGGAAGGCACCCGCGGGATCGATCTGCGTGGCGTGCGCAGTGAGCGCCTCGGCGCGCTGCTGGAAGTAGCCGGCGCACTCCACCTGGGTGGTCACTCGGTCGAAGACGTCGCCCTCGTTTTCTTCCCAGCGCTTGATCATTAACTCGTACGGGCTCTTCTTCCCTCGCTGGATCAGCCGCTCCTGCAGAAGCTTCATGCGCTGCAGGATGAAGCCGTGCGTGTAGTACAGCTTCAGCGGCGTCCATGGCTCGCCGGTGCCGGGCGCAAAATCCGGGTCGCCTGCACGCTCCCAGGCGATCATGGAGATCGCGTGCACCATCAGGTGATCCGGGTGCGGGTAACCGCCGTTTTCGTCGTAGGTGATGATGACGTGCGGGCGGAACTCGCGGATCTGCTCCACGATCTTCACCGCCACCTCTTCTGGGTCCTGCACCGCGAACGAGCCTTCCGGCAGCGGCGGCAGCGGGTCGCCTTCCGGCAGCCCGGAATCCTCGTAGCCCAGCCAAACGTGCTCGACGCCGAGCGCGGCCGCAGCGCGTGCCATTTCCTCGCGGCGCACCTCAAGGATGTTGTCCAGCACGCCGGGGCGGTCCATGGCCGGGTTCAGCACGTCGCCGCGCCTCCCGTCGGTGCATGTGACGACCCTGACGCGGTTGCCTTCCGCGGCGTATTTGGCCATGGTGGCCGCGCCCTTGGAGGACTCGTCGTCGGGGTGGGCGTGAATGGCCATGAGACGCAACCCAGTCACTCGATCAATCCAACTTTCGTAGGGGTCAGTTCTGTACCTCCGCGCCATCTTAGTACCATCAACCCAGAAGTCCTTACCACCTGCAAGGAGCCGTTTCTGTGAGCACCGCAACCTCTCCCCGCCCCGCCGAGCGATACGGCCGCAACCGCGGCTCCCGCGGCTCCATCGGCGGCAAGCTGGTGGCGGTTGTCGCCGCGCTGCTCATGATTGCCCTGCTGTTCGTCGGGGCCCGCACGATCATGGAGCGCTTCAACCAACCGGTCCGCGCGGAATTCATTTCGCAGGAGCACATCGACGACGAAACGGGCCGGCTCTGGATCGACGTGAACCGCAAACACCCGGACACGCCCGCGTACTGCATTGTCACCGCCGTGGACTACTCGCACGCGGAAGTGGGCCGGCGCGAGGTGGTCCTTCCTGCTGGAGGCGAGGAACACTCGCGCATCGCCGTCGACCTGCCGGTGCGCGAGCCGCTGGTGTCCGGACGCATCTACGGCTGTTCCGAAAATCTGCCGTTCTACATGGACCCGGAGAGCACCTTCTACGCAGCACGCTAGCGGAAACTGCCTTCTCCGCGTGTGGTAATCTTCCGGCTGTATATCTGCACACATTGGCCCGCGAGCGGCGGGCCGATTTCACGTATCAGGGAAGGTTTAGACCCCTATGGCTGAATCCCAGCAGCAGTACATCACTCCTGAAATGAAGGCCAAGCTCGAGGCCGAACTGCAGCAGCTCATTGATAACCGCCCCGTCATCGCGGCTGAGATCAACGAGCGCCGCGAAGAGGGCGATCTGAAGGAGAACGCCGGCTACGACGCAGCCCGCGAGCAGCAGGACCAGGAGGAGGCGCGCATCAAGCAGATCTCCGAAATCCTGTCCAACTCCACCACCGAGCGCACCGGCATCGTCGAAGGTGTCGCCCACGTCGGTTCCGTCGTGCATGTCTACTACGACGGCGACGAGGACGACCGCGAGACCTTCCTCATCGGCACCCGCGCGGCTTCCACGGACAACGCAGATCTGGAGACCTACTCGGAGCAGTCCCCGCTCGGTGCAGCCGTCGTCGGCGCTTCCGAGGGCGAAACCCGCAAGTACACCGCCCCGAACGGCCGCGAGATTTCCGTCACCATCGTCTCGGCCGAGCCGTATGATTCAGTCAAGGCCTCCACGCCTCGCGCGAAGTAGCCAGTACTTTTCTCTTTTTCAAAACAGAAGGACCATTCCTGTGATTGCCACCTCTTCCCGCAAAGCAGTAGCCGGCGTCGCCGCCCTGGCAGCTATCGCCCTGGCAGGTTGCACCCCGCCGCACGAGAACCCCTCCTCCGAGAAGGTCGACACCGCCACCACCCAGGACCCGAACTCCCTGAAGGGGGCCGGCACCGCGACCACCGCCACCGGCACCGCAACCACCGCCTCGGCGACCAACGTCACCGAGGCGAACGCCGAGCAGGAGCAGGAGACCGCTGAGGCCGTCGTCGCCGCTGCCCCGGTGTTCAATAACTGCGGCGCCACCGACTTGGTCCGCCCGGACCGCCTGACGGTGGACTGCGCCAACGAGGACGACTTCCTGGAGAACATCGTCTGGGAGCAGTGGGGCGAGGATATCGCCGAAGGCACCGCCACCCGCGTCGTTGTCTCCCCGGACAACCGCGAAGAGGGTGTGAAGGTTGTGCTGGGCAACCCGGAGATCGTCGACGGCAAGCCGGTGTTCACCACCGTGTCCGTCGACGGCCAGTCGGTCGTGCCGGACAACAACTACTAAGCACACGGCGCACGCGAAAAGCGCCTCGCCCCGGTGATAATCCGGGAGCGAGGCGCTTTCTGTTTCTGCGGAGGCCTAACGGTCGTTGAAGTAGGACAGCAGGCGCAGAATCTCGGTGTAGAGCCAGACCAGGGTCACGGCCAAGCCGAGGGCGACGCCCCAGGATGCGCGCTCCGGCGCGCCAGTGCGGACCAGCTTGTCGGCCAGGTCGAAGTCCTGCAGGAAGGACAGGGCCGCCAGCACGACGCAGACCACGCCGAAGATGATGGACAGCGTGCCACCGTCGCGAAGCGGGGAGATGCCGGTGAAGATCGCCAGCAGGAAGTTGCCCAGCGCCATGATGGCAACGCCGAAGATCATGCCGGTGACGATGCGGTTAAAACGCGGGGTCACACGGATCGCGCCGCGGCGGTAGACCACAAGCATGCCGATGAACACGCCGATCGTGCCCAGGATGGCCTGGAAGATCAGCTGGCCAGCATCCGCGCCGCCGACGGTGAACCAGCCGGAAACAGTCAGGGAGAAGCCGCCGAGGAACAGGCCCTCAAACGCGGCGTAAATCAGCGTCAGCGTCTTCGAGCCGAACTCGCGGCGGAATGCGTTGACCAGGGTGGTGACGAAGCCGCCGATGGCGCCGACAACGGTCAGGATGAAGCCGAGCTGCACGTTGCCGGTGAGGAAGATGCCGAAGTTCACGGCGGCGAACGCGATGATCACGGCGAGGGTGATGCCCGTCTTGGTCACCACGTCGTCGACCGTCATCGGGCGTTGCTGATCAATGTCGGGCGCGTGCCCCGGAAGCGTCGCGGTCTGGCCGGCCTGGTAGCCGTTGTCCGCATCCGCCCCCGGAATGTTGCGCAGAACGGGGTTAGTGCTTCTCACGTCGCACAGTTCCTTTCCAATGGGTTTTGTCCAAGAGTTCACCGGGTATAACGCCACACTTACCAAAAAAGTTCCCGCGGGCGGAGTATTAACGGAACGTTCGTTTCTGCCCGGCGGGGATATGGTGGGCGTTATGGGAGTGCTCGACAACGCCCGCCGCGGCCCTAGAACCGGCGGTGAGGTGGTGCGCGGCCACATCGCGCAAGCCGCCGGCGGCACGGACGCGTACGTGTTTTCCTACCGCCACTTGGAGGTCCACGCGTACGTGTTGCCCGAGCCTGTCCCTCACGTGTTGTACTGCACCTACGGCAAGTCCCGCGTGGAATCCTCCCAGCCGTCCGCGGGCACCCAGACGGAGCTCACGTTGCGCGTGCCGGGCACACCTGCGCTTCCCGACGAGTGGCCGGCCCGCCTGCTCGCCCGCGCCGCCCGCGACGACATCGAGCCGGGCCACTACCTCGTGCTGGACACCCCGCGCGGCACATTGACCGGCTTCGTGTTTGTCACCGACCCGGTCCTCGGTGTGCTGGACGGGCCCACCGGCCTGATCCGCTTCACCTACGCGGTCGGCATCAACGGCGAGGACGTGGAACAGATGCTGTCCTGGGATCCGTTGAAGTTCGCGGCCTTTGTCGGCGACCGCGTGCCGTTGGGCTTGACTGCCACGGACCGCGACCCGCTCAGTGCTCACGCGCAGAATCGGGCATTGTTGGAGGAGGCGGTGGGGGCCGAAGGGTCGTCGATAGGCGCGATGCACGCCCGCTATCTCGAAGTTGACGCCGCAGGGCGCGTGGATCTGGATCCGGCGGCAGCGCGGGCGTTGATCCGGGCTGCGCGCCGCCGCCTGCTACACGGTAGGTCGTTCGCGCTGCTCAACGGCGAAACGTGGCTGCTGCTGACCCCGCATGAAGCGGCAACCGAGCTCACGGATAGCCACATCATCGTCCCCGCCACCGCCGCGTTCGCCCACGAGCTGCTCGCAACGTTCGACGCGGTGCCAGGCCTCTACCGCCTGCGCACCGCGCCGCTGGAGATTCGGGTGGTGGACCCGACTACTTGAAGACGGCGCCCCACTCGTCGCGCTTGTCCAAAAACGCCTGCGCCTCGCGCTTGGCGGCCTCCAAGTCGTGGCTTGCGCCCCAACCGCACTGCTTCTCGTTGGCGGCCGGCACCTCGTTCGCGTTGGTGATGTCGGTGAGCGTCTTCTCCACCAGATCGGCGACCTCGGCTTCGGCGACGTCGCCGGAAAGCATGAGGTAGAAGCCGGTCTGGCAGCCCATCGGGCCGAAGTCGATGACGTTGTCCGCGTGGTTGCGGGCGTGCTCGGCGAACATGTGCTCCAGCGAGTGCACCGCAGGCATCTCCAGGTGCTCGACGTTGGGCTGCTTGAAGCGGATGTCCCACTTCACCAGCGTGTCGCCTTGAGGCAGCTCCTTGCGGTCCGCGAGCCGGATGAACGGGGCGGCTACCTTGGTGTGGTCGAGGTTGAAAGATTCCACATTCATACGATCAGTCATGGCCTTGACTCTACTGAACGGAGACGCACGTGCCCACCACCCTTGTTTGATTCCGCGACGATCTTCGCGCCACGGACAACCCCGCGCTGTCGTGGGCGACTTCGCGCGGGGAGGTCGCAGGTGTGCTTATCGACGACACCTCCGGCCCCGACCACTCGGCCGCGCCGCCGCGTGGTGGCGCGACCACAGTGTGGCGCGGCTAAGCACCAAGCTCCCAATAATCCGGGAACAGGGCGATCCCCGCGAGATCATCCCTCGCCTGGCCAAAGAGCTCGGCGCGGAGGTGGCGTGGAACCGCCGCTACGACGCCGTCGATGTGGACGCCGAGGTCAAGCGCGCGGTGGGCGCGCGCACGTTCCCTGGGTTCCTGCTCGCGGAGCCGTGGGAGATCAACACCGGCGCCGGCACCCCGTACCGGGTGTTCACGCCGTTTTACAAGGCCGTGCAGCAGCATTTGATCGCGAACCCTCCGCAGCCCGTTTCCGCGCCGGCGTTGCCGGGCGGCACGCGGCTGGGGGTTCCGGAGGCGCCGTCGTGGGCCGAGGGGTTGGCCGAGCACAACACGCCCGGTGAGGACGCTGCACTCTCGCGTTTCCACGAGTTCTTGGACGGGCTTGCGGACGGGCACGGCTACGACAACAACGACCTGAGCCCCGGCGCGACCTCGGGCCTGAGCGCGCACCTGCGCTTCGGGGAACTCTCCCCCGGTTATGTGTGGGCCGAAACGGCAGCGTTTGCGGAGACGCACCCGGCCGCCGCGGCCCACGCGTGGGCGTTTTTGCGCCAGCTGGTGTGGCGCGAGTTCGCTTGGCACCGCCTGTACCACCTGCCGGACTTGGCGGTGCGCAACGTGCGCAGCCAGTTCGACAGGTTCGAGTGGGCGTGGAGTTCGCACGCGGCACCCTGGGATTTCGTGCAAGCCTTCGCGGATCCGGCGATGGAACCGGACGCCGACGCCGCCCAGCACTTGGGCCAGCTGGCGCAGTGGCAGCGCGGCGAGACCGGCGTGCCGCTCGTGGACGCCGGCATGCGGGAGCTGTGGGAAACCGGGACCATGCACAACCGGGTGCGCATGGTGGTCGGCTCCTGGCTGACCAAGAACCTGGGCATCCACTGGCGCCACGGCGAGGAGTGGTTCTGGGACACACTCGTGGACGCCGACGCCGCCTCCAACCCGTTCAACTGGCAGTGGGTGGCCGGCTCGGGCGACGACGCCGCACCGTACTTCCGCATCTTCAACCCGCTGACCCAGCAGGAGAAGTTCGACCCCTCCGGCAAGTACGTCGGGCGCTGGACGCCGGAGGCGTTGCTGCCCGGCTACCCGGAGCCGATGGTGGACGTGAAGGCGTCGCGCAAAGTCGCACTCGAGGCGTACAACGACATCAAAGGCGGCCTATAGGATCGGCCGCGTGAGTCAACTGATCCGCCGTACCGTCATATTCCTCGTTGCGCTGCTTGCAGCCACGTCCGCCTCCCCCGCTACCGCGCAGCCCGCGGACAACGTGGTGGTCTTCGGCGACTCGTTTGCCGCGAACCCGGACCAGTACCTCAACACCGTGCTGCGGTTCACCGATGGATCGAGCCTGTCTTCCACTTCCTCCGAACGCGTGCTCCGCAACAACCCGAGCGAATCCGGATGCCTCCACGGCCCGGACAACTGGCCGAGCCAGCTCGGTGCACACACCGGCGCCGCGGTTGCGGACTGGTCGTGCGCCGGCATCACCTCTGAGCAAATGCTTGGCCGCATCGACCACGCTGTGCACACCGGCGCGCTGAACGCAGGCACCCGGGCTGTGACGTTGGGCGCCGGCTTCAACGATCACTGGCGCCCGCTACTGGACAAGCCCGGCACCACCTACGACGCCGCGCGCACCCGCGAGCAGTACTTGGCCAACATGCGCGCCGCCGCGGCGAAAGTCCGCGCCGCGGCGCCGAACGCGAAGATCATCATCCCCGGCATGCTTTCGGTGGCCGGAGCAAACGGCGCGATTTGCGCCTTCAACGTGGTACCCAACCTCCCGCTCGGCGTGCTCACTCCGACGGTGCACGGCTGGGAGCAGCACCACCGCGACAATCAGCGCGAAGCCGCGCGCCAAGTCGGCGCTGCGTTTTTGGACATCAACGCCCAGTCCACCGGCCACAGCACCTGCGCGCGCGACGCCGACCGCTGGGTCGCAGGCCTCATCGACACCACCACCGCCGGCTACAACATGGCCCTGCACCCCTCCCGCGCCGGTTCCGCCTTCGTGGCCGAACAGGTCGCCCGCGCGCTGTAGCCCGGCCCGGGCGTAGGCTCGGACCAATGAAACCGTTGCAGAAGTTCCTCATCCCCTTGTTCGCTGGCGCGGGCGTGCTGCATTTTGCAAAGCCGCAGCCTTTCGACGGCATCGTGCCCGACGCCCTCCCCGGCGCCGCACGCACCTACACGTACGTCTCCGGCGTGGCCGAGCTCGCCGCAGCTGCCCTGCTTGCGAATCCCAAAACCCGCGCGGCCGGCGGCAAGTTCGCCGCGGCGCTGTTGGCGGCAGTGTGGCCGGCGAACTTCCAGATGGCGTGGCAGTGGCGTAACGAGCCCTGGCAGAAGCAGATCATCTCCATCGGGCGACTGCCGCTGCAGATCCCGCTGATCAAGGCTGCGCTCGGCGCGGCGAAGAAGTAGCTGCCCAAAACCGGCCCCAGGAGGGTCGGTGGCTGCTTACACTTTGGCTGCACCGCATCCCCACGGAAGGTCAAGGAGCAGTCATGAGCAAGTTTGAAAACAAAGTTGCGCTGGTCACCGGCGGCGCCTCCGGCATCGGTGAGGCCATCGCGAAGCGTCTCGCCAGCGAGGGCGCCAAGGTGGTAGTCGCCGACATCAACGACGATGCCGCCAAGGACGTCGCCGCCACAATCGAGGCGGACGGTGGTGCCGCGGCCGCGTTCCGCCAGGACGTGGCCAGCAAGGAGGACAACGAGGCGGCCGTGCAGTTCGCCGTAGACACGTTCGGCGCGCTCCACCTCGCAGTGAACAACGCTGGCGTGGGCGACCACACCCCGCTTGCGGACAAGGACCTGGCTGACTGGGACAAGGTCATCGCCATCAACCTGTCCGGCGTGGCCTACGGTTGCCACTACCAGCTCAAGCAGTTCCTCGCGCAGGGCAACACGGAGCAGTGCGCGATTGTGAACATGTCCTCCATCCACGGCTCTGTGGGCCGCGCCGGCGGCATCGAGGCATACACCGCCGCGAAGCACGGCGTGGTGGGGCTGACCAAGTCTCTGGCCGCGGATTACGCCGCCACCGGCATCCGGGTCAACTGCGTGGGTCCGGCGTACATTGACACGCCGCTGATTCAGCGGGCGCAGGGCGAGGCCCGCCAGGCGCTCGTCGATAAGCATCCTGCTGGCCGCCTGGGCGAGCCCGAGGAGATCGCGGCGATGGTGAGCTTCTTGCTTTCCGACGACGCGTCGTTCGTCAACGGCTCCTACCACCTCGCCGACGGCGGATACACCGCCGTGTAGTGGTGCCCCCAGTCGGGCTCGAACCGACACTGGGCGGATTTTAAGTCCGCTGCCTCTGCCAATTGGGCTATAGGGGCGACGGGGAAATATCGTACTTCCCCCGCGCCTCCGGGCGGGAATCGGTCGGCTGTTTTCGCCGAGCGGAGCCGGCCGACCCGCCTTACACTCGCTGTGCGAAAACTAAGTTTCGCCTGAGTTTTCCGCTCAGCTTCGCACGATTGTAAAGGCAGTGGCATATGAATATTCAGCTTCCTCCCCCGCTCGACCAGATCATCAAAAACCTCAACCTCGAGCAGCTCATCGCGGCTGTCGCGGGCGCGTTTGTTGTCGGCGGCCTCGTCGGCGGCGCGATCGGTGCCACCGCTGGCGGAAGCTCGGAGGCGGCCGGCTCCAGCAACGGCGCCGCCCCGTCCACGCCCGCGCCTGCGATTGAGGGGCCGGTACTTGAGGGCCGCGCGAAGCTGTCGGCGCTCTACCAGGCGCCGGGCCCGGATTCCGGCAAAGACGCCTTCGACGGCAACGGCCAAACCCACCCGTTCAAGGGCCAGGTCATCCCGGGCTTCTCCGGCATGATCGAAAAGGGCGACGGCGAGTTCTACGCCCTGCCCGACAACGGCTTCGGCTCCAAGCAGAACTCGTCGGACTTCCTGCTGCGCATCTACACGGTAAAGCCGAACTGGGAAACCGCCGAGACCGCGAAGGACCCGAAGCACGTCGGCGGAATCGACGTGCTGGACTACATCGCGCTGAAGGACCCGAACAACAAGATCCCGTGGGACATCGTCAACAACGACACCAAAGACCGCCTGCTCACCGGTGCCGACTTCGACCCGGAGTCCTTCGTCCGCGCCGAAGACGGCACCTTCTGGATCGGCGAGGAGTTCGGCCCCTACATCCTGCACGTGGATAAAGACGGCACGCTTCTCGACGCCCCGTACCCCTACCCCGGTGTGAAGAGCCCGTCGAACCCGACCCTGGGTACGGGCGAGCAGCCAAACCTGCGCAATTCCAAGGGCTTCGAGGCGATGGCCATCGACGGCCGCTACCTCTACCCCATCTTCGAGGGCTACCTGGACAGCGCCACCGACAAGCGCGTGCGCGTGATCTCCCAGTTCGACACCGAAACCGGCAAGTACACCGGCAAGACCTGGAACTACGTGGCAGAGGGCGACGATGCCCTGATCGGCGACGCGTTTATAACCAAGGACGGCCGCCTACTCATGCTCGAGCGCGACGATTTCCGCAGTTCGGAAGCGCAGCTGAAGAAGGTCTTCGAGGTCAAGGACTTCGCGGACGCTGAAGCCGGCTCCACGGTGAAGAAGGAACTGATGGCTGACCTGCTTAACATCGCCAACCCGTCCAAGATCGGCATGGTTTCCGACGCCCGCGCCTACGGTGTCGGCGACCCGTTCCAGTTCGCGCTGCTCAGCGTCGAGACCATCGTCCAGCTGGAAGACGGGCGCTACCTCACCGCGCTGGACAACAACTTTCCGGGCGACGACGGCCGTTACCGCGGCACACCCGACGACACCGAGATGATCATCTTCTCCGTGAACTAGCCGCCCGTTTAGCTTGGGCCGCGTGCCGGTAGCCTTGACCGTTGGTTTCCCCGATGGTTGCTAGACGAAAGGCCCCCACGTGACCAGGCAATGGCTGTTTTTGGTGCCGTGCGCGCTCGGCGCACTCGGCCTGTTTCTCGCGCGCCGCGCCGGCGACGGCACCGCTGGCTTCTACTGGGCCACCGCGTTTACGGCGGTGGTCTACGCGGCCGCGTGGTGGCGGTGGGGTGACCGTCAGGCGTTCGCGGGGCCTCGCAAGCTTCTCGACGTCCTCCGGGGCACCCTCATCGGCGCCGCCCTCGCGGTTGTGTTCGTCCTGGGTGCGCTGGTGGTGCAGCACATCCCACTGCTGGCCGGCCCTGCCGCGGAGCTGTTGCAGACCCCGAACAAGGGCGGGTACTTCCTCACACTGCTGGTGCTGGTAGTCAACGGCGCAGGCGAGGAGATGGTCTTCCGCGACGCTGTGCCGCGGCAGCTGCGCGGCGCGGGCCAATCGGTGGTGCAGGCCGGGGTGTGGTCCACGCTGGCCTACTGCCTGGTCACCTGCGTGATGGGCGTGCCGCTTCTGGTCTTCGCCGCCGGTGTGCTTGGGGCAGTGACCTACTACGAATCCGTGAAAACCGGCAGGCTCTACTCCCCCATCGCGGCGCACCTGACGTGGAGTATCGGCATGCTGCTGATCCTGCCGCAGTTTTTCTAGGCAGCCAGCGCCCCTCCGTTCCCTTCCCCGCGCCTCTCACCTTGGCTCCCCCACACCCCCACGCCTCTCACCTTCGCGGATCCAGCTAGTAGGAACCAGCTATTCGCCGAAAAATCGCGATTAGCTGGGTCCTGATAGCTGGATCCAGCGCGCAGGGGCGAGGGGCTGTGGGGAACCGTGGGCCGCAGGGGCGTGGGGCTCCGCGGAACCGCCCCAGCACCGCCCGGCCCGGGCCGCCTACTCGCTGACGGAGAACACTTTCTTCTTCGGCACCTTCTCTGCGGCTGCAGAATCCGCAGAAACACCCGTGACCGAAATCTTCGGGGCATCGAGCATTTCCGTCATGAAGTCGGCGACCCACTGCAACAGCTCCAGGTCGCGAAGGTTCGGCGCGTTCAGCGCGCGCTTCGCCCCGCCCTCGCGAGGCATCGGCACCTGCAGCGCCTTTGCCGCAGCCCGGAAGTTCGCCCCCGGGTACAAGCGCTTCAGGCGCACCTGCTTGGAGTCAGGCAACTCGACTGGGTGGAGTTTGATGCGGGTTCCCTGGGTCAGGATCTCGGAAACGCCAACTGCACGGGCCTGGTTGCGCAGTCGGGCTACGGCCATGAGCCGCTCGACCTCAATTGGCAAGGTGCCGAAGCGGTCGATCATGTCGTCGGCTGCTGCAGTCAGGGCGTCGTCGTCACGCGCTTCTGCGAGCTTGCGGTACACCTCGAGGCGCAAGCGCTCGGAGTTGATGTAGGTCTCCGGAATGTGTGCATCCACGGGCAGATCGACGCGGATTTCCTTCGGGCCTTTGTCGGTGGCGTCGATGGGTTTGCCGCTCATGAGGCCCTTGAAGGTTTCCACGGCCTCGCTGACCAAGCGGACGTACATATCGAAGCCCACGCCGGCGATGTGGCCGGACTGTTCCGCGCCGAGCACGTTGCCAGCGCCGCGCATCTCCAGGTCCTTCTGCGCCACGGCCATGCCGGCTCCCAGGTCGTTGTTTTGGGCGATGGTGGCCAGGCGGTCGTAGGAGGTCTCGGTGAGTGTCTTGTCCTTCGGGTACAGGAAGTACGCGTAGGCACGCTCGCGGGAACGGCCCACACGTCCGCGCAGCTGGTGCAACTGGCTCAGGCCCATGTTCTGGGCGTTTTCCACGATCAGGGTGTTGGCGTTGGCGATGTCCAGGCCGGTCTCCACGATCGTGGTGCACACCATGACGTCGTATTCGCGGTTCCAAAAACCCTGCACGGTCTGCTCGAGCACCTGCTCGCTCATCTGGCCGTGGGCGACAACGACGCGGGCCTCGGGAACGAGTTCGCGCAGTTGGCGGGCAGTTTTTTCGATGTCGGAGACTTTGTTGTGGATGTAGAAGACTTGGCCGTCGCGAAGCAATTCTCGACGAATCGCCGCCGCCACCTGCTTATCCTCTTGCGGACCGACATACGTGAGCACCGGGTGCCGGTCTTCCGGCGCGGTGGTAATCGATGTCATTTCGCGGATGCCGGTCAGCGACATCTCAAGCGTGCGCGGAATCGGCGTTGCCGTCATGGTGAGCACGTCAACGTGCGACTTCAGCGCCTTGATGTGTTCCTTGTGCTCGACACCGAAGCGCTGCTCCTCGTCCACGATGATCAGACCGAGGTTCTTCCACTGCACGCCAGTCTGCAGCAGTCGGTGGGTACCAATGACGATGTCTACGGAACCATCCGCAAGACCTGCGAGGATCTTCTTCGAATCCGCGGTAGAGGTGAAACGCGACAGCTCGCGGACCTCCACCCCAAAACCATCCATGCGCTGCGTGAAGGTGGAGTAATGCTGCTGGGCAAGCAGCGTCGTCGGCACCAGCACCGCGACCTGTTTACCGTCCTGCACTGCCTTAAACGCGGCACGCACGGCCACCTCGGTTTTGCCGAAGCCCACATCGCCCACGATCACGCGGTCCATCGGCGTGGGCTTTTCCATGTCTTCCTTGACCGCTTCGATGGCGTTGAGCTGGTCTTCCGTCTCTACGAACGGGAAGGCATCTTCCATCTCGAGCTGCCAGGGGGTATCCGGCGCGAACGCGTGGCCCGGCGCGGCTTGGCGCTTGGCGTAGAGCTCCACCAACTCGCCGGCGATCTCGCGCACGGCGGCGCGCGCCTTGCGCTTGGTGGACTTCCAGTCCGAGCCGCCCATCTTGCTTAGCGACGGCTTCTCGCCACCGGTGTACTTACTCAGCAGGTCCAGCGACTCCATGGGCACCCAGAGTTGGTCGCCGGGCTGGCCGCGCTTGGCGGGCTGGTACTCCAGCACGATGTATTCGCGGCGCGAGTCCTCGTCGCCGGCTTTGACGGTGCGCTCCGCCATCTTCACAAATTTGCCGATGCCGTGGGTGTCGTGCACCACGAAATCGCCAGGCTGCAGGGCGAGCGGGTCGACGCGGTTGCGCCGGCGCGGGGCCCGTCGTTTAGCACCTGCGATATCACCCACGCGGTTGCCGGTGACGTCAGTTTCGGTGACCACGGCCAGGTTCGGCCCGCCGAAGACCAGGCCCGCGTGCGACAGTGCCTGGTACAGCGTCACCGCGCCCTCGACGGGCTCCAAGCCGGGCGTGGCCACGCGGGCGGATACGCCGTGCTCGCGCAGGCGCTCCGCCATGCGGTCGATCGTGCCCTTGGCCGGTGCCACGAACGCGACCTTGCCGTGGTTTTGGCCGATGTGGAGCTTCAGCGTGGCATAGAGCTGCTCGATCGCCTTCGGGTCGCCCTTCGGCGCGGGCGCGGCCTCGAACTCCAAAGGCAGCGTCTCCGCGTCGTCGGCGGCGAACATGCCGGGCGGGGCGAACGTCCACCAGGCGTTGCCGGCCTTGGAGGCGGAGACCTCCAGCGACTCGTAGGAGCGGTACGACGAGGCGGACACGTCCAGGCCCTCCACCACGACAGGTCCCTCGGCACCCATGGCGGCTGCTTCCCAGCCGGCCTCGAGGAACTCGCGGTCCGTCGCCTCCAAATCAGCGATGCGGGTGCGCACTTTCTCCGGGTTGGTCACTAACACCACGGAGCCGGCGGGCATGAGCTCCGGCAGCACCGAGTACTGCTTGTCCGTCAGCGCCGGAATGAGCGCCTCCATGCCGTCCGCCGGCTGCTTCTCCGAAATGCGGGCAAGCAGCGACGACAGCGTCGGGTTGGAGGGGAATTTTCGCGCGAGGTCGTCGGCTTTGGCGGCCACGGTATCGTCGATAAGCAATTGCCTCGCAGGGTGCAGATCCACCGACCGCACCTCTTCGATGGTGCGCTGGTCCGCGACTGCGAACGAGCGGATGTCGGTGACCTCGTCGCCCCAAAACTCGATGCGCACCGGGTTTTGCGCGGTGGTCGGGAACACATCGATGATGCCGCCGCGGGTGGCGAACTCGCCGCGCTGCGCCACCATGTCCACATGGTTGTACGCGAAGTGCACCAGCTGCGCGGTCAGATCCTCGAAGTCGTGCTCTTCATCCACCGCGATGGTGATCGGCTCCGCCGGCGGCAGCACCGGCTGGCACACCGCGCGCGCCGCCGCGACGATCACGCGCGGCATGTCCCACAGCACCTTCGAACGGCGCCCCACAATGTCCGGCGCCGGCGAAAGACGCTCGTGCGGCAACGTCTCATATGCCGGGAACTGCGCCACCTTTTCCTCGCCCAAAATGGCCTTCAGCTCCGCGGCGAGGTCCTCTGCCTCGTGGCCAGTCGCCGTGACTAGCAACACCGGTGTTTCGCGCGCAATCGCGCCCGCCGCCCAAGAGCGCACCTGGTCAATGCCCGTGACGTGCAACGAATCCTCGCCCACGTGCGTGACCAAGCCCTTCAGCTTCGGGTCCGTCAGCGCCGCGGTGAGCAAACCGCCCAACACGGGCGGAGTGGTTTCAGTCATGTCTTTTACGCATCCTTCTCTGCGGTTTCGCCGTTTGTCTCGTCGCTCGCCTTGCCGCTTCCGTACACACGCGGCTGCGCCTCCATCCCCCGCAACCCGTTCCAGCACAAGTTGGAAATATGCGCCGCCACGGTGTGCTTGTCGGGCGTGCGCTCGTCCAGCCACCACAGCGCCGAATTGGAGACGGTGCCGACAAGCGCCTGACCGTACAGCCCCGCCATCGCCTCGTCGAGCCCGCGGTGCTTAAACGCCTCCCCCAGCAGGTAGCTCACCTCGGCGGTGACGCGGTTGAGGATCGTCGAATACGTCCGCCCCTCCCCCGGCAGCTGCCCGTGCGCGAGGATGATGAAACCGTCCGTTTCCTCCTCGACGTAGGTGAGCAGCGCCAGCACGCCGCGCTCGATGCGGTCGCGCCACGGGCCAGCCTGGATGCTCGACGTGATCGTGCGCTCCAGCCGGGCCATCTCCAGCCGCACAACCTCCTGGTACAGGCCCTCCTTGCTGCCGAAATGCTCGTACACCACAGGCTTGGACACCCCGGCGCGCGCCGCGATTTCCTCCATGGAAATGCCATCGAGCCCGCGCTCAGCGAATGCTTGCCGCCCCACTCCGATCAGTTGATCTCTGCGCTGGGGTGCCGTCATTCGCCTTCGAGCCATGCGCCCTAGCTTAGAGCGTCGTAGCGCTAACCCCGTCTTTGGCAGTTGGCAGGTCTGGTCTACAATCAGCGGTGCTATTCCCCATGGTGTAATCGGCAACACTACGGTTTTTGGTACCGTCATTCTAGGTTCGAGTCCTGGTGGGGAAGCTTTTTTATTGGAGGGGTACATGAAACGCCACATCGTTTGGCTCATGGCATGCGGGGTACTCGCGGGGTGCGCTTCGGAGCCCTCGCCTATCGACGCCCCTCCGGCCCCCACCGCCAACAACCAGGCAAACGAGCACAGCGCCGAATCCGCGGGCGGTGCTGTTGGCGGCTCTTCTGGCAGTTCTGCCGACAGTTCTGCTGATGCTCCCGCCGCGTTCCACTTCAAAAGCGGCACCCTCGAAATCGGCGATTTCGACCCCTTCGCCCTCGGCGACGACATCTTCGACCCCTGCACCGAGATCTCCCACGAGGAATTCGCCGCCGCCGGCTTCCACAACGTCGAGCCGATCCCGGAGGAGTACCGAGGATTAAATCCTGACGTAAATGCTTGTTCTTTTGGAACGGAGTCGCAGCACTACGCACTCAGCATTGCTGCAACGAACGCAAACCGTGAAGTTGTCGAGCAAACAAAACCGATCGATAGCGCGATTCGCTCACAAACACTTCCACCCATTTATGTGTACGGAACCGGACTACCCGACGACACAGATTGTTTTGCACAAATTGATACTGCCAGAGGCGGATTGAGCATCTCGGTCACGCGCCCACCAGGGCTGGGGACTTTCGAAGATTCCTGCGAATTTGCAATTTCAACATTCGAATCATTGTTTTTCGCCACCACTTAGCACTGTCCATTTCAATGGACAGTCTATTTACGGTCCCCGTCTTCCTGTCTAGGATCCGCAGACGACGGCATAAGTAAATGGGGGCAGAAAATGCGGATCCAATTAGACGTAGACAGCGTTGAAATGGCAATCGATCAACTCAGGAAACAAGCATTATCTTTAAAAACCAACAGGCAATTTGGTGGCTTCGCCTCCCTCTCCAGCTTCTCCAGCGCGGGCGGCTTGGACGAGGCAGGCGAGCGGCTCAGCCCGATCGGGGACGAGCGCGCGCCGGAGGCGAACCAGGCCATCGCGCTGTATCTGAAGCACACCGCTGACAACCTGTGGCTGGCGTTGACCAACACGCAGCAGACTGATGAATCGTTCTCCGGGATGATGGGCTCCCTGCTGGCACCGCTCGGCGGCCCAGCTGCTGCACTCACGCCGATGTACGCCCAGGGCTTCCAGCAACTCAAGGCCGCGGACCCGAAGACCAACACGTTCGACAACGCGGCCGTGTCCTCCGCCTCGGAGTCGTCGCTGCTCGGCGCGGAAATGAATCTGAACCTCACCAACACGTCTCTCGCGTACTCTGCGTCGGACTTTTGGACTTCCAACGCTCAGCTCATCGAAGACGCCATGGATGAGCTTAACGGCGTCCACCACGCTTTGAGCTCGTCAGCCGACACAATCTGGATCCAGGAGGCGATGAAGAAGGTCACCCAGATCCAGAATGCGGGTTTGGAATACGTCGCTAACTCACGTTCCCTCGCGAATCACACGGAGGCGCTCGGCATGGCGGCTGACTCAGAGAGTATGTACGCCTCCGCAGCCGCTGCCGCATACCACGAGGCAGAAGATCCGAAGATCAAGGCGCAGATCGAGTCGGATTACCTCAGCTCGTATTCTTCCCGCGTCACTTCCGGGCTCCAGCCGGCAATTCCAGCGTTTAACCGGCTGCTGCCGGACGCGGGAAAGCTGCCGTCGACGCCGTACGCCAACACCGACGTACCTGCTCCCGCAGCAACGTCGTATACGCCGACTGAGCTGCCACCCGGGTTGCAGGAAGTGCTGACCAACCGCGGCTACGGCGACCTCGCGCACGCAAAGTCGCCGGCGGAAGTGATCCAGCAATACGGCCGCCCCACCCCAGAGACCTTCGAGCGCATCGCCGCAGGCGCGGCCCCCACCCAGTCAGCCTCCGCTGTTATCGCCCCGCCTGCCCCTTCAGCAGCAGGAAGCTTTGCGACGAGCACTCCCGCCTCCCCTGCCAATCCCCTCACCCCCACCATCGGTGCAGCCAGCGGGGCGCCCCAAACCAACGCCAGCACAAGTACCGCCGGCACCGGCACCGCCGGACTCGGCCTCGCGCCGGGAAACGCCGTCGCAGGTGGCCGCGGCGTAGCTTCTGGACACGGCACCAGCACAGGACTTGCCAACAGCCCCCGCACTAGCCCCGGCACTGGCGCGGGCGCAGGCATGAGTACCGGTGTCAGTGGCGGCTTCGTCAACGGTCGTGGTCTCGGTGCTGGCGCAAACGGGGGCGCTGGAAGCCAGCGCAGCGCATCGTCTCTTGGGTCCGGCATCGGTGCTGGTGCCGGAACAGGCGCTGGAGCTGGATCGAGCAACGGAACAGGACAGGGAGCGAACGGAATGCGCCCCGGTATCGGAGGCGCTGGCGCTGGTGGAACTGGCGCTGGCGGCACCGGCGCGCACGGCGCGGGCTCGTCCTATGTCGCCGGGGCGAACGGCGCGGCAAGCCAAAACGGCCACGGCGCACGCGGCGGCGCCTTCGCGGCAGGGCCCATGGCGGCCGGCGCCAACCGCGGTCGCGGGCGCGACAAGTCAGGTTCGAAGGTCCGCACAGTCACCAGTGCGGTGGAGCGCGACGGCAACCTCAAGGCGCTGCTCGGCGACGCTCCCCTGCTGCTGCCAGCAGTCATCGGCCACAACGTGCGCGGCTAATCCCGCCTAGTGCCCGCCGTGCCCGGCGGGCAGATCCAGGTTCGCCTCCTGGCCAGGCTCGACGATGACGAACTGGCCCATCATGCCGCTGTCTTCGTGGTTGAGCATGTGGCAGTGGTACATGTACGCCAGGCTCGGGTCCGGGTAGTAGCCCATCTCCACAAGCAGGCTCACCGTGGCCAGCGGCGGGACAGTGATGGTGTCGTGCCAGCCGGTGGTGAACTCCAGTTCGCCGTTTTCCACGCCGATGACGGCAAAGCGCGCGTCGTGGATGTGGAAGTTGTGGGCCATGTCGTCGTTCTCGTTGGTCACGTGCCAGATCTCCGGGCTCTTGTGGTCCACGGTGAAGTCCACGCGCGTCATGTCCATGGTCTTGTCGTTGATCTCCACACCGTTGAGACGGAACTCGCGCTCCACCTCGACCGACTCCACAGAAGGCACCTCGAACGGCACCAGCGAATCAGCGAGGGCGGGCACCTCGGGGGCGTCTTCCGACAGCGCTGCGATCTCGAGCAAGTCGAACTTGTCGGTGAAGCCGAACATCTCCGCGGTTTCCTTATCCGGCATGCCTCCCAAATCCGGGAGTCCGTCGCTGCGCAGCTTCAGGTCCTTGCCCGGCTCAAGGTCCACCACGATCTCAACGCGCTCGCCGGCGCTGAGCAGCACGCCGTCAACCTCGACCGGGGCGTCCAGGAAACCCTGGTCCGTGGCCACCACATAAAACGGCTTGCCCAAGGACAAGTGGTGGAAACGCATCGTTGCGCCGTTGAGCACGCGCAGACGCACGCGCCGGGTGGTGGCCTCGAAGCGCGGCTTCGTCATGCCGTTGACCATCACGGTGGAGCCGACCCAGCCGCTATCTTCGTCCAGCTGGCCGTCCTCGGTGAAGTTCGCGTCGGTGATGATCACGGGGATGTCGTCTACCCCGTAGTCGTTGGGGAGGCCAGGGAAGGCGGAAGCGTCGTCGTCAAGCACGATGCCCCCGGCGAGGCCGCGGTAGGCGTGCACGGCGGACTTTTCGTGCGGGTGCGGGTGGTACCAGCACGTCGCGGCGGGTTGGTCCACGGTCCACGACGGCGACCAGGACTCGCCCGGGTCGAACATCAGCGCCGGCCCGCCGTCGGCGGTCGCCGGCAGGTGCAGGCCGTGCCAGTGCACGACGGTGGGCTCCGGCAGTTCGTTGTGCACCGTCATGTCGATTTCCTCGCCGCGGCGCATGTACAGCGTCGGGCCCAGGTACGGGCCGTTGAAGCCCCAGGTCTTAGTCATCGTGCCGGGCACGATTTCGAACTCGCCTTCCTGCGCGGTCAGCTCGAAGCGGCGCACGTTGCCGTCGAGTTCGCCCTCGTACAGCGGCGGGATGCGCAGCGGGCGAGCCTCATCGTCCGCGCCGAGCGGTTTGGTCTGGGAGGACGTCGAGCACGCCGTGCCTGTCGCCGCCGCGGCCAGCGCCGCCGTCGCCAGAAGTGTGCCCCTGAAGAATGTGCGTCTGCTCATCGCCATGTCCGCCTCCCGGTTCGCTGATACTCTCTTTCGACCCTACTATCCGCTGTATGCATAACGATCAACGCGAGGAACGCAACGCACGCCGGTTCATCTGGTCCAACGGCCTGCAAAACATCGGCGACCAAGTCGTCGCGCCGAAGACGGTGCTGCCGTGGCTGTTCGGCGCCGCCGGTGTGCCGGCGGTGTTGACCTCGTTCCTCGTGCCCATCCGCGAATCCGGCTCGATGCTGCCGCAGGCGTTTTTGAGCCCGTGGGTGACTTCGAAGCGCTCCCGCAAGCGCGTGTGGCTCCTCGGTTCGTGGGGCCAAGCCGTCGCCGCGGGTCTTATCGCCTTGAGCGCATTGCTTCTCGACGGCGCTCCGCTCGGCGCCGTCATCCTCATCCTTCTCGCCGCCCACGCGCTGTTCCGCTCCCTGTGCTCACTGGCCGGCAAGGACGTGCAGGGCCGCACGATTTCGAAGGGCCGCCGCGGCGACATCACCGGCCGCGCGACCGCCCTGGCCGGCGGGTTCACCCTCGCGATCGGCCTGATTCTCACATTTTTGCCCAACAACCTGCCGCAGTGGGCGATCGCGGCACTGCTCGCCGTGGGCGCATCAATGTGGGCGCTGGCATCGCTGGTCTTCCGCGGCATCGACGAGCCGGAGGCTGAACCGGAGGCCAAAGACGGCCAGAGCATGAAGGAGATGTGGGCACTGGTCAAAGGCGACCGCGACCTGCAAAAGTTCCTGGTGGTGCGCTCGCTGATGCTGGTCACCGCCCTTTCCGCCCCGTTCATCGTGGTCATGGCCGGCGACGAAGGCGCCGACCTGACGGGCCTCGGCGCGTTCATCATCGCCTCCGGCGGCGCGTCGCTTCTGGGTGGCAGGATTTCGGGCAAGTTGTCCGACAGGTCGTCGAAAAGCACGATGGCCTGGGCCGCTGGCGTTGCCTCGACCGTGATCGTGGCGCTTGTCATGAGCGCGCGGCTCGCACCGGCTGGGGTGAACGCCTGGGTCATGCCCCTGGGCTTCTTCCTGGTCAACCTCGCCCACACCGCGGTGCGCGTGAGCCGCAAGACGTACCTGGTGGACATGGCCGACGGCGACAAGCGCACCATGATCACCGGCGCCTCCAACACCGTCATGGGCGTGGTGCTGCTGGTCGTCGGCGCGATTTCGTCCGCGATCGCGGTGCTCGGCCCGCAGGCGGCGCTGATCTTCCTGGCTGTCGTGGGCTACGCCGGCGTGATTGGCGCGCGGAACCTGAAAGAAGTCTCGGCGGCCGCCGCCTAGGCGTTATGCTGGTTGCCGACAAAAACCCGCTACACAACCCATAAAACAAGGAGCATTCGAGTGCCTACCCACTTCGAACGTGCCGTTGTCGTGCTCGCGGCCGGCGCCGGAACCCGCATGAAGTCCGACCGCCAAAAGACGCTGCACGAGATCGGCGGGCGCAGCCTGCTGTCCCACTCCCTGCACGCGGCCGCCGGCGTGCACCCCAACCATCTGGTTGCGGTTGTCGGCCACCAGCGCGACCAGGTCGCCCCGGCCGTGGAGCAGATCGCCGAGCAGATGCACGTGGAGATCCGCCAGGCTATCCAGGAGGAGCAAAACGGCACCGGGCACGCCGTCCAGGTAGGCCTGTCCGCCATCCCGGATTTCGACGGCACCGTGGTGGTCACCAACGGCGACGTGCCGCTGCTGACCCCGGAGACCCTGCAGGCGCTCGTGGACAAGCATGAGTCCGAGCACGCCGCGGTCACCGTGCTCTCACTCGAGTTCGACAACCCCACCGGCTACGGCCGCATCATCCGCAGCGAGGCCGGCGACGTCCTTGAGATCGTGGAGGAAAAGGACGCCACCGACGAGCAACGCAAAGTCCGCGAGGTCAACTCCGGCGTGTTCGCCTTCGACGGCAAGGTGCTGCGCGACGCGCTCACGCGCGTCACCCCGGACAACGCCCAGGGCGAGTTCTACATCACCGATGTGCTGAGCATCGCACGTAACGACGGCCTCCGGGTCACCGCGTTTACCGCCCCCGACGCCCGCGAGCTGGCCGGCGTGAACGACCGAGTGCAACTGGCGGAGGCTGGCAAGGAGCTCAACCGCAGGCTCGTCGAGAAGGCGATGCGAGGCGGTGCGACCGTGATCGACCCGGACTCCACCTGGATCGGCGTCGAGGTGGAAATCGGCCGCGACGTGGTCATCCACCCCAACACCCAGCTGTGGGGCTCCACCGTCATCGGCGACGGCGCCGAAATCGGCCCCGACACCACCCTGACCGATATGGAAGTCGGCGCCCGCGCCACCGTCGTACGCACCCAGGGCGAACTCGGCGTCATCGGTGAGGAAGCCGCCGTCGGCCCGTTCACCTACATCCGCCCCGGCACCGAACTCGGCGCCCGCGGCAAACTCGGCGGCTTCGTCGAGTCCAAGAACGCCAAGATCGGCGAAGGCTCCAAGGTGCCGCACCTGACCTACATCGGTGACGCCACCGTGGGCAAGCACTCCAACATCGGCGCAAGCTCCGTGTTTGCCAACTACGACGGCGTGAACAAGCACCACACCACCATCGGCGACTACTGCCGCACCGGCTCCGACACCATGTTCGTCGCACCGGTGAACATCGGTGATGGCGCCTACACCGGCGCGGGTACAGTGGTCACCGAGGATGTGCCCGCCGGCGCGCTGGCCATCAAGGAAGGCCGCCAGCGCAACATCGAAGGCTGGGTGGAAAAGCGCCGCCCGGGCACTGACGCGGCTGAAGCAGCAAAAAACGCGAAGCGAGAGGGTTAATTACATGACTGGTTACTCCACCGAAAACCACAAAGACCTCAAGGTCTTCACCGGCCGCGCCCACCCGGCCCTCGCAGAGGCTGTGGCCAAGGAGCTCGGCATCGAGCTGGTTCCCACCACCGCGCGCGACTTCGCCAACGGCGAGATCTTCATCCGCTTCGAAGAGTCCGTCCGCGGCGCCGACTGCTTTGTCATGCAGTCCCACGCCCAGCCGCTGAACAAGTGGCTGATGGAACAGCTCATCATGATCGACGCGCTCAAGCGCGGCTCCGCCAAGCGCATCACCGCGATCCTGCCGTTCTACCCCTACGCCCGCCAGGACAAGAAGCACCGCGGCCGCGAGCCGATCTCCGCCCGCCTGATTGCGGACCTGCTCACCGCCGCCGGCGCGGACCGCATCGTCTCTGTGGACCTGCACACCGACCAGATCCAGGGCTTCTTCGACGGCCCGGTGGACCACATGCACGCCCAGCCGATCCTGGTGGACTACATCAAGTCCAAGTACCCGCTGGACAACCTCGTGGTGGTCTCCCCCGACGCCGGCCGCGTGAAGTCGGCCGAGAAGTGGGCCAACATGCTCGGCGACGCCCCCATGGCGTTCGTGCACAAGACCCGCGACATCGACGCCGCGAACAAGGTCGTGTCCAACCGCGTCGTCGGCGACGTCGACGGCAAGGACTGCATCCTCATGGACGACATGATCGACACCGGCGGCACCATCGCCGGCGCCGTCGGGGTGCTCAAAGAGGCCGGCGCGAAGTCCGTGGTCATCGCCTGCACCCACGGCGTGTTCTCCGACCCGGCGCGCGAGCGCCTCAGCGACTGCGGCGCAGAGGAGGTCATCACCACCGACACCCTGCCGCAGGACACCGAGGGCTGGAGCAACCTCACAGTGCTGTCCATCGCACCGCTGCTGGCCAAGACGATCCACGAGATCTTTGAAAACGGCTCCGTGACCACCCTGTTCGAGGGCCAGGCGTAAACCCCACGGTTCGCCAGACCGCAACAGCCGGGGCAGCACTTCCGCTGCCCCGGCTTCACGCATACGGGAAGGAATAGGCATGTACGAGCGCTACGCTCCGTCGGTGGAGTTCACCCCCGACCTCGAGCACGCGAAATCCATGTTCGACCATGACGCCACCTTGGAGTACCTCGGTGCGACCATCACGCGGCTCGAACCGGGGTTGGCTGAAGGCGAGTTCACGGTGGAGGCGCGCCACGCCAACGGCTTCGGAGTTTGCCAAGGCGGCGTGCTGTTCACCTTCGCCGACGCCTTGTTCGGCGGCGCGTGCAACTCGCGGCGCACCGACCCAACCGTCAGCGCGCAATCCGAGATGATTTACCTCGCCCCCGCGAAGATGGGCCGCACTATCCGCGGCGTTGCGCGCGAGCGCCACACGTGGGGCAGGAACGGGCTTTCGGACGTCACGCTGTACGACGGCGACACCGCCATCGCCGAATTCCGTGGCATGTCCCGCACCACCACCCGACCACCGACAGGAAACTAAACCGTGAGCCAGAACGACAGCCTGCAAGAGCAGGGCCTGAACAGGAGCGTCAAAAGTCGGCAATTGATGATGATTGCCTTTGGTTCGTCGATAGGCACGGGCCTGTTTTTGGGCTCCGCCGGATCGATCCAGTACGCCGGGCCCGCGGTGTTGATCTCCTTCGCGCTCGTCGGGCTGATCGTGTACTTCCTCATGCGCATGCTCGGCGAGATGGCGGTGGAGCACCCCGTCTCCGGGTCGTTCGCGGCGTACTCCCGCGCGTTCATCGGGCCGGTGGCCGGCTTCATCACCGGCTGGAACTGGTGGTTCACCACCGTCGTGGTGGGGATGCTGGAGCTGACGGCCATGGGCACATTCTTGGACTACTGGTTTCCCGGGTTGCCGCACTGGGTCACCGCGCTGGTCACGCTAGTCCTGGTTGTTGTGCTGAATCTGTTCAACGTGCGCGTCTTCGCCGCGACCGAGTACTGGCTGTCGCTGATCAAGGTCGCCGCTCTCGTGCTCATGATCGTGCTCGGGTTTGCCCTGGTGGCCGGTCTCGGCCCCGACGAGCCGATCGGGTTCTCCAACATCACCGAGCACGGCGGGTTCATGCCCAACGGCCCCTCCGGCGTGCTGTTCGCGCTGGTGGCGGTGACGTTCACGTTCGGCGGCATCATGTCCATCGGCACCGCCGCCGGCGAGGCGGACAACCCCAAGACCGCCATCCCGCGCGCAGTGAACTCGGTGGTATGGCGCATTCTGGTGTTCTACCTCGGCGGCATCGGCACCATCCTGCTGCTGGCACCCTGGAACGAGCAAGAAACGAACGAAAGCCCGTTTATCCGCGTGCTTGCCGGTGTCGGCTTCGGCCCGGCGGCCACGGCACTCAACGTGGTCATCGTGGTGGCGGTGTTCTCGGTGCTCAACACCATGACGTATTCGGGTGCCCGCATGCTGCGCGACCTCGCCCGCAACGGCCAGGCGCCGCGCGCATTCGCGGCAACCAGCGCGAAAGGGCTGCCCACCAGAGCCCTGCTTTTCGACGCCGCGCTCATGGGCACCGTCGTCATCCTGAACTTCTTCTTCGAAGGTAAGATCTTCGCGGTGCTGCTGGCGATTATCGTCGGCACCGAGCTGATCACCTGGGCGGGCATCTGTATCTCCCACCTGAACTTCCGCAAGACTGCCAAGAGCGCAACCTTCGCGGCGCCGATGTATCCAGCGGCCAACTGGATCTGTATCGCGTTTTTCCTCCTCGTGCTCGTGTTAATGGGTATTCTTCCGGAATACCGGATGGGCCTTGCCACGCTGACCGGCTGGATCATCGTGCTGGGCCTGATCTCACTGACTACGCAGAGGAGCCGCGCATGATCCGCCCCGACCTCGAGGCCATTCCCCCGTACGTCCCGGGCGTGCGCGACGAGCGCGCCATCAAACTGTCCTCCAACGAGTGCGCCGAAGGGCCACTGCCGCCGGTGCTCGACGCCATGAGCAACACGCTCGGCGAAATAAACCGTTACCCGGACATCGGCGCGCTCCGGCTGCGCACGGCTCTGGGACAGCACCTGGGTGTGGAACCTGAGCAGGTCGCGCTCGGCGCCGGATCATCCGCGCTGTGCCAGCAGCTGGTCTCGATTGCGGCCCAGCCCGGCGACGAAGTGGTCTTCCCCTGGCGCAGCTTCGAGGCCTACCCGATCTTCGTCCAGATCGTCGGCGCCACCCCAGTGAAAGTCCCGCTCGACAGCGACAACAGGCTCGACATGCCGGCGCTCGCCGCCGCGGTGACCGAGCGCACCAAGCTGATCTTCCTCTGCAACCCGAACAACCCCACCGGCACGACAATCACCAACGCCGAGTTCACCGCCTTCATGGACAAGGTGCCGGCGGACGTGCTCGTCGTGCTCGACGAGGCCTACTTCGAGTACAACCAAGCCGCCGACACCCCAGTGGCCACCGAGGTGATCACCCGCTACCCGAATGTGGTGGGCCTTCGCACCTTCTCCAAAGCGTACGGCCTGGCAGGCGCGCGAATCGGCTACGCGTTCGGCCCGCGCCCGATCATCGACGCGCTGAACAAGGTCTCCATTCCCTTTTCCGTCAGCGCGATCGCGCAAGAGGCGGCACTCGCCTCGCTCGAGGCACAGGAGGCGCTGCGTGCGCGTATCGACGGCACCGTGGCCGAGCGGAGCCGTGTCGTCGACAAGCTTGGGCTTGCAGCAAGCCAGGCGAACTTCGTGTGGTTGCCCGGCGCAGGCAAAGAGTTGGCCGACCGGCTGGCCACGGAAGGCGTGCTGGTGCGCTCCTTCCCTGAAGGCATCCGCGTGACAGTGACGAACACGGAAGAAACCGACGCGCTTTTGGAGGCCTTCGACCGTGCGCAGTGAACGCCGTCGCGTCGTCGCGGCCACCACCATCGGCACCGCCATCGAGTGGTACGACTACTTCCTCTACGCGGCCGTCGCCGGCTTGGTGTTCAACCAGGTCATGTTCGGCCCGCTCGGGCCCGCCGCGGCGACGATTGCCAGCTTCCTCACCGTGGGCCTGTCCTTTTTGTTCCGGCCGTTGGGTGCGGTGCTGGCAGGCCACTTCGGCGACCGGCTGGGCCGGCGCGGGGTGCTCATGGTCACGCTGTTCACCATGGGCACCGCCACAGCGCTGATCGGTCTTTTACCCACGTATGAAACCGCTGGCTGGTTCGCGCCAGCCGCCCTGGTGTTCCTGCGCATCCTGCAGGGCACCTCTGCAGGAGGTGAGTGGGGCTCGGCGGTGCTTCTGGCCGTGGAACACGCACCGGCCGACAAGCGTGGCCTTTACGGCGCCGGACCCCAGGTGGGCGTGCCGGCGGGGCTTTTGCTGTCATCCGGTGTGCTGGCGCTGATGACCATGATCGCCCCGGGGGATGCGTTTCTGCAGTGGGGCTGGCGCGTGCCGTTTCTGCTTTCCATCGGCCTGACCGTGCTGGGCTGGTGGATCCGTACCGGCGTGGAGGAATCGCCCGTGGTGGAGGAAATGCGCGAGGTCGGCGCGCGTAACCCGGTCGGCTCGCTGTTCAAGCGCCACGCCGGGCTCGTGCTCGCCGCCGCGCTGATCTTCGCCGCAAACGGCACGGTGGGCTACATGACCACCGGCGGCTACATCCAGAACTACGTCACCGACCCGGCCGGGCTCGCCATCGAACGCGGCGACATCCTGTGGGCCGTCACCGCCTCAGCCGCCACTTGGCTGTGCACCACCGCGTTCGCCGGCTGGGTCTCCGACTTCATCGGCCGCCGCCGCACGCTTGCGATCGGCTTCGTCGTGCAGGCAGCCGGCGTGTTGGCGCTGTTCCCGCTGGTGAACACCGGATCGTTGCCAAAAATCACCGCGGCGCTGATCTTCCTCACCGTCGGGCTCGGCCTGACCTACGGACAAATCGGCGCGTTCTACGCCGAGCTCTTCCCCGCCTCCATCCGTGCCTCCGGCGCCTCCATTTCCTACGCCCTCGGCGCGATCCTGGGCGGCGCGTTCGCCCCCACCATCGCCGCGGCCCTGCGCGAGGCGACGGGCGGCACCACCGCCATCACCGTGTACTTGATGGCGGCGACGGTCACGGGCCTCGTCGTCACGCTGCTGATGCGCGAGCGCCGGGGCATCCCGCTCGGGCACGAGTTTGAGGAGGCCCAGGCAAGCGGGCATTTTGTGTGGCAAAAACCGCCTGCTACCCTGTAGCAGTCTCGGCGAGGGCCTTGATAGGCCGTTATCGACGCGATTTTGAGATCCTTTGCGATCACTCGACGAGCACATATCCGTTTAGTGGTCGCAGGCAAGGCCTGTGGCCCTTCACACACGAAGGAGTACAACATGGCTATTACCCCCACCGTTATCAAGGGTGAGCGTCGCGAGGAGTTCGGCAAGGGCTCCGCACGCCGTCTGCGCCGCGACGGCAAGATCCCGGGTGTCCTGTACGAAAAGGGCATCGAGAACATCCACTTCGCGGTCGACCGCATTGAGATGACCGCAATCGTGCGTAACGACGGCGCCAACGCCATCGTCGAGCTCGAGCTCGACGGCGAGAAGCTGCTGGCCATGGTCAAGCACATCGACCAGAACGTGCTCACCCTGGACATCGACCACATCGACCTGTTCGGCATTAAGCGCGGCGAGAAGGTCACCGTCGAGGTCCCTGTTGTCATGGAGGGCGAGGCTGCTCCGGGCGCAGTTGTGCTGCAGGAGACCGACTACGTGGAGATCGAGATCGACGCGCTGTCCATCCCGGACGAGCTGACCGTCTCCATCGAGGGCAAGGAGATCGGCGACGCGCTCTACGCAACCGATGTCAAGCTACCGGAGGGCGCAGAGCTCATCTCCGACGCGGAGACCCTCATCGTCAACGTCACCTACGAGCAGGTTGACGAGGACCTCGAGGCTGAGGCCGAGGCCGCTGAGGAAGGCGGCGCCGAGGCTGGCGCTGAGTCCGAGGCTCCGGCTGAGGAGAAGGGCGACGAGGAGTAAATCCTCCCCTCCCCAACCCGCCACCGCATCCCCGCGGCGGCGGGTTTTCCGCATTTTCGGGTGGGTTATCCTCGTGGGCGTGACTATCTTGATCGTCGGCCTTGGCAACCCCGGCCCGCAGTACGCCGCCACGCGGCACAACGCGGGCGTGTTCGTCGTGGAGGAGCTGCTCGGCCGCGCCACCCCGATGCCGGCGCAACTTGCGGTGCACAAGCGCACGAACACGGAGATCGCCGAGCTTGCGAAGGGGCGCTTGCTTGACGACGACCATGCGGTCATCGCCCGCACCCGGGCCTTCATGAACGTCTCCGGTGGGCCAGTCAAAGCACTGATGGACTACTTCAGCGTGAAGCCGGAGGACCTCTACGTGGTGCACGACGAGCTGGATTTAGAGCTCGGCGAGGTGAAGCTACGCCTGGGCGGCGGCGACCACGGGCACAACGGGTTGAAGTCCATCACGAAATCGCTGGGCGGCAAGCCGTACAACAAGGTGGCGGTGGGCATTGGGCGCCCGCCCGGACGGATGGCGCCGGCGGACTACGTGCTCAAACCATTCAGCGCGAAGGAGCAGGTGGACTTGGCTATCGCGTCCGCAGACGCGGCAGATGAGATCCTGCGGGCGATAAGCTAGTGTGCATGAAACTTGCCACGATCAGGACCGGAAGCACCACCACCGCTGCCCGCGTTATCGGCGAGGGAAGGGCGGTGACGTTGGGCGCGGAGGACGTCGGAACGCTGCTGCGCGACGGCACTTTCGAAGAAGGCGAGGAGATCACCTTCACCCCGGGCGATCTCGCGCCGGTGATCCCGCGCCCCGGCAAAATCATCTGCGTCGGCTTGAACTACGCCAAGCACATCGCCGAGATGGGGCACGAGCAGCCGGACGTGCCCACCTTGTTCATCAAGTACCCGGAGGCGCTCATCGGCGCCCACGACGACGCCGAAGTACCCAGCTTCAACGCCGACACCCTCGATTTTGAGGGCGAGCTCGCGGTGGTAATCGGCACCCGCGCCCGCCACGCGACCAACGGCGCGGAGCACATCGCGGGATACTCGGTGATCAACGACTACACCCAGCGCCACTACCAAAAGCGCACGCAGCAGTGGCACCAGGGCAAGTCCCTGGAGAAAACTGCCGGTTTCGGACCGTGGCTGGACACCGAGTGGCAGCCGGGGCCTGCAATCACCACCACTGTCAACGGCGAGGTGATGCAGCACGCCCCCACCGACGACCTGGTGTTCACGCCCGCGAAGCTGGTGGAGTTCATCTCGCACCTCTACCCGCTCGAGCCCGGCGACGTCATCGCCACCGGCACCCCTGCCGGCGTGGGCCACGCCCGCGAGCCGAAGCGCTACCTTGCTGACGGCGACACGGTGCGCGTGGAAATCGAGGGCTTGGGCGCGATCGAGAACACCACGCGGGTGTATTAGCGGCTGAGCTGGTCCAGCAGACGGACCTCAGCCTCGGCGATCATCTGCAGCGGGAACAGCAAGATCGCCAGCGGCAACGCGCTGAGCATGACCCCACCGAACTTTTCGGTCGGGTGCCTGTCCGCGCCGCCGTTGATCTGGTCGAGCCCGTTCATGATGTTGGTCATGAGGAAGCTGTAGAGCCCCCACGCGCTGCCGCTGTAGGCGATGTCGTGCTCAGCAGGGGCTGCGGGGGCGGCCGGGGCAAGCGCGCCCATTGCAAGCGCGCCTGTGGTTGCGGTGGCAATGGCAATCTTGGAAAGTTTCATGTCCCTAACATCGCTGCCACCGGTTAGGGCGTTAACATCCGCTGGATCTCGCGCGCCGGTGCGGCCATGAGTTCGCCTCGGTCCACGCCGACGAGGCAGTAGTCGTTGTCTCTGGTCATGGGCCGCAGGTACGGGTAGGTCGGCGGCAGGTCCGGGTGTTCGCGGGTGAACGCGGTTTCCAACCCGCTCGCCCACCGCCCAGAGAACGCGCGCGAGACCACGGCGGGCGCGTCCGTGCGCAGCAGGTCGCGGTTGCGCGCGCTGGTGCCGGCTTCGTCGGCGAGCAAAAATGCGGTGCCGCAGGCGACAGGGACGCCAAGCGTTTCGACGTCCTCCGGTCCCCGCACCCCACCCGCCGCGATCACGGGCCCATCCGCGAGCGCGAGAAGCTCCTCCAACGTCCGCTGGTCCGGGTCCTCGTGCTGGTCCCAGGTTGCGCGGTGACCGCCGGCACGCGGGCCCTGGACGATCACGCCGTCGACGCCCCTGCGCTTCGCCTCGGCAATCTCGGCAGGGCTGGTCACCGTCGCCCACGCCTCCGAGCCCGCGGCGTGCAGCTGGGCAATCTCGGCTTCGGTGAAGCAACCGAAAGTGGACGAGACCACGGCGGGTGCAGCGTCGAGGACGAGCGCGAACTTCTCCGCGTAGTCGGACGAGACGTCCGGGACTTCTTGGTGGAGGCGGCGGGCGACCGTGAGGACGTCATCAGGCTTTGGCTCCCGCTGGGGCACGAAGAGGTTGGCGCCGAACGGCGGCTCGCACGCGGCGAGCCACTCGCGGGCCTGGGCGACGGTGCAGGTGCCGAGCGCGATGAACCCGAAGCTCACCGCGTTGACGAGTGCGGGCGTGGACGGTCCGCCGGCCATGGGTGCTGCGATCACTCGTGGAAACTCCATGGCTAGAGTATGCGTCATGTTCGGATTCTTCAGGCGCAAACGCACCCCCAAGCTGGAGGCGCAGTGGCTCGTGGTGGGGCTGGGCAACCCGGGCGACAAATACGCCGCTACCAGGCATAACGTGGGCTATATGGCGCTGGACGAGCTGGCCGACGAGCTTGCGCCGGTGCCGGGAGTCAAAGCGCTGGTGCAGGTGCGCGACCGCGTCGCCTACGCGCGCTCGACGACGTACATGAACACCACCGGCGAGGCCGTCGGCCCGCTGGCGGCGCAGCTGGGCGTGGCGCCGGATCGCATCATTGTGGTGCACGACGAGCTGGACCTGCCCGCCGGGAAAGTGCGCGTAAAGCTCGGCGGTAACGAAAACGGCCACAACGGGCTGAAATCCATCACTGAGCACCTGGGCACCCGCGACTACCTGCGCGTGCGCATGGGCATCGGGCGCCCGCCGCAGGGCATGAGCGTGCCGGACTGGGTGCTCTCCCCCATCGAGGGCGACATTTCCGGCCAGGTCGCGCTCGCCGCAAAGGCCGTGCAGTTGATTGTCAGCGAAGGCCTAGGAAAGGCACAAAACGTGATCCACGCAATACGGTAGGTTGTGGGGCATGACCCGCCATGCCATGTTCGACAGCAAATACCCGCCCGCGCCCGGCCTGTTTGAACCCGACGAGACCACCAGCGAAATCTGCCTCCAGCTCTGCCACGGTTGGAGCTCCAGCCACATTGAAAGCTGGCTGGAAGATAACGAGCGCCCGACAGACCTCATCGACGAAGTCCGCGAGGAATACGCCCGCTTCGTCCCCGAGGCCTCCGAGGATGCCAAGCGCATCGAGGCCCTGCGCGAGGCGCTGGCGAAGCGCGACCTCTCGTTTTCCTTCGACGACGGCTACGACAAGGGCGAGGCCGCCGAGGACGGCGCCGACCTGGCCCGCGAAAAAGGCCGCAAGGGCTACGCCTACTGCACCATGCAGGACGTGGACAGTGTCATCCACACCGGCGAGCTCCTATTCGGCTTCAGCTCCCTGGACAACCCCGGCGACGAATCCGACGCCGAGATCGGCCAGACGGTCGTCGACGCGCTTAAAGAGGTCGGCTTCACGCCTGAGTGGAACGGCAAACAGACCGGCCGCATCACATGCGAGGGCCTGAAGTTCGAGCTCCCGCTGGCGGACTAGCCCAGCTCGGCCTCTAGGTCATCCAGCGCGCGCGTGAGCGCCGCCTGCTTGTGCTCGCGCGGGGCGAGCTCGCCATCCTCGACGTCCTCGCCGAAAATGTTCAGCGCCAGCTGGTTGCGGATGCCGCGCATGGACAGGTTCGCAACAATCTGGCGCCAGTGCTCGACCGCGCGCACGCCGCCGTCGGCGCCGTAGCCCACAAACGCCACCGGCTTACCGGCCCACTCGCCGAACAGCGAGTCGAAGGCGTTTTTCATCGTCCCCGGGATGGAGTGGTTGTATTCCGGGGTGACAAAGACGAACCCGTCGCAGGCGTCGACGGCCTCGGACCAGGCGGTGACGGCCGGGTCGTCGTACTGCTTGTTCGCCGCGCCCGGCACAACCTCCGCGATGAGGTGCGGCACGTCGAATTCGGCCAGGTCGAGCAGGCGGTATTCTGCGTCGCGCTCGGCGGCGGCGTCCATCACCCAGGCGCCGATTTGCTCGCCGATGCGGCCGGTGCGTACAGATCCAAGAAACACTCCGATTGTTGTCATGGACACGACTGTACTTGGCCGGAGGTGCGTCGATAAGCTAGCTGCTTATGAGTACCGTTTCCGAGGCCGCGCGCCGCCGCACATTCGCCGTCATCGCCCACCCGGACGCCGGTAAGTCGACGATCACGGAGGCGCTGGCGCTGCACGCGCACGTCATTTCGGAGGCGGGCGCGGTGCACGGCAAGGGCAACCGCAAGTCCACCGTGTCGGACTGGATGGAGATGGAAAAAGACCGCGGCATCTCGGTCGCGTCCTCGGCGCTGCAGTTCGAGTACGCGCCCGACGGCCACGAGGGCGAGCCGTACGTGGTCAACCTGGTGGACACCCCGGGCCACGCGGACTTCTCCGAGGACACCTACCGTGTGCTTTCCGCCGTCGATGCCGCAGTGATGCTTATCGACGCAGCCAAAGGCCTCGAGCCGCAAACCCTGAAACTGTTCCGCGTGTGCAAGGCCCGCGGGCTGCCGATTGTCACCGTGATTAACAAGTGGGACCGCGTGGGCCGCGAGCCGCTCGAGCTTGTGGACGAGATCGTCTCCGAGATCGACCTGCAGCCGACGCCGCTGTACTGGCCGGTGGGCGAGGCGGGCGATTTCCGCGGGCTCGCGCACGTCTCCCGCGACGGCGACATCGACGGGTATGTGCACTTCACGCGCACCGCCGGCGGCTCCACCATCGCCCCGGAAGAGCACTACTCCCCCGACGAGGCCCTGGCGAAAGAAGGCGACGCGTGGGACACCGCCGTCGAGGAGGCGTCGCTTCTGCTTGAGGACGGCGCCGTGCACGACCAGCAGCTCTTCGAGCAGTGCATCACCTCGCCGATCATTTTCGCCTCCGCGATGCTGAACTTCGGCGTGCACCAAATCTTGGACACGCTGTGCGCCATCGCCCCCGCGCCCGAGGGCCGCGCCTCCGACCCGAAGGCTGTGGAGGCGTCCACTGCCGCGATGGACGAGCAGCGCGAGGTCGGCGACGACTTCTCCGGCGTGGTGTTCAAGGTCCAGGCCGGCATGGACAAAAACCACCGCGACACCCTGGCGTTCATGCGCGTGGTCTCCGGCGAGTTCGACCGCGGCATGCAGGTCACGCACGCGCAGTCCGGCCGCAGCTTTTCCACGAAGTACGCGCTGACGGTGTTCGGCCGCAACCGCGACACCGTGGAGACGGCGTACCCGGGCGACATCATCGGCCTGGTCAACGCTGGCGCGCTCGCCCCCGGCGACACGATCTACGCCGGCAAGAAAGTCCAGTTCCCGCCGATGCCGCAGTTCGCGCCGGAGCACTTCCGCACGCTGCGCGCGAAGTCGCTGGGCAAGTACAAGCAGTTCCGCAAGGCGCTGGACCAGCTGGATGCCGAGGGCGTGGTGCAGATCCTGCGCAACGACGCCCGCGGCGACGCCGCCCCCGTCATGGCCGCGGTCGGCCCGATGCAGTTCGAGGTCATGCAGGCGCGCATGGAAAACGAGTACAACGTTGAAACCGTCACCGAGCCGATCCCGTACTCCGTGGCGCGCCGCACGGACGCCGAGTCCACCCCGGAGCTGGGCCGGCAGCGCGGCGTGGAGATCTTCACCCGCACCGACGGCGAGCTCATCGCCCTGTTTGGCGACAAGTGGAAGCTCGCGTTCGTGGAGAAGGAGCACCCGGAGCTGACCATCGAGCCGCTCATCGCTGACTAGCGCTTCGCGGTGAGGAACTCGCGCATCGCAGGCCAGTCGCGCTCCACCTGCGCCTGCCCGGCCGCGTAGTTCGCCCGCAGCTTCTCCGCGTCGAGCTCGGTGGACTCCACTCCCATCGCGTCGGGGTAGAAGATGTAGGCGTTTCCGGCGGCGGCTTCGTCGATAAGCGACTGCTTCGCAGCGTTGTAAATGCCCGGCCGAGCCACCATTGCGTCGGCGACTTTCGGCGTGTTGCGCATGATGCGACGCACGGCGCGCTCGCGCTTTTGCGGCCCCTTGACGTAGTCGCGCGGGCGGGTGAGCACGGCCACAAAACGGGTGTAGCCGGCGGCGCGGGCGGCGTCGATAAGCAAACCGCCCGAGGTGCCCAGCGCGCCGTCGACGTAGGGCACGCCGTCGATCTCGCGCATCTTCATCAGGACCGGCATCGTCGACGACGTCCGCGCGGCGAGGGCGACATCCTCCAAAGTGCGCAGGTCGTCGCGGTTAAACGCCACCGTCTCCCCTGTGTCGGCACGCACGGCCTCCACGTGGACCTCCTCGGTGGTCCGGGCAAACGCGTCAAAGTCGAACGGCAGGACGTCCTCGGATTGCTCGTACGCCCATTCGCCGTTGATCAGGCCCTTGCCTCGCACCACAGAGCGCCAGCCGCCGAACTTGGGGTTACCCGGAAACTCCGTGAACGCGTTCTCGGAGCGCCACGTGTCACGGGAGGCGAAGTTCAACGCGTGGATCGAACCGGCGGAAATGCCGCCGACCCAGCCGAACTGGACCTCCTCCGCGATGAGCTTTTCCACCACAGGGGCGGTGTACGAGTTGCGGGTGCCTCCGCCCTCGAAGATGAGGGCGGTGTCGCGGGCGTCAATCATGCACGCGAGCCTACACGCACGGCCTCCCCGATCGCGTCCCAGGCGACCTCCGCGAATTCGGCCGCGTCGAGGCGCCCGCAGCCTTCCGGCAGGTGGCCCCAGTACTCGGCGCCGGTGACCTCCGGCAGCTCTTCGACGTTCAGCCGCGTGGGCAGGTCCGGGTTGTCCGGCATGCTGCCGCCGATGAGCCCCAGCACCTCCAGTCCCATGGCGCGGGCGTGGACGCACGTCAGCTCGGCGAGGTTCAAACTACCCAGGCCCAGCGAGGTCACCACCACCAGCGGCGCGCCTGTGGCCTGTGCAATGTCGGCGAGCGTGTAATCGTCTGCGAGCCGCACCAGCAGCCCGCCGGCGCCTTCGACCAGCACCACACGATCCGGGGCGTCGAGGCCACGGATCCATTCGGCGACCTCGTCCAGGCTCGGGGTTTGCATCCCCGCGCGCCGCGCGGCAAGGTTCGGCGCGAGCGGTTCCGGGTAGCGCCACCGCTCGAACGTCTCAATGCCAGCAAGCTTCTCGACGACTGACGCGTCCCCCTGCCCCGGTGCCTCCCCCGTCTGGATGGGTTTGGCGGCCACGACGTCGACGCCGCGGCGCTTGAGCACGGCCGCGACGGCGGCGGTGGCGACGGTTTTTCCCACGTCGGTGTTGGTGCCGGTGATGGCGATGATCATTTCGTGGCCTCCTTGACCGCTGCCGTAATACCCCGGCAGATCTGGGCGATGTCTTCCTCCGTGCAGATGTATGGCGGCATGACGTAGACCAGCCGGCCGAATGGCCGGACCCACACGCCGTCGGCCATGGCGACCTCGGTGGTCTCGCGCATGGGAGCGTCGCGTTCGAGTTCGACCACGCCAATGGCACCCAGCACGCGCACGTCCGCCACGCCCGGGGCGTCTGCTAGCGGTCGCAGGCCGCGCTCGAGGCCGGCCTCGATCCGGGCGACCTGCCCGCGCCACTGCCCCTCCGCCACCATCGCGACGGATTCAGCAGCGACCGCGCATGCGAGCGGGTTGGCCATGAAGGTCGGGCCGTGCATGAGCGCGCGCGGCTGCATGCCGGAGGCGATATTCTCGGTGGCCATGGTGGCGGCGAGCGTCATGAACCCGCCGGTCATCGCCTTGCCCACGCACATGATGTCAGGCACCACGCCGTTGTCCAGGGTGGTGAACAACTGGCCGGCGCGGCCGAACCCGGTGGCGATCTCGTCGGCGATGAGGGGGATGCCGGAGGCGTCGCAAAGCTGGCGTAGGCCCACAAGAAGTTCGGGGTCGTGGAAGCGCATGCCGCCGGCACCCTGGACCACTGGCTCGACGATCACACCTGCGATCTCCGGGGTGATCAGGCGCTCAAACCGCTCGAGGTACGCCGCACGCTCGGCGGCGGACGCCCCGCGCACCGGCGGTGCAGGCGCGAACACCTGGGGTTTCAGCGCGTCACCCCACATCGCGTGCATCCCACCCTCCGGGTCGCACACGCTCATGGTGGCGAACGTGTCCCCGTGGTAGCCGGAGCGCCAGGTCAAAAACGTGGTGCGCTCCGGATGACCCTGTCCGAGGGCGTACTGCAGCGCCATCTTCATCGCCACTTCCACCGACACGGACCCGGAGTCGGAGTAGAACACCTGGGAAAACTCCCCGCCAGTCAGCTCCAGCAGGCGCTGCGTCAACGTTGCCGCCGGTTCGTGGGTGAGCCCGCCGAACATGACATGGCTCATCTTCGCAATCTGCGTCTGTGCCGCCGCGACCAACCGCGGGTTGGAATGGCCGTGGATGGCGGCCCACCAGGAGGACATGGCGTCGATGAGCACGCGGCCGTCGGAAAGCGTGATGCGCGCACCGGCCGCGCTGTCGACAGGGTAGGTGAATTGCCCCGGCTCGGCGTAGGGGTGCCAGATGTGGGCGGCGTCAATATCGGCGATTTCTCGGGTTTGCATGAACTAGCACGGTAGCAGCTCATGCCACGTTTTGAACACTGTTCAGTGCTACGGAGTTAGCGCACCGCCAGTGACCGCGAGCGTCTCGCCGGAGATGTAGGAAGCGTCCTCGGACGCGAGGAAGACGTACGCGCCCGCAAGCTCCGCGGGCTGACCCGGGCGGCCAATATCGGAGTCCTGCGCAAAGTTGTCAACTACCTCCTTTGGCTGCCCCTCGGCCGGCTGAATGACGGTCCAGATCGGCCCCGGCGCGACCGCGTTGACCCGGATCCCCTTCGATGGCAGCAGCTCACCAGAAAGCCCCTTGGCCAGATTGTTGAAGGCGGCCTTGGTCATGGCGTAATCCAGCAGCTCCTTCGACGGGCTGTACGCCTGAATAGACGTGGAAAAGATGATGGACGACCCCGGCTCCATGTGTTTGACCGCTTCCTTGGTCACACGGAAGGCGGAATAGATGTTGGTTTTCATCGTGGCATCGAAGTCCTCGTCGGAAATGTTGAGGATGCCGTCATTCCACACCTGGCGCGAAGCGTTGTTGACCAGGATGTCAATGCCGCCCAGGCCCGCGACGGTCTTTTCCACCACGGCCACGCAGTTGTCCAGTTCCTGCAGGTCGCCCGGGATCGCCACTGCTGTGCGCCCGGCGTCCTCGATGAGCTTCACAATGCGCTCCGCGTCTTCCTGCTCCTCCGGCAGGTAGGAAATGGCGACGTCCGCGCCCTCCCGTGCGAACGCGATGGCGGTGGCGGCGCCGATACCGGAGTCGCCGCCGGTGATGAGGGCGCGGCGGCCTTCTAGCTTGCCGGAGCCCACGTAGGATTCCTGGCCCAGGTCGGGCTCGGTGGCCATCTTCACGTCCAGGCCGGGATTGTCCTGGCGCGGCTCGGAAGGAAACTCGGACGGGTACTTTGTGCGAGGATCAGTCAACGTCATGCCACCAAGCTACCGACGCGCCGGTGTTCAACTGTCCAAAATTTCACCGGCGGCCCGGTCGGTCCAGCGCCGCATTTGCAGCCTTCCTGCAGCGCCCCTGCTGGAGCGCGGCGGCGCCTGGATGCAGCGGCGCGAATCCATCCCTGCCTGCAGCTCTTTGGCGCGCAGCACTTCGGCGTCGATCTTCACGCCCATCAGCAGCACTACGTTGACGGTCCACACCAAAACCAGCACCGCCAGCACCGTCCCGAACGCGCCGTAGGTGCTGCGCACCCCGACCAGCTTCAGGTACCAGCCAAAACCCACCCACAGCGCGCTGGCCACCGTGAGCGCCAGCGCCGAGCCGAGCGTAAGCACCCGGAACCGCCCCGGCCGGACGTTCGGCGTGAAGTGGTAGAGCACGCTGACCAGCGCGACTGCCACCACGGCAATCACGGGTCCACGCAGGTAGTCCCACACGGGCAGGAAGATCGAGGTGAGGTACTCCAGCTCGTCTTCCAGCCGCAGCGGCCGTGCGATGGGGCCGAGGACGGCGTTGACGATGCCGTCGGTAAGCAGCGCGCCCAAAATAATCACTACCGCGCCCACGACGAGCACAAGCGTGACCAGCCACATCGTCGCCCACGTGACCACAATCGGGCGGCCCTCGGTGCGGCCGTACATGAGGTTGGCGTTGCGCGAAAACGACCGCACGTAGCCCGAGGCGGACAGCAGCGAGATCAGCACCGAAACCACAAGGGCAATCGTGCTTTGCGACGGCGTCCCGACGATCGACAGCACCAGCGCAAGCGCATCTTCCTGCAGTTCCGCCGGCACGTACGAGCGGATCAGCTCGGCGAGCAGCGAGTCCGGGGCGTCCTCCTCGCGCGGCATGAGCAGGCTGAAGATGGAATAGGAAGCCAGCAGTATCGGCGCTACAGACAGCAGCGTGTAGTACGTCATCGCGGCAGCGCGGTCCACCATGGCGTCGTTGGAAAAATCGGTGACGATGCGGCGCAGCACCGATTTCCAGCCAGCGCGCGTGAGGCGGGTGCCCAGCGGGGATACGTAGTCGTGCGGGGAGACGACCACGTCGCCGGTGCCGTACGGCATGACCAGCTCAGCGCGGTATGTGGTGCCCTTTTCTGCCATGTCAGACACTGTAACCGGGGTGCGGCGGGGAAACTGTGCGCGGGTTCCCAGTGTTTCCAAATCTGTGGATAACTCGCCGCCGCACGCAGAGTTATCCACAGATTTCGTTTGCAAGGCCTTGCGGGGTTGCTTTTTGCGTTTATGTTTGCCCGCATGAGCTTCCAACACTTCGTCCAAAACCGCCCGACCGTCGACCATCTTGAACACTTCGACCGCGACACCGCACTTTCCATCGGCATGAACCCGACCACCGCCACCGCCTGGCAGCAGTTGGAGGCGGTGTACTTCGGCCGCACCAGACGTGTCAAACAGCAGCGCAAAGCGTTAAACAGAGCCCGCGAAGGGGACTTCTCCGTGGAGCAGCTGGCCATGATCGAGCGCCGGTTAAAGCCCATCACGCACGAGGGCACGCGCTGGCGGCTGCGTTTGGCACTGCTCAAGGCGTCGAAACGGTACAAATCACTCGAACGCGCCGCGAAGAACCTGATTCCGGCGGTGAAGAAGCCGCGGAAAGACTCCATTTCGTTTTCTAAGTCCGTCGACGGCAAGCGGGTGCTGCACATCATCTTCGACGAGCGCTTCCTCGCCGACCTCGAGGCGGCCCTGCGCCGCGGCATCGACACCTCCAAACCCGCCGGTCCGCAGATGCTCGAGCGTTTCGTCGCATTGCTTCGCTACGGCGACTCCGTCCCCGCCGCCGCTCCCACCCCACTTATTCTGGTGCCGCTTGAGGACCACGTCCGCATCCTCGCCGGCGACGGCGACGAGACGATCCTAGGGCTGACCGACGGCACCACCATCACCGGCGCCGAGTGCCTGCAGCACCTCGCCGGCGACAAACTCCAGGTCGCGCTATTCCACCCGGAGGAAGGTGCGGTGAACCTGTATACGGGCCAACGCCACGCCAACTGGAAGCAGCGCATCCTGGCCATGGCAACCTCGCCGGTGTGCCTGGTGCCCGACTGCCGCCACGCCGCCGACTACTGCGAGGTGCACCACGTCGTGCCGTGGAAGCACGGTGGCGAAACAAACATGAACAACCTGGCCATGCTGTGCCCGTACCACAACCGAACGAACGACGATGACGAGTACATCAATAAGCGCGGCCGGGTGCGCTTCATCGGCGGGATGCCGGTGTGGGTCTCACCCAGGGGCTATGCGGTGCCGAACCCGTACCACCAGTTCGGGGCGATGCGCCTGCTCTTTCACTAGCGGCGGTCCTATACACTCGGCGGGCATGGGACTTCTCAGTCGCGCGCGCCAACTCCTCGGCCTCGGCCACACGCCGCTGGTGGATTTTCCGGACCGGTATGAGCCTTTGGACGTCGACAAGCTTGAGGTGCACACCGCGAAACTTTCCCCCGACACCGAGGAGAAGATGGTCATTGTGTCCACCTCGGCGGCCGCGCTCGAGCACATCGCCGCAGGTAGCGCGGTGCAGCTGCGGCACGAAGGCGAGCGCGACGTCACCTTCGTGCCGGTGGACCGCGAGGCAGTGCCGGTACTGGACCCGAAACTTGGGTGGATCATCCCGGTCACGCCTGCGACCGCAGCGGAGCTCTCCACATTGCCGAAAGGCCCAGGCGAGCACGAACTATCCGCGCTGCACCTGGGCCTGATCCTGGAGTAGCTAGAGCAGACCGATCCAGTTCCAGTACGTCGCCGACAGCAGCAGGATGAGCAGGTAGCCCACGATCGTCAGCGGGATACCGGTGCGCAGGAACTGCTTGGCGGTAAACGCACCGGTGCCGTAAGCCAGCATGTTCTGCGGCGCGGAGACCGGCAGCAGGAAGCCGAAGCAGATGACGAACTGCTGGATGATGACAAAACCGATGCCGTTGTTGGGCACGTCCAGGGTGGCCGCCAGCGCGATGAACACCGGAATCAGCGCGGACGCCAGCGAGGTCGCCGAGGCGAAGCCCAGGTGAATCAGGATGTTAAACAGGCTCACCAGCGCGATCGTGGCAACGATCGGCATCGATGCGAGGCCGATGGCGCCGAACGTGGCCTCCGACAGCCAGGTCGCCGCACCCGTGTCCAGCAGGAACTTGCCCAGGGAGATGCCGGCCGCGAAGACGACCAGGGTGCCCCAGTTGATGTGCTCCTGCGCGTATTTCCAGTCCATCACGCCGATAATCGGGGTGAGCATGATGCCCACCGCGACGATGGTGATGGTGGCCGAGCTGATCGGGTGCAGCACACCTTCGGTCGCCCAGAACAGCAGCAGCGCGACGGCGATTGCGGTGAGGCGCTTTTCGGCGCCGGTCATCGGGCCCATCTCTGCAAGCTGCTTCTCGACGAGCTCACGCCCGCCCTCAATCTCCTCAGCCTCCGGCTTGATCGCCCAGCGCATAATGAAAAACAGCGCGATCGACATCAACACAGACCACGGCGCGGCCCACAGGAACCACTGGCCCCAGGAGACGGTTTGGCCCAGTTGGTCCTCGATGAAGCCGACGGCAACCAGGTTCTGCGCCGCGGCGGTCTTGATGCCGACGTTCCAGATGGACACCGCCTGCGTCGCGGTAATCACTAGCAATGCCGCCAGCTTCGACTCTTTGGCCAGGCCGAACGCGGCAACCATACCCATCAGGATCGGCACCACAGCGCCGGCGCGGGCCGTTGCGGAGGGGACGAAGAACGCCAGGATGATGGAGATGGCAATCGCGCCGATGACGATATTGGAGACCTTCTCGCCCGCAGTCTTGAGCACGTAGAGCGCCAGCCTGCGGTGCAGCCCCGTGGCCTGCATGGCCGTGGCCAGCGCGAGTGCCGCACCGACCAGCGCCACCGCGGACGAGGAGAAGCCGCTCATCGCGATGCTCAGGCCCTTGGACGCGCCGACCGCCTGCCCGGTCTCCGGGTCGGTGGCGAATGTGAGCATGATCGCGATCAGGCCGACGATGATCACGGCGGAAACCGAGTAGGACACCGCCTCGGTGACCCACATGATCACGGCGAAGGCCAGCATGCCGAGTGCGATCTTTGCCGGCATGGCCAGTCCCGCGATCGGCAGCATCACCACGACGCCGAGTGCCACAAACGCCAAGATGAACGCGATGATCTTGCCGGTGTTGCGTTCTTTTTCCACGGGTTGTTGCTCTGTGCTTGCTGCAGGTGTGACTGCTGTGGTCACTGTGCCCCTCCTTGATTCGGTTGTTATATACCTGACGCTAGTCACTCCTATAATGCCTGCAAAATGGGATGTTCGTACGGTTAGCCGGAGGTGCGCTAAGAAGCGGGCGTAGCATCGGCGGCATGCATTTAAGCTCGCAGCTGACCTACAACATGCACCACGGCGCGGAAGATCTGCGCATCATGCTGACCACCGACATCACGAACAATTTCCTGCCCGCTTCCTGGCAGGAATCGCTTTCTGACCTCAGCTTTTCCGTGATCGGCCTGTGGGATTCGATTGTGCGCGGCGTCGGGGTGCTGCTGTGACGCAGCAGCACCTTACCGAGCGCTTCCTGCGCTACGTGCGCACCGAAAGCCAGTCCGACGCCGCCGCGGCCGCGGTCCCCTCCACCGACAGCCAGTGGGCGTTTGCGCGAATGCTTGTCGGCGACCTCACGGCCGCCGGCGCCACCGACGTGCATCTGTCGGACACGTGCGTGGTCACGGCGAAGATTCCGGGGGCGGGCACGGGGCCGTCGATAGGCTTTTGCTCGCACATGGACACGGTGGACGTGAACCTCTCCCCCACGGTAAACCCGCAGGTGACCGAGTACGCGGGCGGCGACCTGCGCCTGGGTGAGACGTGGATGCGCGCCGACGAGCACCCCGAACTCGCAGCCTATGTCGGGCAGACGATCCTGCATACCGACGGCACGAGCGTGCTCGGCGCCGACGACAAGGCCGGCGTCACCGCGATCATGGAGGCGGTCACCGCGCTTGGCGGCCAGGCGCCCGCGGGGGATGTCTACGTCGCGTTCGTGCCCGACGAGGAGATCGGACTGCGCGGCGTGCGCACCATCGACTTTGACCGCTTCCCCGTCGACTACGCCTACACCGTCGACGGCGGCGAGCTCGGCGAGGTGGTGGAGGTGACGTTCAACGCCGCCACCGCCACCATCGCGATCCAAGGGGTGAGCGCGCACCCGATGAATGCGAAGGGCAACCTGGTCAACCCGATCACGGTCGGCATGGACTTCGTTTCCCGGCTGGATCCGTTGGAAACGCCCGAGCACACCGAGGGCCTCGAGGGCTACATCTGGTGCAATCACATCGAGGGCAACCAGTCCACCTGCACGCTGAGCCTGAGCATCCGCGACCACGACCGGGCCAGCTACGAGGAGAAGAAGAAGCGGGTGCGTTTGCTTGCCGACGAGCTCGCCCACGCCCACCCCCGCGCCACCGTCACCTGCACCATCGAGGACGTCTACGGCAACATCTCGGACGCGAAAACGCCGGACAACGCCGTGGCCTCGCAGCGTTTGCGCGCGGCAATGGAGCGGCTGGGCATCGAGGCCAAGGAGCTGGACATGCGCGGCGGCACCGACGGCGCGTGGCTGTCCAACCAGGGCATTTACACGCCGAATTACTTCACTGGGGCGCACAACTTCCACTCGATCTACGAGTTTCTGCCAGTGCCGTCGCTGCAGCGCTGCTACGAGCTCACGCTCGCGCTCATGCGCGGCGAGTAGCCAGGAAAGTCCCTCCCAGCTGGGATTATAAGGAGTATAAAGAGCTCCGCGTGTATAAAGAGTATAAAGACTCTAGGAGGCACGGATGCGCAATCCCTTTATCCCCACGTTCGGCGTCTCCCCCATTGTGCTCGGCGGCGACGACAACCTCACGCGCAGCTTCGGCGCCGGCCTCGACGGCGGGCCGGGCGACCCACGACGGACCCTGCTCATCTCAGGCCCGCGCGGCATCGGCAAGACGGTCGCGCTCAACGAACTCGAAGACGAAGCCACCGGCCACGGCTGGATCGTGTTACGCGCCCAGCCCTATGACCTCATTGAGCCTTTGGTCGCCACCGTGATCCCGCAGGCGCTCGCCGCGGTACGTCAACAGGACCCGGAGCGGCGCCGCATCACTGGTGTGACGGTCTCCGGCATCGGCGGATTTTCAACCACCACCGCCCCGGGCGACAAACCCGCACCATCGTTAATCGGTTCGCTCAACACACTTTGCGACGAGCTACCGCCCGAATCCGGTGCTCTGATCACCTTGGACGAAGTCCAAAGCGTCGCCGCGAATGAGCTGTGGCAACTTACTGCGGCGGTGCAGGATCTGCGCCGGGACGGGCGCGACATCGCCTTCGCCGCAGCCGGATTGCCTGACGGCGTGGAGTCGCTACTACAACACCCGGGCACCACATTTCTGCGGCGCGCCCAGCACGCCGTGCTCGCACCAATGACACCAACAGAGACGCTTTCGGTACTGAGGGACACCGCTGCGCAGGGGGCAGTCGACATCCCTCACGAGGTGCTCACGGACGCCGCAGAGCTGACCCGCGGCTACCCATTTCTCATCCAGCTCCTCGGATACCACCTGTTTGAACGGGCGAGCCGCCGGGACCAGCTCGTTTCCCACGACGACCTTGTGGCAGTTACCCCGGACGTGCTGCAGACACTTGGCGATTTGGTCCACCAACCGGCGCTTTTACACCTGCCCGCTGCCGAACTCGAATACCTCGAGGCGATGGCCGAAGTACAGGACGGCCACCAAGCGGTGCCGAGTTCAGCTGTAGCGCAGCAGTTAGGCAAACGCGTGCAGCAAGTCTCCATGGTGCGGCAGAAGCTCATCGACCGAGAGTTGATCTACTCCCCTCGCCGTGGCGCGCTCAACTTCGTTATCCCCCACATGGGCCACCACCTCAAACAACGCGCCACGCGCGACTCCGGCTGGGACTAGCCCCACACAATCATTTTGCACACACTGCACAAGTTTGCGTACTGTGTGCAACATGTCTGAATTCCTCTACCGGCTCGGAAGCTGGTCATATAGAAAAGCCTGGCCTTTCTTGGCCGTCTGGCTCATTCTGTTGGGTGCCCTTGGTTTCGGCGCCGTGAACTTCGCAAAATCTCCCAGCCCAACCTTTTCCATGCCCGACATGGACTCCACCGTCACGCAGGAGGAGATGAACGAGCGCTTCGGCACCGACGAGGACGCGATGAGCGTGCCCTCCGGCAGCGTCGTGATCAAGGCGCCGGAGGGCAAAACACTCAAGGACCCGGAGGTGATGGCTGAGGTCGACGCGATGCTCGACGAGCTCAAGGCCACCGGTGATTTCCGCGAGCCGGAAGCGATTGTCAACCCGGTGCTCGCTGCCGGCGGCATGGCCCAGCAGATGGGCGAGGCTAAGGCAGCCCAGGGCATGCCCCAGGAGCAGATCGACGCCGACCTCGCAGCCCTGTCGCCGCTGAGCCCGGACGAAACCACCGGCACCGTGTCCGTCACCTTCACGGACGACACCATCATGGACATCCCAGAGGAGTCCCTGGACGAGGTCGAGAGCATCCTCGAGCGTTACGACGAGACCGATCTCACCGTGAAGTACAACGGCAACGCGTTCAGCGGTGCTGGCGAGATGGACGGCACCTCAGAGCTCATCGGCATGGCCGTCGCCGCGATCGTCCTGCTGGTCACCTTCGGTTCCCTGGTTGCGGCCGGTCTGCCGCTGATCGCCGCTGTTGTGGGCGTCGGCGTGGGCATCCTCGGCGTGCAGCTGGGCACGCTGTTTACCGACTCGATCTCGGATATGACACCGACGCTGGCGTCCATGATCGGGCTTGCCGTGGGCATCGATTACTCCCTGTTCATCGTCGCGCGCTTCCGCAACGAGCTGATTTCGTCGTCCGGCCTCAACAACCTGTCGCCGAAGGAACTGGCGCAGGAGCTAAAGAAGATGGACAAGGCGACGCGCGCACACGCCATGGGCATGGCGCTGGGCACGGCGGGCGGCTCCGTCGTCTTCGCAGGTACGACGGTGCTTATCGCGCTGGCCGCCCTGTCGATCATCCGCATCCCGTTCCTGACCACCATGGCGCTTGCCGCCGCGGCAACCGTCGCCATCGCCGTCCTCGTGGCGCTGACGTTCCTGCCGTCGCTGCTCGGCCTGCTGGGCACCCGCGCGTTCGCGATCCGCATCCCCGGCCCGAAGGTGCCGGATCCGGAGGACGAGAAGCCGACCATGGGCCTGCTTTGGGCCCGCCAGATCCGCGCCCGCCCCTGGCTCAACCTCATCGCCGGTGTGCTGTTGCTGGGCATCCTCGCTATCCCCGCCGCCAACCTGCGCCTGGCCATGCCGACGGACGGCACCGCGAAGCTCGGCTCCCCGCAGCGCGAGGCGTACGAGCTCATCGACGACGCCTTCGGCCACGGCCGCAACGCCCCGATGATCGCGTACGTGGACACCGCTGAGGTCGCGGAGCAGGACCGCATGGGCGCCTACCAGACGCTGCTGCAGGATTTCTCCGGCACCGAGGGTGTGGTCAACGCGCAGATCGTGCAGACCACCGAAAACTTCGACGCCGCCCAAATCCTGATTACGCCGAACTCGGGAGCGACCGACCAGGCAACCACCGACACACTGGAACGCCTGCGCGAGTTCCAGCAGCCGTTCGAGGACGAAACCGGCGCCACGTTTGGCATCACCGGCATCACGCCGATCTTCGACGACATCTCGCAGATGCTTTCCAACGTGCTGGTGCCCTACATCGCCATCGTTCTGGGGCTTGCATTCATCGTGCTGATGCTGGTGTTCCGCTCCATCTGGGTTCCGCTGATCGCCGCGCTCGGCTTCGGCCTGTCCATGGCAGCCACCTTCGGCGTGACCGTGGCCATCTTCCAGGAAGGGATGTTCGGCCTCATCGAGGACCCGCAGCCGCTGCTGTCCTTCCTGCCCATCATGCTCATCGGTCTCACCTTCGGTCTGGCCATGGACTACCAGGTCTTCCTGGTCACCCGCATGCGCGAGGGTTACGTCTCCCGCGGCAAGACCGCCGGCAACGCGGTGGCGAACGGATACAAGCACGGCGCGCGCGTGGTCACCGCGGCCGCGCTGATCATGATCTCGGTGTTTGCGGCGTTCGTGCTCATGGACGAGCCGTTCATCAAGGCCATGGGCTTCGCGCTCGCCGCAGGTGTGCTTATCGACGCTTTCGTGGTCCGCATGACCCTCATCCCGGCCACGATGTACCTGCTCGGCGACCGTGCGTGGAAGATCCCCGGCTGGCTAGACAAGGCGCTGCCGAACCTGGACATCGAGGGCGAGAAGCTGCACCAGTCGCAGCCGCAGCAGTCTGAGCCGGTTACGGTGTAGCCATGAGTCTTCGCGAGGAGAAGAAGGCGGCGACCCGGCGCGCCATCTCGGAGGCGACCGCGGCCCTGCTGCTCGAGGAGGGCACGGCCGCAGCCACCGTCGCGCGGGTCTCCGAGCGCGCGGGCGTGTCGGCGAGGACGTTCCACAACTACTTCGCCGACATTGACGAGGCGCTCGAAGAGTTCCTGCGCAAGGTCTTCGCCGCCATCGCCGAGCAGATCGCGGCGCTGCCGGAGGAGCTCTCGGCCGCCGAAGCCATCGAGGCGATCATCATCGACGCGCTCAGGGAGGACGGCTTCGAGCTCTACTCCGCATCCACCCTGGTGCTCCTGAGCGATCGCACCCGCGCTGAATCCGGCACTCCCCCCGCCGAGGAGACCATGCGCGACATCGCGCAGCCGCTGGTTGTGGCTGTGCGCGAGCGCACCCCCGGCGCGACAGCGTTCGACGCGGAGGTACTGCTCAACGCCTACGGCATCGCGGGCGCCACCGCGGTGAAGGCCTACTTGGCGCTGCCGGAGCCGCGCACGCCCGACGACGGCCGCGCGCTGGTCCGCCGCGCATTCGAGGTGCTGCGCGACATGCGCTAGCTGCGCTTGATGCTGGTGATCTTCTTGCCGCGGGCCAGTTCGTCGACAAGCAGGTCCATCTGGCGGATCTTGCGCATGAGATCCTCGTCGACCTCCTCGACGCGAACGCCGCACACCTTCCCGGTGATCAAATCGGCGTTCGCGTTGAGCGCGACCGTCTCGAAGAACTCGCGCAGCGTCTTCCCCGACGCCGCCTCCGATTCCAGCTCCTCCGGCGCAAGACCGGTGAACCAGCCGAGCACGTCGTCCAACTCGTCGCGAGTGTGCCCCTTGCGCTCAACTTTGGCCAGGTAGTTGTTGTAAATGTCGCCGAACGGGTAGGCGTAGACCCGCTCCAGCTTCGCCTGCTCATCCATACCCGCCACACTATCGCCTCCCGCGGTTCCATCGCGGATGCGCATTTTCATGGGCATACGGGCTCTTGTGCGCGGGGTGTGGGTGGCTTTAGTGTCGTCGATAAGCGGGAGCAGGGGGCTCCCGCACGACACCTAGGGGGGACCCATGCGATTCGACACCTACGAGCTTTATTACCTGGACACCTACGACGAGGAAGCCGCGGATCTCGCCGACGATCTCGGGATCGAGGCGGACAACCCGTACTTCGATGAGGACATAGCCATCCACCTCGACGCCGACTACGTCATCGACAACGGTCTGCGCGTCGCCGTGATCGTGCACGACATCGACTCGCACGAGGTCGAGCTCGCGATGCTGCAGCCCGGCAGCCCGCAGGCGCCTGAGTGGTACTCGCCCGAAGACGCCGCGAACGTGGTCGCCGAGCTGGGCCGTGTGCTCGTCGCGCTCGACGACAAAACCGTGAAAATCGTGGACCCGCAAGACCCGGCGTTCGCGCTGAAGCGCCGCGCGTCGTTCCAGGCGGAGGACATGACAACCGCCACAGTGGCGATGCTGCAGGACTCGCAGGACAACGCGCTCTACACCACGTTTTGCATCGAGTTCCGTCCGAATATGCACTCCGATTTCACGTTCCCGGTCGCGATCTTCGCGTTCGACCCGCGTGTGGGCAGGCTTTCAGGGCACATGCTTCTCGACGACAACCCGTTCGCCCCGCCCACCTTCAACCGCGCCCAGAAGAAAATCGTGGCGCGCAGGATCAACGACATCCTGGAATCCATCCACACGGCCATGCGCGAAGAGCGCACGATCAGCCCGTTTAAGAACCTGGGGCCGCAGTTCCGCTCCGAGGGCCTGCCGTCGATGGAGGCGGTGGACACCCACCACGCCATCGACCAGGCGCTGGAGTACCTCGAGCGGTGGTGGGGCGAGCGCGCGTCCTAAATCAGACCTTGGCTGTGCGCCCAACCGAACCCGGCCGCGCCCAAGCCGACGAGCCCCAGCAGCACACCGATGATGATGCCCACCGGCGACTCGGAGCTGCCGGAGGGCTTCTCGCTTTGCGACGGCTCCGCCTTCCCCTGCACCTGCACCGGTGTCGCGGTCGCAGTCGATGTCTTTTCCGGGGCGGCCTTGAGGCGGTTGCGGGCGAACGTCTTCAGTTTCTCGTCCGCGTCCGAGGCGAGGACCTCCTTGAGCACCTTGTCCATCTCGGCGCGGGAGTACTCGAGCGCGGAGACGTTGAACGTGTCGTCGAACACCTGCGCGCCCTCGGAGTTGGACACGGTGATGTGCAGCGGCACGACCGGGTTATCGATGAACGCGGCCGGGGAAACCTCGATGTCCACGGGCGTGATGTAGTTCGAGTCGCCTTTGGCGAAGTAGTTGCCGCTGAACTCGCCGACGCCGTAGTCCGCGACCACGGTGAAGGTGTCGTCGGTGGCACCCAGGTTGCGCAGCTCGCCCTTGATGATGTTGGTGTCGGCCTGCGTGATGATGCCGTTGTCGTTGTTCAGGTTGCGGGCGAGGCTGAAACCGACCTTGCCGTTGTTTTTACCGGTGGCGGCGGCTGCGGAGATCAGCTCGTCGACCACGGCACGCTCCTCGTCCGCGAGCACCTCGGGGGCGTCGGCGGTGTGGTCGTAGTCGCGCACGCCCTGGCCGATGAACTCGGTCTTGAACAACAGGTTGTCCCAGTCCGACGGGATGGCGTAGTCGAAGTTGTCGTCCTGGGGCCTGTAGCGGGACCTGTCGTCGGGGTTGGGGATCGCCTCGGTGGTGCGCACCTCCCGGCCGGAGAATCCAAAGGTGGAGAATTGGTGGGCGTAGCTCATGGTGGACTCGTACGCGTCCAGCCAGTCGTAGCCGAGGCGGTCGAACTGCACCGAGGGGTCTTTGGTGTCCACGAAGCGCACGGGGCGCTGGGCGGTGTTGCCGCGGGTTTCGCGTCCCCAGTGCATCAGGCCCAGGGTGTGGCCGAACTCGTGGAGGATGGTGTTGCGCAGCAGCTCGTCGCTGTTGGTCACGTCCCCGGAGACGAAGAAGGTGGAGCCGTTGACCTGGCCGAGGCCGGTGACGTTCTTCTTGTCGCTTTCGTCGAAGCGGGTGCCGATGAGCGCCGAGCGGAACACGGAACGGCGCGCGCCGAGGAGTTTTTCTGCCTGTTCTTCCAGCTTGGCGGTGCGCCCATCGTCGTCGAGGCCGCCGAAGTACTCGGCGGTGTACGGCTCCGTTTCGCCGCCCTTGCGCTCGCCGGCGGTCATGCTGGCCATGGATTCGCTGACGTAGGACTTGCCCGCGTCGATGTGCAGGTTGATCCCGTTTTGGTCGAAGAGGTCTTCCAGCTCTTTGAGCAGCGACGGGTTCGGCGCGTAGCTTTTTGTGTTCGCGGTGGCGCAGGCGGCGAATTCGGCGAAATCTTCCAGGTTGGCGGCGAAGCGTTCGGTGCGGTCGCAGCCGATGGTCTCCCATTCTGATTGCATCCAGTTGACCTGCAGGAACAGGTCTTTGCGGTCGGGGTCTGCGCCCCAGCGTTGGATGGGCAGGTATGTGCCGTCGGCAAGCCTGAGCCCCTCGGCTTCCCAGGAGTCGCGCAGCCCGTCGCCGTCGCTGTCCAGCACGGAATCTTGCGGCGTGATGGTCACCGACATGCCCGCGCTTATCGACGCCCCCGGGGCCACCGTGCGCTCCCACCTCGCGGCCTGGTGCTGGGCGCCGTCATTCGCTCCCGCGAGCGCCGCCGCCTTGGTCTGGCCCGTCGCCACGGTGGTGGGCGCGGTGAAGCGCACGTCGGTGACGTAGCCGCCGGTCTTCGGCTGCACGACCACGTTGTTGCCGTTGCGCTTCGCGGTGGCGCCAGCGGCCGCCGGCAGCGCGTTGGCCAGGTCGATGTTCACCTTGCCGCCGGCCTGACCGGTGTTTTTCACGGTCACGGTGGCGTCGACGCGCCCGCCGTCGATGCGGTAGGTGCGGGTGATGAGGACGTCGTTGTGCTGCTGGGTGTAGGTGAGCACGTCGGCGGGGCCGTCGGTAGTCACGTTCGGCTTGGCGTTCAGGCCGGGGTCCACCAGTACCCCGTTCGCGCGGACCTCCATGGAGGTGTCGAACTGGTGGTTGTCCGCCTGCGACGCCGGGTGCGAGTAGTCGAAGCGGCCCACCCCGCGCGGGGTGATAAACCCGTTGATGAACGGCTCGGTGGCGCTGGAGTGGGTCACGGTCGCATCCGGGTGGGTGGTGCCCAGGGTGACCTTCGCGTCCGCCGCCGGTGCCGCGGTAGCTGCCAGGGCCGCGCAGAGGGACACTGCCAGCGTTTTCTTCATCACATTCATGCCGATGTCCCTTTCTAGAACCCGAACTGTTTCAGCTGCGCCCTGACGGCGTCTTGGTTGAGAAACACCGCGTAGCCGATGCCCGCGATCGCCGCCAGCGCGCCGAGCACCACCGCGATCCACCCGGCGGATTCCGACGAGCCCTGCTGCGTCTTCGCTGCCGGCGCGGCGGCTGCAACCGGGTACTCCACAATCTTCGTGGAGCCGTCCGGGAATGTCGCCTGAACCGGCACCTTCAGCACGGTGCCCGCGGGCACCTCGCCGCTCGGGGTGGCGGTCAGCTCGCCGGTGGCGGAGTCGTAGGCGACGTCCCAGCCGTCATGGTCGAAGTCTGCAAGCTTCGCGCCGCGCGGCAGCCCGGTGCGAACCGACGTGCCTTCGCCGCCGGTGACCTGCGGGGAGAAACGCACCGCGTCCGAGACGGCGGTGACCTTCGCGGTGATTTCCTCGGTGCTGCCGTCGGCGTAGCGCACCCGCACCGTCACCGTGTACGGGGTGTCGCGCTGCGCGTCCGGGGCCAGTTGAATCTTCAGCGAGCCAGTTTGCCTATCGACGCCCACGTTTCGCAGTCCCCCGCCATCCACGACAGCGAACGTGGTGCCCGCCGGCACGGTGCCGGTCAGCCCCACCGTCGCGGTCCCGCCAGACGCGGACGAAATATCGGCGTACGAGGGGGAATGTTTGGTGGACAGGGCGGAGCTCGTCGATAAGCCAACGCCTGCGGTAAGCCTTGTCGACGACCCGTCCGCGAAGTACGCGATCACCGGGACCTCCACATCGCTGCCCTGTGTCGGGGCGAACAGGCGCAGATCCCCGGAGTAGGTGTCCACCAACGCGACCCAGCCGTCCAGTGGCGTGGAACGGTCAATCTCAAACGTCGTGCCCTGCGGCAGCACGGTGGTGCCGGTGCGCAGCACGGTGATGCCCTCGCCGGGACGCACGGACAGGCCGTCCTCGTAGCCCAGCTCTGTGGTCAGGGCGAGCAGCGGATCCCCGATCTCCACCTCCGCGTTGTAGGCGCGGAAGGATTTGTCGGGGAAGGTCACCTTCACCGGGATCGTGCGGATGCCGGGCTTGGCGTCTCGCGGCGGGGTGAACGTAAGACGGCCGTTGTTGTCGGCGCGGACCCAGCTGGCGAAGGCCGGGTCCACGTCGAAGCGGGCGCCCTCGGGCACGCGGCGGTCCTGGTAGACGAACGGGCCGTCGGTCACGGTCGCGCGCGGGCGGCCCGCCTGACGGCTCGCCCCCGCCAGCACCGGAATCAGGGGGAAACGCACCTCGTGCTGCTTCGCCATCGGCGCAGGCTGCGCCACCTCGACGGTGATGGTGTGCGTCTGACCCGCGTTGTCCTTGGCCACCACGCGGTACTCGCCCGGCGCGGCGTCGCGCGGAGGGCGGGCGACGACAGTTCCGTCCTTCTCCACCGAAATCCAGCGGTTCTCGGCGGGGATCTGTGTGGTCTTGCCGTCGGGACCGACCTTTGTGACACCGGTCGTGCGGAAACTCGGTGCGGAAGTGGTGTCGCCGGAGCGCTTTGGCGCGCTGACCTGGGTTTCACCAGGTTTGACCACCACACGGTCCCAATCGAACCGCGCCTTCGGCTTTTCGGGGTTGACCACGAACCCGGGCAGCCGGACGGTCTGCCCCGCCTTCACTGTCACGTTGGCGGGCGGCGGCGCGACGTGGCCTTTAGGCACGCCGACGGTGACGGTGTAGCTTCCCGGCGGCAGGTTGCTGAGCTGGAAGGTCCCGTCCTTGGCGACGGCGACGGTGTACGCCTTGCCCTTTGCGTCGCGAGCCGTCACGGACGCGCCCGGCACCGCCTTGCCGGCAGCGTCGGTGACCTTGCCGGCCACGGAGCCGACCGTCGGCACCGGCGGCTTGGTGGGCGACGGCTTCGGGGTCGGCGCTGGTTTCGGCGTGGACGCCTTCGTCGTCGGTTTCGGCGTGGTCGGCGCCGTGGATGGCTTCGTCGTGGTCGGCGCCGGTTTCGAGGTTGTGGTCGACGGTTTCGGAGCCGGCTTCAACGTGAGCTCGAAATCCACGGTCTCGGTCCCCCGACCGGTCAAGGTCACTTGCTCAGGTGCCGGCAGACCATATTTCGCTGGTGCCGCGGTGACCTTGATGGTGGTCAAGCCCGCCGGCACGCCGGTGATCACATAGTCGCCGTCAGCCGTGGTCTTCACCGATTGGCCACCAGCCTGCACAGTCACGTCCGCGACACCTTGATTGTCCGGGTCAGTCACGCGGCCGGCCACGGTGCCGAACTGCGGCTTTTCATCGACCTTGTACTGGCCGATGGCGTTGTCGCGCTGGTCGCTCACCACAACACCGTTGACCGTTCTCGACTCGGTTGTTGTGGTCTCGCCGAACACCAAGTCGTGCGTGCCCGCTGGGACCTTGGTCACCGTGAAGTTGCCCTCCTTATCCGTGGTGGTGGAGCGGCCGGCGATCGCCACGGTGGCGCCTTGGACGGGGTTATCGGAGGCGTCGATAAGCGAACCGCTCACAGTGATCGGGTAGACGTCGAAGTCGGGGGCGGCGAGCCCCTCCGCGGCCTCCCACGTCTTCGGTTCCGGGGTGGCGAAACCGGCCGGTGGAACCACCGTGATTGCCATCGTGCCGGAGGGCGACGGCGCCGCAACCTCGTAGGAACCGTCGGGGCGCACTGGTGAAGTGAAGGTCTCGGCACCTTGACGGAGCTCCACCATCGCCTGCTTGTACTCATCCGCGGTTGCGTCGTGCATAGTTACTGAACCGCGGATGTCGGCGTTGACGGTTGGGCGAGTGAACCGCGCACCGCCGCCACGCAACGGCGTGGGGTACTGCGCGCCTTTGCCCGGTGCAAACAGGGCCAGTCGCTCGCCCCTGCCAACCTGCACCCCCGGCAGCTCATAGGAGATGCGGATGGAGGGATGGCCCGACGCCGAGGTGCTCCGGCTGCGGCGCGCCTTCACGTCGTAGGAGGCGAGGACCTGTGTGCCTTTCATGTGGTCCACTCGGTATTCGGCGACTTCGGGGATCCGCGTGAAGACCGGGTCGTCGGCTGGTGCGAACTCTCTCGGATTGGTGCTGTCCGGCGGCACGAAGTCGATGCTCACGGTGCGCACGGTCATCTCCGATTCAAAGAAGACGGACGCTTCCCAGTCGCCATTGAGGTTGTTCACGGAGCCGAAGCTGATGCCCTGCTGCTGCGTCGGTGCGACCTGCGCGTGCGCAACCGGGAGCGTCGGCCCGAGCGGCCCGAGTGGCACAGCGGTAACACCGCCAGCGAGCGCCAGCACCGTCGCCGCCGCCGTTATGCGTTTGATGGGCGCACGATCAGTACTGGGGTGACGGGACATACTTCTCCCAACTTTTTCAACGCTTCGGCACCGCTAAGACACAGCAAACGCTACCACTCATTTGTATGCCCTATCCAAAATTGCATGAGGCGGGGGTGCGGCGGTTCGGGTTCGATCAGCGGAGGTTCCCGGACACCGGTAACGTATGCGTAAATGTGCGTAAAGAAAGGCGAGAATTAGTGAAAATTGCAGTTCTGGGCGGCGACGGATTCTGTGGCTGGCCCGCGTCCCTGCACCTTTCAGACCTCGGACACGAGGTCACGATCGTGGACAACCTGTCGCGGCGTCGCATCGATAAGGAACTCGATGCGGAGTCGCTGACGCCGATCGCGACTATCGACGAGCGCCTGGCCGCCTGGAACGAGGTTTCCGGCAAAGAGATCGGCTTCGAAAACATCGACGTCGCCCAAGACTACGACGCACTCGTGGCGTTCCTGCAGGATTTCCAGCCGGACACGGTCATCCACTTCGCCGAGCAGCGCGCCGCGCCGTACTCGATGAAGAGCCCGCGCAACAAACGCTACACCGTGGACAACAACGTCAACGCCACCCACAACCTGCTCGCCGCGATCGTGGAGACCGGCCAGGACATCCACGTCGTGCACCTGGGCACCATGGGTGTGTACGGCTACGGCACCGCCGGCATGAAAATCCCGGAGGGCTACCTGGACGTGCAGGTGGACGCGGGCGAGAACGGCATTGTGGAGCAGCAGATCCTCTACCCCACCAACCCGGGCTCGATCTACCACATGACCAAGGTGCTGGACCAGCACCTGTTCGCCTACTACGCCAAGAACGACGAGCTGCGGATCACGGACCTGCACCAGGGCATCATCTGGGGCACCCACACTCCGCAGACGCTTCGCGACGAGCGCCTGGTCAACCGCTTCGACTACGACGGCGACTACGGCACCGTGCTCAACCGCTTCCTCATGCAGGCGGCGATCGGTTACCCGCTGACCGTGCACGGCACCGGCGGGCAGACCCGCGCGTTCATCCACATCCGCGACATGGCGCGCTGCATTCAGCTTGCTGTGGAGAACCCGCCGGCGCGGGGTGAGCGCGTGAAGATTTTCAACCAGATGACGGAGACGCACAGGGTGCGGGATTTGGCGGAGCTCGTCGCAAAGATTGCGGACGCGGAGGTGCAGATGGTGCCGAACCCGCGCAAGGAGTCCGCCGAAAACGAACTCCACGTGGTCAACGACGCCTTCCTGGACCTGGGCCTAGAGCCGACGAAGCTGGAAGAAGGCCTGCTCGTGGAGGTCGAGGAGGTGGCGAAGAAGTACGCCGACCGCGCGGACCGCTCGAAGATTCCGGCGCGCTCGCTGTGGACCGCCGCGCAGTCCGCCGGTGTGCCGCAGGGCGAAAAGTAAATGCGCATCGCGCTACTCACCGAGGTTTTCCTGCCCAAAATCGACGGCGTGGTCACCCGGACCATCCGCCACCTGGACCAACTGGCTGCGATGGGCCACGAGGTGCTCATCTTCGCGCCCGGCAACCCGCCCGCCGAGTACGCCGGCTTCGAAGTCGTGCCGATCCGCTCGCACAGCCTGAAGGTGTACCCGGAGGTCAAGCACGGCATGCTGGGGCCGAAAACCTACCGTCGGCTTCGCGAGTTCAACCCGGACATCGTGCACGCAGTGAACCCAATTTGGACGGCCGGCTGGTCCACGCTGGTGGTGGCGCGCCGCTTCCCCGTCATCGCTTCCTTCCACACGGACGTGCCGGAGTACTGCTTGAAGCTGGGGATCCCGTGGGTGAAGCCGATCGCCGAGTGGGGGCTTCGCACCTTCCATGGCCGCGCCGGGCTGAACATGGTGACCTCGGGCCCGATGATGGACAAGGCCGCCGACTACGGCATCGACAACGTGCGGCTGTGGCCGAAGGCGGTGGATACGGAAAGCTTCACCCCTGAAGCGCGCACCCGAAAGATGCGCAGCCTGCTTAGCGACGGCCATCCGGACGACCCCCTGGTCATCTTCGTCGGCCGCATCTCGGCGGAAAAATCCGTAGAGCGCTGCGTTCCGATCGTTGAAGAGGTGCGAAAGCGCATCCCGAACGCGCGGCTGGCGTTTGTGGGCGAGGGCCCGCTTTACGACGAACTCCGCGCTACCCCGCCCGACTGGGCCACCTTCACCGGGTATTTGTCCGGCGCGGACCTGCACGCGGCCTACGCCTCAGGCGATGTCCTGCTGTTTCCCTCCACCACGGAGACCTTGGGCTTTGCGGCGCTGGAGGCGTTCGCGTCCGGCGTGCCGGTGGTGGCAGCGAAGGCGGGCGGGCTGCCGTTTGTGGTGGCGGACGGCGAAACCGGCGTGCTGGTCGACCCGGACGCGCCCGATACAGCGTGGGCCGACCCGATCGAGCGTCTGCTCACGCAGCCGGAGCTGCGCGAGCGCATGTCCGCCGCCGGCCGCACCGAGGCTGAGCGCTGGACATGGCGCGCCTCCACCGAGACGGTGCTGGGCTACTACGACGAGGTCATTCGAAACGCAGGACAGTGACCTCGGCGGTCTCTCCGTCGGCGAACTCGCGAGATTCCGTCGCCGTGCGCACCGTCGCCGCCGGGTCGATCTCCTGGTACGGCTCCACGCCCGAGCCGCAGGCGTCGACCTTTCGCGAGTCGAACCACTCGATCTCCGCGCGGTCGCCGGCAATCACGCCGATGCCGGAGGCGGTCTCCCAGGCCTGGGAGTTGTCGTCAATGCCGGGCACGTCGTCCGGGTCGAAGCCGAGGCGCTGCGCTTCGGCCCTGTCCGTGTACGGGCAGAACACGTAGGCGCGCTCCACGTCCGGCCCCGCCACGTCCGCCACGGTGAAGTCCCCGGCGAGCGCGACGTCTTCTAGCCCCAGCTCGGTGCCGTGCGCGCCGCAGCCGGCCAACACGAACACGCTGGCTGCGGCGATGATTTTGCGGAACATACCCCACAGCATAGCTCAGCCCCGGCCGAAACGGGGCCGGGGCGGAGCTCTTTTACGTCGAGAAGCTACTGAATCTCAGCCGGATCCTTGCGCTCCGGGAACACGCGCGGACGCACGCCCGCGATGTCCTCGACGACGCGGACCACCTGGTGGGAGTATCCGTACTCGTTGTCGTACCAGACGTACAGCACGAGGTGGTTACCGGAGGCGATGGTGGCCAGGCCGTCCACCACGGAGGCGTGGGTGGTGCCGAGCAGGTCGGTGGAGACGACCTCCGGCGAGTTCACGTAGTCGATCTGCTGGCGCAGGTTGGAGTTGGTGGACACGCGGCGCAGGAAGTTGTTCACCTCGTCCTTTTCCACTTCCTTCTCCAGGTCCAGGTTCAGCACAGCCATGGACACGTCCGGGGTGGGCACGCGGATGGCGTTGCCGGTGAGCTTGCCCTCGAACTCCGGGAGCGCCTTGGACACGGCCTTGGCGGCGCCGGTCTCGGTGAGCACCATGTTCAAACCGGCGGCGCGGCCGCGGCGGTCGCCCTTGTGGAAGTTGTCCGCCAGGTTCTGGTCGTTGGTGTAGGAGTGGACGGTCTCGACGTGGCCGTGCTTGACGCCGTAGCGGTCGTTGATCACCTTCAGCACCGGGGTGATGCCGTTGGTGGTGCAGGACGCGGCGGACAGGACGCGCTCGTCGCCGATCATGTCCTCGTTGATGCCGTAGACGATGTTCGGGATGTCGCCCTTGCCCGGCGCGGTGAGCAGGACGCGGTCCACGCCCTTGGACTCGAGGTGCTTGGACAGGCCGTCGCGGTCGCGCCAAGCACCGGTGTTGTCTACCACGATGGCGTTGTCGATGCCGTAGGCGGTGTAGTCGATCTCTGCCGGGTCGTTGGCGTAGATCATCTGGATGGGGGTGCCGTTGGCCCAGATGATCTCCTTGTCCTCGTCAACGGTGATGGTGCCGTTGAACGGGCCGTGCACGGAGTCGCGGCGCAGCAGCGACGCGCGCTTGATGATGTCGATGTCGCCCTTCTTGCGCACCACGACCGCGCGCAGGCGCACGCCGCCGTACATTGCCTCGCGGGCAATGAGGATGCGGGCGAGCAAACGGCCGATGCGGCCGAAGCCGTAGAGCACGACGTCACGGGCCTCGAGTTCCGAGGAGGTGCCGATGACGTCGGCGAGCTCGCGGTCGAGGAAGGCGCGCAAATCGGACTCGTCGGAGTGCTTGTACTCCTTGGCCAGGCGGCCCAGGTCGATGGAGGCGGTGCCGAGGTCCATCTCGACGAGTTCCTTGAGGATCGGCAGCGTCTCGTCGAGCGCCAGCTCCTTCTCGTCGATGCGGCGCGCGTAACGGTGCGCCTTAATGATGTCGATGTCGGTGACACCCACCAGCAGGCGGCCGTAAACCGAGGTCGCCGCGTTGTGCTCGCGGTGCAGGCGGCTGATCAGCGGCAGCATCTCCTGCGCGAGGGTGAGCTTGTGGTTCCAGTCGTCGCGGGGGTTTGTCGTTTCGGTCAACGTCGCTCCTTTGGCATGTGGGAATCGGGGGCAATTTCTTCGCCCGTAATCGCCCCCTTACTGTAGCGCCTGCGCGACCTCGCCGGGCAAGGATCCCCTGGCGCGTGTTCACTTCAATTTCATCTCGGAGGTTTAGCGTCGGCAGAGGTCTTGTCCCCTGTAAGGAGCCCGCTTCCCATGTCCGTACTTTCCCGTCGTGCTGTTTCATTTGTCGCAGCTGCGTCTGTAGCTGTCAGCAACATTGCGGCTGCCAGCGCCGACTCCGCGACGTACTACTCCACAAAGCAGCCCTACTTCCCTGCCGCAACCATCGACAGCTACAGCAAAGCTCCCGAAGGTTTTCAGCAGATCTACACGAGCTCGGTTAACCGCCACGGATCGCGAGGGTTGTCTTCCTTCAAGTACGACGACCTCGCCGGCCAGATGCTCACCGCTGCGAAAGAACGCGGTCAGCTCACGGACCTCGGCGAACGCCTCATCCCGCAGGTCGAGGCGATGAGCAAAGCAAACCGCGAACTAACCGGTCCGGGTGAAGGCGGCTACGGCAATCTCACCGCCTTCGGCCGCGCCGAGTTGAGTGGCATCGGCGAGCGCAACGCGCGGCGCAACGCGGAACTGTTCGACGCTATCGACCGCGAAAAGCACTCCATTAGCTTCCTGTCCTCCGGTGAGGACCGCGCGATTGAATCCGGCTGGTACTTCGGCAGCGGCCTGCTTGAAGCCAATCCGGAGCTGACCGACAACCTCACGTACGGTGCGGCCGACGGCCATGTCGAGCTCGAGCCCCGCCAAGACCTCCTCTACGCGCACAAGAACAAAACAGCGCCGAGCTACGAGGCATACAACGCATGGGCCGACAGCGACATGCTCGAAGAGAAGGTGCAGCAGGCCTACGCCAAACCCGCATCCCGCGAGGCAGCCAAGAGCCTTCTGAGAAAAATTTTCGCGCCGGAATTCATCGACGCGATCGATAACGGCACCCTGACGTTTACCGGCGTCGAGAAGAAAGACAAGACCGTCGAGGGCATCGTTGATGCCGCCCTGCAGTTCTACAACCTGTACATCATTGCCCCAGCGATGGAGGAAGAGCCAGCGAAGCCCGCTGAAGGTTGGATCTTCGACGAATACATGGATGAGTCCGACGGACCAACATTCGCCTACCTTCTCGATGTCGAGGATTACTACGAGAAAGGCCCAGCTATTGAGGGCCAAACGGTCTCGTACGACAACTTCGCGCCGCTGCTCGACCACATGCTCGCCGGTGTACGCGAGCGCGCCGAGGGCGGTGACACCGCGGCCGAGTTCCGTTTCGGCCACGCGGAGACCATCGTTCCGCTGGCGGCGTTACTGAAACTGCCGGGCTCGGAGAAGGGCGTTCCGGCAGACCAGGTGATGGACTACTCCAACTCCTCGTGGCGTGGCGACAAGGTCACGCCGATGGGAGCGAACATTCAATGGGACGCGTTCCAAAACGACAACGGCGACACCATTGTCCGGATGCTGTACAACGAGGCCGAAGTGCCGTTCCACTCGGGCTGCGTGCCGATTGAAGAAGGTTCGATGTTCTACACGCTCGATGAGCTTGAAGACTGTCTCCCGCTGGGCGCGACCTCAGACCACGCAAAGGCCCGCCTCACTGAGACCGCGACGCCCGTTCCGGCGCCAGAAACGTCGTCCGGCAAGATGGGCGCGCCCGAAGTCATCGCGATTGCCGTCGCAGCCTTCTTCTCCGTCTGGGGCCTGCTCGGCCTTGGTGGGGAGATCATCGCGCGGCTGATGCCCCATTAGGCCAACTGCTCGTTACGCAGCACGTCCCGGTACTTGCCCGGTTCTGGCTGCGGGGCGAAGTTCGGGGACTGGTCCTTGTCCACGAGCACCGCGCGTACCCCCTCGGCGAAGTCAGGTTCGCGGGTCATCACCGCACCCAGTCGCCGCTCGTTGTCCAGCGCGCCGGCGAGGTCGTGTGCGGCGTTGGCGGCGAACAGCTCGGCGGCGGCGACCAGGGATGACGGGGACGCCTGGGCGGTCAGCTTTGCGACGAGCTCCGCCAGTTCCCCGTCCAACTTGCCCTGAATCTCAGCCCATGGGCCCTGGAACGTGCGCTCGATGGCGTCGAGAAGCGAAAGCAGCCTCGACTCCCCCGGCTCGAGCGCGACCGTGTCCAGGTAGCCGGGCCCTTCTGCGACGATGCCGTCGAGCACGCCGTCCAGCGATGCGACCTTGTGCGTGGCCAGTCCGGTGGCCAGCATGTCGTCGGGGGTGAGGCGGTAGCCCGTCAGCCCCAAAAAGGTGCCCAAGCTTTGCGACGGCACCTTCGGCAAATTCTGCAGCAGCCACGACATCCCGACGTCGGTGACGTAGCCGATGTTCATCTCCGGCATGGACGCAAAGGCATCTTCGGTGACCACCATGTGCGAGCCGTGGGCGGAGATGCCCATGCCGCCGCCCATGATCACGCCGCCACACAGCGCGATGTACGGCTTGGGGTAATTCGCGATGTCCAGGTTCATGGCGTACTCGTCGGCGAAGAAGGCGTCGACCTCATCGCCTCGGCCCTCGAGGATGCCCTCGCGCGCCGCGCGCACATCGCCGCCGGAGCAGAAGTGCTTGCCGGAGGACTGGATGACCACCTGGTCGATGGCGTCGTCGTCGCGCCACTGCTTCAACGTGGCGTCGATGGCGCGGGCCATCTCGGGGCTCAGCGAGTTCAACGCCTTCGGGCGGTCCAGGGTGATCACGCCGGTGGTTTCGCATACTTCAGTCTTGATCAGATCGGTCATGCTTCCCCAGTGTTCCACATCACACCGGTAGTGTGGGGGCAATGCAGACACCTCGGTTAATAGCGTTGGACATGGACGGCACGCTCCTCGACGGCGACGGGCGTGTGCCGGATGCGTTTTGGCCGCTGCTGGAGACCGCGCGCTCGCGCGGGGTGACCCTCGCGCCGGCGTCGGGGCGCCAGCTGGCCACGTTGCAGCAGATGTTCCCGGATTGCGAGAACTTCATCGCGGAAAACGGCGCGGTGGTGGCGCGCGGCGGCGAGGTGGTCTCCACCACCGCCCTACCCCTGGATGCTGCCCGCAACCTCATCGCAGCGCTTCCCGACGCACCATTTCCCGCCCACACCGTCATCTGTGCACCAGAAGTGGCCGCCACCCTCCCGCTGCCACCGGCCATCGACGCCGAGGTAGACAAGTACTACGCCTCCCGCACAACACTGGCAGCACTCGGCGACCACCCCACCCCCGTGATCAAAATCGCCCTCTACGTCGAAACCGACGCCGAACGCGACGCCCTGCCCTGGGTCCGCGAACACGCCCCCGAGCTGCGCGCTGTAGTCAGCGGCAAACACTGGCTAGACATCATGCACCCAGACGCCGACAAAGGACACGCACTCGAAGCGCTCGCCGACACGCTGGGTATCCCCCTTGCACAGACCTCAGCATTCGGCGACTTCCTCAACGACTACGGCATGCTTCGCGCCGCCGGCTACGCCGTCGCCATGGAAAACGCACACCCCGACCTCAAAGCGATCGCGGACGAGGTGATTGGGTCAAACGGGGACGAGGCGGTCGTCGATAAGCTTGCGCAATGGCTGAAATGATCGACTTCACCCAACCCGCCGACGTCGTCGCACCGCAGTTGCTGGGGTGCCTCATCACCCACAACGGGGTAACCGTGCGCCTGACCGAAGTCGAGGCATACCTCGGCGACGACGACCCCGCCGCCCACACCCACAACGGCAAAACCGCCCGCAACGCCGCCATGTTCGGCCCACCCGGCAGGCTCTACGTCTACCTCTCCTACGGCATCCACCACAACAGCAACATCGTCTGCGCACCCGAAGGCGTCGGCCAAGGCTGCCTCATGCGCGGCGGCGAAATCATCGCCGGCGAAGCACTCGCCCGCAAGCGGCGACAACGCCCCGACCGTGCCATAATCCCGTTTGAAAACCTCGCACGCGGGCCAGGCAACCTCGGCCAAGCGCTCGGACTGGGGTTAGGCGACAACGGCACCCCCGTTCACCTCACCCCACGCGACACCGAACCCGAATGGGTCGCAGGACCGCGCATCGGGATCTCCAAAAACAAAGACGCCCCGTGGCGGTTCTGGATCCCCGGCGACAAAACCGTATCCACACCACGCGGGCGCCCGAAGCGGATCAACCTTTTGGGTGATTGATTAAAGGTTAGGCTTACCTATATTCTCAATCTGCAACTAAGGGTAACCTACCCTTCATTCCTAGATTGGAGAAGCAGATGACCATGGCCGCCCCCACTGACCAGCGACTGTCGGCCGCACTCAAAGACCAGACTGCCACTGCGCACTCCAGCGCCGAGAATTCCCCCTTCATGTCGAGCCTTGGAAAAGGCGAGCTGGACCGGGCAGCCGTAGCAGAGCTGACAGTGCAGTACTTCCACATCTATTCGGCACTCGAAGCTGCGGTACGCCGCGCCGCTTCCCACCCCGCGGTGGCGCAGATCGCCGACGAGCGCCTCGAGCGCGTGCCCGCCCTCGAAGCCGATCTCACCGCCATGCTCGGTGCCGGCTGGAAGGAAACCACCGCCCCACTCGATGCCACGAGGCGCTACGTTGCCGAACTCGAGGCGCTCACCCCGGACTCCGGCCCGGAAGTCATCGCCCACCACTACGTGCGCTACCTCGGCGACATTGCCGGCGGACAGGTGCTCGCACGCGTGTTCCAGAACGCGTACGCACTGCCCGACGAGGCATTGCACTTCTACAACTTCTCCGCGGTAGGCAAGATCCCACACTACCGCGCGCACTACAAGGAAGCGCTCGACGCGATACAGCTTAACGACGAAGAGCGCGCACAAATCATCTCCACCGCCCAGCACGTTTTCGCCCTGAACCAGGCAGTGTTCCAGGACCTTTCGACCCACGCCGGCTAGGCCGGGGCTCACTAACGCCTGTCAACGTAAGCGATCGCACCCCAGATCGCCCCAGCCGCCACGAACGCGGTGAGCACTCCGCCGGTGAGCGTGAACTGCGCAGGCACCAGAAACAGCACTAGCACTGCCAAGCAAACAATCAACCCCCAAGCCACCGCGAGGACGATCCCCGCGCGTTTGCCCAGTCGAGCACTGGCATCGCGGCCCTTATGCGAGGGCAGTGACGAAAGCCCGAGAACCGCAGCCACCAACGCCACGCTCGCAGGGAACGCCACCCAGATGTTTCCGGTACCCGCCCCAAACGCGATCACACCTGTGATCAAGGCGATCAGGGCGCGCTCCCAGGTGACGAAGTGCACAGCGCCGCCTTCATATGTGCGCGGCAATCGCACACCGACAGGTCGAATGAGTTTGGTAGCAGGTCCCGTCTGTTGCGCCATCACGACAACCCCTTTCAACATTATGCAAACCTAACCTTACTTAGGTAAGGTTAGCCTACCTACTTTTCGCTATTTCGCACCTCGAGGCAACCATGAATGTTCGCACCCACCTCGGCGCAGTCGCTTGCGCGAGCCTGATCGGCTTTACCGCCACCATGTTCGGCGCCGCGCCTGCGCTTCTTCCTCTCGCGGCGGCCGAAGAGCCTGCCAGCACACACCGCAGTGTCTCAGCGGGAACCATGCAATGGGGGGTGCGCGAATCGTTCAGAAAATACATCGAAGGTCCCATAGCCCACGGCAGCATTTCGGTCGGTGGCGGCGCACAGCGCTCAGGCGACGGTTTCACGTTCGACGCCAAATCCTCGGCACTGACTTCAGCCTCGGCCGGCGAAATCAGCTTCCAGGGTGAGGTCCATTTCACCGGACACAACGGCGCGCTTGATATGACGCTGCGCAACCCCACAGTGGTGGTCAATGGCACTCAAGCCGAACTGCGGGTGGATTACGCTTCGCGGAAGTACGAGGGCATGAACTCGACCGGCCCGGTGCGCGAAGGCACCCAAGAGCTGCTCGCCACCATCGCGCTCAACGCCGCCCCGGATTTCTCCGCACAAACAACGACCATCGCAGGCCCCACCTCCCTCACCACAACCGGTGCGGAGATCTTCGGTGGCTTCTACGAGGTGGGCGCTCCACTCGACCCGGTCACAATTGAGCTATCGCTTAACGACGCCTCCGGCCCCGCCCCACAGCCCAAAGAGGGCGGCGGCACCTCCGGCGCAAAGAGATCGGGCGCCACCTCCGGCCCGGCCCGCCTCCTCGGCGAGATCAACGACACCCTGGAAGAACTCAACGCGATGTTCGCCAACACTGAGACACTGCTGCGCAGCGGTGAGTCACTGCATCGCCGGGTACTTCCGATGCAGGAAGGCACGAGCCCTGCACCAGCGGCCAACAGCGGCGCCCCCACGTCCAATGCCTCCCGAACGGGAGGAACCTCCAACGCAACGAACAGTCCAGCGAACGTCAACCCTGGCTCCGTCCCCGCGACACCAGCCGGCGCGCCGAAGGTGAGTGGCGGCACGAACACCGGTAATGCAGCAAAACCCACTGGTGCGGCACCTGCGGGTGGCGCCAGCGACAGCGGGATCTGTGACTCGAGCGCGTCTCGTGGGATTGTCAGTTCCGAGGCCCAGTGGGGCATTCGCCAATCTTTCCGCACGTACATCCGCGGCAACATCGCGAAAGGACGCTGGGAACTCAAAGGCGTCGGCGACGACGGCAACGCGTTCACGTTCTCCGGCAATTCCGGCGCGGTGGACACTGCCGCACGCTCCGGTTCCATCCTCTACCCCGGCACCATCCACTTCACCGGCCACGAAGGGGTGTTAGACACCCGCTTTTCCAATATGGAGATCCAGTTCAGTGGCGATTCGGGCCAAATCGTCATCAATGTTTCGTCGAATAGCACTGATGGCAAGGCGAATGATTTCGGCCGCATCGCGATCGCCAACTTATCCTTCAGCGAGCTGAGCGTCTCCGATTCCGCGGTGTCCGGCTCCGCGCAGGCGACGCTCACCCAAGTCGGCGCGGAGGCGTTCGGCCAGTTCTACCCCGCTGGGGCCCCACTCGACCCAGTGAGTTTCAGCGCTCGCCTCGGCAACACGGCGAACTGCCGCGAGGGGCAGGGTGGAGCCTCCTCGGAGTCGTCGACAGGCAAAGGCGGAACCGCAGGTGACGCTGCGGCGCTGAAGCGCGGCGGCACGGCAGGAGCCCAAGCGAAGCTGAACTCAGGGACGACCCCCGAAAACGCAAAAGGCAGCGTGTTCGACGAGGTAGAAGGTACAGATGCCGTGGAATCCGCCAAACAGCCCGAAGGCGGAAAGTTCCAGATCAAAAACTCCGCGGCAGGCGACGGCGCCGGCAGCGGAGGCTGGGACGACTCAACGGTGGCCAAACTCCTGCTTCTGGTGGCCTCGCTGCTCGGCGCCGGTGGCGCGCTGACCAGGTTTATTGCGACCGGATAAAACCGGATAGAAAAGGAAACTCTCAATGAAGCTTTGGAAAACACCCCTCGTCTGCGCGGTCGCGGCGGCCGTGGGTCTGTCGCTTGGAGGTTGCGCCAGCTGGGACAACCCCGTGCAAACCGAACAAAAGGCGCTTTCGCAGTCGCTCGCAACCGGAGCCGACCCGCACCAGGCTGAGGGCGTCGCGATGGTATCGGAGATTTCCGAGGTAGAACCCGTCGAAGCGGAGCGCGAAACTGCGCTGCCCGTCGAACTCACTGACGCCGACGGCCACGACGTCACGGTCACCGACACCTCCCGCATCCTCGCGCTCGACCTCTACGGCACCTACACAAAGACGCTCCGCGGTATCGGGTTGGCGGACAACATTGTCGGTCGCACGGTCAGCTCCGCGGAACCCTCGCTTTCTGACCTTCCCGTGGTCACCGAAAACGGTCACTCACTAAACGTGGAGGCAATACTGAACTTGCGCCCGACGTTGGTCATCGTGGATCACTCCGTCGGCCCGAGCGAGGCCATCGACCAAATCCGCGCGGCGGGCGTGACCACCGTCGTCATGGAGCCGAAACGGACCATGGCATCAATGGGAGAGGACATCATGAACGTGGCCTCCGTCGTCGGGGAGCCAGAAGCGGGCAAACTCCTCGCGGAACGAAGTGAAAAAGAGGTGCAGCAAGCTCTCAAAGCGATCAAACAGGTCGTCCCGAAACAGCCGCTGCGCATGTCATTCCTGTACGCGCGCGGGACCGGCGGCGTGTTCTACCTGCTCGGCGGCGAAGACGGCACCAAGGACCTCATCGAGGCGCTCGGCGGCGTCGACGTGAACACTGAAAACGGCATCGGCAACGCTTCCCCCGCCAGCCCCGAAGCGCTCGCCCAGGTCAATCCGGAGGTGTTCGTCATGATGAACGGCGGGCTGCAATCCACCGGCGATATCGAGGGCCTGCTTCAACGACCCGGTGTCGCACAGACGACCGCCGGCCAGCACAAGCGCGTGCTTTCACTTCCCGACGGCGACTCGCTTGCGTTCGGCCCCCAAACCGGGGAACTTCTGCTGCGCGCAGCCCACGCCCTGTACGGGGAGGGGCAGTGACATCTTCCGCCGAGGTGTTTCACGCCCGCCGCCGCGGCCGTGTGGCGCTGTTCACGACCGTCAGTGTGTTGCTGGTGGCGACAGCCATCGGCTCGATCATGGTTGGACAGTTCGAGCTTTCGGTCCGTGAGCTGTGGCCGATTCTCCAGGCCGGTCCGCTGTCCGCAACCTCTCTGGAAGCGTCCGTGATCTGGCAGATCCGACTCCCCCGCCTGGTGCTCGGTCTGTTCGTCGGTGCCGCGCTGGGCGTCAGCGGGGCGCTCATGCAGGCAGTCTTCGCCAACCCGCTCGCGGAGCCGAGCGTGATCGGCGTGAGCACCGGCGCGGGCGTCGGGGCCGCCGTCGCGCTCGTCTTCGGGCTCACCACTTTCGGCACGATGACGGTGCCCGTCCTTGCCTTTATATCTGGGACCCTTGCAACCGCGGTGGTGTACTTCCTCTCGCGAGTCGGCGGCAAGGTTCGCGTGCTCAACCTGATCTTGGTGGGTATCGCGGCCAACGCTATCTGCGGTGCCATTATTTCAGTGCTCACTTTTATGGCCCCCACGACCGCGCGAGAGCAAATCATCTTTTGGCAGATGGGCACTCTCTCGGGCGCGAACTGGGCGCAAACGGGCGCAGTGACAGGCGTGGTCATCGTGTCGCTGACGCTGGCGATGCTGTTAGGCAGCAAGTTCGACCTTCTCGCACTCGGCGACCAGGCCGCCTACCACGTCGGGCTCAATGTCACACGCCTGCGAATGGCGGCGATCGTGCTGTCGACGCTGCTCACCGCTGCCGCTGTCTCGTTTGCGGGACTGATCGGGTTTGTGGGTCTTGTGGTGCCGCACATCGTGCGCACTGCGGTAGGCCCTTCCAATAAGGTGCTGCTCCCCGCTTCAGCTCTCGGTGGGGCACTTTTGATCGGTGCCGGCGACATTCTCGCCCGCACAATCATCCCCTTTGCAGACCTACCGATTGGCATATTTACCGCGCTGATCGGTGGGCCAACATTCTTCTTGCTGCTGCGGCAAATGATACGAAAGAACCACCAGATATGACTGTTACCGCACGTGGCGTCACTGTGCAGAAGCAAAACCGCACGATTCTTAACCAAGTCGACCTGCACGCAACCGCCGGCCAGGTCACCGGGCTTATCGGACCCAACGGAGCCGGAAAGTCGACCCTGCTGTCGGCCTTGGCGGGTGACATTCAGCTCGCGCACGGAGTGGTCGAGGTGGCGGGCAAGGATGCGTCGGAAAGCACAGCCTCCGAACTCGCGCGCACGCGCGCTGTCATGCTCCAAGACGTCAGCGTGGCGTTTTCCTTCCTCGTGCGCGATGTCGTCGAAATGGGCCGCCACCCCTGGGGCCGTGGGCCGGACGATGCGGCGATCGTGGATGCGGCGCTCGACGCGACGGGGATCACCCATCTACAGGACCGCGAGATTGTGACGCTGTCCGGCGGAGAGCGAGCCCGCGCAGCCTTCGCGCGGGTGCTCACGCAGCAAACGCAGGTCGTGCTTCTCGACGAACCAACGGCAGCCATGGACGTTCACTTCCAAGAACAAACGATGGGAGCCGTTCGCGCGCTTGCGCGCCGCGGTGTGACAGTCATCGTCGTGTTGCACGACCTACAGCTCGCGGCGCGATATTGCGACAGCGTCGTGTGCCTTAAGGCGGGCGAGATTACAGCGGCAGGCACCGTTGACGAAGTGTACAACGACGCGATTCTCAGCTCCGTCTACGACTGGCCCATCACCGTGTTGCGGAGCAGTGGGCGGATCCTAGTGGCCCCCGACGAGGCGGGTGAACCCGTCTCCGGACTCTGGTGTCCAGCCCCAGCTCCCCCCACCCCTTGAAAAAGTTAGGGACACCTTGCTAAGGTTAGCCTACCCTATCCAATCGGTGCGATGTTACATCCACCACACCAACTCACCGAAAGGCTTCATCAATGTCCCGCACCACCACCCTCGCGGCCATCACCGCCACGGCCATGATCTCGACTGCATTCGCCACCCCCGCTGCCTTCGCGGATGCGCCAACCATCGAGTCGGGAAATGCGCACTGGAACATCAAGGAATCGTTCCTGCGCTACGTGCAATCCCCGTTCGTCGCCAGCACCATCACAACCACGGAAGGCGCGGAGAAGGTGCTTCGCGACGGCAAGCTTGCTGACTTCGCACTTCCGGTCAATGCCGCCGACTCCGCCCTCGATGCCAACGGCAACGGCACCATTGACCTCGACGGCGCCATTTCGATCGTGGGTCACCACGGCGCTATGGACATCAAGATGTCCGACTTCAAGATTGTGGTCAACGGTACGAAGGGCGTCCTGCAGGCGGATTACGTGCGCAAGGGCGCAATGCCGGGCTCTGAGCCCACCACCGCCACCGGAGACGACAAGCCGATCGCAGAGTTCGAGGTCACAGATGCGCTGAAGCCCGGCAAGGACAACAAGTTGTCTGCGACGTTCACCCCGACCAAGCTGACCGAGTTCGGCGTCGACATCTTCGGCTCGAGCTACGAAGTCGGCAAGCCATTGGATGACTCGAAAGTCGCCGTCAACCTCGCATTCAAGGCCCCGAAGAAGGAGCCGAAGCCGACTGACCCGAAGCCGACTGACCCGAAGCTGATTGACCCGAAGCCGACTGACCCGAAGCCGACTGACCCGAAGCCGACCGGTGAGGACGGCTCGAGCACCGGCGCAATCGTCGGCATTGTCATGGCGGTTATCGCAGTGCTGGGCGGCCTGGGCTTTGCGGCGACTCAGCCTTCGGTCCAGAAGCTGATTAACCAGTTCATGGGCAAGTAGCGGCCATGTGCAAGGCGCGATTGTCCACCGCGGTGGCGGTGGCGCTATTGCTTTGCTCCCCCGCCGTCACTGAAGGCCAAACTGCGGAGGAAGACACTTTCACGGAGATTTCCTCGACAGACGACGGCTCGCCGGCTACGCAAGCCACGCGGGCAATCGCACTGGCGATGGCTTTCACCGGTTTAGGGTTCGCGCTCGGCGCCCTCATACAGGGGGCCGCGTCAATCCTCGGCATCAAGCCTCCACAACTGCCCCAACTGGTGCGTTAAACACTGTCCCAAGGGCCCCGTCGTCCGGCGAGGCCCTCATTTGATTCGAAAAGGATTCGCCTCAATGCTCATCTCCCGAAACGCCGCTGCGGCGGGGTTCTCCGCGCTTATATTCGCCACTGCGCTGGCAATTCCTGCCGCCGCCGAAAGCTCCTCCGCTGAGCCCGCCGAGGTTGGCGGCGAATTTGTGTGGCCCATTTCCACCGGTTTTCTGAATCAGGCCGTCATTAAAGGTCAAGGTCGCGTGCTCACAGGCGGGGGCGCGACGTGGAACCAGGAAGCGCTTGAATTCTCCTTCCCGGTCACCTCCGCGACGCGGACCGGAAAGACGTGGACATTCGCGCTCGACGGCTCAGCGCAGGTACAGGGATACAAGAATGCGGGTGGCTACGACGGCTGGGCCGTAGATGTAAAGTACTCGGACCTCAAGCTGAAGGTGGAGGGAAAAAACGCCACTTTGTACGGCGACTACCTCCTCGCCGGGGTCGCGAACAAGACGTACAAGCCAGTCGGTGCCAAGGGGGACGACGAGCCGCTGGTCACCTTCACACTCGGCAGCGAGATCACCCCGCCGAAACGAGTGACAGAGCACAACCGGACAACGGTGTCGGATACCGGCATGGAGAAGTCCCTCAGGCACTACCCGAAGGGCACGTTGCTAAAAGACTCTGAAGTGGATCTCAACGTGACATTCGGGGCGACTGCTCTCAGCCCTGGGGCGATCGCGGGCATCGCCGTGGGCGTGCTCGCCGTACTTGGCAGTCTCGCCTACGCATCAACCCTTACCCCGGTCCGGGCGCTCCTTGCGCAGTGGCTGCCCCGGTAACTACTTTCTCTTTTTCTTCTTGCTGCCCTTGCCCACTTTGCGCTTCTCCAACTTGGCGGCGACGTCGGGGACGTAGCGGAACTCGTCGCGAGGCGGACGCTCATAGTCCGTGATCTCCGGGCGCTCCGGGATCTCCGGCAAGTCCGGCTTGATGTGCTCGTACGGGATGGTGGACAAAAGGTGCGAGATGACGTTGATGCGCGAGCGCTTCTTGTCCTCGCTTTCCACCGTGTACCACGGCGCCGACGGAATGTCGGTGTGGACGAACATCTCGTCCTTCGCGCGGGAGTACTCCTCCCACTTCGTGATGGACTCCAGGTCCATCGGCGAGAGCTTCCACTGACGCAGCGGATCGTTGCGGCGCGACTGGAAGCGCTTGTACTGCTCCTCATCGGAGACGGAGAACCAGTACTTGCGCAGCATGATGCCGTCCTCAACCAGGAGGCGCTCGAAGATCGGCGCCTGATGCAGGAACCGGCGGTACTCCTGCGACGACGCGAACCCCATCACGCGCTCCACACCGGCGCGGTTGTACCAGGAGCGGTCGAAGATGACGATCTCACCGGCCGTGGGCAGCTTCTCCACGTAGCGCTGGAAGTACCACTGGCCCTGCTCGCGATCCGTCGGCTTCGGCAGCGCCTCGATGCGGCAGGTGCGCGGGTTCATGTACTGGGTGATCCGCTTAATCGCGGAGCCTTTGCCGGCCGCGTCGCGGCCCTCCATGACGATGACCAGGCGCTCGCCGTTTTCCACCACCCACTGCTGCATATCCACGAGCTCAGCCTGCAGGCGCAGCAGCTCCTTCTCGTACGCTTTCTTGGACAGTTTCGGCGGTTTGTTGTCGTGGCTCATGGGTGTAACCGTACCTGCAGGTGCCGTGAGCACTAAAAACACAAAGAAACCTGAGAAGAAAGATCAACATGAGATAACCAGTGCATTGTTCAACAATAAATGCGTTATACTCTCCGTAGTTCTAACCAATACGGTCACCCACCTGCGCAAACACGGTAGGTGACAACTGATTTCAATACGGATGCCATGCTTGCACACAACGTTTCCGCCGAGGTCCGCCGCGCGATCTCACGTGGCGAATTCGCCCCCGGGCAAAAGCTCAACGAGGTCGCCCTCGCCGAGCGCTTCGGGGTTTCCCGCAACACGTTGCGTGAAGCTTTCGCCATGCTGACCGCTGAAGGCCTCTGCGAACGCATCCCCAACCGCGGCGTGTTCCTGGCCACCCCGACGCCGGAGTTCGTCACAGACACCTTCCGCGCCCGCGCCGCCATCGAGCCGGCCGCGCTGCTGTGGGGCCCCGACCTGGACGTCGAACGCCTCGACGAGCTGAACAAGGAAGCCCGCGTCGCCATCGAGGAAGAGGACGACGACCTGTTCATCGCCGTCAACCAAGCCTTCCACCACGTCGTGCTCGCCGCGATGGGCTCGAAAACCCTCGGCGACACCATGGACCAGCTCGACGCCTTCCTCCGCCTGGCCACCCTGCCCATCCTGGAGCGCGACCCGGCGTTCAACCGCCGCTTCATCGAGGTCAACGAGCACATCGTCGAACTGGTCCAGTCCGGCGACCGCCAAGCCGCCTCCGACTACCTGCAGGTGCAGCTGATGGAACAGGCCGAGGCGATCATCGAGATGATCGAGAAGATCAACAACGGCGCAGTCTAAGCCACCCCCGCACCCAACCTGAGTGCGAGATCACATGCGCCAGGTTGTATAACTAGGGTCATGCACATCGACCTCAATGCTGACCTCGGTGAGACCACCGCGGGCAACCCGGTCGCTGACGACGCAGCCATGCTGGAGATGGTCTCCAGCGCCAACGTCGCCACCGGCTTCCACGCGGGAGACCCCCATTCCATCGCCGGCACCTTAAAAAACGCCGCCGCCCACGGCGTGACTATCGGCGCGCACGTGGCCTACAACGACCCGGCAGGCTTCGGCCGCCGCTTCATCGACTACGCCCCGGCAGAACTCGCCGACGAGACGCTCTACCAAATCGGCGCCCTCGACGCGCTCGCCCGCGTCCACGGCATGCAGGTGCGCTACGTCAAACCGCACGGCGCGCTCTACAACACGATCGTCCACCACGAAGCGCACGCCAAAGCGGTCATCGACGGCATCAAAGCGTTCAGCCCCGACCTTGCCGTGATGCTGCTACCCGGCGGCGTCGCCGTCGACATCGCCGAGAAGGCCGGCCTGCGCGTCATCCGCGAGGCGTTCGCGGACCGCGGCTACAACCCGGACGGCACGCTCGTGTCGCGGCGTGAGCCGGGTGCGGTCATGCACGACCCGCAGGACGTCGCTAAGCGAGTGCTCCAAGTCGCCTCCACCGGATCCGTCACCGCCATCGACGGCACCGAAGTCAAAGTCCAAGCCGAATCGGTCTGCGTCCACGGCGACTCCCCCGGCTCCGTCGAACTGACCCGCAGCGTCGTGCGCAAGCTTGCCGACGAAGGCATCCGCATCGAGGCCGTCCTGTGAGAAACATCAAACGCGTCGGCACCCGCGCCCTCATCGTGGATCTGCCAGACCTACAAACCGTCATGGACTTCTACGCGGCACTTACTGCCTCCCCACTGGAGCACCAAACCGATGTCGTCGCCGCCGCCCGCACTGTGCTGGTGACCTTCGACTCGCCAACCGCCACCACCAAGGCCGTGGACGTGCTGGCCTCCTACTCCCCCGACGCCGCCGACATGGGCACCCCGCGCGACATCAACATTGACGTGCGATACGACGGCGAAGACGTCGAAGCGCTGGCGTCGTCGCTAGGCATGAGCGCGGACGAGCTGATCGAATGGCACACCTCCACCACCTGGGTCGCCGCCTTCGGCGGATTCGCCCCCGGATTCACCTACTGCGTGCCAGAAGACGCCTCGCGCGCGCTGGAAATCCCGCGCCGCGACTCGCCCCGCACCGCCGTACCCGCAGGCGCCGTCGCCCTGGCCGGCGAATTCTCCGCCGTCTACCCGCGCACCTCCCCCGGCGGCTGGCAGCTCATAGGCACCACCGCCACCCCGATGTGGGACTCCACCGCCACCCCGCCCGCGCTCGTCGCCCCCGGCGACCGCGTGCACTACCGCGCCGTAGACACCCTGCCGGCGGACACGCAAACCGCGCGCAAGCACCTGGCCACACCGCCGCGCAGGCCCGTGTTCACGCTGGACGACGCCGGGCTGCAGACCCTGTACCAAGACCTCGGCCGCCAAGGCAACGGCAACCTCGGCGTGACAACCTCCGGCTCCTCCGACCGCGCCTCCGCCCGCACCGCCAACGCCGCGGTGGGCAACAAACGCAACGCCACGCTTCTGGAAAACGTCGGCGGGCTGACCATGACCGCCCTGGCCGAGACCGTCATCTGCGTCACCGGCGCCGACGCCGACGTCACCGTCGGCGGGCGGCCCGCCCCGCTGGCCACCCCGACGATCGTGCCGGCCGGCGCGGAGGGCGTCGTGAAGCCAGCGCGGCTGGGTTTCCGCACCTACGTCGCCGTGCGCGGCGGGCTCATCGCCGACACCGAGCTGGACTCGGCAGCCACCGACATGCTCTCCGGCCTCGGCCCGAAGCCGCTTGCCGCCGGCGACACCATCGCCATGTCGCTGACCCCGCCGCAGTCCGCAAACTCGCTTCTGACCAACCCGCTGCGCGTCGAACGCGACGGCGCCGACGTCGTCGGCGTGGTGCGCTGCGTGCTCGGCCCCCGCGACGACTGGTTTGACCAGGACGCCGTGGACCGGTTCTTCGCCACCACCTTTACCGTGACCGGCGACTCCAACCGCGTGGGCCTTCGCCTCGAATCCGACGCGCCGCTGACCCGCTCGCGCGACGGCGAGCTACCCAGCGAAGGCATGGTCGCAGGCTCCGTGCAGATCCCCCCGTCCGGCCAGCCCGTGCTCTTCCTGCGCGACCACGCCGTGACCGGCGGATACCCTGTCATCGCGACCGTGATCAATGAAGATGTCGACATCGCCGCACAACTCCCGCCCGGCGGAAAACTCCGCTTCGAGCGCTACACCCTGGAAGGTTAAGGAATGACTCTTTCTGCCGTACTGATTGCCAACCGCGGCGAGATCGCCGTGCGCATCGCGCGCACCGCCCGCGATCTGGGCATCCGCTCCATCGCCGTCTACTCTGAGCCCGACACCGGGGCGCTGCACACCCAAGTCGCCGACGAGGCATACCTGCTGCCGGGCACAACCTCCGCCGAGACGTACATGAACATCCCGGCGCTCATCGAAATCGCGCACCGCGCCGGCGCCGACTGTCTCCACCCCGGCTACGGCTTTTTGTCCGAAAACGCCGACTTCGCCCGCACCGTCGAGGAGGCCGGCCTGAAATGGATCGGCCCCTCGCCCGAGGCCATCGAGCTGCTCGGCGACAAACTCTCCGCCCGAGCACTTGCCGTCGAAGCAGACGCCCCGCTCGCCCCCGGCACCGGCGAACCGCTGTCCACCTGGGAGGAAGCACGCGACTTCGCCAACGAGCACGGCATGCCCATCGCGATCAAGGCAGCCTTCGGCGGCGGCGGCCGCGGCCTGAAGGTCGTCTTCGACGAAGCCGACATCGAGGAAGGCTTCGCTTCTGCCGGCCGCGAAGCGAAGGAAGCATTCGGCCGCGGCGAGTGCTACGTGGAGAAGTTCCTCACCCATCCACGACACGTCGAGGCGCAGGTGCTTGCCGACGCGCACGGCAACGTCGCCGTCCTCGGCACCCGCGACTGCTCCACCCAGCGCCGCTTCCAAAAACTCATCGAAGAAGCCCCCGCGCCGTTTCTGACCGACGAGCAGCGCACCGCCATCGAGGAAGGCGCCCGCGAAATCATTCGTAAGGCGAACTACCAGTCCGCCGGCACCGTCGAATACATCGTCTCCGAGGACGGCACCGTGTCGTTTTTGGAGGTCAACACACGTGTCCAGGTCGAGCACCCCGTCACCGAAGCCATCACTGGCGTGGACATCATCGCCGAACAGTTCCGCATCGCAGACGGGCTTCCGCTGTCCTTCGGCGACGCCGACCCGCAAATCCATGGTCACGCGTTCGAGTTCCGCATCAACGCCGAAGACGTCACCAACGGATTCGCACCGTCACCCGGCACCGTGACGCGTTTCGACGTGCCCACCGGCCCCGGTGTGCGCATCGACACCGGCGTGCGCACCGGTGGCCAAATCCCGCCCTACTACGACTCGCTCATGGGCAAGCTCGTCGTCTGGGGGCCGGACCGCGACACCGCGTTGAAGCGGGCGCAGCAGGCGCTCAGCGAGTTCGTCATCGAAGGCGTGCGCACCGTGCTGCCGTTCCACCGCGACATGGTCGACGCGCCCGAGATCACCGGCGACAGCCTCGAGGTCTACACCGACTGGGTCGACCACAATTACTCACCGTCGCAGAAGCACAACGGCGTGGACATCGAGCACATCTACGACGAGCGCCGCGACGTCGTCGTGGAAATCGACGGCAAGCTGCACACCATCGGCTTCCCCGTCGCGATGCTCGGCGGCGGCGCGGCCACGGCCTCGGCTGAGGCGGCTGGCCCGGCCGGCGACGAAGCGGGCGCCGTGACGTCGAAGTACGAAGCCACGATCGTGGAATGGCTCGTTTCCGACGGCGACGTCATTGCCAAGGGCGACCCAATCGCCACCGTCGAGGCGATGAAGATGGAATCGCAGCTCAAAGCGCCTCGCGACGGGCAGATCTCGCTTGCCGCGAAGCAGGGCGAGCGCGTGAAGGCGAACGCCACCATCGCGACGATTTCCTAGATATGAGCGCGGTCACTGACATACGATGAGGGTGTCTGAAGCCACACCAGCGAAAGGACCCCTATCATGGCTGAGACAATGCAGGCACTCACCTACTTCGGCGAGGGCGACGTGCGCGTCGACACGCGCCCTGTGCCGACCATCTTGGAGCCCACCGATGCGATCATCCGCATCGACACCACCACCATCTGCGGCACCGACCTCGGCATCTTCCATGGCAAAAACCCCGAAATTGAGGAACGCGAACGCGAGCGCACAGGCGAATGGAACGGACGCATCCTCGGCCACGAAGGCATCGGCACCGTCGAAGCCGTCGGCGAGGCAGTGCAAAACTTCCAACCCGGCGACAAAGTACTTGTCTCGTGCGTTTCCCGATGCGGCGCGTGCGAGAACTGCCAAAAGCAGCTTTACAGCCACTGCCAGAACGGTGGATCCTGGATTCTCGGCTACATGATCGACGGCACTCTCGCCGAGTACGTGCGCACCCCGTTTGCCGACACCTCCCTCTACCACCTGCCGGACACACTGGACAAAGAAGTCGCAGTGTTCCTTTCCGACGCCTTGCCCACCGGACACGAAATCGGAGTCCAATACGGCAGCGTCACCCCGGGCAGCGACGTCATGATCGTCGGCGCAGGCCCAGTCGGCATGGGCGTGCTGCTCACATCCCAGTTCTACTCCCCCGCCACCATCACAGTCGTGGACATGGACGATAACCGCCTCGCCAAAGCCCGCGAAATGGGCGCAACCCACACCCTCAACCCCGCAAGCGATGATGTCAACGCCCGTGTCGGCGACATCACCGAAGGGCGGGGCGTGGACACCGCCATCGAGGCAGTCGGTCTGCCTGCAACATGGAAAACATGCGCCGACAACGTCAAGGAAGGCGGAAACATTGCTGTCGTCGGCGTGCACGGGAAACCGGTGGAGTTTCCGCTCCAGGAGATGTGGATCAAAAACCTCACCGTGACCACCGGTCTCGTCAACGCAAACACCACAGGCATGCTGCTTAAGGCAGTCCAGAACTCGGACCTGCCCATCAAGTCTCTGGCTACCCACCACTTCACGTGGGACCAGCTCGGCGAGGCATGGGAGACGTTCTCGCATGCCGACGAGCACCAGGCGATGAAGGTCATCATCGACAACGTCTAGCCGAAGAGTTGGTCGAGTGCTCCGCGGTCGGTGT
>NZ_KV788371.1:111396-111670 GCF_001807265.1 Corynebacterium sp. HMSC05H05
AGTTGGTCGAGTGCTCCGCGGTCGGTGTTTTTCAGGTGATACCCCCGCGGTGAGACCCACCACGGTGCGCCCCTGATCATCGCGATGTGGCCGCGGCTCTTGCGCCAGGGGTCGTCGTCGTTGACCCGGTTGTGGTAGCGGCATAGCGGCACGAGGTTGTCAATGTTGGTGTAGCCGCCGTGTTTCCACGCGTCCACGTGGTGGATCTCCGCACCGTACGCCCCGTGCCTACAGCCTGGGAACGCGCACACGGGTGAGACCATGCAGGCCATAT
>NZ_KV788371.1:111690-219439 GCF_001807265.1 Corynebacterium sp. HMSC05H05
CATGCAGGCCATATCGCGCTGTTTCTGGTTGGCGGAGCGCTCGGTGTCGTACAGATTCACCGCGCCTTGCTCCGGGTGGAACGCTGCGACCTCCAACGTCTCGCCGAACTCTTGCTGGAGGTATTCGGCGCCAGTCATGGTGGTGCCGTCGGTCAGCGTGAGGATGACGTCGTCGCCATCGCCCGCCAGGATGCGTGCGTGTTCAGAAATCGGCACCATCACAATCGGGCGTGGTGCCGCAGCAACCACTCCGCCGGTTTCGCCTTCGACGATGCGCCAGAACGCCTCCTCCATCTGGGGCGCCGCCGGAAGTGTGGCGTCGATGCCTTGCCGCAGGCGATGCTCTAAGTCTGCGGCTTTGCGGTCGGTGGTGTAGATGGTGATGCGCGCCCGGCCGTTGTTCGGCGCGGAGAAGGCGACCTGTTTCTTTTTCGGCGCCGTGTCCTCGCGGGGCACCAACTCTCGTGCGGCGCGCTCGATCGCGCGGTACCCGCCGGTCACATCCAGCAACTCCAAGCGCAGCCGCCACCGCTCGCTGGTGTCCTTGACACCACCGACGCGGCGTTCAATCAACGCCAGCTCGTCCAGGGAGAACCCGCGGGCCTTCTGTACTGCCAAAGCCTGTTTGCGGGTGAATTTGGTCGGCCCGTAGTACACCTTCTGCATCCCGTCCCACGCGCGTGCCCGATCCGGCGCCATGCCGGCACCCAGGGCAATAGACAGGTCGACGTGCCGCAGGGTCTCCATGGATGCTGCGGCCATCGCCTCGATAAACGCGTCGAACGGGTTCATGCCACGAACACTAAAACAAGCGCAACCCCACACAACCCCCCCGAACCGAAATCTGTGGATAACTCGCCACAGAAGCCCCAAAGTTATTCACAGTGGCACCCTTTAGGGAACCTGGTAGGCCACATCCCGCACGTCGGTGATGAGCATCTTGCCTGGCGAATGGCAGATCGCCAGCTCCGGCTTCGAGTGCATCACGATCGACTGCGGCGTCACTCCGCACGCCCAGAACACCGGCACCCAGCCCGCGGGAATGTCCACCGCGTCACCGAAATCGGGCGCGCCCAGATCGTCGATGCCGATCAAGCCCGGCTCCCCCACATGCACCGGGGCACCATGCACTGCCGGGTAACGCGACGTGATCCTCACTGCGTCCGCCACCAGCCCCGCTGGGATGGGCCGCATGGAGACAACCATCTTCCCGCTGAACACCCCGGCCGGTTCGCAGTCGATGTTGGTCAGGTACATCGGCACGTTCACGCCCTGCTCGATGTGGGCCACCGGCACGCCGTTGTCCACCAAAGCCTGCTCGAACGTAAACGAGCAGCCAATTACAAACGCGACAGTGTCCTCGGTCCAGTAGGCGGTGGCATCCGTTGGTTCGTCGATAAGCGAGCCGTGCGAAAACACCCGGTAGGACGGAATGTCGGTGCGGATGTCGCCGCCCGCGAGCAACGGCGACGACACCTCGCCCGGCTCCAGCACCCCGAGCAGCGGGCACGGCTTCGGGTTGCGCTGCGCGAACAACAAGAAATCAAACGCGTACTTTTTATCCAGCGCGATCAGATTGGCCTGGACATAACCAGCGGAAAAGCCCGCCGTTGTCGCCACATCAGTAGTGCGAAACAACGCGCGGGCTTGCGCTGGGGTGTAGGAGGCGTACATGCCCCAAGACTACGCCCACAGCTTCGGCAGCGTGCTGATGGAGCTCCACCCCATCCACGCACACCCGATAAGCGTGATGGCGCCGAGCACGAGCATCCACATCGGCGGCTTGTACCCGCGAAGCAGATCGCGGCGGAAGAAGCCAGCATAGAGCACGACCGCGAAACCAACCGGCAGGATCAGGCCGTTGAACGCGCCGGCAAAGATCAAAAGCTTCTGCGGGGCAGAACCGACGAAGAGGAAGATCACCGTCGAGATCACGATGAAGCCGACGGTGAGCCAGCCGCGCTTCTTCGGGTCGAACCCCTGCTTGGTCAAAAACGAGATGGAAGTGAACGACGCGCCGATCACCGACGATAGGCCCGCCGCCCACAGCACCAGCCCGAACATGCGCCGGCCAGTTTCACCTGCGGCCTGGTAGAACACGTCGGCCGCGGTGTTGTCCTTGGACAGTGCCACACCGGTGGCCACGACACCGAGCACCGCGAGGAACAGCAGCACGCGCATGATGCCGGTGACGATAATGCCGGTCACGGCGGAGCGGGAGATGTAGTCCATGTTGTCGGGGCCGGTGTGGCCGGCGTCGATGAGCCTGTGCACGCCGGCGAAGACGATGTAGCCGCCGATGGAGCCGCCGATGAGTGTGGTGATGACCTTGAAGTCGACCTCGTCCGGCGCAACCGACTGTTTCACAGCCTCAGCCACCGGCGGGTTGGACGAGATGGCGACGTAGAGCATGAGCAGGATCATCAGCGCGCCAAGGATGCCGACGATGACGTCCAGTGCGGCCCCCGCACGCTTCCACAGGAACACGACAATCGCGATCACAGCGGAGATGGCACCGCCGATCTTCGGGTCAATCGCCCCGCCGCTGAGCGCCTGCACGCCGAGCCCGGTGCCGGCGATGTTGCCGATGTTGAACACGAGGCCGCCGATGCCCACGAGGATGGCCAAGAACCAGCCGAGGCCGGGCAACACAGAGTTGGCCAGTTCGCTGGCGCGCAGCCCGGACACGCCGAGGATGCGCCAGACGTTGAGCTGGATCACGATGTCTACCAGGATGGACAGCAAGATCGCGAACGCGAACGCCGCGCCCATCTGCACGGTGAAGACGGAGGTTTGGGTGAGGAAGCCGGGGCCGATGGCGGAGGTCGCCATGAGGAAGATTGCGCCGACCATGGGGCCGATGCCACGTGCCGCGGCGGGAGCCTTTTCGGGCACGTCGGCCGCGGTGGATCCGCCGTTGGCGGGTTGAGGTGCGGTCACGGGGACACCCCTTTCGATTGCGGGAAACTTATGTGACGCGCAACATCGTAAGCTATGGGTGCCCCGCGGGTCACACCTCGGGGGTAGCTTGCGCTACGTGCGCACTACCCCTTAGGAGACCCTGAACTCCGCCATTTCGTCCCACTCGGTCTTGCCCTCGATGAGGGTGTTGATGATGGTGGGGGTCTCTTTGAGGATCGTGGGGAAGAATTCCTGGGCGGCCTTGAAGTGCTCGGAGTTGACGTGGGCTTCGGCGGCGTCGTCCTGGAATGCTTCGATGAGCAGGTATTCGTCGGGGTTGTCTTCGTTGCGGTACCAGTCGAAGAAGATGTTGCCTTCTTCGGCGCGGGAGGCGTCGGTGAAGTCCTTGACCAGTTCGCGGAAGTTGTCGACGTGTTCGGGCAGGGGCTTGAATCGTACGTTGATCAAAATCATGCGCCCCACCCTAGCCTTCGAGCTTCTCGCCGAGTTCGAGCCATTCCATCTCGAGCTCCTCGCGCGCATCCTTCACCGCGGTGAGCTCTTTGGTTTTGGCGCCGATGGCGTCGAAGTCGCCGGCCTCGGAAAGCGCGGCGATCTCGGTCTCGAGTGCTTCGGCCCGCTCGTTTTCCTTGGCGATCTTGCGCTCGAGCGCCTTCATCTTCTTCTGCAGCTCGCGCTCCTCTTGGGAGCTCATCTGCTTCTCGACGGCCTCCGGTTGCCCCTGCCCCAGATCCAGCACGCCGGCAGTGCGGGCCTGGTCGGCGCGCTGGTCCAGGTACTGCTGGATGCCGCCGGGCAGGTTGGTGAGTTTCCCGTCGCCGAACAGCGCGTAGGCGGAATCGGCGATGCGCTCGATCAGGTAGCGGTCGTGGGAGATGACCACCAGGGTGCCGGGCCAGGAGTCGAGGAGGTTCTCCAGCTCTTGGAGGGTGTCGATGTCGAGGTCGTTGGTGGGCTCGTCGAGAAGCAACACGTTCGGCTCCGCCATGAGCACGCGGGTCAGTTGTAGGCGGCGGCGCTCGCCGCCGGAGAGGTCGCGCACGGGGGTGCGCTGGCGCTTCGGGGAGAATCCGAGGCGTTCGGCGAGCTGCGATGCGGACAGTTCCTTTTTGCCGAGGGAGATGTAGGTGGCGACGTCCTCGACGGCGTCGATGACGCGGCGCTCCGGGTCGAGGTCGTCGAGTTCTTGGCGCAGCCAGCCGATGCGGGTGGTCTGCCCCTCGATGCGTTTGCCGGCGGCCAGCGGGTACTCCCCGGCAAGCGTGCGCAGCAGGGTGGTTTTGCCGGAGCCGTTGACGCCGACGAGGCCGATGCGCTCGCCGGGTGCGAGGCGCCAGGTGAGGTGGTCGACCAGCGTGCGGCCGTCCGGGGCGTCGATGCGCGCGTCTTCGAGTTCGATGACCACGCGGCCCTGGCGCTGCTTCGAAAACGCCATGAGTTCGACGGTGTCGCGCGGGGGTGGGACGTCCTTGATCAGGGCTTCGGCGGCCTCGATGCGGTAGCGCGGCTTGGAGGTGCGCGCCGGCGCGCCGCGGCGCAGCCACGCCAGCTCCTTGCGGGCGAGGTTCTGGCGGCGTTGCTCAATCGCATCGGCCTGGCGAGCGCGCTCGGCGCGGGCGAAGGTCCAGTCGTTGTAGCCGCCCTCGTAGACGTCGACGGTGCCGTCGTGGACCTCCCAGGTCAGGGTGGCCACGGTGTCGAGGAACCAGCGGTCGTGGGTGACCACCACGACGGCGACTTTGCGCGAGAGTAGATGGTCGGCGAGCCATTGGACGCCCTCGACGTCGAGGTGGTTGGTCGGCTCGTCCAGCACTACCAGGTCCAGGTCCTGCACGAGCGCGGCGGCGAGGTTCACTCGCCGGCGCTCGCCGCCGGAGAGCTGCCCCACCGGGGTGTCCAGGCCAAGCTCCGCCACACCGGTGCCTTGGAGCACCTCGCGCACGCGGGCGCTGGAGGCCCACTCAAAGGTCTGCAGCCCCAGCGGCTCGACGACCGCCTGGCCCACCGTAAGCGCACTATCGAGCGTGAAGCGCTGCGTGACCACCGCCATGCGCAGGTCCGAGGTGTGCGACACGCGGCCCGCGTCCGGTGGCTCGATGCCGGTGAGCACCTCAAGCAGGGTGGTTTTGCCGCCGCCGTTGACGCCGACGATGCCGATGCGCTCGCCGGTCTGCACGCCGAGCGAGACGCCGTCGAGAAGCGTTTTCAGCCCCCACGTTTTGGAGACGTTTTCCAGGTTGATCAGGTTAGCCATATGGCTTGCAATCTTACGCAGGCGCCCGCCTATCGACGCCTCCGGTTAACCCACCTTCTCCACCACCGCACCGTGGTCCGGGCCTTCCGCGACGAAGACCTCGTAGCCGTCGAAGCGCTCCGCCAGGTGCTCGGCGGCGAAGCGCGCGGCGTCGGCGTCGTCGCACAGCACGGCCACCGTGGGCCCGGAGCCGGAGACAACCGCGCGGCGGCCCGCTTCCCCAGCCACGCCGAGCACGCGTTTGAGCACCGGACGCATCGACAGTGCGGGTGCTTCTAAGTCGTTGTGCATCGCGGCGGCGACACGTGCCACGTCGCCGGAGGTCAGCGCCTGGGACAGCTCGGTGGCGTCCATGTGGGGCAGCAGGGCGGGGTTGCCGTGCCGGAGGTCGTCGAGAAGCGAGAAGGCTCCCCCGGTGTTGATGCCGATTTTCGGGTTGATGAACACCCAGTGCAGGCGGCCGCGCGAAAGCATCTCCACCAGCTCATCGCCGCGGCCGGTGCCGAGCGCGGTGCCGCCCATGAGCGAAAAGGGCACGTCCGCGCCGAGCGACGCCGCGATCTCACCCAACACCTCGTCCGGCAGCGGCTCGCCGTATTCGGCCACCAGCGCGTTGGCAGCCACCAGCGCGGCGGCCGCATCGGCGGAGCCGCCCGCCATGCCGCCGGCGACGAAGACGTGCTTGTCCACCTCGATGCGCACGCGCGGCACCGCCACGCCCGCGCGCGCCACCACGGCTTCGACGGCGCACCAGGCCAGGTTGCTCGGCCCGTCGATGTCCTCGTCGGGCTCGTCCACGAAGAACGTGGTGTGCATGGATTGCACGGCTGGGCCGTCCACGGGGGTGCCGTCGTAAAGCAAGCGCACCACCTCGCGCCGGTCCACCGCGTGGAAGACGCTGACCAGGTCGTGGTAGCCGTCCGTGCGCGCCTCGCCCACGCCGAGGTGCAGGTTCACCTTGCCCGGCGCGGAGGCGACGATCTCACGCACTGCGCTTTCAGTCATGCCGCGCCTCCCCCAGCCGGATGAAGTCTGCGACGGTGAGCTTCTCGCCGCGAAGCCCCGGGTCGATGCCGGCGGCGCGCAGCGCGTCCTCCGCGGCCGCGGCCGAGCCGTAGATGCCGGACAGCGTGGAGCGCAGCGTCTTGCGGCGCTGGGCGAAGGCGGCGTCCACCAGCGGGAAGATGGTCTCGCGCAGCTCGCGCGGGGCGTCGGCTGCGACGTCGATGCGTACCAGCCCCGACTCGATGTTCGGCGCCGGCCAGAACACGTGCTTGCCGATGGTGCCAGCACGCGAGACGTCGCCGTAGAAGGCGGCCTTGACGCTGGGCACGCCGTAGATCTTCGAGCCGGGCTGGGCGGCAAGCCGGTCGGCGACTTCCTTTTGCACCATCACGAGCACCCTGCGTATCGACGGCAACTCCGCCAGCAAATGCAGCAGCACCGGCACCGAGACGTTGTAGGGCAGGTTCGCCACCAAGGCGGTCGGCGCAGCGTCGAAGTCGGCGCGGGCAGCCTTCAGCGCGTCGGTGTTGATCACGGTCAGCCGCTCGGCGTAATCCGGGGCGAACTCGCCAACAGTTTTGGGCAGGCGCCCGGCCAGGCGCGGGTCGATCTCGAGGGCGGTGACGCTCGCGGCAGTGTCAATCAACCCCAGGGTGAGCGAGCCGAGTCCCGGTCCGACCTCGACCACGTGGTCGTCGGGGCCAAGCTCCGCCGCCGCGACGATGCGGCGCACGGTGTTGGGGTCGTGCAGGAAGTTCTGCCCCAGCTTCTTCGTCGGGGTGACGTCCAGCTCGGCGGCGAGCTCGCGGATCTCGGCGGGCCCTAGAAGTTGCGCTTCTGCCATCTAGCGGATACCTAGGCTCGCGGTGCAGGCCGGCCAGGCACCCCAGCCCTGGGAGGCCTGGACGCGCTCGGCGATGGCGATCTGCTGCTCGCGGGTGGCCAGGTGCGCGCTCGGCGCGTACGCGGTGCCGCCGTGGCCTGCCCAGGTGGACGGGGTGAACTGCAGCCCGCCGGAGAAGCCGTTGCCGGTGTTGATGGACCAGTCGCCGCCGGCTTCGCACTGCGCCAGCGAATCCCACACGCTGCCGGAGGCCACCGCGGGCGCGGCTGCGCCAGTGTTGCCAGCCTGCTTCGTGCCGCGGGCGATAAGCGCCGGCTTGGCCTTCTTCACTTCCTTTTCTTCGGCCACGCCTTCGGACTCGACTTGACCGTTGACGGTGACGGTGCGGTGGACGACCTTGGTCTCGCCCTGCTCGCCCTTCTCGCGGACCTCTTCGGTGCCCTCGTCGAGCGAGTCGTCGTCGACGTACTCCGCGGGGGCCTCCACCACGACGGTCTCTGGGCGGTCCACGGTGCTGACGCGGTCGAGCACGATCTCCATGCCGGGCTCGATGGCGTCGGTGAGCGCGACGTTGAGGCGGTCGTCGGTGTCGAAGGTGACGCCGCGCGCGGCAAGCAGGTCGCCGACGGTCTTCGCCGCGGCCGAGACGTAGGTCAGCTCGCCGCCGTCGCGCAGCGCGACGATCTTCGGGGTGGTCACGTCCAAGTTCATGCCGTGGGTGACCGGCTGGTCGCGGTCCACGTCCACAGCGGAGTGACCGGCGACGCCTGCCTGGTCGATCAGCTCGCCGACGGTGCCTGCAGTCGACGTAATCTCCTGCGCAACGCCATCGATGACCACGGCGACCGGCTTCGCGGTGCGCACGGTGACGGTGTCGCCGCTGGCCAGCTTCTCCCCAGGCGCGGGGTAGACCAGGTCTTCCGGCGCGACCTCGACACCGGCGGAGTTCAGCGCGCCCGCCACGTCCGCGGCGTAGGTGCGCACGTTGGTCTCCTCGCCGTTGACGTCGACGGTGACCTGCTTCTGGGTGGCAAGTGCCGTGCCCGCGCCGCCGACCAGGACGGCGCCGGCGACGGTGCCGGCGACGGCGCGCTTGGTGGCGGTGCTCTTCGGGTTGATCCGCTTGATCTGACGGGACATGTGTTTCCTCACGGGTCGGCTCAGCTGAAGGTGTTCAGCCAATAACCCGGGTAACGATACGGTAACGCCCGCGGGGTTTCAAGGACCGACGTGCCAGGTCACACCCCGTAGACCCGCGAGAACGTCTCTGCAATCTCACGCGCCACATCGGCCACTTCCATGCCGCGCGCCTCGGCCACAACCTCGGCCGTGTGCCCGATCAGCGACGGCTCGTTTTTCGCGCCGCGGAACGGCTCCGGGGTCATGTACGGCGCATCCGTTTCCACCAGCAGCTGCCCCGCCGGTGCCAGCGCCGCCGCCTCTCGCAGCTCTTCGTTGCGCTTGAACGTCACGTTGCCGGCAAAGCTGAGCACGTAACCGCGCTCGATCGCCTCCCGCGCCACATCCAGCGGTGAGGAGAAGCAGTGCAAAATCACGTGCTCGGGCCGCGGGGCGCTATCAAGAATGCGCAGCATCTCCGCATCTCCCTCGCGGTTGTGGATCATCAGCGCCTTGCCCGACTCGCAGGCCAAATCGATGTGCCAGCGAAATGCCTCCTCCTGCACCTCAAGCGGCGCGGTGCCTTCCGCGTCGTGCTTGAGCCAGTAGGTGTCGATGCCGGTCTCGCCCACCGCGACACAACGCTCGTCGGCGGCCATCTCCGTCAGGCGGGCGCGAGCAACGTCGTCAAGCTCATGCGCCCTCGTCGGGTGGATGGCGCACGCCGCGAACACGCGCTCGTTGAAGTGGGCGGCCTGAAGCGCAAGCTCGGCCTCCTCGAGACCGTCGCCGACGGTGCAGATGCGTTCCACGCCGGCGGCCAGGGCGCGCTCGACGAACGCATCCACTTCTTCGGCGCCGCGCGCTCCGCAGGACGCGAGGTGCGTGTGCGCGTCAATCAGCCCGGCAATCGGCTCGGCGGGCACGGGTGTGGGACGCGGTTTCTTTTTGCTCATACGATGCACCCTATGGCATTTGAAGACATCGACTCAGCCACCCAGACCCAGATCGAGGCCGACCTGGCCGAAGCCGCCGGCCGCGGCATCAACGGCGCGCCCGCCGACATCGTGGAGTCCTTCGAGGCCGAACTCGCCGACTACCTCGCGTTACCGCCGGACGTGCGCCGCGGCTTCCCCCGCGGCGACACCGCGCGGCTGTACGGCACCGCACTCGGCCAGGCGCTCGTGCGCGAGGGGTACAAGTGGCAATTGCTTATCGACGACTACGGCACCGACCTCGTCGTCGCCAAAGACGTCGGCAGCGCCGGCGAGAAATACACCGCGCCGCTCGTGGTGGTGGACCAGCGCTTCGAGGACGAGGAACCCGGCACGTTGACCAAGTTCCTCGGGCAGTTCCTATGACTGATCCTGCGCCGGTTCCTGCGCTGGAATCGATCATGCCGCTCGTGCGGCCGGAGCTGCGCAGGCGCGCGCGGCTGATCCCTCACCCGTCGGTGGAACGCGGCGCGACCCGCTGGCTGGCCACCCACGGCCAGACGCTCTTTCCCATCCCCCGCCGCGAGGGCGTGCAGCTGATCCGGCACGGGCACACTCTCATCTTCCGGCCGCGCAACCCGAGAGGCGCGCTGTTGTGGCTGCACGGCGGCGGCCACATCATCGGCCACCCAGCCCAGGACGGGCCGCTGTGCGCGAACACCGCCGCCGAGGTGGGCGTGACCGTGGTGGCCCCGCGCTACCCGCTCTCTCCTGCACACCCGTTCCCCGCAGGCCTCGACGCCGCGCTGGACACGTGGGCGTGGATGCACACCCGCGCCGACGAGTTCGGCGAACCGTTCGCCATCGGCGGCGAAAGCTCCGGCGGCGGGTTGGCGGCTGCAGCCTGCCAGCGGCTTTACGACGAGCCTGCCGAAAAGCACGGCCCGCTGCCCCGCGCCCAGTGGCTCTTCTGCCCGATGCTGGACGACCGCCCCACCGCCGACCGCCGCCGCGACCTCCCCCGCGACCGGCCCGTGGCCAACAACGCGCAAACCCGCTACGCCTGGACGTCCTACCTGGGCCAGGCGCCCGGGCTGGAGACGGTGCCGGAGTACGCAGTCCCTGCCCGTCGCGCGGACCTGTCGGGGCTTCCCCCGGCATGGCTGTCCACCGGAGACATCGAGCTCTTCTACGAGGAGATCTGTGCCTACACCCGGCGGCTTCGCGACGCCGGCGTGCCCGCCCAGCTCGAAATCGTCGAAGGCGCGCCGCACGCGATCGAGCTGTGGGCGTTCGACGTGCCCGTGGTCAAGGCCATGCTCGCCTCGGCGCGATCGTGGCTCGGCGAGCAGCTGTAGCAATTATGTTCCCGCGCCGCCCCGCCGCACTCGCCCCAAACGCCCTCCAACGCGCGGATCCAGCTACCTAGGACCAGATAATCGCCCCCAGGAGCCGATTAGCTGGGTCTTACTAGCTGGATCTGGCGGAAGAGGGTGGGAAGAGGCTGGGTGGTGGGCTGTCAGCGGGCAGCCGCCGGCACCGCCGCGCTACTGCACCGGCGCCCACTCCGGGCCGGTCTCGCCCAGCTCCGGGTCCAGCTTGGCAATCAGCGGCTGCGGCTTGGACAGCTCCGTGCCCGGGGTGACGTCCACGCGCCGCCACACGGCCTGCTGCTGGGAGTAGTCGCCGGTGATGGTCAGGTAGGTCTGGCCCTTCTCCGGCAGGCCGGCGCCGACGAGGTTGAACTCCTCGTCGTCCACGACCTCTTCGACCCGCGGCTCGGCCGCCCAGATGCCGGTGCGGCCCAGGGTCTCGTGGACCTTCTGCGCGGTGTGCGGCAAAAACGGGGTGAGCATGGCGTTGCAGTCGGAGACGACCTGCAGCGCGGTCCACAGTACGGTGGCCAGGCGCTCGCGCTTGGTGTCGTCCTTGGCCAGCTTCCACGGCTCCTGCTCCGCGATGTAGGCGTTGGCCTCGCCGACAACGTGCATGATCTTCGTGATCGCGGACTTGAAGTGGGCCTTGCCCAGCTCCTCGCCGGCGGTGGTGAACGTCTCGGCCGCGAGGTTCAGGATGCGCTCGTCGGAGGCCTCAAGCGGGCCGGGCGCCGGGACCTGGCCGAAGTTCTTGTGCGCCATGGACACGGTGCGGTTGACCAGGTTGCCCCAGCCGTTGGCCAGCTCGTTGTTCACGCGGCGGACAAACTCATCCCAGGTGAAGTCCGTGTCGTTGTTCTCAGGACCCGCGACGGCGATGAAGTAGCGCAGCGGGTCCGGACCGAACTCGGCCAAAAAGTCCTTGACGTAGATGACCACGCCCTTGGACGAGGAGAACTTCGAGCCGGACATGGTGAGGAACTCGGACGAGACGACCTCGGTGGGCAGGTTCAGCTCGCCGAGCTCGCCGGCAGCGCCGCCCTTGGCGCCCTTGCCCGCGTAGCCGAGCAGCTCCGCCGGCCAGATCTGGGAGTGGAAGGTGATGTTGTCCTTGCCCATGAAGTAGTAGCCCTCGGTGGCCGGGTCCTGCCAGAAGTCCTTCCAGGCCTCCGGGTTGCCGGAGCGGTGCGCCCACTCAATCGACGCAGACAGGTAGCCCACCACGGCATCGAACCAGACGTAGAGCTTCTTCGACGGGTTGTCCTGCCAGTCCTCCACCGGGATCGGGATGCCCCAGTCGATGTCGCGGGTCATGGCGCGCGGGCGCATATCCTCCAGCAGGTTCAGGGAGAATTTCAGCACGTTCGGGCGCCACTCTTGGCGTGTGGAAAGCCACTGCTCCAGCGCGTCGTGCAGCGCAGGCAGGTCGAGCATGAAGTGCTCGGTCTCGATGAACTCCGGCGCCTCGCCGTTGATTTTGGACACCGGGTTGATCAGGTCCGCCGGGTCGAGCTGGTTGCCGCAAGTGTCGCACTGGTCGCCGCGGGCGTCGGTGGCGCCGCAGATCGGGCAGGTGCCTTCGATGTAGCGGTCCGGCAGCGTGCGGCCCGTCGACGGGGAGATCGCGCCCTGCGTGGTCTCCCGGATCATGTAGCCGTTCTCGTTCAGCCCGCGGAAGAGCTCCTGCACCACGGCGTAGTGGTTTCGGGTGGTGGTGCGGGTGAACAGGTCGTAGGACAGGCCCAGGCCCGCCAGGTCCTCCACGATCTGCTTGTTGTAGCGGTCCGCCAGCTCCTTGACGGTCACGCCTTCCTTATCGGCCTGCACCAAAAGTGGTGTGCCGTGCTCGTCGGTGCCGGAGACCATGAGCACGTTCTTGCCGGACATTCGCTGGAAGCGGGCGAAGACATCGGAGGGCACGCCGAAGCCTGCGACGTGGCCGATATGGCGCGGGCCGTTGGCGTACGGCCACGCAACGCACACAAGAACGTTGTTGTTGGTCTCGGAAGAAGTCATGGCTCTCAGCATAAGTTATGCCCCGCTTAAGCACTGCACTGCTTAAGCGGGGCGCAACTTTAGAACGTCGTCAAGCAAACGCTCCTAGCGGGAACGCGGTTTGAGTATCTCCTTGACCTGCGCCTTGCGGGCTTCCAGCTGCTGCTGGTCGCGGTGCATGCGGCGCTCGATGGCCAGCTGGCGGGCGAAACGCTCCTGCTCCTTCTTGTCCAGGTAGATCGTGTCGTTGGACATGTCCTTGACAATCGCGAACATCAGCACGATCAGGATGATCAAGAACGGCGTTGCGGCCACGATGGTCACGGACTGTAGCGAGTTCAGCGCGTCCGAGCCACCGGAGATCAAAAGCGTCAGGCCGACGAATGCGGTGGCCAGGCCCCACATTGCGGCGAGCCACGGCTTCGGCTCGGTCTTACCGGACTGGGTCATAGACGCCATCACGGTGGACGCGGAGTCCGCCGAGGTGATGAAGAAGGTGCCCAGAAGGATCAGGGCGAACACGCCCATGACGTAGCCTCCCGGCATCGAGTGCAGCAGGTTGAACAGCTGCTCTTCGTTGGAGCCGCCGCCGACGATGGACTCGCCATTTTGCTCCATCTTGATAGCGGTGCCGCCGAAGATGGCGAACCACACGGTGGACAGGCCAGCCGGCACCAGCATCACGCCGAGACAGAACTCGCGCACGGTGCGGCCGCGGGAAATGCGCGCCAGGAAGGTGCCCACGAACGGGGACCAGGAGATCCACCATGCCCAGTAGAAGATGGTCCAGCTGGAGAGGAACTCGCCGGCCTGGCCGTCGGAGCTCTCAGCGGTGCGGGCTGCCATTTCGAAGAAGTTCTGCAGGTAGCTGCCCACGGAGGTCGGCAACATGTTCAGCTGCGCCACGGTCGGGCCGAACACGAACACGAAGATCGCCAGGATTGCGGCGACGACCATGTTTGTGTTGGACAGCCACTGGATGCCCTTGGACACGCCCGACATTGCGGACAGCAAAAACGCCAGGGTAAGCACAGCCACGATGCCGATGATCAACTTGTTGGACGGGTTGTCCACGAAACCGGAGGCTTCCAGGCCGGAGCTGATCTGCAGCGCGCCAAGGCCCAGGGAGCAGGCGGTGCCGAAGATGGTGGCGAACACCGCGAAGGCGTCGATGAGCTTGCCCAGCCAGCCGTTGGCTGCCTTCTCGCCGATCAGCGGGATGAACGCGCTGGACAACAGCTGCTTGCGGCCGAGGCGGAACGTCGAGTACGCGATGGCCAGGCCGATGATGGCGTAGACGGCCCACGGGTGCAGCGTCCAGTGGAACATGGTCTGCGCCATCGCGGTGCCGACTTCGTGCTCGTCGTGGCCCGGCACACCGTCGGTGTACATCGCCAGCGGCTCGGCCGCGCCGTAGAACATCAGGCCGATGCCCATGCCGGCGGCGAACATCATGGCGATCCACGAGGTTGTCTTGAACTCCGGGCGTTCGTCGGCGGTGCCGAGGCGGATGGTGCCGAAGTTCGACGCCGCGATGACGATGACGAAGGCGACGAAGATGGTGCCGCCGAGGACGAAGGCCCAGCCGAGGTTGTCGATGACCCAGCCGAAGGCGGTGTCCGCGAAGTTAGAGAAGTTGTCGGGGGCAGCCAGGCCCCAGCCGACGACCGCCGCGACGATCACTGCCAGAGGAATGACGATGCCCCAGTTGATAGGGGCGTCATCTGCGTCGGCTTCGCTAACGACGCTTTCCTCGGGGTCTGTGTAATCGGGTTGCGCGCCGTCGCGGTCTGCGCGCAGCAGTGCGGCGATCTCGCCGACTGCGGAAGATCGTTCAGTCTTGATGGGGTCCGTACTCCGCGGCTCCACGTCGGGATCGTGGGGATCCCTTTGGAGATCACGCTGAGACATATAGTTCTCCTCGCAAATTTTCAGGGTTTTTCTAGAACCCAAGCAGGCTAGCGCAGATCACACCATTGTGCTAGCCCGCGCGGGGAACTTTTGCTTATCGACGTCAGCTTCGCGCATCCAACGCGGCATCGTAGAGGTCTCCGACCTTCACTCCGTGCTGCTTCGCCACCTGTTTCGCGGCGTCTTTCATGCGCTGGCCGCCGTCGACCAGCTCCAGCACCAGACCGACTAAGTCCTCGGGTTCGGCCTGCTGCCCGGTGCCGCCTTCGATCACCAGCGTGATCTCCCCTCGCACGCCGCCGGCCGCCCACTCGGCGAGCTCCCCCAGCGTGCCGCGTTTGACTTCCTCGTAGGTTTTGGTCAGCTCGCGGCACACGGCAGCACGGCGTTCGGCGCCGAGGACGTCCGCGGCGTCGTGAAGCAACTGCTCGATGCGGTGCGGCGACTCGAAGCAGCACACGGCGCGGCGCTCGTGCACGAGTGTCTCCAACCACGCGCGGCGCGCGCCGGTCTTCCGGGGCGCGAAGCCGTCGAAGATGAAGTGGCCCACGTTAAGCCCCGAAAGCGCCAGGGCCGTGGTGACGGCGGAGGGTCCCGGGATACAGGTGACGGGGACGCCGGCGTCGTGGGCGGCGGCGACGATTGAGTGGCCGGGGTCGGACACCAGCGGCATGCCGGCGTCGGTGACAACGACGACGGTGCCGGCTCGTGCGGCGTCGAGAAGCTCCCGCACCCTCGATTCTTCGTTGTGGTCGAAGTTGGACACCACTCGCCCAGCGATTTCCACGCCGAGCGCCGCGGCGAGCGCGCGCGTGCGGCGTGTGTCTTCTGCGGCGATCACGTCCGCGGTGGCGAGCGCCTGCGCTAGCCGCGGCGACGCATCCGCCGCGTTGCCAAGCGGGGTGGCCGCGAGCACAACTCCGGCCGGGAGGTTCTGTGTCAGATTGTCTTGCTCGGCGGACATACCTCGGGAGCATACGCGTCAGGCGCTAATATCTTCCGTCGTGACCACTATCGCGAGCACCCCGAACCCCGCCGGGCCGCCGTCCGGCGCCGACGCTACGGCGACCGAGACGACGCGCTCCGTACGTCCTGCCCAGCCTGCGCCCGAGGCACCCGTGACCGTGCCGTGGACGCGCCGCGACACCATCGCCGCCTCCGTCATCGGTGTGCTGGCGCTGCTCACCAGGTTCATCGGCCTGGTGCAGCCGACCAGCTCCGGCACCCCCGTCTTCGACGAGAAGCACTACGTCCCGCAAGCCTGGGACATGGTGGAAAGCTGGTTCAACCCGGTCTTGGGCGGCATCGAGTCCAACCCCGGTTACGGCCTGGTCGTGCACCCGCCGCTGGGCAAGCAGCTGCTCGCGCTCGGCGAGATCATCTTCGGCTACTCCCCGCTCGGCTGGCGCCTCATGACCGGCCTGTTCGGCACCGCGGTGATCGTGTTCGTATTCCTGCTCGCGCGGCGGGTCAGCCAGTCCACCAACATCGCGATCATCGCCGGCATCATCGCGCTTTTCGACGGCGTCCTGCTCGTCTCCGCCAAGTTCGGCATGCTCGACGTGTTCCAGGTGCTGTTCGTGGTGATGGCGGCGTGGACGCTGGCCGGCGACATGCGCGAGGTGCACCACCGCTGGCACGACGCATGGCTGGCCGGCAAGCTCGAGGACGCGAGCCCGTTCGGCCCGCGCATGGGCTTTCGCTGGTGGCGCTTCGCCACCGGTGTGCTGCTCGGCCTGACACTGTCCGTGAAGTGGTCCGGCCTGTACTACATCATGTTCTTCGGCCTGCTGTCGTCGTTCTGGGACTTGTTCCTGCGCCGCCGCTACGGCGTGGAAAAGCCGATTTCGGGCACCTTGCTTCGCGACGTCCCGTCGGCGCTCGCCTCCATCGTGCTCATTCCGGCGGTGCTGTACCTGTGGTCCTGGCGCGCCTGGTTCGCCTCCGAGACGTCCGTGTACCGCCACTCGCTTACCGACGGCACCATCGCCGGCTCCGACTGGCCCTGGCTGGCCAACCTGCCTGAGCCAATTGCCGGCTGGTTCTACTACCACTTCTCGGTGCTGAACTTCCACGCCTCGCTCACGTCGTCCTCCGGCCACTCCCACCCGTGGGATTCCAAGCCGTGGGCCTGGCTGGTCTCGGCGCGTCCGATCCTGTACTACTCCGCCACTGACCTGGAGTGCTCAGTTGCTCCCGGCGACGGCACGTGTCGCGAAATGATCTACATGTTCGGCACCCCCGCCATCTGGTGGCTGACCGTGCCGGTACTGCTGTGGGCGTGCTGGGTGTGGCTGACCCGCAAGGACTTCCGCGTCATCGTGCCTGTGATCGCGTTCGCCGCTGGCTTCCTGCCGTGGCTGGCCGCCTTCGACCGTCAGATGTACTTCTTCTACGCCACCGCCCTGGTGCCGTTTACCGCGGTGCTGCTAGCCCTCGCCTTGGGCAACCTGGCCAAGAAGGGTGGGCCTGTGACGTGGGATTGGGTGAACAAGGTCGCAGGTTTTGAAATGCGCTGGGGCCAGCTCGCCGCCGTGGTTTACATCGCGCTGGTGGTGGCCAGCTTCATCTACTGGTCCCCGATCTTCTACGGTTTCAGGATCCCGGACGCCTGGTACGAGTCCATCATGTGGCTGCCTAGCTGGAAGTAGCTGGGAATCAACCGGCCAGGGGCACTCTCCGCCCCTGGCCGGTTTTTCGTTCCGGGGGCTTCCTGAGCCGCCTGAACGTTGTTTTTCGAAAACAGGACTACGAAGATGGCGGCAAAATAGGGCGTTTTCGAACTCTGGCGTTCGAAATCCTCGGTGTCGAGGCGGAGCGGCCTTGGCTAGTACGGCCGGGCGTCCAGCATCTGCCACGCCCGGCGCAGCGCCCCGCCCCGGTCGGCGACCCAGGTCCACACAAGGGCCACCAGGCTCATCAGCGGGATGAGCACCCCGGCGAGCTCGAAAGCGCCTGTGCCCAGCACAAAATCGCGCACGGCAAAGCCGACGGTGAAGGTGAACATGGTGCCCACGATGAGCACGACGCCCGGGATCTGCTGTGGCCGCCAGGCGGTAAAGCCCAACGCGAGCGCCACGCCGAAGCGCACCGACGCCGCAGACGCCACCACCGGCTCCTCCCCGCCGGAGAGGATCAGGCGCACGGCCCACACCACCCACACCACGGCCATTGCGCCGAGCAGCAAACGGCCTACTGCCATGCCGAGCTCGCGACGGCGGGCGAAGCGGCGCCACTCGTCGTCCACCCCGGCGAGGATCGCGGCGGAGAGGTCCTGTGGCGGGGCCATCGCGTCGTCGGTGTCCCCGCCGAGCGACTGCGACAGCGCCAAGGAGCGGTCCAAAAACGCGCGGCATTCCGCGCAGCCTGACACGTGGGCGTCGACAATAGCGTCGTCGAGTTCGGTTTTCTCGCCGTCGATGCGCGCGGACAGCGCCGCCTGGACCTCCTCGTGGCTAACCACGCGTGAGCACCCCGTCCAGGCTGGCACGGCCGGTGCCGAAGACGGTGATGATAAACAACGCGGCGGCGATCACGAGCGTGTACTCCACTCCCCCGGCCTCGATGGAAAAGCCGTTGTCCAGGTGCACGAAGTACCCGGCGGCTAAAACGACAAGGGCGAGGAGCGACGCGGTGATCGTCGTTAAGAGCCCCACTGCCAAAAACGCGCCGCCGATGAGCTCGACGGTGCCGGTGAGGTAGGCGGACAGCTGTGGCTGCGGCACCCCGAGTTCCGCGAACTGACGGCCGGTTTCGGCCATGCCCGTCTCAAACCAGTGGTTGTAGCCGTGCGCCACAAACACCGCGCCCAGCACGAGCCGGAGCACAAGCAGCGCGAAGTCGCGGACGGCGGGCCTATTCATGCCGATTAGCGTACCCGTGGAACCAAACGAGGTAGAACTGAGTCCAATACATATGACTGATTTTCACACCGCCCCAGAGACCGATCCCGAATCCGGCTGGCCCGTCATCGGCGACGACGGGCTGGCGCGCCCACCGTGGGCGGCCACCGACCCGCTTTTGCGCGAGTACTACGACACCGAATGGGGCATGCCCGTCACCGACGAGCAGGGCATGTTCGAGCGCGTCTGCCTCGAGGGCTTCCAGGTGGGCCTGTCGTGGCGGCTGATCCTGCAGAAGCGCGAGGCGCTGCGCGCGGCGTTCCGCGGTTTCGACCCAGAGGAGGTCGCAGGCATGAGCATCGAGCATTTGCTTGACGACGCTTCCTTGATCCGCAACCGGCGCAAACTCGAAGCAGCAGTGAAAAACGCCCAGGCAACGCTCAACCTGCGGGAACAGGGCACGCACCTGGGCGAGTTCGTATGGTCCTACCAGCCGGAACACACGCCGGTGCCACGTACGATGGCGGAGGTGCCGACGCGCTCGGCCGAGTCCGAGCAACTGGCGAAGGACTTGAAGAAGCGCGGCTTCACCTTTGTGGGGCCGGTGACCATGTACGCGCTGATGGAATCCACCGGCATCGTCGACACCAACTTGGTGGGCACCTGGCGCCGCGGTGCGTCCGGAGTGTGGGCTTAAGGCGCGTCTAGGCGGCGTTTAATCGTCGTCCATGTCCGCGAAAGCCTCCTCGACAGAGTCGTGCTCCTCGCGGGATGCCTCCCAGACTTCCTTGGCGGCGGAGAGGTTGATCGCGGCGATGATCGCACCGACGACGATGTCGAACCAGGCGGTCTCCCACACGAAGGTGAGCAGTCCGGCGGCGATGATGAGCAGGTTGGCCAGCGCGTCGTTGCGCGCGGCCAGCCAAGCGCCGGTGGCGAGCGATGAGCCTTCACCGCGCAGCTGCATCAGCAGGATCGCGCAAACCACGTTGACCACCAGGGCACCGACCGCGATGCCGGTCAGGCCCTCCGGCGACGGCGCGACCGGGTTCACGATCTTGGCGACGACGGTGACAATCGCAGCCACCGCCGGGATGAGGATCAGCGCTGCGAGCACGCTACCCGCGGTGCGACGGCGCGCGGCCGGCCACGCCACGGCGAAGAACACCAGCAGGTTGATTGCGGTGTCCTCGAGAAAGTCGGCGGAGTCCGCGAACAGGGACGCCGACCCAATGGCCACCGCACCGGCAAACTCCACGAAGAAGTATGCCAGGTTCAACAGCGCCACAATCAGCACCGCGCGACGGATCTTCTGCGCGCCCAACGAATCTTCCACTTCAGCTGCTCCTTTATGCCCGAGATTCAACGGGAGGCAGCTTAGCCGATCAGCAAAACGTAACGGGGCCCGGCCGTATTCGACCGGGCCCCGCAATCAAGCGGAGCTAAGGGAGCTCCACGACGAAATCTATTCAACCGCTGGTAGACGCGCCATTCGCAGACATTGGCCCCGCAACTGTTGCGCAACTGTTGCTTAGCGCACCGAAAACCGACCCGAGGAGCACCCGATGCTTTCCCCCAAAACCACTACCAGCCTGGCGCGGCAGGCATCCGCAGCGCGCACCCCACTGCGCCACATCATCCACCACGAGGAGGCAGACGGCACCATCCACTACCTCTGCGGCATCCGGCGCGCACCCGGCGCGGCAGTCAAGGGCACCCACGCCGATAAGGTGAACTGCCCCGCCTGCGATGCAGCCGCGCACCTGCTGGAGGTCATGCCGTGACCGAGCACCACCTACTGCCGCGTGACGATCAACCCGGCGACTACACCGGCTGCTGGAATCAGGTGCACGTGCGCACCGTCTACCCCGACACCGCAGCCGGGGTGTGGCACTTCGCCATGACCGAGGAACTACGCGGCACCTACTGCGGCAAGTTCAACCGCATGTGGGGCTGCGAACTGCCCGGCGCACGTGTTAGCACCCGGCGCGGCGGCACCGTCACCATCGCCGCCCAGGGCGCGACCATCGGGCAGATCATCACCACGCTTAACCCGTGGAGGTTCCGAGGCACCCGGCTCGGGTTCTGCCCCGACTGCCTAGACATGGCTCGAGCACAAGCCGAACTGATCAGCCAGCCTAAGTACCGGCTGCGCGGGCTGCTACGGCAGTTCGACGGTGCCGCTACCCCACCGGCGTAGCTTCAACCGCTTAGACGGCAAAATTCACCAGGCGTTTTGCGCTGGCCTATCGCGCACGCGCGTGTTGCCGGCCTTGCACGTCCATCACTCGCCGCCACCTCCACTGCTCGAAGTGGCGGCTGTTTCGTTGTTCAGAATCGCGGCATACCTCCCTAACGCGCGCCCCCCTTAACCCCGGGGAGAGAGAAAACCTGACTGCATCAGGCGGGGCGGAGTCAGGTGAGGGCACCCCTCGGATATTTTTGGCCACCCCCTCCCAGCTCGGGCAGACTTTTCAGGCCCGCGTAAAAAGCCCTGACTCGGGCAGCGGTGCGGAGTCAGGTGAGGGTACCCGGTTATGAATGTTCGGCCTGCCGCAGAATCGTGTAACCCGTACACGGCCCGAGCGCCTATGCCCTCGGGGCATCAGCGCGCCGGGTGGGAGGGGTGCTCCCCCAAGGGTGTGCCGTGTAGCGCGGGCGGCATGTCGGCGGTGCATGTAGTGTTCGCGGCGGGGGGCACCCCCACCCCTCCAGAATCAGCCCCGCTAGGAGCTCGGGAGATTGTGCTGCAATGTCTCGGGGGCGCATCCGGCGGTACCCGTGGGGACTTCTCCCCTGCCCGCTTTAAGCGGCGTTTTCCTGCCGTTGCTTCCCCCACTAGGCCATTGATAGATCTGGAAGATTGACTGATGCGAGTGGTCGGGTGAGATGTAGACTTCCTGCATGGCACCGAATAACCGGAAACCAATCCCGAAAGTCGCCTACGCGCCCATGCTCGGTATGGAGACGTACGTGCGGGCCCGTGTGGACAAGGACTACTCGCATCTCGTGCAGCTGCGGGCCTCTGCAATCAACCAGTGCACATACTGCCTTGCTATGCACCGTCGCGATGCTAGGAAAGACGGCTGGACGGAAGAGAAAATCGGCCGTGTGGAGAACTGGACGGAAACTCCCGATGTCTTCTCCGATGAAGAGCACGCGGCACTAGAGCTCACCGATGCAGTGACGAAGATCCGCGGCGAAGAATCCGTGCCAGATGAGCTCTGGAACCGCGTTGAGCGCCTTCACGGGGAAAAGGGCGCGCGTAATCTGCTGATGGCGATTGTCACGATCAACGCGTGGAACAGGATCGGCATCACCACGCGGCTCGATCCGAACAGCCTTTCCGGTGTCACGCCTTTCGATCTCGGACAGAACTAGCGTTCGCCAGTTGCCCTGTGATTTCAGTTTCTCCTGGCGACGATGTTGAAACTAGGCTGCATTGCAGGGTCCTTGTTGAGTTCGGATTGGCTTGAACACCTAAATCCTTAACCCAGCAAGGACCCCCACATCTTGTGCCACACCCAAGCACCCCGAAAACGACCTACGCACTCCCAAACGCGAAGAGCCGGTTTTGTTGTCGGCAGGTGTCCTGACCGTCCTAAGTGTCCTGTGCAGGTAGACGATGGTTTTACACTGTCCTCTCCACTGTCCTAGGTGTCCTGTGCGCCTCGGGTGGGTAGGACACCCAGGACACCACCTAGGACACCCGAAAACATGCTGTGACCAGCACAGGACACGTAGGACGCCTAGGACACCTGGTATTTATCCATTGCGGCATCGAAAGCACCGCCACGAATCAGCATGGGGCGTTTCGTGCCCTCCTCCTCGACCTGGTGCACCACATCTGCGGCCATGAATTCATCCAGCACCGCATCGAAAGCACCGCGCTGGTTGCCGCGCATCCGTTGCCGCAGCGGACTAGACGGCACCGCCTGCCCATCAGCATCAGCGACTGCTTTCAAGATCAGCGGGCGGGCTTTTACCTTTGCGCGGGCCTGCACGGCCTCCTCGGCAGCATCCTTGCGCTCCAGACGCAGCGCCGCCTCCTCCACCTGTTGGCCCTCCAGGTGTGCCTCACAGCCGCGTGCAATAGCGGCAGAAAAACCCATCAGCACCTCTGCCCGCCGGTAATCTCCCTCCTCTATCCGATCACCCGAGCGCAGCAACGTAAGCCCCATTGCCAACTTGAGCGTGGTGAACATGCGGTGCCCACCACCGTCTAGCGGCGGGCCATACATCAGCGTCTCCTCATTGTTGCGCAGCACCTTTTCCCGAATAGCGGGCGCGACACCCATCGGGGTGCCGTCCAACACCGAGGAGGGCACCATTACCGGGTGCAGGTTCACCGGCGGGTACTCCTCGCCCGGCTTGCGCAGCGGGTCGAACACCTCCACGAACACAAAGCGGTGCTTAAACCCATCGTCCTGCCCGCTAATGATGAACCCCGTCTTATCCGGCTGCGCACCGAGCACCAGCCCGGCGCGATAATTGCCGCGCTCCACTCGCAGCTTGTCCTTGCGGTTGTTCAGTGTGAGCTCGCCGCCGCTGTAGATGTTCAACAGATGCGGGCGCAGCGTACTGCCCTGCCGCTCGGAGAGTGCACCCATCAGGCCCACCTCGGTGACCGTGAACAGAATCGACGGCCCGGCCTGCCCCTCACCCTCGGGCTGGAGGGAGGTTAAAAGACCCTCACCCGAGCCGATGCCATGACTCTGCGGGCGCAACTGCAAGCCCAGATCATCACCCGCCTGTAGCACCGTAACTGCATCGGATGCAGCCTCGATCAGCTTGTCCTTGCCGCCGCCGGGCCTGCCCATCAGCACCACGAAAAGGTTGGGCGCGCCGGGGCCTAGCCCCGCATCGAATCGCACCCGCCCGGGCGTGGCAGTCAGCGCGTACAGCGCGCACGCAACCAGGAAAGCAATAGGCGGGCGGTTGTTCGCCCGGGCGTAGTCACGCACCCGCTGGAGCGCATCACCGGCACCATCGAATACCTCATGCTCCAGCTGCTCCCATTGCGCCACAGTGTAGACAGAATCGAACTTACGGTTAGTCATGCTGCGGCACCTCCTCCGTTGCTGTACATGCGGGCACCGGATGCGATCGTGCGGCGCGCCTCGGCCTCGGGTAGCCCGGCGCGGGTTGCGGCTTGCACTAGCTCCTCGTCCATGCCCAGGGCCTCCTCTGCGTTGCGGCACGCGGCCCAAATCAGCGTGTTGTTGCGGTTGCCTGCTGGTGCACTCGCCACGGCCTCTATAAGGCCGCTGCCGTTGCCCCCAGCTGTGTTGTGACGTTGTGGTGCGGGCGTGACCTCCACGGGCTTGTAGGCGTGCCTGTGCAGCCACACGGGCAGTTCGGGCACCTCCTCCAGCTCCATCCAGGTGTGCAGCCGGTACATCCCACCATCGGGGTGCACCGAGGGTGCCACCACCACATAGCCACGCCGGGTTTTCAGATCAACACCCGAGGAGGTGTGCGCAAGTTGTCCACGCAGCGTGGCGTTGAACGGCAGGCGGAACCACAGGTGCCACCCGCCGGTGCCGGTGATCATGGTGAGCGTGTCAGGCACGCTGCGCCCGGCGTTGAGCTCTGCCCACGTCTGCGCGCCGGGCGCGCCGTCTTTTACGTCCACGTCCACCACTACGTAGCCCGCGGGCGGGCGTAGCCCAATGTTCGCGCCGGGTGTGTGTGCCCACCATTGCTGCACGGTGGGTACGTCTGCGGTGAAACTGTCCTTGCCGTGTGGCACGTAGCGCGGCATCGGCACCTTGCCGCGTAACGGGCCTACCTCCAGGCCGCGGGCGGTGTACCACTCGGCGGCTGCGGCGCGGAACTGCGCAGGATAAAGACCGTGGTATTGGGTATCGTGATCAACGTCCGACCACTTGATTACGTCCCCTGGTTGTGTGCCGAGCACCGGGGGCGTTTTCTTTGCGTTGTTCACCGAGCACCACCGGCCTGTGCCTTAATCCAGGCACCGAGCTGCCCGAGGGTGCGGGCATCCAGCATGACCTCTACCGTCTCCATCGTCTCAGCGTTGATCAGGTGGAGCGAATACAGGCCCACCGGCGCGCCGGGTTTGGTGGATAGGCAGCTAACTGCCACATCTCCGGTGATCATCTGTTCCCCACTGTGCGCAACCTTTGTGTGAAAAATTGCGCGGTCTGTGAACTGCACGCCGTTCATTTAGTTCACCTCCCCCGTGTTGTAGTAGCCGGGCGCGATTACCTCGGTGTAGGCGCGGCGGCGCAGCTCCTCGGGCCACCCCTCCAGCGCAGCGGCAAGCACCGAATATGCGAGATGGAGCAAATCAGCTCGGGAGGCCGGCACCTCTACGGTGTCCCCATCGGTGCGCTCCAGGCGCAGGCGGTAGGGCGCGGCATCCAGGTTGGTTTGCCGGTTGCGCAGGCACCAAATCGAAAGTTCGCCGGCGGGCTCGGTGCTGTGTGCCTCGGTGGGATAGTTGCCAGCCCACATTGCACGGGCTGCTACCTCTGTCCATTGTGCGGGGCGCATTAGCGTTCACCCCCTGCCCATGCATCGGTACGGGTGAACAGGTTATCCACATCTTCGGGGCGCAACCGGATAGAGCGCCCGAGACGGTAGGCAACTAGATTGCCCTCGGCAATGTAGCGGCGCAGCGTGCGCTCACCTACTTGGTAAAGTTCTGCGGCCTGCGGGATGGTGATCATGCGCGGTTTCGCGCCTTGTGCCGTCTGCGGCATTGATAAACCCTCCAGGGTGTACGTAACCCGGGCAGCTTTAACTGCCCCGGCATGACCCTGGGTTTGTTTAGGCATAACCCAGACGAGAACGCAGCCCCTCTTGAGCTGTGTTCGGTGAACGCCTGGGGCGGGGTCTAACATCCCCGCCTGGCCGACTGGAGCGGCAGCGCACAACACGCTGTAGTTTGTTGCCCCGAGGGGCCACCACTGGCATCAGGATAGCACTGTTACAAACGTGCAATCACTTGTCGCAACGTGTGCAACGAAATCTTGCGCTCCCCCGCCTGCCGCACAGCATGGAGCGCAGGGGCTAATTTCGAACCTCGCACGGTAAAACCATCGGTGCCGTCGCGAAACCTAAACCGGTGATCACAATTGTTCGCTGGAAGAAGCGTCACCCCCGTTACCGGGCGTTGCCCCTTGTTCTGCATTGCATCCCACAATCCGCTGAACACGTACTCCTCGTCTCGGGGCAAGAGTGACCAATCAACTCCCCCGAACAACTCACTGTATGGCCTCACATCATCAACGTTTTTCGGGTTCGGATTAAGGGCAGCACTAGGGTATTTAGCCGCTGCTTCAACCTCCCAAATCTTCCAGCGGACAACATTGAGCGGGGAACGAACATAGGGGTTGGGCGGCAACCCACGCTGCGGTGCTGTGATGAACAGCTCACGCACCTCCTCCTCACGAGTAAAGAGGAAAAACGTGCCCGACACTTTGCCGGCAGCATTCGTTACAGAAATCACTTTGTAGGTGCCCAATATCTCTCCCCCAGGCACCTGCGCCGGCCCCTCCCCTGCGTCTGCATAGGTCTTGTCCCAGGCCTCCCGCAATCTGTCCCATTCCCGCAAAATTTCTATTCGATTAGGGCTCAAGGCGTGCTTTTGACGTGTCAAGAATGGCTGGGCCACCCCAGCGTGCTCCAGCTCCTCGTACTTAGTCAGCCCTCGCTCACGCTTTTTGTGCATCGCGCTCCTCCTCTGTCTCCATGCCCGGCGCGGCTGCGCGGCGTATCCCCGCCAGTGCGGCGGCGGCGCGCTGCTGGTAGCCAACCTCTGCGCGCTGGTACTCCATCAACTGTTCCACTGTTTCGTGGCCCATCAGGCGGCGGGCCTCCTCCATTGAGAGCTGCCCGGCCATGACCAGGCGCACCAGTTGCGTGCCGTAGAACCGGCGGCAGCTATGCGGTGAGGTATCCACCCTGCCCGCGTGTTCTTTCGCGGCCTTAAAATACTTATCCCGGTAGCCGTGCTGGGTGAACTGCCTACCGTTCTTGCGTGACACCACCAGCGCCTCGGGGTCTGTTTTGCCCGCCTCGGTGAGGTGGTCGCGGATAGCGTCGGCAATGTCGGCGGGCACCACCACATCGCGCACCGCCGCTGCGCTTTTCGGGGTGGAGTTGATCACGGTTTGTTTGCCGCCGCCGGGCTTGTCCACGTCTTGCATGGAGCGGCGCACCCGCAGCGTCATTGTCGCGCCGGGCTCTAGCCCGGTGAGGTCTTTGCGGCGCAGCTCTAGCAGCTCCCCGAGGCGCAGCCCGCCCCACAACATGATCTGCGGCGCGTGACGCAACCACTCGGGGAACCCTTGCACCAGTGCCTCGGCCTCGGCATCGGTGTAGACGGCTTCATCCCGTTTACGGTTCTCGGGCTTGCGCATCTTCACCAGCGGCACCGGGTTGCCGTCGATTAGCTCCAGTTCATCGCGGGCCCAGTTAAACGCGGTGGTGAGCTTTTGGTGTGCGTGGTAGCTGGTGCTGTAGCCGTCTTGACCGTAGGGCCAAATAGCCTGCATCTCCTCTACCCACTGCCGCACCCGCTGCCGGTCTACGTCCACCACGCGCACGTGGCGCAGCGAGTTGAGCCCGGGCACATCGTCGGGCAGCGCGCGTAGCTCCAGGCGCTTGCGGTGGGTGGCGCGGGTGGTTGGTTTGAGGTCTGCGCGCGCCAGCCAATCATCTACCAGCTCGCCCACTGTCATGCCGCGCTCCTCCTCCAGGCGTGCGGCGGCTGCGGCCTGTTGCGCACGTTGCTTAGGCGGTGCCCACTCCTCCCGGTCGATCAGGCGGCGCTCTGCGGCCAACCAGCCCTGCGCGTCGGTGCGGGTGGCGAAACTGTAGCCCGGCGTGTGGCGGGCTCCATCGGGCCCGGTGTACTGCGCGGTGAATCTGTCGCGGGTTTTGCGCACGGTGCCCCACCCGTTGCGGCTGCGGCGCTTTGTCGCCATGTTGGGCTCCTCGGTGTTGCGGTGACGTTGCGCAACTGTGTTGCGTAACTGTTGCGTATAGGCTTCATACCACGGCAACACATGGCAACGTGCGGCAACAAAGGAATAGTGCACCTACCAGGGCAGATACAAAAACCCCTGGCCAAACATGACCAGGGGTTTTATCGAATTGTGGAGCTAAGGGGAATCGAACCCCTGACCTTCGCATTGCGAACGCGACGCTCTACCAACTGAGCTATAGCCCCTTGGGCACGCTCGTTACGTTACTCCTCCCCCACGCGCCGGCTAAATCGCCAGCGCAGTGGAGGTTTTCACGGTTTTAGGAGGCACGGGTGCCGTAGCCGCCGAGGTCTTCGTAGTCGTCGTAGCCGGGGTCGTTGTCCGGCGCGTAGCGGGCGGACGGCAGGGTGTCAAAGTCGGGGCTTTCGTCGTCCAGGTCCAGCACGACGGAGCCCGCGCGCAGGCGTGCGTCACGCGGGTGCTCGACGTGGTTGCTCATAGCCACGCCCATGCGGGCACGGCGCAGCTGACGCAGGCGGCGGGCGTGCAGGGCTCGCTCTTGCAGCACCACGCGACGCAACGCGATCATGAACCATGCGGTAAGCCCCACCGACACGGCGGGCAGCACCCAGGTCCAGCCACCCGCCACAAACGCCACGACGAAGGTGACCACGCAGGCGGCGATGAGCGCCAGCAGGGTGCGCTGGCGGCGCTGGAAGCGGGTGGCGGTGTTCTTCTTGTCGCGCTCCGGGTCGAATCCGCCGCGGCCGCGGCGCGCAGCGGCGAAGGCGAGGTCCTCGTCGCCCGCTTCGGCGACCTCTGCGGTGTCGACCTCGTCGTCAAAATCTTCCGGTGCTTCCTCAACGTCCGTTTCCGGGGCGCCCTGCTTCTCGACGCCTCCGGTCTCGTCCGCGTAGCCAAAGTCCTCGGGTGCGGTGTAGGACTCGTCCAGCTCGTAGCGGTTGGACTCTGCCTCAGCCTCGTCGGCGCCGCCGGCGTCGGTATCGGTGTCGGCGGCATCGTCCTCTGCAGCATCCTCCGCGGCGAGGACCTTCACAGAGGTGGAGCCGCCGGTCTCGTTGGCGACGACCTTGGTGGACCCGCCCTCGGCCGATTCGGCTCCGGCCGTCTCAGCATCTGCCGGTTCGGCTTCGCCTGCAGTGTCGTCTTCGGCATGCTCGATGACTTCGCCGTCGATGTGGTCGGCCTGATCTTCGGCGCCGGGGCGGCGGAAGAGGGTGCGCAGAGCGGGAGCGTCGTCGATAAGCACCTGCTCATCGGCGTCCGTCGCCTCGACGACCTCGTAGTCGGTGTCCTCGCTGTGGCGGTGGATGTCGGCGGCGGTGAGCTTCGGGCGGCGGCGCTCGGCCATCGGCGTGGTGCCGCCCTCGTGCAGCACGCGCGTTTCGTCGTAGCCGTCGCCGGAGCGGCGGATCGGCTTGTTGTTACCGATCATCAACGGCGCGAGGACGATGATCCACACGACCAGGATCAAGATGATCATTAAACTCGGGCTGCCCATGGGCGATGCCACCTTTCCGCGTCAGTTGCACCCTTAAAGTTAGGAGTCCACGGTATCGGCACTTGCGCAGGCGAACGGGTCGGCGCGCCGGTGGGCCGCAGCTGTTTTTCGCCTCTAGCGCACCCGGCCAGCCTCGCGCAGGCGCTGCACGGCCGTAGTGGGGAAATCGTCGGAGTTCAGGGCCACGAAGTGGTGGTCGCGCCACTGCCCGTCGATGTGCAGGTTGCGCCGCAAGTAGCCCTCCTCGCGGAAGCCGTTGAGCTTGAGCACCTTGCCGGAGGCGGGGTTGTGCGGCAGGTAGGTGGCGGTCACGCGGTGCAGACCGACGCGGGAAAACGCGTGGTCCACACCCAGCGCGCACGCGGCGGTGGCCACCCCGCGGCCCATAAACGGCGAGTGCACCCAGTAGCCCACCCAGCACTCGGAAACGATGCCGTGCTGGATGTTGCCCAGGGTGACCTGCCCGGCGAAGTCGCCGTCAACCTCGATGACCAGCGGCACCACGGTGCCCTGGTTGGCCAGCCGCTTCAGGTTGAGCCAGGTGTTGCGCCACGCCGCGTGAGAGTGCGCGTCCTCCCAGGTACCCTCCACCGTGGGCTCGACGGGTTGAAGCCATTGCTTATCGACGTGTCTCGTGCCCGACCACTCCTCCCCGTCGCGGGAAGACAGGGGGCGCAGGCGGACGGATGCGCCGTCGGGAAGCGTGGCGGCCGGCGTGGATTCTGGCCACCCCGGGGTGGGCTGGCGGAACATGGCGAACATGGTCGGCGCCTAGCTGCGCTGGCGGAGGAACTCGACGTCCACGATGTCGCCGGGACGCACGTGCACAGCATCCTCCGGCAGATGGATCATCGCGTTGGCCTCCGCGAAACCGGCCAGCAGGTGGGCGGGCCCGGCTTCCAGCGCGGACAGCGGCTCGACCAGGTAGTCGCCGGTATCGGCGTCGCGCATGAGGCGGGCGCGGATGTAGCCGCGGCGGCCGGGAATTGAGCTGAGTTCGCGAAGTGAACGGGCCTTGACGGTGCGTCGCGTCACCGCAGTCTTGCCCAGGGAGCTGCGGATGGCGGGGCGGATAAATGTTTCCGCAATCACCAGCGCACTCACCGGGTTGGACGGCAAGAGGAACGCCGGGACGCGCTCTTCACCCACTAAGCCGAAGCCCTGCACGGAGCCGGGGTGCATGGCCACGCGCGTGGTGTCGATCTGCCCGAGCTCGCGCAGGATCTCCTGGATGGGAGCCGCGCCGGAGCCGCCGACGGCGCCGGTGATGATGACGAACTCGCTTTTTGCGATATGGCCGGCCACAGTCTCGCGCATGCGGCGCGGCTCGGCGTTGATAATGCCGGCGCGGTGCACGTCCGCGCCCGCTTCTTTAGCGGCCGCTGCCACGACGTAGGAGGCGATGTCGAAGACCTGCCCCAAGCCGGGGCGGCGGTCTAGGTCCACCAGTTCCAGGCCGTAACTCATCACGGTCACGCGGGGCCGCGGATACACCAGCAGCTTGTCGCGGCCAGCGGCGGCGGCAAGGCCGATCTGGGCGGGGCCGAGCACCGCCCCCTGGCGCACGGCGATGTCGCCGGGCTGGATGTCGTCGCCGGGCCGGCGCACGAAATCGCCAGTGCGTACGGGACGCTGCGGGGTGACACGCTTGCGGCCGCGGTCCGTCCACTCCAGCGGCAGCACCGCGTCGGCGAGCGTCGGCAGCGGCGCGCCGGTGGCGACACGCACCGCCTGGCGCGGCTGCAGGCGCAGTGGCTTCTGGGAGCCGGCGGGCACCTCACCCACCACGGGAAGGGCGCGCTCGCGATTCGGCTGCGGGGCGGCGGGGGCTTCCTCGCCGTCTTCGTCCTGGTCGCGGTCGCGGCGCTCGGGCCTGCGCAGCCCAGCGGTGCCGCCCACGTCTACCGCGCGCACGGCGAAACCGTCCACCGCCGCTTGGGGGAAACCGGGAACCTGCGTGGTGGAGGTGACTTCTTCGGCGCACATCAGGCCGAGCGCGTCCGTCAGCGCCACCCGGATCGGTTCGGGGGCGGCCGCGGCATCCACTACGGCCGCAAGCTGGTCCTCTACGCTACGCATGGCCCGTGCCCCTTTCGTTTACGCGTTGTCCTGCGCCTTCGCTGCAACCTCGGGGTGTTCTGCCTCGAAGTCGGCGATGATCTTCTTCACCGCGGTATACAAAGCCGGGCCGTACTTCTCGTCCCGCAGACCAAAGTCCACATTCGCCGGGATGTACCCGCCCGGGTTACCAAGGTCGTGGCGACCCCCCTCATGCACCACCACATGCACCGGATGCCCCTCAGAAATCATCAACTCAATCGCATCCGTGAGCTGCAACTCACCACCCTTACCCGGCTCAATCCGGCGCAGCGCGTCAAAAATCCCGCGGTCCAACAAATACCGGCCGGTAGCCACCAGCGTCGACGGCGCATCCTCCACAGCAGGCTTTTCCACCATGCCGCGCACCTTGAGCACCTCAACGCCGTCAATCTCAGCCTGGGCATCCTCGACGTCGAACACGCCGTAGTTGAACACTTCCTCACGCGAGACGTTAAACGCGCACAACACCGAACCCCCAAGGCGTTCACGCACCGCAACCATCTTGTCCATCACACCCGCCGGCAACACCAGATCATCCGGCAGCATCACAGCAACCGCATCCTCGTCGTCGTCCAACGCTTCCTCAGCGCAGCCGACAGCATGGCCAAGCCCGAGCGGCTCATCCTGGGTCACCGCCACAGCCTCAATCAAACCGTTGGCGCGGGCCACCTTGTCCGCCTGGGCCTGCTTGCCGCGGGCGACCATCAGCTCCTGCAAGTCCGAAAACTCGCCGAAATGCCGCATGATCTCTTCCTTATTCGGCGCGACCACCACAGCTAGGCGCTGCGCACCGCACGCAGCAGCCTCCTCAGCAATCAGCTCAATGCCCGGTGTATCCACCACCGGCAGAAGCTCCTTCGGCACCGTCTTCGTCGCCGGCAAAAAACGAGTCCCCATACCCGCAGCCGGCACCACAACAGTCTTCACCGAAGCGCGCGCAGCATCAACAGGGTGGTCAGTAGAATTCTGCATAAACGCAAAGCCTACAGCCCCCAACCCCCACAACCGGGCTGCGACCCGGAAGAAGCGAGGAGTATGCACACCCCAGTGAACTCAACCGCCCCACACCCAAAGGCCGCCATGCGCGCCGCGCACTTGGTTGCCCGGCGCGACCTGCGCGGAACGGAGCGGAAGCGCGAGCTCGACCAGGCGATTGCGGCGGCGACGTTGGCATGCGTCGACGACTTCGGCGCGCGCGGCACCAACGTCGCTGCCTACAACCCGCTCGGGTCCGAGCCGGGGCCGGCGGATTTCGCCGCGCAGCTCGCCGGAGCGGCCCGCGCATTATTACTGCCTATTTCCCTCCCCGACGGTGTGCTGGCCTGGGCGCAGTTCGGAGACACGGACACGGCCGGCGCGCTGGGGATCACGGAGCCTGAAGGTCCGCGCTTCAACTCGAACGTGTTGCGCTCCTGCGGGCTGGTTGTGGCTCCGGCGTTAGCCGTCGATAGGCAAGGCATGCGTTTGGGCAAGGGTGCCGGCTACTACGACCGAGCGCTTTCCGGCCTGGAAGTTCCGGTCGCGGCTGTGGTCTACGACTGGGAGGTCGTGGACGCCGTGCCCCACGACGCGCACGACCAGGCAGTGGACGCGGTCATTACGCCCGGAGGTTTCTTCCGTATCTAGGGAACCGCGGGGCGTTCGAGTCCGTCTAATCCCTATGGATCTTTCCGCACGCTTGAACAACCTCCGCTCCCCCGGCTACCGCCGCTCCGTGATCGTCCGCAGAGCCTTGGCTGCGTTCCTCGTCGTTGCTGCTGTGTTGCATGTGCTTATCGACGCCTCACGGTCCGACCCGCCGGCCCTCACCTTCGCCCGCGATGTCGCCCCCGGCAGTGTGCTCACCTCGGACGACCTGGAGTTACGCCGCCTGCCAGCGGAATCGGTGCCCGAGACAGCGCTGGATGACGTTGCTCTCGCAGAAGGGCAACTCCTCGCGGCGGCCGCTTCCCGCGGCGAGGTAGTCACCGCGACGCGATTGGTGGGCCCCGACCTGGCAGCCGTGCTCACGCAAGACAAGCCGGACGGTGAAGAGTTCTCGATGGTGCCGGTCCCCCTGGCGGAACCGGACATCTTGCCCATGCTCCACCATGGGACTGAAGTTGACGTTGTGGGCCAGGGTCCGCAAGTGGTTGCAAAGAATGGGATTGTCGTCACATCTGGGGAAGGCGACGCGGTGTTGGTGCTGCTCAGGCAAGGTGAGGCTGCAGCCGTGGCAGCGGCATCACTCTCGGAACCGCTGACTCTTGTGTTGAGCAACCGTCCACGTCCGTTTAATATCCCCAACCATGCTTCAAGGGTTTAAAGATTTCATCATGCGCGGCAACGTCATCGAACTTGCCGTCGGCGTTGTCATCGGCGCCGCATTCACCGCAGTTGTCACCGCGTTCTCCGACTCCATCATCAACCCGCTGCTCGCTGCCCTGGGTGGCGTGGACTACTCCGGTCTGGGCTTCTTCGTCCGCGAGGGCAACGAGGCGACCTTCGTCGACTTCGGCGCCGTTATCACCGCCATCATCAACTTCCTGCTCATCGCTGCAGTGATCTACTTCCTGCTCGTTGCTCCGATGAACAAGCTGGACGAGACTCAGAAGCGCCGCAAGGGCATCGACCCAGAGGAGCCGGAGCCGACCGACACCGAGCTGCTCGCGGAAATCCGCGACCTGCTCGCAGGCCAGACCCCGGACAACGTGCACAAGCCGCTGAACTAGTTCGTCCTTGAACGGGGCTGGCTGAAAGCTAGCCCCCGTAGTGTGGCGGCCGCTCCGCCTCATAGAAATCGCGGCCAGTCAAACCCGGCTCTTCGTCGCCGAGCAGCACCTCGCGCTCAGCGTCTAGGGCCGGGTTTTCGTTTGCCTGCGTGGTTGGCGCGGCGTCCGCGGAGCGGTCGTAGTCCACGTCCGCCTTGCGTATAGCGCGCCTGCGCTTGCGTTCCATCAGTGTGCTGCCTCGATCTGCGCAGGTTTTAGACCGAGTGCTGGTTCAGCTCGTCGATGAGGTGGCGCACGAGCGGAGCCGCCGTCGATACGCCATCGCGAATCGCTTGGCGCGAGGATGCGAGGTTGACCACGACCGTGGAGCCGGACACCCCACAGATGCCGCGAGAGGTGCACGCGTCCACGGCACCGCATGCTTGACCGGACGAGCGGATGGCCTGGCTGACCCCCGGGACCACCTTGTCGATAATCGCGCGAGTCGCCTCCGGCGTCTTGTCGCGCGGCCCGACACCCGTGCCGCCCAGGGTGAGCACCAGATCCACGCCGCCGACCACACCGGTTTCTATAGCCTTGCGGATCTCGGACTTCTTGGACTTCACGCGCACCACGCCGTCGACCTGGTAGCCGACCTCGCGCAGCAGCTCCACCACCATCTCGTCGGTGTTGTCGCCCGGCGCGTCGTAGCGGCGGTCCCCCACCAACACGACAATTGCGCACGGCGACGTCGGGGAATCGCTCTCCAGCTCGGAGGCGCGCAGCGTCGCGTCATCCGGCTCGGTGATGTCGAGCGCGTCAAACAATTCCGGCATCGTGGTCAGACTCCCTCAAAGCAAAACGGGGCGGATAGATCAGATAAGAAGTTACTCGGAACTTAAGGTCACCTCTACCGGAATCGGCTCCGACTCCCCCTCCCGCTGCACCTGCAACGTCACTGTCTCCCCGAACTCCTTCGAGCGCGTCGCCGCGATCAGGGCATCAGCAGTGTCGATGGGGCGGTCGTTCAGGCGCGTGATCACATCGCCGGGTTGCAAACCAGCCTGCTCACCGGGGCTGCCCGGCTCCACCCCCGCCACGACGGCACCGCCGCTGAGGCTCTGCATGACGCTCACACGCACGCCGAGCATCGGCTGGGTGGCCTCGCCCGTTTCAATCAGCTGATCCGCCACGCGTTTTGCAAAGTTTGAGGGGATAGCGAATCCGAGGCCGATGGAGCCGCCCTGGCCGCCCTGCCCCATGCCGCCCGCGGACAGCGACGCGATGGCAGAGTTCATGCCGATGAGGTTGCCGCTGCGGTCCACCAGCGGGCCGCCGGAGTTGCCCGGGTTGATCGCCGCGTCGGTTTGGATGCCGTCCATCAACGAGCTTTCGCCGCCTCCCTGTGAGGCGCGCACCGGGCGGTTCAACGCCGAGACGATGCCGCTTGTCACCGTCGCGGACAGGCCCAGCGGGGAGCCCACCGCGACGACCTCTTGGCCCACGCGCAGCTCGTCGGAGTTGCCGAATTGCATCACTGGCAGGTCATGCACGTCGTCGATTTTGAGCACGCCGACATCGGTGTTGACGTCGGAGGCGACGAACTGGGCGCTGCGACGTGAGCCGTCGTTAAGCGTGACCTGCACCTTGGACCCCGGCGTGTCGGCGCCGGCGATGACGTGATGGTTGGTCAGCACATAGCCGTCGGCAGAGATGATCGAGCCGGAGCCCTCCGCACTGCCGCGAGGGGTGGCGACCTCGATGGAGACCACCGCCGGCAGCACTGCAGCCGCCACCTGCTCAACGGACCCCTCGGGAGCCTCGGCCGGATCCGCTACCGCAGGGTTACGCAGCTCGCCTTGCGACGAGTCACCTTCAGACCTGTCCTGCGACTTCGTCGAAGAACCCTCTGCGGCGCTCTCCAGCGCACTCTCGGCCCCCTTGCCCGACTGGGACGAACCAGCAAGGTATCCCGCGCCACCGCCTGCCACAAGAGCGGTGGCCAACGCGACGGCAAACGCCGCACCGACACCCTTCCCGCCGCTTTTGCTGGGTCGGTGCGCCTGTGGCTGGGGCTCGGGCTGCACCTGATAGACGCCATTGTTTGCCGGGAAACTGGAGGTGTCTCCCGGGAAATTCGTTTCACTCATGAGGGGCAATTATGCCCCCTCGTCCTGTGGCCGGACTTGAGGGCATGCACCGCATTTCGTAACAATCTCTGAACGAATCCTGTATACCCTGGCCTGCGGGTCTAACTGTAGCGCTTGCGGGGAATCACACGCGATGTGGTCGTCGCGGCTGGGACCTCAACCTCCGTGCCATCGGCCCCGGGCGGGCGGCCCGGGAACACGACGCGGAAACGCGCGCCGCCGTCGTCCGATTCCTCCACCACGACGGTGGCGTTGTGCGGTCGAAGACCTGCTTCACAATGGCAAGGCCCAAACCGGACCCCGGCATGGAACGGGACTCGGGTGCGCGGTAGAAGCGCTCGAAGACCTTCTCGCGCTGGTCTGCCGGAATGCCGGGGCCGGAGTCGTCCACAATCAACACTGCGTTGCGCTTCGCCGCCTTTAACGACACGCGCACGGTGCCTCCCTGCGGAGACCACTTCGCGGCGTTGTCGATGAGGTTGATCGGGGCACGCCCCATGGCGAACCGGTCGCCGGTGATAATCCACGGGTCGGCTTCGAATTGGAACGCCAAGTCCGGGCGGCGGCGCCGGACACGGTCGAGGGCTTCCTCCAGCACCTTGTCCAGGCGGAAATCCTCAGGCTCGGCCCCTTGCTGCGCTTCGTCTCGCGTCAGGTCGACCAGGTCGCCGATGAGAATGGACATTTCCTCCATCTGCGCCATCACGTCGCGCTCCAGGTCCTTGCGGTCCTGCTCCGAGATCTGATCCTGGCGGCCGGAGTTGTACAGCATCATCAACAGCTCGATGTTCGTGCGCATCGAGGTCAGCGGGGTCTTCAGCTCGTGGCCCGCATCCGCCACCAACTGTGCCTGGCGAGTCTTGGAGTCCTCCAGCGTGGAGATCATTTTATTGACCGACGTTGTGATCTCCGCGAACTCGTCGTCGCCATCAACGGGCAGTTCGGTCAGTTGGTCGGACTCGTTCGCGGCGTCGATAGCCCTGTGCAGCCGACGCACTGGCCGAAGGCCAACCGCGGCGATCACCGCGCCGGCAACCCACGCCAGAAGGCCACCGGTGCCAGCGATAACCAGCGCAGCCGCGCCCCAACTGCCGGAGACGATGCCGAACACGTCCAACTGCTGCGACATAGCCACGGTCACGCCGGAGTCGCTGCGGCGCACCACGACGCGCTCGCCCGCCACCGTGCGCTGCGAGAGCATGTCGCCTGACGACGTCGCCGTGTACGGCCCCGCCACCGGCACCGGGTCACCGTAGAACACGTTGGAGCCAGCGGGTGCCGCCGAAACCTTCACCCACGGGGTGGCGCGACGGAACTCGGCGAGCGCCCGTTTGAAGCCTTCCTGGTCATCCCCATCCAGGTCCTTCAACTGCAACGCCACGCCGTAGGTGCGGGTGCGCAGGTCGTCGTCCATGACGGTCAGACGAGTTGTTTCTGAAAGCCGGTAGGTAAACAGTGCGGTCAACAAAATGACCACAGCGACGATGCCGCCGGCGAGAACGGCCAAGCTGTTCCGCAGGGATCGCCCGGGGGTGTCCGCCCCCTGCGGCTCCGCTTCGCCTGTGAAGCGCCGCAAAATCACGGAGCGGTCTCCCGCAGTACATAGCCGACGCCGCGGACGGTGTGGATCAGGCGAGATTCGCCGCCCGCCTCAGTCTTGCGGCGCAGGTAGCCGATGTAGACCTCGAGAGCGTTTCCGGACGTTGGGAAGTCGTAGCCCCACACCTCTTCCAGGATGGTCTGGCGGGCCAGCACGTGGCGCGGGTTCTGCAGCAGCAAGTGCAGCAGCGCAAACTCGGTACGGGTCAGCGAGATTGCCCGGCCCCCACGGGTCACGTCGCGAGTGGAGGTGTCCATGACCAGATCCTCGAACTGGAGGCGTGTCTGGTCCTTTTCAGCGGCCTTCCGAGCCTCCGAACGGGTGCGGCGCAACAGCGAGCCCACACGAGCCAACAATTCCTCCAGGGCGAAAGGCTTGGGCAGGTAGTCGTCCGCGCCCGCGTCCAAACCGGCGACGCGGTCGGACACGCCGTCGCGAGCCGTGAGCATGAGGATCGGGCCGTCGTACCCCGAGGAACGTAGGGTCCGGCAGACGCCCAAGCCGTCAAGCTTGGGCATCATGAGGTCGAGGATGGTCAGATCAGGCTGTTCAATACGGATCTGGTCAAGCGCGTCTTCACCATCTACGGCGAGAACGACGTCGTATCCGTTGAAGCGAAGCGAGCGCCGAAGCGACTCACGGACGGCCTGCTCGTCGTCGGCTACGAGAATTTTCATAGGATTATTATGACTTATATTTTCCTCAGAGTTGAATTAAGCTGAAAAAACCGGGTCCCACCTGGGGATCCCGGTTTGTTCGTTGGGTCTTTTACGACCCTTAAAAGCTTAGAACTGCTCGACGTCGATCAGACCAGCCTGAGCGGCCTTGATCAGGCGGCGCGGGATGCGTACCTCCTGACCATCGATCTTGACGGTCTGCAGGTCGGCGTTGTCGGCCTTCCACTGGGAACGACGCATGCGCGTGTTCGCGCGGGACTTCTTGAACTTCGGTGTTGCCATGACGAGTCTCCTTTATCCCCTCTAGTTGGCCTTCTTCTTGCGGCGGGCCATGCCACCGAAACGCTGGTTGAACTTCTCCACGCGACCAGCGGTGTCCATGAGACGCTGTGCGCCGGTCCAGAACGGGTGGGACTCGGCGGTGACGTCCACGACCACGAGCGGGTACTCGTTGCCGTCTTCCCACTGCTCAGTGCGTGCGGAGGTCAGGGTGGAGCGCGTCAGGAACTTGTGGCCCGTGTTTGCGTCCTGGAAAATCACCGGGTGGTAATCCGGGTGAATATCTTTCCTCATGTGATTCGTCTCCCTCAGGATTGAACTACGGGTCGGTTCTCCACGCTCGCATCGCGCGAAGATCGTGCCCGAGTTGGGTGCGAAATGGTCTTCTCATCCGGCGATTGCCGAACAACCTGCAGGATTATACTTGCCTAGGCGAGTTTTTCCGAATCGCGCAGTTTCACATTTCGCCACCACAGCAGCAGCGCTCCGGCCAGCGCCTGCGCCAGGCCGAGCACGAGCCATGCAAGATTGCCAAGTTCAACCGGAAAGGCCAAGCTCAACACCGCGAGCATGAGGTGCATTCCGCCATGCGAGCCTGCCGCCCACCAGAAGCTGCCAAAGCAGTAGACCAGCGCAGCACCGAGGATGGACATCCCGAAAGGCATAGCCAAGTACACGACATGGTCGAGAGTACTTTGTTGCCCTCCCGCAGAGGTTAAGTGAATCAATGTGAAGGCGGCGGTTGTCCACACCACGGTCAGCGCTTCGCGGTGGCGCGTGACGTCGAAAAGCCAGCCACGGAAGAGCAGCTCTTCAGGGATCCCCTGCAGCAAGTATGCGCGAACGAGGATCCACGCCACGATTGCGACAACCGGATAGTCGCCAGCCTCGGCCGTCTCCGGTATCTCCGGGCCGCGCCCGAGGATCGCCCAGAGCAATGCCCAGCCCAGGACCATCGGTACGGCAACCACGAGCGTGCCACCAAGCAGCCCCCACGCCCCTTTCCAATTGATGCGGGACCGCTCAACGCAGCGCACCCACACAACGACGAATGCGACCACCAACACAGGAGTCAGGCAAAACAAGAGGGTTTCGTCCACATACGGGGCGAGCGGGAGCCGAGCAAGATTCGCCCCCATGAGCACAGCTACAGCGATGACGGCGCGGAGCACGAGGCCGAATGCATTGACAGGAATTCTTGGATTCATGTTGAGCGACTTTATGGAGCGCAAACCGGCCGGGAAAGTAGATACGGTCACCAAAATCCATGACCCGGGTCATGGGTGTCAGCGGGTAGGTTCAGCACCATGAACCGTGTCCACCTGCACCTGTTGGACAGCATCCTGGCCTTCACCACAGTGCTGTACCTCAACTTGGCGTCAGCAGCACTCGTGCGAGAGGGAATACTTCTGGCAGTCGCCGTGCTCACCATTGCGGCCTGGGTGGCGTGGCGCAGGACGGAACACAAGGTTGCCGCGGTGTGTTTCTCTTTGTGCGCGTTCGCCATCCTCGGTACCGCGAACAACCCGATCAGCATCCTCGTTTTGTGGTGCGCTGTCGTTGCGGTGCATATGAGTCTGGGCAAACGGGCAGCGTACGTGTACGCGGGCGCAATCGTAGTAGCCGCTTTCGCCGCACAGGTCACGGTTCACGCCCCGGCCGGCAAAACCGCTTACGAAACGCTCGCCGGTGCCGCCGCGGCTGCCGTGGGCCTCAATCTCGCTTCCACGGTTTCCCGGCAACGCTGGCACGAGGCGCATCAGCAGGACATGGCGATGGCGAAAGAGCGCGAGAGAATCGCGGCAACGCTTCACGATGCCCTCGGGCACCGCCTCACCACTATCGGCCTCAGCCTCGACTACGCACTCCGCATCCCCGACGCGGAGAAGCGCGATGACGAGATCGCACGAGCTCGTGCAAATGTGTCGGAGGCCCTGCACGAGATGCGCGCAACCGTGCGCGCAATGAAGCCTGCCGCTCACCCGGACGAGGATATCGAGTCCGCGCTGTCTCATCTGGCGGCGTCTTTCGCAACTACATCTTTAGACGTTGATTTCTCCCACACAACGCAAGCGAAGTACTCCACCGAAGAGCGCATGCTCATGCTGCATTTTTGCCAGGAGGCTCTGACAAACGTGCTGCGCCATTCGCACGCCACGAAAGCCCGAATCGTTCTTGCTGGCCGAATACTCTCTGTGACCGACAATGGAGTGGGAACGACTGGGCCGGAGGCTTTCGGCATCACCTCGCTTCGCGAACGCGCCGCGGGACTCCACGGCGAAATCCTCACGGTCCCCCACGGCGGCATCGACGGCGGGTTTCGCATTGAACTGCACCTCAAGGAGAAACCATGACCACACGCGCACTGCTCATCGACGATCACGAGATGCTCCTGCGCGGCCTCCGGCTCATCCTGGAAACCGATGACCGGGTCGAGGTTGCCGCGACGACAACTGACGGCGCACAAGCGCTGAACCTCGCACGGCGCTGCGATGTCGACGTGGTGGTCACCGACGCCGCCATGCCGGGAACCGACGGGGTTGGGGTCGTACGCGACTGCAGCCCCCACGTCCCCGTACTCGTGCTCACCACTTTCGACGACGCTAGCTTGGTCAAGCGGCTGCTCGACGCCGGCGCCTCCGGTTACATCCTCAAAGATGTTTCTCCTGAAGAATTATCCAGCGCTATCGTCGCCACCGCACAGGGCGGTCTCGTCCTCGATCCGCGGATTGCCCGCTACGTCGCAGGTAACCCGCAGCTGACAATTCTGACACCGACGGAGCGTTCCGTCGCCGAAAAGGTCGCACAAGGCATGAACAACCAGGAAATTGCGAGTTCACTCTTCCTGGCTGAAGGCACCGTGAAAAACCACGTGTCTGCGCTGCTCCGGAAACTCGACGCGCGCGACCGCACGGTACTCGCGCTACACCTTGCCAAGGCTTTCGGGCTCTAAACTCCAGCTTCGTGCGCTTTGCCTCTATCTTCTGGCCTGCCGCGGCTGTCGCTCTTTTCGCCGTTCTGGCCCTTCTCGACGCCTCCGCCGCAAAAGCGGAAGCCGCACGGTTGCTACCCGTCTTGATCTTTGCCGCATCGATGTCGGCCATGGTGAACCGTGCTGCGCACGCTGGCGTGTTCGAGGCGATGGCCGCACGCATTGAACGCACGCGTTTCGTATGGCCCGCCTTCCTCGTCCTGTGCGTCCTTGTCACTATTTTTCTTTCCCTTGACACCACGGCGATCATGCTCACACCGCTGGCAGTGACGGTGGCGCGTCGCAACCGGCTGAGCGTCGTCGCACTATCTTTATCGGTGGTATGGATCGCCAACCTCGGTTCACTGCTTCTCCCGGTATCTAACCTGACGAACCTGCTGGCGTTCGAGCACTTTTCAACCACCTATGGATTCCTCGCAGCATCGTGGCGCCCTGCACTCACCGGCATAGCTGTAGCCGTAGCTGCCTCCTACGTCGCGCGCGGACTCTTTCGACCTGAACCGGGCCGCCAGCGCCCGAGCGCCCCACCCACCCCGGGCGCTGCACCATGGATTCTCGGGGCGACCGTCGTCGCGCTACTTACCCCCATCCCCTTTTGGGTCAGCAGTACGGCTGGTGCGACGGTAATGGCGTTAACAGTAGGCGTCGAAAAGCGCGGCAACCTGATCCCGTGGCAGTCGCTGGCGCTCGTGGTCGCCATTTCTTCAGCCGTCGCAATGCTTCCGCCACTGCCTGTCCACGCACCGGCCGCACTTTCGGGCGCGGTCACCGCGAACCTCGTCAACAACCTGCCGGCGTATCTCCTTCTTGAGCATGGTGAGCCTATGCAACTGCTTATCGGCGTAAACTTCGGCCCACTGGTGACACCGTGGGCGTCCCTGGCTACGCTGTTGTGGCATGACCAGCTCAAACGCGCCGGCGTAAACGTCCCCTGGGCTGTGTTTGCGGCATTCGGGTGTGTACTGGCGCCACTCGCCGTGTTGTTGGCAAGCCTTGCCGCCTGAGATTAGGAGTTTCGGCGCTGAACATGTACTGTTTACTCTCGCTGTTGTCGAAGTACACGTATACGCCTGCGTCAACCGATTGCACTTGCGCTGGTCGCGGACCCTCACTCCGCTTCTCACCTGGCGCTTTCCTCACATAGCGATCGTGTCGTGGGCGGCAAGAAGAGTAAGGAAGCTAACCCATGTCGGCACATTGCCAGGTCACGGGACGTAAGCCGTCTTTCGGCAAGACCGTCTCGCACTCGCACCGCCGCCACTCGCGCCGTTGGAACCCCAACGTGCAGAAGCGTCGGTTCTACCTGCCCTCCGAGGGCCGTACCATTACCCTGAACGTCTCCACCAAGGGTCTGAAGGTCATTGACCGCGACGGTATCGAGTCCGTCGTCGCTCAGATCCGCGCACGAGGTGAGAAGATCTAATGGCACGTAACGATATCCGCCCGATCATCAAGCTCAAGTCCACTGCGGGCACCGGTTTCACCTATGTGACCCGTAAGAACAAGCGCAACAACCCGGATCGCATCACGCTGAAGAAGTACGACCCGGTTGTTCGCAAGCACGTCGAATTCCGCGAGGAGCGATAATCCATGGCGAAGAAGTCCAAGATCGCTAAGAACGAGCAGCGTAAAGAGATCGTCGCCCGCTACGCGGAGCGTCGTCAGGAGCTCAAGGCCATCATCAAGAACCCGGAGACCTCTGACGAGGACCGTCTTGAGGCACAGTTCGAGCTCAACCGTCAGCCGCGCGACGCCTCCCCGGCTCGCGTGCGCAACCGTGACTCGCGTGACGGTCGCCCCCGCGGCTACCTCCGCAAGTTCGGTGTTTCCCGTGTCCGTATGCGCGAGATGGCTCACCGTGGTGAGCTGCCTGGCGTCCGTAAGTCTTCGTGGTAAGGAGGACTCACATTATGAAGCGCAACAATTCGCGTAAGCCGCGCATTGAGCAGTCCCGCCGCCCGAAGAAGAACCCGCTGAAGGCGAAGGGCATCGAATCGGTCGACTACAAGGATGTTGAGACCCTGCGTCTGTTCATCTCCGACCGCCACAAGATCCGCTCCCGCCGCGTCACGGGCCTGACCCCGCAGCAGCAGCGCCAGGTCGCTACCGCTGTGAAGAACGCGCGCGAGATGGCTCTTCTGCCGTTCACCACCCGCTAATTAGCCGGTTGACGATGACAGCGTAGAGTCTTCGGCTCAAAAGAAGCACCCGCACTCCCCTCCCCGGAGGGTCGAGAGCGGGTGCTTTTCGTCTATAGTTATCCCGCGCAACCGTACACAGAGAGCTCCCTGGAAAGGACGCAAGGCATGGCGAAACCGGTCGGACGGCCACGCAAGCAAAGCCCCCGCCGCAGAGGCGCCACCGCGCGCGAGGAGATCCTCGACGCCGCCTCCGAACTGTTCACCCGCAAAGGTTTCGCCACCACCTCCACCCATGACATCGCGGACGCGGTGGGCATGCGCCAAGCCTCGCTGTACTACCACTTCCCGTCTAAGCGCGACATCTTTCTCACGCTGCTGATGGGCACGATTCAGCCGGCGCTGGCGCTCGCGTCGGATCTGGCAAAGACCGACGAGTCGGCGGCGGTGAAGCTGTGGGCGCTCGTGGCCGCCGAGTCGCGCATCCTGCTGTCCTCGAATTGGAACATCGGCAGGCTCTACCAACTGCCTGTGCTTTTGTCCGAGGAGTTCGCCGAGTACCACGAGGCGCGCCAAGAGCTGGAAGGAATCTTCCGCAAGCTGTCGGGGCAGATCGTCGGCGAGGACGACCCGCGCATCGATCTGCCGTTCCACATGACGCTCGCGGCCATCGAGATGCGCGACAACACAGGCACCGCGCCCTACCCGCTTGTCGACGATGCGCTGCCCGCCCCCGCCGTCACCATCGCCGACGCTGTGCTGGACGTGCTCCACACAGATCTGCCGGAACGCCGCACCGAGCGCATGCTCGAGCTGGTGGACCTGGTTTCCCGCAAGGACGAAGAGAACTAGGGCTGGCAGGCCGCAGCCGGCAACCGCGCAGCTTCGGCGGCGAGTTTTTCCGCAGCGGCGGTGAGCATGGCCTGGCCTGTTTCGTAGGTCCCGTCCGCGGGCAGCGCTGTGATCGCAACAGGCGCCCACGCTCCGTCGCCGCGAGGGACGAGCCCGAACTGCCGTACTTGGTAGGCCCCCGTGGTGTCCGGCCCCCAACCTCCCTTGAACAGCGCCCCGATAGTCCCCAGTCCGTACGCCTGCGAAGGGTCGAGCTGGCCCATGAGCGCAAGCACGGGGCCAGCACCGTCCACGCAGGCGACCTGGCCTGCGAGCACGGCTTCGTCGGCCACGCTGAGCTGGGTTTGTCCGTAGGTGGAAAATTCCGGGCGGAGCGGTTCCGTGTTCACACGCGCGTCAAGTCCCGCTTCGGCAAGGACAGCGTCCACGGCGTCAGGGCCGACGGCGTCAAAGAGGCGCTGCGCCGCCCCGTTGTCGGACGCGCTCACCGCAGCGCGGGCGTCTTCCTCGAGTCCGGGAACGGTGCGCATGGCCGCAATTGCGATCGGCACCTTGATGGTGGACCAGGCGGGGCTCGGGGCGGTGAATCCGTCCGCTACCGGTCCCTCATTCCCTACCGTGGCGATACCCAGCTGGCCGCCGTAGATGGACTCGACGTGCGCGACCGTGGCGTCGAGAAGCAATTGCGCATCGGGGACGGAGGCCGGCGCCTCCGTGACCTCAGAGGTGACCACGGAAGTAACGGTCACGGCTTCCTGGCCGCCCGAGCAGGCGGACAACAACGGTGCGCCGACTGCGGCGAGCCCCAAGCGCCAGCGAGCTACCAAATCTTGACCCGGGCGTTGTCTCCGCCAGTGCAGTACACCGTCTCCCCGCCAGAGCAGGTCATGCGGTAGGTGATTTCGGTGGCCGGGCTATACACGGACACCGTGAAGTCTGGCGTGCCGGTGCGGGCGTAGGTACCCTGGAACGCCTCGTACACGTTGGCGGCAAAGCCTGCGGTGGTCACCCCCGTATCCGGGGCGTACTGCGAGTACGTGCGCTTCGACGGCTCGGCGGGCCGCTGTTCGGGAGCCTCCGATCTGGGCAGCGTACGAGTCTCAACCACTGTGCTGGTCACCGGCTCGCTAGAGCGGTTGAACGCGCCGGAACCGCCCATGAAGGCGAGCACACCGACAAGTGCGGCAAGCAGTAGCGCCGCGAGCACGTAGAGCCACGGGCTCGGCCCGCCGCGCTCTTCCACTGGCTCAGGCGGCTGGTAGCTCGTCTGGTACTCGTTGGGCTGGCCGTACTGCTGCTGTGGCACCGCGCTGAACTGCTGTGTGTGTCCTACGTCCGGATCCGTGAAGTGCGGCTGCTCCGGTGACCATTTGCTGGAGCTTTGACCGGTCATGGCGTGCCCCTAACAGCGCGACGTGGGCAGGTCGCCGCGCATGGCGTTCAGCCCGTTTGCGAGCTCGTCCAGCATGGCGAAGCTACCCTCGTAGCCCTTCGGGCTGTGGGCGGTAATCGCCACGGCGATGTCACCGTTCGGGCCCGGGATCAGGCCGAACTGACGGGCCAGGTGCCCGCCCTCGTGGTGGTTCCAGCCGCCCTTGAAGCGGGCGCCGCCGACGCGGCCCAGGCCCCAGTGCTGGTAGTCCACGATGCGCCCCATCATGTCCAGCACCGGCTCGTGCCCCGCAACGCAGCGCAGGCCCGAGGCGAACTCGGCCTGGTCACTGGTGGTCCACATCGTGCCCATCTGGTAGCCGGCCGGGGTGGTCGTACGGGCACCCGCCTCGCGGATCACGCCCTCGTAACTCGCGGCCGGCACCTGGCCGAACATGCGGTGCGCGGCGGGGTTGTCGGAGCGGGTCACAGCGGCTTCAGCGTCCGGGTAAAACGCCTGGTCCTGGCGCAGCGCGGCGATGGCCAGCGGCACCTTCATCGTGGAAAACGCCGGCTCCGGCCGGTTGTCGCCTGCGGTGAAAGGGCCGACCGCCACGGTGGCGCGGCCACCATGGCGCCCCACCACGTCCGCCACGAGTCGGTCCAGCTGCGCCTGGACGTCCACGGCCGGTGCGACATGCTGCGCCTTGCCGGGCTTCGGGGTGGTCAGCGGCAGCGGCAGGCGGATGGCGTTTTTCACCTGCGGGGGCAGCTGATTGTAGGCCTGCACGATCGGCTGGCCAATCACGGGAATCTGGTCGATCGCCGTGTACGTCGGCACCGACGACATAGGAAACGCCAGGCCCACGGTCAGGGCCAAGGCTGCAACTTTAGAGGGCACGGGAAACGATCTTTCTAGTGTGCGAAGTGGCGGGTGCCGGTCAGGTACATGGTCACGCCGGCGGCCTCGGCGGCGGCAATGACCTCCTCGTCGCGGATGGAGCCGCCGGGCTGGACCACGGCCTTGATACCGGAGTCAGCCAGCAGCTGGAACCCGTCCGCGAACGGGAAGAACGCGTCGGAGGCGGCGACGGCACCGTTGGTGCGGTTGCGACCCTCGTCGAGGGTGTTGGCGCGGTCCACGGCGAGCTTTGCGGAATCCACTCGGTTGACCTGGCCCATGCCAATGCCTACCGACGCCCCTTCGGCCGCGATCAGAATCGCGTTCGACTTCACGCAACGCACTGCGCGCCACGCGAATTCGAGGTCCGCGAGGGTCTGCTCGTCGGCAGCCTCGCCGGCCGCCAGGGTCCAGTTGGCGGCGCTGTCGCCCTCTGCCTGGAAGCGGTCGCGCTCCTGCACGAGCCAGCCGCCGGCGATCTGCTTGCGCTCCTCGTCCTGCTGCTTCGGCTCGACCTCGAGGATGCGCAGGTTCTTCTTCGTCTGCAGCAGCTCGAGCGCGTCCGCGGCGTAGGACGGCGCGACGACCACCTCGGTGAAAATCGGCTTGATCTGCTCCGCCAGCTCCAGGGTGACCTCGCGGTTGCAGGCGATCACGCCGCCGTAGGCGGAGACCGGGTCGCATGCGTGGGCCTTCTTGTGCGCGTCCGCGATGGAGACATCGGAGACGGCCACGCCGCACGGGTTGGCGTGCTTGATAATTGCCACGCACGGGCGCTCGTGGTCCCAGGCGGCGCGCCACGCGGCGTCGGCGTCCTGGTAGTTGTTGTAGCTCATCTCTTTGCCACCGTGCTGGGTGGCGGCGGCAAGGCCCCAGCCCTCGTTTTCCAGGCGGGCGGCCTGGTGCGGGTTCTCGCCGTAGCGCAAGTCGGTGGTGCCTTCGCCGGCGCCGGAGGCGTCCGCGCCGAGCTGGTTGGACAGCCAGGAGGAGACCGCGGCGTCGTAAAGCGCAGTGTGCGTAAACGCCTCGAGTGCGAGCTGCTTACGCTGCTCGATGTCGAAACCGCCGCCCTTGACGGCCTCGACGACCTCACCGTAACGGGCAGGCGAAGTGACCACGGCGACCGACGGGTGGTTCTTGGCCGCGGCGCGAACCATGGACGGACCGCCGATATCGATCTGCTCGACGCACTCGTCGAAGGTGGCGCCGGAAGCAACGGTCTCTTCGAACGGGTAGAGGTTGACCACAACGAGGTCGAACGGCTCGATGCCCAGCTCCTGGAGCTGATCCACGTGGCTGTCCTTGCGCAGGTCCGCGAGGATGCCGGAGTGCACGCGCGGGTGCAACGTCTTCACGCGGCCGTCGAGCACCTCCGGGAAGCCGGTCACGTCCGCGACCTCGGTGACGGAAACGCCCGCGGCGGCGATGCGCTGGGCGGTGGAGCCGGTGGAGACGATCTCCACACCCGCCTGACCCAGTGCGCGGGCCAGCTCCTCCAGCCCGGTCTTGTCGTAGACGCTGATCAGCGCGCGCTTAATTTCCCGCTTAGACATTGAATACAGCCTTTCCGTTGGCAATTTCGAGGTTGTGCAGCAGGTGAACGAGCTGTTCGCGCTCCACCTTCTTAATGCGTTCGTGGAGCTCCGACTCCGTGTCCCCCGGCTGCACCTCCACAGCGCGCTGGGCGATGATCTCGCCGCTGTCCAGGCCTGCGTCCACGTAGTGCACCGTACAGCCGGTGACTTTCACCCCGTGCTCCAGCGCGTCGCTCACCGCGTGCGCGCCCGGGAACGAGGGCAAAAGGGACGGGTGGGCGTTGATTATGCGCCCCTCAAATTCCTGCACGAACGCCGGACCGAGCAGACGCATGAATCCCGCAGAAACCACCAAGTCCGGCTCGACGGAGGCCACAGCGGCCACCATCTTGTCGTTCCAGGCGTTGCGGTTTGTCTCCATCGGCACCACGGCGGTGCGGATGCCGGCGTTCTTCGCGCGTTGCAGAGCCGGACAAATTTGATCCGCCACCACGAGGTCGACGCGGTAGCGGTTCTCCTGGTTATCGATGATCGCTTTCAGCAGGGTGCCGGTGCCCGACGCGAGGACGGCCACCGATTTCGCAGAGTCACTCACAAGCCCAAGTCTAACTACCGCTGCGCGCGGACGCGCGTTGCCTCACCAGCGCCACGCCGCGCACAAGCGCGCCCGTCAGCGCGACCCAAATGAACAGGGACAATGCGAGCGCGAACGGATCCGGGCCGACAAGCCCGTAAGCCCCGGCACCCCCGGCCGAGAAGATCCCCAGCAGCGCTCCCATCAGGGCGGCCCACGTGGCGGCCGCAGCGACGCTTTCGAGGCTCAAAGGCTTGACGACGAACGCGTGCGCAAGCACCGCCGCCGGCACAATGAGCAGCACCGGTGCCCACTGCGGCATTTCCGCCGGGATCGCCGCGAACAGCGGCAGCGGCGGGTAGGCCACGTTGGAGGTGGCGAACAGGCTCACGCCCGCGCCGGCGGCCTCGAAGCTGCCGCCGAGCAGCACCGCGAGCTGCGCGACCGCCGCGTTGGGCAGGTACAGCAGACTCAAGACCACCAGGGCTACTGCCCCGCCGACCCCGAGCTGCGGGAACTGGGAGACCAGCTCGCTAACGCGGCCGTAGCCGAACGCGAGGGCGACGAGGAAGACCACCGTGGCCGCGGCAAGCAGGCGGAGAATGAGGTTCGCCGCGTGCGCCCCCGCGTCCACCGCCTCCGCCGGGACGCCGCTGCGCTTGGCCAGCGCGTGCCACACCACGCGCCGCACGCCGATGATGAAGCCCACCAGGTGCACGATCAGCGGGTAGACGAACGCCGCGACGACGGGCGGCATCCCCACCGGGTATACGTGCGAGGCGTCGAACACCATGAACAACGCGATGGCGCTGATTAGCAGGGGCAGGCCGAGCGCGAGCCCGAGCAGCGTCAGCAGGTCCAGCACGCTGACGCGGCCCGCGGTGGCTTTGCGCACCTGCACCGCCACCACAGCGGCCACCCCCACCGCGGGAAGGAGGGGCATTGCGGTGAGCGAGACGCCGTCGACGAGCAAAGGCACGCCGTGGAGAGCGAACCATGCCTCACCGACAGCGCCGGGGAAATACGTGAGGCTCCAACCGGCGATGAGTATCACCGCGAAGCACAGCGCGATAAGCCCGAGCACCAGCGCCAAGTTCGGCACGAGCGCGTACGGCAAGTAATGACGCACCCGTTCTTTGGCGGTGGCAGGAACCTTGTCGTTCGCAGCCGGGCGTTTGACGCCCGTGATCTTCCGCTTGGACGCGCCTTTGCGACGCTGACGGCGCGCATCCGACTGGCGCGGCCTCTGATTGGGTGTGGTGCTCATCGCGTCCTACTCTGCCACCCCGGCGACAACCCCCACCACAGTGACACCCGCCCGGCCCGCTGCCTGGCGGCGTCACTTGGCGAAATGCGGCGGTTCATCGCCGCTGCGCAACGGCGTGGCGCACATCTCTAACGCGGCGGGGGTGTAACGTTCGCCCGAATAAGCACGATTTAAGAAATATTTCAGCTTCTGTCTTGCTCCGACGAGACCGATTCGTTACAGTAACCTCTCGTAGATAACAGGAAGGTCACGATCCCGCTGTGAACAGCGGATGAGATGGCCAACGGAAGATCTCAAAGAGGGCTCATGTTCAACTCCAAGAAGCAGGGCGGCAAGCACCGCAAGCAGTCCCCCAACAAGGGGCGCGTTGCCGTCGTCGCAGCAGCCACTGGCGCTGTGTCCACCGCTGGTTTCTCCGGCCTGGTCGCCGGTGCCCTCACCAGCAACCAGGACGCCGAGCAGGGACAGAACATCAAGCTCGCCGCAGACGCCGACGAGCTGCAGAGCACCGATCCGGGCGTGGACGAGGTTTCCGCCGAGGAGACCCCGCAGATCCTCTCTATCGCCGAGTACAAGCCGGTGGAGAACCTCACCGAACAGCTGGACAAGGCTATCCAGCACTCCGACGAGGTTGCCCGCCTGGACGAAGCCGCCCGCGCGCCGCTGTTTACTAAGCCGGCCGAGGGTGCCTTCACCTCGGGCTTCGGCATGCGCTGGGGCTCGATGCACAACGGCATCGACATCGCCAACACCCCGGGCACCCCGATCCGCGCAGTTGCTGCCGGCACCGTGATCGACTCCGGCCCGGCGCAGGGCTTCGGCAACTGGATCCGTATCCGCCACGAGGACGGCTCCATCTCCGTTTACGGCCACATGCAGTCCCTCTACGTCGCCGTCGGCGAGGTTGTGCAGCCCGGTCAGCTCATCGCCGGCATGGGCAGCGAGGGCTTCTCCACCGGCTCCCACCTCCACTTTGAGATCTGGCCGGACGGCGCCAACCCGTCCGATCCGGCTCCGTGGCTCGCAGCCCGAGGCATCAGCCTCTAACTCTTCCAGCCCTCTTCAACGGGGCCTTTCGCGCTACTCGACGCGCGTGAGGCCCCGTTTTTGCGCAGTTGACGCGCGCAGCCTCTTTGACGGGGGTAAACGCTCTACCCCCGACCTCTAATACCATGCGCAACAATTTTCACATCAGCAACACGCCGGGTGAGCTGGACGGACTCCTAAGTTATGCCCAAAATTCGAACAAACGTGCACGTCACAGCATTGCCAGGGCCCATTTCGCCGGTTAGATTCTCTGCCTGTGTGCGTGGCCGAGACCGCGCCTAGCCCTCTACAGAGTTAGAAAAGGTATCCCCCAAACATGAACCGACGTCTCACTTCGAGCATCGCAGCCGTCTCGGCCGCAGCAGCAATGGCGCTCACCCTTGCGCCCGCGCCTGCTACCGCCCTGACCGTCACTGTGGGTGGCGCAACCGTCTCCGACGCGGGCCAGGCCCTGGGCGCAGTGGCCAAGGCCGCTGGGGCCATCAAGGAAAGCGGCGCGACGATTACCGCGGGCGACTACAAGATCGTCTACGACCCGCGCGCGCTCGAGGCCCCGCTCGCCGCCGCGTTCGCTCCAGCGAAGGGCAGTGACTGGGTGGCTCCGCAACGCGGCCGCACCGCTGACGGCCGCACCGTAGTCACGCCGGCATCCGGCCGCTTCACGTCTGGCTTCGGTCCGCGCTGGGGCACCGTGCACCAGGGCATCGACATCGCCAACGACTTGGGCACCCCGATCTACTCCGTCATGGACGGCACCGTCGTCTCCGCGGGCCCGGCGCGCGGCTTCGGCAACTGGGTCGTGATCAAACACGACGGCGGCGAGGTGTCTGTGTACGGCCACATGCGCCACTACGACGTCTCCGTGGGCCAGCGCGTCTCCGCCGGACAGAAGATCGCCTCCATCGGCAACGAGGGCCAGTCCACCGGCCCGCACCTCCACTTCGAGATCAAGCCGGACGGCGTCAACCAGGTGGACCCGGTTCCGTGGTTCGCCGCGCAGGGCATCAAGATCTAGAGCTTCTCCATGGGCACACCGCCAATCGTCATCAGGCGGACGGTGCCCGAGGAGCCGAAGTCAATCGTCACCGTCTCGCGCACACCGGATCCCTCAACTGCCATCACAGTGCCGAGCCCGTACTTGGCGTGGTTGACCCGGTCGCCCACCGCCAGGTTGAGGTTCTTGTGCACTTTGGCACCGGACCCGCCCCGGCGAGAGCGGGCAGGAGGACGGGAACGAGTGGGAGCACCCCACGCGTCAGAACTGAATGAGCGCTCCGGCTCCAACCTGCGCCAGTCGATGAGGTCCTCCGGGACCTCTGCGAGGAAGCGGCTGGCGGGGTTGGTCACCGGAGAGCCCCAGGAAGCGCGCAGAATCGCGCGGGTGAGGTAGAGCTGCTCCTTGGCGCGGGTGATACCCACGTACGCCAAGCGGCGCTCCTCGGCAAGCTCCGCTGGATCCCCCAACGCGCGCAGGTGCGGGAACTGCCCGTCCTCCCAGCCGGTGACGAACACCACCGGAAACTCGAGGCCCTTCGCCGTGTGCAACGTCATCAGCGTGACCACGCCTTGCTCGTGCTCCGGCAGCTGGTCCGCGTCCGCCACCAGGGAGACCTTCTCCAAGAACGCCTGCAGGGATCCCGGCGCGGGCTCGCCTTCCTGCATCACCTCGTTGAGCTCCGCGTCCGTCATGTACGCCACCTGGTTGGCGGCCTCCGAGGAAAACTCGCGGGCCACAGAGACCAGCTCGTTGAGGTTGTCCAAGCGCGCGCCGTCCTGCGGATCGTTCGACGCCTCCAGCTCTGCGCGGTAGCCCGTGTCGTCCAACACGCGGGTGATCAGCGCGCCCAGGTCCGGCATGCCCGTGACTTCGTTGCGCATCGCCGGCATGTCGTCGCGGATCTGGCGGATCATCTCCACAAAGCGTGTGATCGAGTTGGTGGCGGCTTTGGCCAGCATGTCGACGTTGCCGGAGGTGGCGTCGACAAGCGACCGCCCAAAGCTCTGGTTGTTGTTCTCCGCGTGCAGCGCCACCATCGCCTGCGCCTTGTCGCCGATGCCGCGCTTGGGCACGTTGACGATGCGGCGCATGCTCACCGTGTCGTCCGGGTTCTCCAGGACCTTCAGGTAGGCGACGATGTCGCGGATCTCGCGGCGTTCGTAGAAGCGCGTGCCGCCGACGACCTTGTACGGGATGCCGGAGCGGATGAAGATGTCCTCGAGCGCACGCGAGGCGTTGTTGGTGCGGTACATCACCGCCATGTCCGAGTACGGCACTCCCCTGTCTGCCAGGGTGTCAATCTCGGAGGCGATGAAGCGCGCCTCGTCGTGCTCGTTATCCGCGACGTAGCCGATGATCTTCTCGCCGGAGCCCTGGTCCGTCCACAACTTCTTCGGGCGGCGACCCTCGTTCTGCGCGATCACCGCGTTCGCCGCGCCCAGGATGTTCTGCGTGGAGCGGTAATTCTGCTCCAGCAAGATCGTGGTGGCGCTCGGGTAGTCGCGCTCGAACTCCTCGATGTTGCGGATGGTCGCGCCGCGGAAGGCGTAAATGGACTGGTCCGAATCGCCCACCACCGCAAGCTCCGGCGCGTCCGGCCCGTCGCCGACGAGGGTGTGGATGAGCTCGTACTGGGCGTGGTTGGTGTCCTGGTACTCGTCCACCAGAACATGACGGAAACGGCGGCGGTAATAGTCCGTGACCTGAGGATGTTCTTTGAAGATGCGCACGACCTCACCGATGAGGTCGTCGAAATCCAAGGCGTTGGACTGGCGCAGGCGGCGCTGATACTCCACGTACACCTTGGCCACAGTGGTCTCAAACGGGTTGTGGGTGCGCTCCGAATTCGCGAGCGCCTCCTCGGGGCCGATCAGCTCGTTTTTCAGGTTCGAGATCCCGTTGGCCAGGGTGCGCGGCGTGAACTTCTTCAGATCCAGGTTGAAGTCCTTGGCAATCATGCCCAAAAGGCGGCGCGAATCATCCGAGTCGTAGATGGTGAAGTTGGTGTTCAGCCTCGGCACCAGCTGGGCCTGCTGGCGCAGGATGCGCACGCACACGGAGTGGAACGTGGCCACCCACATCCGCTCCGCCTCAGGGCCTACCAGCTGGCCCACGCGCTCCTTCATCTCCGCGGCCGCCTTGTTGGTGAAGGTGATGGCCAAGATCTGCCACGGCGCCACACCGCGGTTGTGCAGCAGGTAGGCAATACGGCGGGTGAGCACCGCTGTCTTGCCGGAACCCGCGCCCGCAACGATGAGCAGCGGACTGCCCTCATGGATGACGGCGGCCTGCTGCTGCGGATTCAAACCCAGGGTCAGATCAGTCATGGCCGTAACTGTACTAACGCCTCCGACACGACCCGCGCGGGTGTTCGAACTGGCATAATGGTCAGCCATGAGCGAGCTTGAAATCCGCATGCCTTCCGGCACAGACGACCCACTCTCGGACGCGGAGATTCAGGCGTACCGCAAAGAGATCGACCGGCTCGACCGCGTGATCCTCGACGCGGTGAAACGCCGCAGCGAGATCTCCAGCGCCATCGGCAAAACCCGCATGGGCTCCGGCGGCACCCGCCTTGTTCATACGCGCGAGGTGGCCATTATCAACCAGTTCCGCGACGAGCTGGGCGAGGAAGGCCCCGGCCTGGCGCAGATCCTGCTGCGTCTCGGCCGCGGCAAGCTGGGTTAGTCCTGCTGCGCTAGTCCTGCTCGAGCGAGTCGAGCACGACCTCGAACTCCAGTAGGTCCGCGGACTGGGAGACCGGCTTGCGGGGCTTGTCCGCCTCGGTTCCCTCGCCGGAGCGGTCCGACTGCCCGTGCCCGGCGCGGCCCACGCCCTCCCACCAGGCCGTGTAGGACTCCTCGTCCGCCCAGCGGGTGACCACGAAGTAACGGTCCTCGCCCTTGACCGGGCGCAGCAGCTGGAAGCCCTCGAAGCCGGGGTGGCCGTCGATGGAGTGCTTGCGGGCGGCGAACCGGCGCTCCAGCTCCTCGCCGGCGCCTTCGGGGACAGTGATCGCGTTGATTTTCACAATTGCCATGGGCGCCCAGTGTACGTGACCTGGTCCGTAGGGTTGACCTGCATGTTCTTTTGTCCGGCGTGGACGGGTTGACCGGCTAAGCCGGCAAGGCCGGGGGTGGATGCGGAATTATCTGCGGGATCGCGGAGCCCACAAACACAAAAAGCCCCCAACACTGGCGCATAGCCAAGATGGGGTCAGTGCCCGACAGTGGGACGCTTCCATGAGGGGCGACTGCCAGGGTGCGCGTACGTTTACTCGAAACCGTTTCAAGTAAACATGTTTGCGCAGGCCACACTAGAAACCTGGCGTCTCTAGTAGCAGCTATGTCGGCGGGCTCCGTGCCCTCGGCGGGGACTCGATAAGCGACTGCCACGCCTCCCCGTTCGGGGCGAGTGGTGGGTCCGTCCGCTCGAGCGGGTGCGGAATCGGACACGCTCCGAGATCGCTTCTTCTCGCACGGATGCGAATACGTCATCGAAGGTGACAGGAAAAATTTTCAATACTGCGCCGATGTAGCGGCCTGTCGCCTCCTTGCCCGGTTCGATCCATCGGCTGGCTGTGGATGGTGTGACCCCAAGCTTTTCAGCTAGGCGGAGCACGGTCCCTAGCTCTCTGAGTTGCTGGTCTACCTATTCGTGGCGGACGCGGGTTCTGTGAATGGTGGCCATTTAACCTCCCCCATCTGCCGTAATTCCACTGCTGAAATCCAACTTTGCCGCGTCGCAACTCACAATGCGCATAATTTTCCTATCCGCAAGTTAGTTTTGTTTTGCTGCAATGCATTGCAGATTTGCAGGTATGCAACTAGGGTTATTGGCATGGAAGAAACAAACTGGTGGCAATACCTCAGCAAGCTGATGGGAAACGACACCCCAACCGTCGCCGCACGAAAAGCTGAAATCAGCGCGTCAAACTTCACACGGTGGAAGCGCGGCGCCCGCGCTGACCCGGATTCCGTAGTCAAGATCGCTCGCACCTACAACGGCTGCGTCCTAGAGGCACTCGTGGCCGCGGAATTCATCACCCCGGAAGAAGCCGGCAGAGGAAGGGGCACCGTCGATGCTGAGCTGCGACACGCGTTGAAGACTGTTCAGTTACACGGCGCCGAGATGGGCACAATCGCAAGCGAGATGCACCGCGAGCTCGAGCGAGTGAAGGGGCTCCCTGCGGAAAACGACGAGCTCGTCGCGAATCGTTCGGACAAGGGCGGTCGTGTCGACGCGGGTTCCTACGATGGCACAGTCAAAGATTTCGACTGGTCGCAGCCACACGCTGCCGACTCCTCCATCAACGAGCAAGAGGAGCGAGAGAAACGAGGTGAATACCCCATTGACTAAACGCATCTACCTCTACGCAGACGAAACTGGAAACCTCGACTACACAGGCTCTCCCAACCCCAACGGAGGCGGAGCCTCAACCTACTTCGGATTCGGCACAGCTACCTTCACAACAGAAAACCACGGCGAGGACCTCCTTGGAGGACTCCACCTAAGAGCACAACTCGCCCAGGAAGAAGTGAAGCTCACAAAAGGTTTTCACGCCTGCGACGACTCAAATAGAACTAGAAGCGACATGTTCGCCGAAATCAGGCGGCAACAGCCACGCTTCGACACAACATTCCTCTACAAAGCCAACGCGTACCCCAACGTTAAAAGCGCCGGCCCAATGCGCTTATACAAAATGGCCTGGTACCTACACCTGAAAGAAATAGCCCTGCGGGTCTCCGAACCTGATGATGAGCTGTTCGTAATCGTGGCAGAGTTCGGCACTAAAAGGGTTCGGAAAACTGCTTACGAAGCAGTACACGAGGTGTGCGAGCAAATAGACAGGAATATCACTCTCTGCGTTTGGACCGCGCCTTCATCTTGGGGCCTACAGGTCGCTGATTATGGTCTTTGGGCCGTGCAAAGACACTTAGAGGGGAAGAAATGTACTTGGTTCGACCCCTGCATAAAGCCTAACTTGGCCAGCCTATTCACCCCTTGGGGCCGACCGTAGACGCACTGAAACCGGCTATCTCACCTATCAGGGTGAGAAGTCCGCCCCCTGGGGGACTTATCGCCGGTTTCACGTTCAGCATATCCCGAGAGTTGACTTTTAACAACGTACGGACATTAATGATCGAAGCTCGATACAATCTGCTGAGGGCCGGGTCTACCAAATCCGGTGGCATCGTGGCGAGCCGGAAGTCTCGTGGATACCGGGGCAGAACGCAACCACTGTGCAGGTTAGCATGGATGCTGTCACTACACTGCGCGTGCTTGTACATGAGCTTGGGCACGCCGCGCACGGAGACCCCCGGCCACCAGCCGCGCTACGAAGCGCGTGCAGACCGCTTCACCGCTCGGGCACTTATCTCCCTGTCGAGTACACCCTGGCCGAGCGCACCTACGGCGCCCCCGCTCGCTTCACATCCGAGCTCTGCGTCACCGTCCACATGATCCGCACCTGGCGCGCCATGCATCAGACCAAAACTCCAGCGTAATCGCAGCACCATCTCAGTGTCCATGAGACAATAAACCCCCGCCAGCCCCACAGGCTGGCTGTCATTGTCCCCCGTCCACACCACCGTGGGCCTAATCCTAGGCATGAGAAACGCGTTCCCCGGTTCCGACAACCAGCAGCCCCAGAACCTCTACGCTGCACCTCAGCAGCGCGCGCAGCAGCCGGTCGCCCCGGCACAGACCGAATAGAAAAAGAAGGGTGGCTGCATGAGGTGGGGAGCAGCAGCACTCGGCCTCCTGATCATCATCGGCCTTGCCGGTTCCTGTGGCGGTGCAGGATGCGGCTGCGGTGCTGGGGCATTCGGTGCAGACGATGCTGGCCACCTACACGCATGTGATTGAGGGGGCTTTGGATCGTGTGCATGCTGGGATGCGGGATTATTGCGGGATCGCCGGTGTTGGAGGTTGTGCCTGATGTGGGGTGAGCTGCGTGTTTGCCCCGTTTTGGGGTAGGGCGTTGATTTTCACAATTGCCATGGGCGCCATTATCCACACTCCCCCGCTCCGCGGACGCACGCTGCGCGTTTTGGCTACCGTTGATCAAGGACAACCCAACCGCGAACTGGACTGCCACTTGGGAGGCTGACATGCACGACATCACGTCCACCGAAAGCTGGGGCAAGCTGGAGAAACTCCACGCGGAAAAGTCCCGCACCACCCTGCGGGATCTGTTCCGGGCGGATGCCGAGCGCGCGCAGCGCTACACGTTCGACGCGGCCGGGATTCGCGTGGATCTTTCCAAGAACTTGGTAGACGGAGACGTCGCAAAGCAATTGCTCACCTTGGCAGACGAGGCAGGCCTGAAGGACCGCATCGAAGCGATGTTCAGCGGCAAGCGCATCAACACCACCGAGGACCGCGCGGTGCTGCACACAGCGCTGCGTGCACCCGAGGACGCTGGGCTGGAGGTCGACGGCCAGAACGTCACCGCAGACGTGCACGCGGTGCTGAAGCAGATGCGCGAGTTCGCAACGAAACTGCGCAGCGGCGAGTGGGTGGGCCACACCGGTAAGACGATTTCCAAGGTGGTCAACATCGGCATCGGCGGCTCGGATCTGGGCCCCGCCATGGCCGCACAGGCGCTGCGCACCTACGCCACCGCTGGCATTACCGCCGAGTTCGTCTCCAACGTGGATCCGGCGGATATGACGCGCGTGCTGGGAGAGGTTAATGCCGAAGAAACGCTGTTTATCGTCGCGTCCAAGACGTTCACCACCCAGGAGACGCTGGCGAACGCGCACGCCGCGAAGCGCTGGCTGCTCGAGCAGTTCGACGGCGACGAGTCTGCGATTGCGAAGCACTTCGTGGCCGTGTCCACCAACGAGGAGAAGGTGTCCGAGTTCGGCATCGACACCGCGAACATGTTTCCGTTCTGGGACTGGGTAGGCGGGCGCTACTCCATGGATTCCGCGATCGGGCTCAGCCTCATGGCCGTGATCGGCCCGGAGGATTTCATGCGCATGCTCGACGGCTTCCACGCCATGGACCAGCACTTCCGTCTCACTCCGTTCGAGGAGAACGTGCCCGTGCTGATGGGGCTTTTGAACATTTGGTACCGCAACTTCCACAAGGCGCAAACACACGCGGTCCTGCCGTACTCGCAGGACCTCGCCCGCTTCCCCGCGTACCTGCAGCAGCTGACCATGGAGTCCAACGGCAAGCACACGCGTATCGACGGCGCAAGCGTTGACTACGACACCGGCGAGATCTACTTCGGTGAGCCGGGCACCAACGGCCAGCACGCATTTTTCCAGCTGATGCACCAGGGCACCACGCTCGTGCCGGCGGACTTCATCGGCTTTGCCAAGCCCCGGGCGGATCTGCCCACCGCCACCGGCGAGGGTTCCATGCACGACCTGCTCATGGGCAACTTCTTCGCGCAGACAAAGGTCATGGCATTCGGCAAAACCCAGCAAGAGATCGAGGCGGAGGGCGTGCCGCACTCGCTCGCCCCGCACAAGGTGATGCCGGGCAACCGCCCCACCACCACCATCTTGGCGGAGGAGCTCTCCCCGTTCAGCCTGGGCGCACTTATTGCGCTGTACGAGCACATCGTGTTCGTCGAAGCCGCGATCTGGGGCATCAACGCCTTCGACCAGTGGGGCGTGGAGCTGGGCAAGGCGCAGGCGAACGACCTCGCCGCCGCCGTCGCTGGTGAGGAGGCGCCGAACACCGGCGACTCTTCCACCGACAGCCTGATCACCTGGTACAGGGAGCACCGCTAATGGGCGACGCAGTTTCCTCGGAGACCTACACTCCGCGCCAGCGCACCACCTACCGGCGCCGGCTCGAAGACGAGCTGGAGCGCTTCGACCGCCACCTCCAGGGCGCGGATTTTGTGGACCACGGCACAATCGGCTTAGAGCTCGAGCTCAACCTGGTGGACAGCGATATGCAGCCGCATCCCAATAACCAGGCGGTGCTGGAGATACTTGGCGACGAGTACCAGTCCGAGATCGGCGCCTACAACGTGGAGATGAACCACCCGCCGCTGGGTATCGAAGGTGACGGGCTGGCGCGGTTGGCCGAGGGCGTGAAAGAGCGGCTTGCCACCGTACGCGACGCCGCAGAGAAGTCCGGCTCCCACCTAGCGATGATTGGCACCTTGCCGACGATGACCTCGCAGTTCCTGGACAGCGACGAATGGATGACCCAGGAAAACCGCTACGCCGGGCTGAACAACTCCATCCTCGAATCGCGCGGCGAGCTGGTGAAGATCGACCTGCGCCGCGACGAAAAGTACACCCACTACTTCGAAACCATCGCGCCTGAATCCACCTGCACCTCCATGCAGCTGCACCTGCAGGTGGCGCCGAACCGGTTCGCGGACGCGTGGAACGCCTCCCAGGCCATCGCGGGCGTGCAGGTGGCGCTGTCCGCCAACTCCCCACTGTTTATGGGGCACAAGGTGTGGCACGAGTCGCGCATCCCGGTGTTCAAGCAGGCCATCGACACCCGCACCAAGGAGCTGATCAACCAGGGCGTGCGCCCGCGCGTGTGGTTCGGCGAACGGTGGATCACCAGCGTGTTCGACCTGTTCGAGGAAAACGTGCGCTACTTCTCTCCCCTGCTGCCCGAAGGCCGCATGGCAGCCGGCGCGCCGTTCATGAACGGCGACAACCCCGGCCTGCACTACCTCAACCTGCACAACGGCACCATCTGGCGTTGGAACCGCGCCATCTACGACCCAGCCGGCGAGCTCAGCCACATCCGCGTGGAAAACCGCCTGCTGCCCGCAGGGCCCACCGTGAAGGACATCGTGGCGGACGCGGCCTTCTACTACGGGCTGGTCAAGGCGCTGGGCGACCAGACCCGGCCGGTGTGGTCGCGCCTGAGCTTCGAAGATGCCAACGACAACTTCCTGGCCGGAGCGAAAGACGGCATTCACGCTGAGCTCAAGTGGCCAACGCTGGGGACGGTGGCGGTGGCGGAGCTCGTCGAGAAGCATTTGCTCGAGCTCGCGCACGAGGGCCTGCGCACGCTGGATGTGGACGAGGCCTGCGCCGAAGAGTACCTCGGCGTGATCGAGGGGCGCGTGCGGGCGCGGCAAAACGGCGCGACGTGGCAGCTCGCCGCGCTCGAGCGCGTGGCCGGCGGGTCGAAGGCCCTGACCACGGAGCGTGCCGACGGACTCGCCCGAGTGTTACGCCAGTACATGAAAAATTCCCAGGCAGACGCGCCGGTGCATACTTGGACGCTCGAGGTTGAGTAGGGCAAGATAGGCCCAATGCAGAGCATCATCGACTGGATTGTGGGTCTCATGGAGACCCTCGGCGCACCCGGCGTCGGCATCGCGATCCTCTTGGAGAACCTCTTTCCGCCCATCCCGTCCGAGGTGGTGCTGCCGCTCGCCGGCTTCACCGTCGCGCAAGGGTCGCTGAACATGGTCAACGTGTTCATCTGGTCCGTGCTGGGCTCCGTCATCGGCGCATACGTGCTCTACGGCGTCGGCGTGTGGCTCGGCCTGGAGCGGCTGCGCAAGATCGCCGACTGGATGTGGCTCGTGCGCGCCTCCGATGTGGACGCCGCGATGAACTTCTTCACCAAGTACGGCAAGCCGAGCGTGTTCTTCGGCCGCCTCATCCCCGGCGTACGATCGTTGATCTCCATCCCCGCCGGCCTGGGCAAGATGAACCTGGTCACCTTCGGCCTGTGGACCACCCTCGGCTCCGGCATCTGGAACGCCATCCTGATCTACCTGGGCTTCGTCCTCGGCGACAACTGGGAGAAGGCCACCGAGTACGCCGACACCTACTCCAACGTGATCTACGTTGTGCTGCTGCTGATCATCCTGGGCTTTCTGGTGTTCTTTATCCGCCGTGCGGTGCGGGACAAAAACGCGGAGAAGTCAGCCTAAGAATTTTGCGGTTCAAAGCGGCCTGCCACAGATGTGGCGGCCGCTTTTTAGTTTTAGGAAACCCTCTCGCGTTTCGTCCAGTACTCAGCGAAGTCCGGGAGCTCCTCAGCCCGGAAATACCTGGAGTGCGTGACCTTCAAATCCTCAAGCGAAGGCGACCCGATCACCACAATCTCAACGTCAGGGTTGTCGTTGGATTGTTCTTCAGCGAGACGCTGCACAATCGCTTCACGAGAATCCTCGTATTCCGTGATGTCACGCTCGCCAGTTTTCCGGTTAAACACGATGAGGAAGTGCTTCATCTTCTTCACTCACTTTCAGTCTCAAAGCCCACAATTATTCCCCCTTGTCTCACCTCGGAATATATCAAGGCTCAGGCTGGCACTGCGGGCACCACCAAATAACCCGCTCCAGGTCGCCCTCTCCGCCGAGGAAGCCCTTGGTAATCAGCGTGCCGCACCGCCTGCACGGCTTGTTGTTGCGGCCGAACACGTAGCTCGTCTCCCCCGCCCGCTTGATCCCCGTGGTCACGCGGACGGGGGCGTCTTTATTCGCCCACATCAGTCTGCGCGCGAGGCGCACATGCTTCTCGACGTCCACGTCTCGCACCAATTCCGCTGGATGAGTACCAGCCAGGAAGTTGATTTCCGCGCGGTACTCGTTGCCGATGCCGGCGAGCTTGCGCTGGTCCAGCAGGGCGCGGCCGATCTCGCGGTCGGGCTCGGCTTCGATGCGTCTGACTGCCTCGTCGATGTCGAAGTCCGGGTCCAGCAGGTCCGGGCCGAGGTACCCCATCTCCTGGTGGTATTCCCTAGCTGGGAAGACGCGGACCAGCCCGAGCCAAAAACCGACGAGTTCGATGTCGGCCTTTGGTTCGTCGTGAAGCGAAAGCACCACGCGGGCGGCGTGAGCGGGCTTTTTCCACCTGGTGCCGGCGCGGTGCATGGCCCACGTGCCCTCCATTTTCAGGTGGGTGTGCAGGATTTGCGGCTGGTAGCCGTCTTTGGCGAACTGCATGAACAGGTGCTTGCCGTGCGGCCAGACGCGCTCGCAGGTCATGCCCGTGAAATCGACGGTGGCGTAGCGCGGGACGCGAATGCTGGTGGCTGTCACTTCGCGGTTTTGCATCCACTGCAGGCGCTTTGACAGCTGATAGACGGAATCACCTTCGGGCATAATGCCGTCTATGTTCCAATTTCTGCGCAAGATCTTCAACGCTGTCAACACTGGCCCGACGCCGGAAGAGTCGCTGGTGGGGTTCTTCCCTGACATGGACGCCGCAGTGGAGTGGGCGCGCGGGGTGCTCGCAGAGACCGGCACGGACCCCAAGGAGCAGTTTGTGCGCGCGGTGAAAGACGTGCGCGAGGCCAATCCTCGGCTTGGTCTTGCGGCGGCGAATCACCTGGTGAAGCAGATAGTTTAGAACTCGTGTTCTAATTTTAGATTGGCGTGTCGGAGGCGCTGTTACATTGACACCCAACACCCGCGAAATGTTGCGGAAAGGAGGGTGTCATGAACGGAATCGCCGAGCTCGTGGACCAGGTCGCCGACGGCCTGTCGCAGCTGCGCCAGCTTTTCGACGATCCTTCGGCCCTCCCCCTCGCCACCATCACCCGCGACATCGCGCGCCTCGAACGCGCGATGGACAAGAAGGCCTACGTGGACGCCGCCTTCGCGCAGGCGTGCGTGCTGGCGGACGCCGGAAAGCTGGTCGGCGCGAACCACCCGGACGCGTACCTGACCGAAAAGCTCGGCATCTCGCGCGGCGAGGCGTACAACCGCATCGCGCGGGCGAAGGCGCTTTTCGACGCTCCGCCCCCGCCGCCGGAGCCTGAAGACTTCTTCTTCGAAGAGGACGGAACTGAAGAGGACCGCTCGGCTGCCGAGGAGGCCGCGCGCAAGGCCGCCGAGGAGGAAGCGGAGCGCCGCCGCAAGGACCAGGAGGAGGCGCGCAAGCGTGCCGACGAGGTCCCGGCCGCCAAGCAGGACATCATCCGCCGCGAGCTGGACAAGCTACTCAAGGCGGCCGAGGGCGAGCGGATGCGCATCTACGCTCGCGCGATGGAGCAGGCCAAGTACCGCGACGAGAAGGACCTGCGGCTGTTTGTGAAGCGCCTGGTCGCCGAGGCGAACAAGCCCTTCGTGAAGGCAAACCCGAACGCGGGTTTTGAAAAGCGCGACGCCTCGCTGGGCAGGGAGAACACCGACGGCACCTTCGACGTGACGCTGTCGATGACCCGCGCAGATTACGCGCTCTACAAGGCACTCACCGACAAGGGGTTGTCGCCGAACTCCAACATCCCGGAGGAGCTCCAGGGCGACCGGGACCCGCGCACCAAGGGCCAGCGCCGCTACGACCAGTACATGTCCATCCTGCGCCAGTACGAGGAGGGCCAGCAGGCCGCGAACGGCGGCGCCGCGTCGGTGGTGGTGTCCATCACGCTCGACGACCTCGCCGAGGCCGACGCCAACACCTTGTTCCAAACCAACGTCGGTGTGGAGCTCGACGCCTTCGACCTGGTTCGGCTGGGCATGGACGGCACGAGTGATTTCCTGCTCACCGTCGACGGGCTTTCCGGGGTGCCGCTGCACCTGGGCCGGTCGCGGAGGCTTGCGTCGGTCGGCCAGCGCATCGCCATGTTCGCGGTGCAAGGGGTGTGCTCCTGGGCCGGCTGCACGACCTCCATGAGCGAGTGCGAGGCCCACCACATCATCTCCTGGCTGCGGTATGGCGCGACCGACATTGAGAACCTCACCGGCCTGTGCCCCACCCACCACAGATGCAACAACGACCACAGGGACGGCTCGTTCAACAAGGGCTACATGGACTACGACCCCGACACCGGCGGCGCCGTCCTAGTCAAAGCCGACGGCACCCGCCACACCAACACCACGGACCCCGCGATGCACTCGGCGGTGAACCGGATCAAGGCGAAACGGGCCTCAACGTCGGCGCCGCCACCTGCGGAAACGCACTGGCCCACCTCCCCACCGCCTCCGCCATCGGGGCGCGCGGGTCACGCCGCCAAGCCAAACCACCGGCCTAATAGACCTGGTCACCGCATGCCGATGCGGCCCTAAAAGGCATGCGCCGCACCGTGAATTAATCGCCGACTTAATCGTCGAAGGTGAGGCCTTCGGCGGGCCCTTCGCTGCCTTCGAGCTCCCCCAGCGCCTCCGCCACGCTGCGCCCGCGCCGCTTCGGGGGTGCCGAGGCACGCCCGCCGATCTTCGCGCCCTTGTGGGTCGCCGTCGCCCCGTATTCCTTCAGCGAATAGGCCGGCCCGCCGTTGAGCTTCTCCACGGCCAGCGGCTGCATCCGGCCGGCCCGCACCGCGGCGGTAAGGGCGCCGACAACCAGCGGCATCGGGTCGCCCACCCCATCAGGAAACGTATCGAAGAAGGTGGTCATGGTCTTGCCGCCGCGGGTGACGTGGGCGGCCAAGAGCCCGTCGACAAGCACCACCATCGCACCCGCCGAGCGGGTCGGGCCCTGCGCCGGCCACGGCAGCGCCGCCCCGTACGGGTTCGCCGGGTCGGTCGCGGCCAGCACGTGCACGTGCGGCTCCCGGGCACCGGAGGGCCAGCCGACCACGTCGTCGGAGTCCTGGTGGCCGCGCAGCCGGTCGATCGTCGCCGGGGTGGAAAACTGCGAGGCGCCAAGTCCCTCCACGAGGTAGCCGCGCATCGCCTTGCCGGACGCCTCGAACCCTGACAGCGTCTTGTAGGCGAGCGCGAACCCGCCGAGGATGTCCTCGGCGACCACGGAGCCGCGGGTGACCACCCCGTAGCGGTCTAAAAGCGACTCGCCCAAAGCCACCGACCGGCGGGTCGCGTCGTCGTCAGGCGTAGGCGTCAGCGACCACCGCCCCACCATGTCCGGCGGCACACTCGCCGCGAACGAGGTGCGCCCCGAGCGCACCCTGCTTCTCGACGGCCTCCGTCTCGCCCTGTGCGCCGCCTTGCCGCCGGCGAGCCGCGCCCGGATCGGCGCGAACGAGTCGGGGGCCAAAAACCCGGCCTCGACCAGGTCCCACATGGCCTCGCGCAGCTCCTCGGTGGTGGTGGTCGGCTCGAGCAGGTCGGTGAACAGGAACCCGCCGCCGCGGCGCACCTTCTCCATCACCTGGGACTGGGTGAGCGACAGCAGCGGCTCGTCCACCTGCGGGGCGAGCTGGGCGGCGTAGTCCGCGGGCAGCAGCATGATCCACGGGTCGCGGGCGCCCGCCTTGCCGGCGCCGACGATGGCGATCTCGCCGGAGGCGGTGAGCTCGTCGAGCATCACCGGCGAGTAGTCCCCCACCCGGGCCGGCAGGATGTGGGACTCCCACGCGCTGGCCGGCAGCCGCACCCCGGCGAGCTGCTCCAGCACCGAATACACACCGTCCGCCCCGCGCAGCGCCGGGGTCACCCCCACCGGGGCGACGTTCGACCACGCCGGCAAGAAACGTCCATAAGCCGACTGCGACACCGGCCGGGTCTGGGCCCGCGCCGCCGCCAGCGAGCGGGACCGGATGATGCGCAGCACCTCGGCCGCGACGTATTTCTCTTCCTCGACGCCCTGCCGGTAGCGGCCCGGGATGACCTTGTCCTTGTCCACCAGCGGCTGCAGCGCCGAATGCGCCGCGCCGACCGCCAGGCCGAAGGCGTCGGCCAAGTCGCGCAGCGTAAAGGGCCCTCGAGTGCGCACCCAGCGGCCCACCAGCTGCGCCAGCGCGTCGGGGATGGTTTGCACCTGGGCGGCGACGCCGGGCGGGACGGGCACGCCGAGGCCGTCGCGAAGCAGCGGGGCGTCGAGGACTTGGGCGACGTGCTCGCGGCCGCCGATGCGCACCCGCATCATCCGCGCCCCCAGGGCCTGCTCCAAGGACTCGAGGGGAACTTCGGTGTGGAGGCGGAGCTCGTCGATAGGCACGGGCCCCACGATGCGAAGGGTGTCGGCGAACTGCTCGCTCGTCGAAGCGCGCCCCAACCGGCGCAGCGAGGCGTCCACTTCCGCGATGATGTCGCCGTCCAACAGTTCCCGCAGCTCAACGGTGCCGAGCAGCTTGGCCAACAGCGACGGGTCCAGCGAGAGCGCCGCCGCGCGCTTCTCCGCCAGCGGGGTGTCGCCCTCGTACATGAACGCGCCGGTGTAGTTGAACAGCAGCGAGGACGCGAAGGGGCTGGGCTGGTCCGTGGTCACCTCGGCGATGCGCACCCGGCGCGTGTTCATATCCCGCATGACCTCCTGCAACGCCGGGAGATCATAGACGTCCTGGAGGCACTCGCGCACCGTCTCCAAGATGATGGGAAACGACGGATAGTTGCGGGCCACATCCAAGAGCTGCTCCGCCCTTTGGCGCTGCTGCCACAACGGCGCGCGCTTGCCGGGGTTGCGGCGCGGCAGCAGCAGGGCGCGGGCGGCACACTCGCGGAACCGGGAGGCGAACAGGGCGGAGTTTCCCACCTGTTCGGTGACGATGTCGGCGATCTCGTCGGCGTCGAATTGGAAGATCGCCCCGTCCGGCTCTTTTTCGCCTTGCGGCAGGCGAAGCACGATGCCGTCGTCGCCCGCGACCGCCTGGGCGTCCATGCCGGTCTCCTGCGCGACCCGCCACCCGGTCGCCAGCGCCCACGCCGCGTTGACGCCCTTGCCGAAGGGGGTGTGCAGCACCACGCGCCAGTCCCCCAGCTCGTCGGTGAAGCGCTCGAGCACCAGCGTTTTCTCGTCCGGCAGGATGCCGGTGGCCTCCTCCTGCTCGTTGAGGTATTGCAGCAGGTTGGCCCGCGCCCGCTCATCCAGGCTTTGATCCAAGGAGCTTTTTGCTTCTCGACGAAACGCGCCCAGCGCCTTGCCCAGCTCATAGGGTCGGCCCAGCCCGTCGCCGGTCCAGAACGGCAGGCGGCCGGTGTGGCCCGGCGCGGGGCTGACCTGGACCTGGTCGCGGGTGATGTTTTCGACGCGCCAGCTGGAGGCGCCGAGGGTGAACACGTCGCCGACGCGGGACTCGTAGACCATTTCTTCGTCCAACTCGCCGACGCGGCGGGGCGCCTTGTCATCCGCGCCAACCAAAAACACGCCGAACATCCCGCGGTCCGGGATGGTGCCGGCGTTGGCCACCGCGACCCGCTGGGCGCCGGGGCGGGCCTTGAGGGTGGTGCCCTCCAAAATTGCGCGAGGCCGCAACTCGGCGAAATCCGTGGACGGGTAGATGCCGATGACCAGGTCGATCACCGAGTCGAACACCTCGCGCGCCAGGTCCCTGTAGGGCCAGGCGCGGCGCACCGTGTCGTACCACTCGTCGACATCCAGGTCCTCCACCGCCACCGCCGCCACGGTCTGCTGCGCCAGTACGTCCAAGGGGCTGCGCGGGGTGTGCAGCTCCTCGATGAGCCCCTCGCGCATCCGCGGCACCGTCACCGCGGTTTGCACCAGGTCGGAGCGGTGCTTCGGGTAGAAGGTGCCCTCGGAGACCGCGCCGACGGTGTGCCCGGCGCGGCCCACGCGCTGCAGCCCGGAGGCGACCGAGGGTGGCGACTCCACCTGGATGACCAGGTCCACCGCGCCCATGTCGATGCCCAGCTCCAGCGAGGAGGTGGACACCACCGCGCGCAGGGTGCCCTCCTTGAGCATGGTTTCGGTCTGGGCGCGCTCGTCCTTGCTCACGCTGCCGTGGTGGGCGCGGGCGATCACGTTCGCGGCGTGGCCGGCGGTGTCCACCGACTTCATCAGCTGCGCCGGCGGGCGCCGCGTCAGCGCAGCGAGCGCCTCCGGGTCGTGCTCCTTGGCCCAGAGCTCGTTGAGCTGGCTGGTCAGCCGCTCGGCGGTGCGGCGCGAGTTCACGAACACGATGGTGGAGCGGTGCGCCATCACCTCGTCGTACACCGCACGCTCGATGTGGGGCCAGATGGAGTTCACGGCGCCCGGCGGCGCTGCAGGCTCAGCTTCGTCCAGCGCGTCGTCGAAGACCGCGTCCCCGATGGTGGAGGCGTCCTCGGGCACGGGCAGGTCGGACATGTCGTCCACTGGCACCCGCACGTCGAGATGCCAGCGCTTCTCCGCGGGCGGGTTGATGATGGTGGTCTTGGGCCCCAAAAAGTTGGCCACCGCCTCGATCGGGCGCACCGTGGCGGATAGGCCGATGCGCTGGAAGTCCCCCGCCAGCCGCCGCAGCCGCTCCAGTGAGAGCGCAAGGTGCACGCCGCGCTTCGTGCCGGCCAGGGCGTGGATCTCGTCCACAATGACCGTGTCCACCGTCTTCAAGATGCCCGCCGCCTTCGAGGTGAGCATGAGATACAGCGACTCCGGCGTGGTGATCAAAATGTCCGGGGGTTTTCGCACCTGCCGGTTGCGCTCGGACTGCGGGGTGTCGCCCGAGCGCACCCCGACCGAGATGTCGGGCATGTCGCGGCCCAGCTTCTGCGCCACCCGCGCGATGCCGGCCAGCGGCGCGCGCAGGTTGTTCTCCACGTCCACGCCCAGTGCTTTGAGGGGCGAGATGTAGAGGACTCGCACGCCGCCGTGGGTGGAGGCGGACGCGCCGTCGATAGGCAGGGCCTGCTGCCCGGCGCGCTCCACCAACGAGTTGAGCGACCACATAAACGCCGCCAGCGTCTTACCGGAGCCCGTGGGCGCGACCACCAGCGCGTTTTCGCCGTCGGAGATCGCACGCCACGCCTGCTCCTGCACCGCGGTCGGCGCAGCGAAGACGTCCCCGAACCACTGGGCCACCTGCGGGTGGAAGCGGCTGAGGATCGGCGCGTTCATCACGCCAACCTTAGCGGTAGAGTCGGGTGCATGACTGCTCAGTACTCGGATTCCCGGCTGACCAACCTCATCGCCGAGGGCACCGGCGAGATCCTCAAAGGCGTGCGCGGCGTGGGCCTGTTGCGGGGCCGCGAGCTCGGCGAGGCGGGCGACGAGCTCGCCCAAAGCTGGATCTCCAGGGTGCTTTCGCAGCACAGGCCTGACGACGGCTTCCTGTCGGAGGAGGCCGCCGACAACCAGGACCGCCTGTCGAAGGACAGGGTCTGGATCGTCGACCCCCTCGACGGCACGAAGGAGTTCGCCACCGGCCGCCAGGACTGGGCGGTGCACGTCGCACTCGTGGAGGACGGGGTGCCCACCCACGCCGCGGTGGGCCTGCCGGATTTGGGTGTCGTGTTCAAGTCCTCCGACGTCCGCCACGTCTCCGGGCCGTTCGCGGGCAAGGTGGCAATGTCGAGGAACAGGCCCCCGGCCGTCGCGAAGCATGTCGCCCAAGCCTTGGACTTTGAGGTGCAACCCGTGGGCTCGGCGGGCGCGAAGGCGATGCACGTGCTGCTGGGCGACTACGACGCCTACGTCCACGCCGGCGGCCAGTACGAGTGGGACCAGGCCGCGCCCGTGGGTGTCGCGCTCGCGGCGGGGCTGCACGCCTCGCGCCTCGACGGCACCCCGCTGCGCTACAACAACGCGGACACCTACATCCCCGATATTGTGATCTGCCGGCCCGAACTTGCCGACGACATTCTGGACGCCGCCGCCCGCTACCACGACGAGCACGGCACCTTTGAAGGAGTAGCCAAGTGATTTCCACCCCGTACGAGGACCTGCTGCGCGACGTGCTGGAAAACGGCGCCGAGAAGGGCGACCGCACCGGCACCGGCACCCGCAGCGTGTTCGGCCGCCAGATCCGCTACGACCTTTCCGAGTCCTTTCCCCTGCTGACCACCAAGAAGGTCTACTTCAAGGGCGTCGTCGGCGAGCTGCTGTGGTTCTTGCGCGGCGATTCCAACGTGCGCTGGCTGCAGGACAACGGGGTGCGCATCTGGAACGAGTGGGCCGACGAAAATGGCGAGCTCGGCCCCGTCTACGGCGTGCAGTGGCGCTCCTGGCCCACCCCGGACGGCGGGCACATCGACCAGATCGAGGAGGTCCTGCGCACCCTGCGCGAGAACCCCGATTCGCGCCGCAACCTGGTCTCCGCGTGGAACGTCGCCGAGCTGGACAAGATGGCGCTTATGCCGTGCCACCTGCTGTTCCAGCTCTACGTCGCCGACGGCCGCTTGAGTATGCAGGTGTACCAGCGCAGCGCCGACATGTTCCTCGGCGTGCCGTTCAACATCGCCTCCTACGCGCTGTTGACCCACATGTTCGCCCAGCAGGCGGGCCTCGAGGTCGGCGAGCTGATCTGGACGGGCGGCGACTGCCACATCTACAACAACCACCTCGACCAGGTGCGCGAACAGCTCTCCCGCGACGCCCGCGAGTACCCGCAGCTGAAGCTGCGCAAGGCCGCGTCGATCTTCGACTACGACTTCGACGACATCGAGGTTGTGGGCTACGACCCGCACCCCACCATCAAGGCGGAGGTGTCCGTATGACCTTGGGCGCAATCTGGGCCCAAAGCCTCGACGGCATCATCGGCGACGGCGCCGGCATGCCCTGGCACCTGCCCGAGGACCTCAAGCACTTCAAGGAGACCACCCTGGGCAGCCCCATCATCATGGGGCGACGCACCTGGGAGTCGCTGCCCGTTCGCCCGCTGCCGGGCCGCAAAAACATCGTGCTGTCCTCGCGCGAGGCCGACGAGTGGTCGGACGGCGCCTCCGTGTGCCGCGACATCCCGGACCTGGAGTCGGACGCGTGGATCCTCGGCGGCGCCCAGGTCTACGAGGCCACCCTCGACGAGGTGGATGTCATCGAGCGCACACTTATCGACGTCCATCCGGACCTCCCCGCAAACAAAGCCGTCCACGCGCCCCGCATCGACGACGCCTTCGAGCTGGTCCGCGACGGCGAGTGGCAGACCTCCACCACCGGCCTGCGCTACAAGTTCCAACGTTTTGAAAGGGTTTGACATGACCGTTGCTACGCCCAATACCTCCTCGCACGTGACCATCTTCGCCGCGGACTGGTGCCCGTTCTGCCGCAAGCTGCGCGAGCGCCTCGACCGCACCGAAACCCCCTACGACCTGGTAGACGTCGACGCCGACGGCATGGACGAGGTCAACGCCTGGATCGAGTCCGTCAACGACGGCAACCGCATCGTGCCCACCGTGCTGTATTCCGACGGCACCCACGCCACCAACCCGGAGGCCTCCGCGGTGCGCGCGAAGCTGCGCGAGCTCACCGGCGATAAGTAGTTAACCTCCGAAGTCCCGCATTGCGGCCTCGGCGGCCCACCACCCCGGCATGCCGTGCACCCCGGCCCCGGGGGCGGTCGAGGACGAGGCCATGTACAGCCCCTTGCGCAGCCGGTGCGGCTGGCGCAGAAGGAGCTGCGCCCCGTCCATGGCGCCCCCGGCGATGTCGCCGCCGACGAGGTTGGGGTTCCACGCCTCCAGCTCGTGCGGGGGCGTTTCGATCTTTTCCCGGACCACCCCGCGGAAGCCGGGCGCGAACCGCTCGATCTGCTTGGCGATCTTCTCCGCCACCTCGCCGGGGTGGCGCTCCCGGTGGCCGTGCGGGACGTGGGCGTAGGTCCACAGCACCAGCCCGCGGGAGGGGTCGGCGGCGTACTGCTGCGCCGCCATCACAAACGGCCGCTCGGGCATGACGCCGCGGGCCACTTGCCTTTCGGCCCGCACGATCTCGTCCGCGGTGCCGCCGACGTGCACCGTCGCGGCCTGTCCCACCCTGGCATCGGCCCACGGCACCGGGGCATCCAGCAGGAAGTCCACCTTGTGCACCCCCGGACCGTAGCGCCACCGACGCATGGACCGGGTGCGGCGGGTAGGCAGCGACGTGCCGTCGAGAGGCAGCACCTGCTTCGCCGTGAGGTTGAGGATTACGGCGTCCGCCTCGGGGAGCGCGCGGACCTCCTCGCCGCGGCGCACCTGACCGCCGTGCTCCTCGACGATCCTGGCTAAAGCGGCCGTGACCGCGCCCGAACCGCCTTCCGCCACCGGCCACCCGCGCGTCATGCCGAGCGCCCCGAAGAGCAGGCCGAACGCTCCGGTAAACGGCCGCCCCGGCGAGGTGATTGCGTGCGTCGCGCTGCCGGCGAACAAGGCGCGGGCCTCCTCGGTGCGAAACGCGGCCCGCCCGAGCGCGGTGGCCGGCCACAGCCCGCGCGCGCCGAACCGCGCCAGCGCAAATGGATGGCGGGGCACACGCGGCATCGGCGCCAGCACGTCCTCGAGGAGGTCGTCCACGTGCTCCACCACAGGCCTATGCAGCCGCTCCCACGCCCCGCCATCGACACCGAGGCCCGCCACTGTGCCCTCCAGCGTGCCCGCCAGCACCGCGGCGCCGCTGCCCAGCGGGTGCGCCATCTCGTACGGCGCGCGCAGCCAGCGCACCCCGTAGTCCTCCAGCCGCAGCGCGAGGAAGGCCGGGCTGGCGGCCCCGAAGGGGTGGCAGGCGGCGCCGAGGTCGACCAGCGTGGCGTCGTCAAGCTTTTGTGTCGACGCCGCACCCCCGACCTCGCCCGAGCGCTCGAGCACCCGCACCCGCCACCCGCTTCGAGCGAGGCGCGCGGCGGCCGTGAGCCCGTTGGGCCCGGCGCCGACGACAACTGCCAAAGGTTTCACCGTGCCGATGGTAGCTAGACTGCTGCCCATGAACGCGAAACAGATTGGTTGGGCACTTCACTGGGTCGTGCGCATGGTGGCGTTTGGGCTGCTCATGCCGTACGCGGTTTTCAAACTTGGGCTGATGCAGATGAGCAAGCCGGACTTCCCAGAGCTGCTGATCACCCTCGGCGAGAAGTCTCCGATGGGGCTTTTGTGGACCTTCATGGGCTTCTCCCCCGTCGTGCAGTTCCTCGCCGGTCTGGCCGAATTCGTCGCCGCCATCTTGCTGCTGTGGCGGCGCACCGCGTGGCTCGGCGGGCTGATCGGCTTTATCGATCTTGCCGTGGTGTGGCTATTGAACATGACCTTCGACGTGCCCGTGAAGCTCCCCTCGGCGTTCCAGGCGCTTTTGTACCTGCTGGTGCTGGCGCCGTGGCTGCCGCGCCTGTTCCGCTTCCTCGCCGGACGCGCGGCTGAGGCCGTGGAGCCGCCGCGCGTGATCACCAACGACAAGGTCCACCGCGTGACCCGCTTCTTCCCTGCCGTGGCCGCGGTGGTCGCGCTCGGCGCGGGCGGGTTCGTGATGGCCAACGGTATCCCGAAAGCTCTCGACCGCGAGGGCACCGAGCTGTCCGGCGTGTACTCGGTCGCCGGCGGCGACATCGAGCCCGCGCCTGCACTCGCGGATGACCGCCGCTGGTCCGAGATCGCGTTCGGCTCCTTCGACGGCTTCGAGGCCGGCAACTTCTACCGGGTCGAGGGCGAAACCCCCGACGGCGAGTTCCACGGACTCGCTGCTTTGCGACGAGCCTCCGGCGACCTCCACGAAGGCTTCTACACCCTTGACGGCGACCGCGTGACCATCCAGCTCACCGCCCCCATGACCGACGACGGCGTCAACGCCGCCCCGCGCGGCCCCATCGAGGAAACGCTGGAGTTCACCTGGCGCGCTGACGGGGATGCGCTCGAGCTTTCGCCTATCGACGGCACCGCCGACGCCTTCGAGCTGACCCCCTCCAAGCTCGGCACCACCCTGCTGGACCGGCCGTTCACGTGGGTTTCCCCGCCGTTCAACCGGTAATTGGGGCGGGTAGTTACCCCTCAAGACAAAAGCGCCGAGATGCCCTCGGAGAGGATCTCACGTGGGCTGATGTGGTGCGCCGCATGGAGGCGCGCATAGGTCGGGGCCTGCTCAGGGTCGATGGCAACGCGCTTTTCGTCGGGCGCGATGGGAGCGGTCAGGGCGGCGCCGATCACTAGGTTTGATAACCGGTAGGAAGTTCCCAACGGATCCGGAGCGCCCGCTCGCTCGAGCAGCACGCACATACGCTCGGAAAGCGCCAAGTACGCAGGACCCCTGGGTGCCCGCATTCCGATGACTTGGCCTGCCCATCGGTGGGCCGTGAGATGCGAGAAGAAATCTTGCATCAGGGTAGACAGGTCGGCGTTGCGGATCGATTCGTTCATCACCGGATCGTCTGCAAGCGCTGTGTCGAGGGCGAGGTCAAACAGGTCGTCGACTGATTCAACGCGGGAATACAAGCTGGCTGGAGCGACCCCCACCTGCTGCGCCACAGCCCTGAGGGTGAGGGCTCTCAATCCGCCTTCATCCAGCAGTCTCACCGAGGCCCTCGCAATCTCCGCGATGTCCACGGCGCGGTGGCGTTGCACAGGTTTTCGGTGTTCCCAGTAGCTCACCCCACCAGGCTAACCAAACATTTCCGCAGCAACTATCCGTCCTATGTTAGTTTTGCACCATGTTGGATGCCACGAAGCTCCCGATCGTCCATGAGGGCACGCGCTTACGGCCCCTCTCCGAGCTAGATGCGAACGCGTACGCAAGCGGAACCAAAGATGAGGCCGTGCTGCGCTTCGGCCACTTACCCGAACCCGACTACACTCCAGAATCCGTGCGACGGTTAATCCGCGGAGAGATCGCGGCGGGCCTCTCGTCCGGCACGCTGGCAGTCCTCGCGCTCGCCGATGCCGAGACGAACCAGTTCGTGGGCTCCCTAGTACTTTTCGACGTCAACTCCGAGGCCGCCGAGGTCGGGTTCTGGATCCATCCCGATGGGCGAGGAAATGGACACGCCCGCCGGGGACTGGAATTGGCATCGCGCTTCGCCCGCGACTGTGGACTTCGGGCTTTGACGGCACGCACGCTTCCAGAAAACAAGCTCTCCCAGCGGTGTTTGACCAGCGCAAGATTCCGCGAGACCGGGCGAAGCGTAGGAACCACGCCCGCGGGACAGCAGGCGGAATTGCTCCACTACCAGCGCGACCTCGCGCCTGCCAACCAGTGGCCGTTGATAACGGAACGGCTCCAGCTCCGACTCCATGAACCAGGCGATGCCGGTTGGCTCCACGACCTTTATTCACGACCTGACGTTGCCCGCTACCTGTTGGACGAGCCGTGGACCGCGGAAGCCACCCGTGAGAAGCTCGGCGAGCGACTAGCCAAGACCGGCCTCGGCGACGAGGCCGGCGCGCTCGCATTGGTCATCGAACATGGCGGCGCCCCTATCGGAGACGTCGCGCTGTGGCTTACCGATAAGGAGCACCGCCAGGGTGAAATCGGATGGGTTCTCAACCCGGAGTTTGGCGGGCAAGGGTTCGCCAGCGAAGCCGTCCGAGCGGTCCTTGCCCTCGGATTTGACCACTATCGCCTCCACCGCATCACGGCACAGATGGACGCCCGCAATAGTGCCTCAGCAGCACTCGCCCGCCGCGTCGGGCTCCGGCTCGAAGCGCATCACGTCCAGGACTGGTACAGCAAGGGTGAATGGACCGACACCCTCGTCTACGCGCGACTTGCCTCAGAGAGCTAAAACCAATGAACGCCTCTACCCGGCAATGGAGGCCATTCGAACAATCCCCAACCCAGCTAGTTCGCGTCCATCCTGACCAGTCCCCCTCTCACTGTTTTTGAGTTCTCATCTCACGGTTCAACGGATAAGGAAGCCCCACAAAACCAAAAGCGCAGGCCCGTTGGTCTTTCAGCGGACAACCACAAGCTCACCGCGTTCCCCTACCGATGCCCTGTGCAAAAGACTTCTGTACTTCCCGACGGATGGCGTGTCAGGCCGGTACCCCCATGGAGCCCAAGTGGTTTGATGCCTGCCGCTTCACAGATCGCAACATCTGGAACATGATTTTCAGGGTGACCCGATCTAACAACGCTGTGCGAGAACATCCACATGCGGCCTAATGCCGGATACGCATCGAGAGTGAACAGAAATTGTTTGAAAGCCAGCCGACTTCAACTGTTTTAGTAGCTCTAGCTCTGACCAGTAGTACGCCTCAGTAATTGCATGCTCGAATGGAACACCTTGTTCCCCTAAAAACGCTCCAAGAAGAAGTGATCCACCCGGTCTAAGAGTCCTAGCGAATTCGCCCAGAACCAAACCCCAGTCACTTGGCCGCAAATGAATCAAGGAGTACCAGGCAAGTATCCCTCCGAGGCTAGAGGCCTGAAGAGGCATCTTCGACAAGTCGCCCAAAACGAAGTTGGTGGAGGGAAACCTATTCTTCGCAATCTCAATGAACTCTGGGACCATATCCAGCCCGACTACTTCACATTTCAAAGTTCGCAATAGGTCCGTCCAGTGTCCGGGACCAGACCCCGCATCCAGCACCGGACCATTGACCACTCTTCCCCATTCAGAAATGAGTGCTACGTCTTGCGGACTCATATTCTGAATGGACCCCAAGGCTTCAACGTATTCGGGAGCGCGCTTTGCATACGCATCCCTTGCGGCGTCGTACAACGTGCCTCCGTCAACTCCATGTCAATCGCGTGACAATTGGAAAGTCTAACCCAATCCCAAAAGTGCGTTTCTGGGTAAACGCATTCGGAAATTTAGAGACAAAAGAACGCAAGCTAGCCCTCTGGCGGCGACATCCGTGCAGACACGGAGCCCTCGCTTTAGGACGGGCAGATAGTGAGCCCCTTCAAGAGAGCCAATGTCGTCCTCGGGGAGTTTCCTGAAATGAATCAAAAGTTAACCGAAACCCCCAAAAAATTTAGGGACATTCGAACAATCCCAAACCCAGCAACTTCGCCTCGACCCTGACCATCCACCCTCTCGCCGTTTTTAAGTCTTCCTCTCACGACTACACGCACAACGAAACCCCGCACCACCTTGATGCGGGACTCAAATACTCCTAACGAACAACCACAAGACCTCCACGCTCTGCCACGGGTGCTCGGTGCAGCAAGGTTCTGTATCGCTCAACGCTCGGGGTTTCAGGACGGTACCGCTCATAGAGCCCAAGTGTTTTGATACCTGCCGCTTCACAGATCGCCACATCTGGAACATGACTTTCAAGGTGCCCCACTATCCATGTGGTTCGCATTCGCCGCATGTTAGGAGGTTGTACCCCACTAAGCGTCCCTATCGATTTCAGGCTTTTGGAGACAATATCGTTCCTTCTTGTCGAACGTGGGTAAATGAGGAACTCACCCGACCTATGTGAGTCAACCCTACTACCCCTAAGTGCAGCGTCCCATTCTGCAAGCACTGGCACGGTTCTTTCCGGCAGATGAAGCTGCACCCCAAGATCATCAATCTCTATATCCCCGTACCTCAAGTGCCCTGCCTCTGACGCTGTAAGCCCTGCCCCGAGTCCGCAGGCAACGATGAGCCGTTTCATCTGGGTACGTTTGCCGTTGTTTTTCACCTGTGCCCACTGCCATATGTCGTGCACTTCTTTATCCGTGTAGGGCGGGTTGGGTTCGCTTCTTTCGTAGCGGTGATACATCCTTGGGCCGTCAAAATCAGGGTTGAGTTCATTGGCTGCGTTCTTCAAGTTGCGTCGCATCGTTCCCATCGACGCTCGCGGGGTTTTGGAATCGCTTCTGACGGATTGCTCGATGATTTCGTCATCGAAGATGTATCCGTAGTCAATGTCGTAGCCCATTTCGAAGCAATAGGCGATGTGTTATGTCACGGCGGCTCTGAGTGCTTTGCACTGGCTGTGCCCAGGTGGTGGGTTGTTGGTGCAATAGGAGGCGACTATCTCGCAGACTGTCGGGCCGATTTCTGCCCACACGTGGGCCGGAACGGATATTGGGGGTTGGGTGTATGCGTCAATTGGGTTCATTCCAATGACGCTACGAAATGGTGTTGGAGTACAAGGAACAGTCTGCGAGCACACAGAAGATTACGCAGGTAGAAAACCTTTTTCATGGACGGGTACTCGGCTGATTCCTTCTCAAGCGGCAGACGGACCCTTAGCAATCTCGGCATCCGCGACCATTGCCGTGCTGTAGACGGGGAGAAAGAAGATGATTGCAACCGCGAAGAAGCGAGCGGCGGTGACATTTTCATCAAGCAATGTCCCGAGAGTCTCGTAAAGATAAACCGCGACAGATCCTCCGAAAGCAAACAAGCTGTTTCGTTGGTCGGTTGTGATGTCGTTAATGTCGAAGCCGAACAGGACCTGCGAAATCGAAGGCTTAAGAGCCCCGTTTTCGGTGATCTGGTTTTCAACGAATTCAATGGCTTTGGCATCTTCAACCAAGTCGTCAATATCGTCAGTGGTTTCAACTGGGATGTCGAGGTTGAGTTCTTGTTCGAGCTGTTCGAAACCACGTAGAACGCTGTCAATATTCGGCGGTCTGTAGTGTTCACCAACGATTTTTGACACTTCTAAGTACTTCTCGAAACCGGGCAAAGCTACGGAAGTTCCCTCCAGGGCCGCCTTCATCCCTGTTGACACATTCTGCATCTGTTCGAGCAGCTGCTGAGAGGCGGTGAGGTGCTTGGTTGCTAGCTCGATAGATTCAGTAAGCCCCTTTGGAACCATCGCTTTTTCGACGAAGGATTTCCCAGCGATTGGGACATGGTCCATTGCGGGGATGTTAATTCCCTCGAACATGCTTGGTGGAGGAACAATTCTGCTTGCTTCAGTGAGGGCGGAAATGTTCGCCAGTGGCATATTGAACTTCGTTACAGCATCAATCGAAGTCGTTAACCCAGTAATCTGCTGCCATTTCTGCGGGTCGATTCCGACGGCCGTACTGTTTCTCATCGCTTCGGCAATTTTGAGTGTCTGGTCGTCATACATCTTCAAATTGACGGATACACGGTTGGCGGCCTCTTGAGCCTGTTTGAGCATCTGCATCGCTCCGCTACTTTCGAATTCGATGAATGGTTTCGCGGCGAGTTGCATCGAGGCACTAAGTTCTGCGGCTTGTTGTGCGAGGGCTGTTGAGCTTGCGAGGATTCCGGCACTGCTAGCGATGTCGTTTTGAATTTTGTCGAACCATGAAAGGCCGGGGTTCGACTTCGGGTTGTTTGCTTGGGTCATCTGTCACCTTTTCTGGGGGATGGACCGAACCGATTTGATTATCTCACAACAGTGTGATTCCCCCACCATGGGATAGCACACACGTTCTACTTTGTGGACCCTCTTACAACCCGCAGTGGTCAGACGACGAGGATGATTCGCGGATTCGCCGCGAACGCTGTTTTCGTCGCTTTGGGAGCTGTCAGCGTCAATGTCGGACTCATTAAGCGATACCTGCATAGGCCGGTTATCAACTTCGACATTAAACCGAAACCACCCGCGCCACCTGAAACACGTCGCGTGACTGATGAGTTTCTCCCGGAGATTCAACACGCGAACGCTCCACCACAGGTCGCTTAAAAAATCGGCTTCGCCCCTTACAACCGCCACCCGCAAAGTGTGGCGGGCAAGGCGATCAGCGAGAAGAGTAAATCAGCGATATTCAGCCGCTAATCGGTAACAAAAGCCCGAAACTCGGTTTCACGCAAACAGAAACATCCTACCTATTTTTGCAGGTAAGGGCGTTTCCACATGTTGAGGGGAATTGTTCGAACAATCAAACGAGATTCTTCGAAACCCCCATTTGCGCCCCAGAGAGGAATCGAACCTCCGACACCTTCTTTAGGAGAGAAGTGCTCTATCCACTGAGCTACTAGGGCAATGGGGTAAAGAGTACCGCAGCCCTTGCGCGCGCCGAAAACAGGCTCGCAAGCCCTTCCGCCACAACCTACGGTCCGGTAGGGTTTGAGCGAAAAGCCCCCTACCCTGCGAGGTGCCCATGACCGCCCTCAAGACAGGCCAAGTCCAGCGCACGTACGTGGTCGCGGACCGCGGCGACCGACCAGCCGTGCGCGGCTGGTTCCACCTCGTGGCCGCCGCCCTGTCGGCCATCTCCTCGGCCGTGCTGATCACGTTCGGCTGGATGACCCTGCCGTGGCCACAGGCCCTCGGCGTGACCATCTACGGTGCCGGCGTGGTGCTGCTGTTCGCCGTCTCCGCGATGTACCACCGTTGGCCGTGGCGCTCGCCCGCGGCGGTGCAGTGGTGGCGCCGGGCCGACCACGCCACCATCTCCGTGTTCATCGCCGCCACCTACACCCCGCTGTGCCTGATCGTGTTCGAGCCGCGCACCGCCGCCATCATGCTGGCGGTGGCGTGGGCGGGCGGCCTCGGTGGGGCCGTGCTCAACCTGGTGTGGATCAACCACCCTCGGTGGCTCGACGTCGTGGTCTACGTGGGGCTCGGTTGGATCATCGTGCCGCTGCTGCCAACACTGTGGCGCTCCGCCGGCCCCGTGGTGGTGTGGCTGCTGTTCGCCGGCGGGGTGGTCTACACGCTCGGCGCGCTGATCTACGGCTTCAAGTGGCCGGGGCGTTCCGCGCGCTACTACGGCTACCACGAGCACTTCCACACCGCGACCGTCGTCGCCGCCGTGTGCCACCTCGTGGCTATTTGGATGGTGGTCGTGGGCCACTGAGGCTAGAGTGGCGCATGTGACTACCTTTAATCGCCGCACGTTCCTCAAGTCCGCGGGCGCCGCAGCCGCCACCGCGGCACTCGCCGGCAGCGCCTCAGCCGCCCTCTCCCCCGCCGCCCAGGCGCAGCAGCGCCGGGTGCTCGGCACGGTGGTGGATTATTCGGCTGGCGTGCCGTCGGCAAGCGCTGTGAAAGCCGCGGGCCACATGGGCGCGGTGCGCTACGTCTCCGACCGCCGCCCCGGTGCCGAGTGGATGCGCGGCAAACCGGTGACCATCGGCGAGACCCGTGACTACAAGGCCAACGGCCTCGCCGTCGCGTCGGTGTACCAGTTCGGCCGCGCCGAGACCGCCGACTGGAAGCGCGGCGCGCTCGGTGCCGCCGCCCACGCCCCGAAAGCGATGGCGCTGCACACCGCGGCCGGTGGCCCGCAAGGCCGCCCGATCTACGTGGCCATCGACGACAACCCCACCCTCGAGCAGTTCAACAACCAAATCAACCCGTACCTGACCGCGATGGGTGCCGCGTTCAGCACCGCTGGCTACCAGCTCGGCGTGTACGGCAACTACTACACCATCGCCTGGTGCCTCGAAGACGGCATCGGCTCCTACTTCTGGCAGCACGACTGGGGCTCCCAAGGCAAGGTCCACTCGCGTGCGAACCTGCACCAGGTCGCCGGGCGGCAGGCGACCATCCAGGGGATTCAGGTGGACATCAACAACGTCTACGCCTCTGACTGGGGCCAGTGGACCCCGGGCCAAGCCTCCGCCCTGACGAAACTCTCGCCAGATGACTGGGCCACCCTGCTCCAAGGCAGCAGCCAGCTGTCATCCTCGCTATTCAGGTAGCGGCTGATAATTTCTAGGGATTTATTTAAACTGTTCAAAGTCAGCTCTCAACACTTTGACAGGAGTCCCGTGAACACCACCCGCATCGCGGCGGCTGCGCTGGCAGCCAGCCTCGCCACCACCGTCATCACACCCGCCGCCTCCGCCGCCGACTGGATGTCGCAGGCCTACAACCCCAGCTACGCCGACACCGACGTGACCCCGGGCGCGACGGCTCGCATCCCGCTCGCCGGCAACGTCCCGGCGGGCACCACCTTCGACATCAACAGCATCAACGGCTGGGACTTCGACGTGGACGCCGACGGCACCGTCGCTGCCACCCCGCGCGGCCAGTTCCCCGGCGCCTACGCGCAGAACTACGTCACCATCACCTACCCGGACCACACCGTCGACTACGCGCTGTTCACCGTGCGCGTGGCCAAGCCCTCCGTTTCGCTCGCAGATTCCCTCGACTTGGCCTGGGGTGATGCGACGGTGGCCCCGGGCGGCACCGTCACGCTGCGCCCGAGCACCCCGCTTCCCGACGGCACCCAGCTCGCCGCCCCGTCCGGCTCGGGCGGCTGGCGCATCGACGCCGACCAGGATTCCGGCGAGGTCACCGTCGCCGCACCCGCGGGCGCCCGCGCGGGTGCCGGCCTGCGCATCACCTTGGGCGTGGTGTTCCCGGACGGTTCCACCAAGCAGTACTCCTCGCGCATCACCGTAGGCAAGGCAGATCGCGTGACGACGAGCTCCGCGCCTTCCCCCGCCCCGACCATCACCACCACCGCTGCGCCGGCGCCGAAGCCGTCCACCACGACGACGACTCCGAAATCCAGCCCGAAGACCACCGCAGCCCCTGCACCTAGCGTCGGTGAGCTGTCGTACCCCGACACCGCGGTGTCCGCCGGCGACCGCGTCACCGTGTTCCTCTCCGGCGCCCTGCCTGAAGGCTCCCGCGTGATCGGCCCGAACCAGCGCCACAACGGGTGGACGCTGGAGACCGACGAGGACACCGGCGCGATCACTTTCTCGGCCCCGCGCAACGCGCAGCCGGGCTACGCCCTGGTCCTCAAGGTCACCGTGCTGCTTCCCGACGGCTCCCGCCGCGACCTCACCGCCAAGGCCTACGTCCCCACCTCCGCAGAAGGCGCCGCGCCGAGCACCACCACCCCGGCTCCGGCCACGACCACCACCCCGGCACCGTCCCCCACCACCCGCTTCTCGACGACTGCGCCAAAACCTGTGCCGACCACCACCCGAGCCACCCCGGCGCGGCCGGTCGCCGAGACCGCGAAGGTTAGCATCGACAACGCCACCATCACCGCCGGCGAGTCCATCGTGGTCACCCCGAAGGGGCTGCCCGCCGGCGCCCGCGTCTTCGTCACCGAGGAAACCCGCGGCGGCTGGACCATCGCCCGCGAGGGCGAGACCGGTATCCGGATCACGGCGGCGAAGGGCATGCGCCCGGGCAACGTGCTGCGCATCAACGCGGCGATCCAGTTCGCGGACTACTCCTCGGTCAACCGCACCTTCGACACCAGGGTAGTCCGCGGCCAGGCAACGGGCGGCCTGACCACAGCCCCGTCCAAGCCCACCCCCGCCCCAGCTCCCACCCCTGGCAAGCAAACCTCCCCGGCGGGCATGATCACAGGCATCGCGGTCTCGCTCGGCCTACTCGGCACCCTGGGCCTCGTGGGAAGATTCTTCCCCTTCTTCTAGGCACATAGCAATAGGGCCTGACCCCCACTCAGGAGGATCAGGCCCTATTGTTGTGCCGCTTTAGTGGTCGACGGGAGCCTCGACGCCGACACCGGTCAGCGAGCGGACCTCCATCTCCGCCTGGAGCTCGTCGAGATTATCCGGCTTACCCAGGTAGGTACCGATGATGCCGCCGAGGAAGCCGAGCGGGATGGACACCAGGCCCGGGCTGGTCAGCGGGAAGATAGCCCAGTCGGCGTTGGGGAACATCGCGGTCGGACTGCCGGAGACCGCCGGCGACAGGGCGATCAGCACCAGCGCGGAGATCAGGCCGGTGTAGATCGACGCCACCGCGCCAGTGGTGTTGAAGCGCTTCCAGTACAGGGAGTACAGGATGGTCGGCAGGTTCGCGGACGCCGCGATGGCGAACGCCAGGGAGACCAGGAAGGCCACGTTCTGCTGCATCGCCAGGATGCCCAGGACGATGGCGACGATGCCCAGGACGACCACGGTGATGCGGGAGACGCGGACCTGCTCTTCTTCGGTGGCCTGGCCGTCGCGAAGCACGGCGTCGTAGACGTCGTGGGCGATGGACGCGGAGGCGGTGATGGCCAGGCCGGCGACCACCGCAAGCACCGTCGCGAAGGCGACCGCGGAGATCAGAGCCATGAATACGGATCCGCCGAGCTCGAATGCGAGCAGCGGTGCCGCCGCGTTCGCTCCACCAGGTGCGGCGAGGATGCGGTCCGGGCCCACGAAGGCGGCCGCGGCGTAGCCCAGGATCAGGGTGAGCAGGTAGAAGGAACCGATGAGCACGATCGCCCAGGTCACGGACTTACGTGCTTCCTTGGCGGTGGGCACGGTGTAGAAACGCATGAGCACGTGCGGCAGGCCTGCGGTACCGAGCACCAGGGAGAGGCCAAGGGAGATGAAGTCCAGCTTGGACGTGGTGGTCGCGCCGTACTTCAGGCCCGGCTTCATAATCTCTTCGGCCTGGTAGCCCTTCTCCGCGAGGTAGCTAGAGGCGGAGTGGGTGTCGATGGCCTGGTTGAACACGGCGGTCAGGCCGCCCTTTGCCATGATGAACGCCAGGATGGACATGATCAGCACGCCGGCGATGAGCAGCACGGCCTTGATCATCTGCACGTACGTGGTGCCCTTCATGCCGCCAACAAGGACGTAGATGATCATGATCACGCCGACGATGCCCACGCAGATCGCCTGCGCGGTAAAGGAGTGCAGGTTCAGCAGCACGGACACCAGGGAGCCGGCGCCGGCCATCTGGGCGATCAGGTAGAACAGCGACACGAACAGGGTGCCGAAGGCTGCGGCGACGCGCACCGGCTTTTGGCGCAGGCGGAACGACAGCACGTCCGCCATGGTGAAGCGGCCGACGTTGCGCAGCGGTTCAGCCACGAGCAACAGGGCGACCAGCCACGCGACGAAGAATCCGATGGAGTACAGGAAGCCGTCGTAGCCGTTGAGCGCGATCGAGCCGACGATGCCGAGGAAGGATGCGGCGGACAGGTAGTCGCCGGCGATGGCGAGGCCGTTTTGCGTGCCGCTAAACGACGCACCGCCGGTGTAGAAGTCCGCCGATTCGCTCGTGGTCTTGCCGGCGCGGGTCACGATGTAGAGCGTGACCACGATGAAGGCGCCGAAAATGGCGATGTTGAGCAGCGGATTGCCGGTCGCTTCCCCGGCTTCGGATGCGAGCAGGTGGGTCTGCATGGTTTAGCCCTCCATCTCTTCGCGGATGTGAGCCGCGCGCGGCTCGATGTTCTTGTTCGCCCACGAGACGTAGATCCAGGTGATCAAAAACGTGGTGAAGAATTGCGCCAAGCCGAGCCAGAGCCCGACGTTGAGGCCCAGGAAATCCTTGGCCATCACGTCGGGGGCGAAGGTGGCGAAGACGACGTAGAAGACGTACCAGAGGAACGCCGCGATCATCACCGGGAAGGTGAATCCGCGGAACGTGCCTCGCAAGTCTTGGAATTCGCGGCTTTGCTGCATGGCCACGAACTCGTCGGGAGTTGGCTCGCGGCGTTGCGGGACAGCGGTGGAACCGGCCATGGCCTCGATCCTTTCTAGTGCACGGGAATAAGGTCTTTGCCGCGCCGGAAGTATGTGATCTCCGACTCAACAATGTGAATGTAACCTATCACACAGCAGCATGTGTGGTGTTCCGCAAATCTCTCCTATTTCCGTGCAAAGAAAAACCACCCGGCTGCGATCAACGCAACCGGGTGGCCAATCAGCGATCCCTTACCCTGGGAAGGTCAGCGGGTCGCCGGAGAGGCGCTCACCCTTCACGCCGTCGAGGGCGGCGACGTCCTCACTGTCGAGCGTGATGCCCACCGCGCCGAGGTTCTCCTCCAGGCGCTTCGGGTTGGCGGTCTTCGGCACCACGGAGCAGCCGAGCTGCAGCAGGTACGCCAGCGACACCTGCGCCGGGGTGGCACCGTGCTTGTCGGCCACGGCCTGAATGGCCGGGTCGTCGAAGTTGGAGCCGCGTGCGATCGGCGCCCACGCCTCGGTCACGATGTTGTGCTCGTCGTGGTAGGCGCGCAGCTCGGGCTGGGTGAACCCGGCGTGCAGCTCCACCTGGTTGAGCACCGGGGTAATGCCGGTGGCTTCGATGATCTCGTCGAGCACCTCCGGGTAGAAGTTGGCCACACCGGCGGACTGCAGACGGCCCATGCCCTGCAGCTCAGCGATCTGTTCGAAGGCCTTCACATAGGTGCCGTGCTGCGGCCAGGGCCAGTGCACGAGGTAGAGGTCGATGAATTCTAGGTCGAGGCGTGTGAGCGACTCGTGGTAGGCCTCGGCCACGCGCTCCTGGTCGTCGTTCCACAGCTTGGTGGTCACGAACAGCTCTTCGCGCGTGACGTCGCCGGCCTTGATCGCGGCGTTGATTGCCTTGCCGACTTCGACCTCGTTGCCGTAGAACGCCGCAGTGTCGATGTGCCGGTAGCCCAGTTCGATCGCGGTGCGCACGATCGGCTCCACCTCGTCGCCGGTCAGCTTGTAGGTGCCTAGGCCGAGGAGGGGGAAATCGTAGCCGTCGTTAAGTGTGGTGACCGGGATGCGCATGGCAGCCTCCTAGCTGGCGTCGAGCAGGTCGATGATGAACACGAGGGTGCGGCCGGACAGCGGGTGCCCGCCACCTGCGGGGCCGTACGCCTTTTCCGGCGGGATGGTCAGCTGGCGGCGACCGCCAACCTTCATGCCGGGGATGCCTTCCTGCCAGCCCTGAATCAGGCCGGTGAGCGGGAAATCCGCGGCCTCGCCGCGGTCCCAGGAGGAGTCGAACTCCTCGCCCGTTTCAAAGTCCACGCCAAGGTAGTGGACCTTGACAAACCCGCCGACCACGGCCTCTGCGCCCTCGCCGACAGTGATGTCCTCAATGACGAGGTCTGCAGGCGCCGGCCCCTCCGGCTTGTCGATGAACGGCTTTTCCATAGCGTTGAAACTCCTTGCAAATTATGTGGGCAGTTTGTGCGGCCCAATACAAAACCGCCGAGAACGTCCTCCCGAAATTATAAGGGAAGGTCAATTCTCGGCGGTGGAGCGCCGAAGCATGCTGCTTATCGACGCCTTTCGGTTGCCCTAGCGCTGGTCGCGCGGCACGAAGTCGCGCTGCTGGTAACCGGTGTAGATCTGACGCGGGCGGTTGATCTTGGTGTTCATCTCCAGCTGCTCGCGGTACTGGGCGATCCAGCCCGGCAGGCGGCCGATGGCGAACAGGACGGTGAAGAAGTCCGTCGGGAAGCCCATGGCGCGGTAGATCAGGCCGGTGTAGAAGTCGACGTTCGGGTAGAGCTTGCGCTCGATGAAGTACTCGTCCTTCAGCGCGATCTCCTCGAGCTCCATGGCCAGATCCAGCAGCTCGTCGCCGCCGAGGTGCTCGAGCACCTCGTGGGCGGTGTCCTTCACGATTGCCGCGCGCGGGTCGTAGTTCTTGTACACGCGGTGGCCGAAGCCCATCAGGCGCACGCCCTTTTCCTTGTTCTTCACGCGGTTCATGAAGTCGGTGGCGTCGCCGCCGTGGTTGTTCTTGATGTCCTCGAGCATCTCCAGCACCGCCTGGTTTGCGCCGCCGTGCAGCGGGCCAGCCAGGGCGTTGATGCCGCCGGCGATGGAGACGAACATGTTGGCCTGGGCGGAGGCGATCATGCGCACGGTGGAGGTGGAGCAGTTCTGCTCGTGGTCCGCGTGCAGGATGAGCAGCTTGTCCAGGGCCTTGGTCAGCACCGGGTCAACGTGGTAATCCTCGGTCGGGTAACCGAACATCATGCGCATGAAGTTCTCGCGCGGGTTCAGGGAGTTGTCCGGGTACATGTACGGCTTGCCGCGGGATGCGCGGTAGGCGTACGCGGCCAGCATCGGCACCTTGGCCATCAGGCGCACGGTCGCCTTCTCCACCTGCTCCTCGTCCAGCGGGTTGAGCTGGTCCTGGTAGTAAGCGGAGAGAATGTTCACGGAGGAGGCGAGAACGGCCATCGGGTGGGCGTTGCGCGGGAAGATGTTGAACGCGGCCTTGAAGTCCTCGTCCAGCAGGGTGTGGTGGCGCAGCTCGGAGTTGAAGTTCTCCAGCTCGTCGGTGGTGGGCAGCTCGCCGTTGATCAGCAGGTAGGACACCTCGTTGAAGGTGGCGTTCTCTGCCAGGTCGGCGATGTCGTAGCCGCGGTAGCGCAGGATGCCTTCGTCGCCGTCGATGTAGGTGATCTTGGACTCGGTGGAGCCGGTGGAGACGTAGCCGGGGTCAAAGGTGACCAGGCCGGTTTCGCCGAGAAGCTTGCCCAGCACGACACCGTCGTTACCTTCGGTGGCGCGCATGATGTCCATCTCGTACTCGCCGCCCGGGTAGTGGAGTACGGCCTTATCCTTGTTCTCAGTAGCCACTGATTTCCCCTTCCAGGTAGTTTTCTCGGCTGTCTTCGGGATACCTCCCGGCAACCTGTTTTTACGTAAGGCACTGTATCAAAGTTTGTGACGCGTCTGACAACAACAGCAACTGCCTGGACACACCACAGCCAACCGGCGGGTAAACCCGGTGGCACGCACCTGTCCGTTAAGCTGGTCGCGTATCTGCCCGGCGGAAAGGTGACGTATGCGCGAGCTGTACTTCTTGGAAGACGAGTCGACGGAGACGTTTTTTGTCCTCCGCGACGATAACGGGATGCGCTACCAGTTGGCGCGCACCGAGCTTGAGCCATCGCTTATCGACGGCGATTCCGTCACCGATTCTGCCATTGCCCCCTCCACCCCCGCCCACGCCCACGCCAGTGTGGTCCACCCCGTGGAGGCCGTCGCGGCCAACGAGCCTGAGCCCGGCTCCCTGGAAGAAGAGGACCCCACCGAGTCTGCGCCAGCCCCCGAGCCAGCGCCTGCGCCGGTCGAGCGCTCGCTGCCGGAACCGGATCCGCTCTACGCCACTCCCCTGTCCATGCGCCCCAACGAGATCCAGGCGCGGCTGCGCGCCGGCGCCACCGCCACCGAGCTGGCCGAAGAGATGGGCGTGGCCGAAAGCCGCCTGGACGTCTACGCCCACCCGGTACTCCTGGAGCGTGCCCAGGTGGCGGAGGCAGCCAAGCAGTCGCACCCGGTGCGCGAGGACGGCCCGGCGAAGCAGACCTTGTTCGAGATCCTGGCTACTGCGTTTGCGGCGCGCGGCCACTCGATCAGCGACGCGGAGTGGGATGCCACCCGCGAGCAGGGCGACAGCTGGGTCGTCCACGTCACTTGGAAGGCCGGCCTGACCGAGAACGAGGCGCTGTGGACTTTCAAGCGCTCCATGGGCTCCGCCACCCAGACGGAGGCACGCAACGCTATGGCCGCGGACCTGACGGACCCGGATTTCGCGCAGCCAGTGCGCTCGTTGTCCGCGGTACGCGCGGACCGTGCCGACGTCGGCGACGAGGACGGCGCCGATGACGCTTCCGACGCTGATGTCACGGAGTTGCCGGTGGAAGGCAAACCGGAGGTCGTCGATACGCGGGACGATGTGCTCGAAGGTGACTTCCTGCGCCACCCGAACGAAGAGGAACAGCCGAAGAAGCGCCGCCGCAAGGCCGTCACCCCGCACTGGGAGGACGTGCTGCTGGGGGTCCGCACGAACACCAAGCGCCCGAAGCGCTGAGCACCTTAGGATGTGTGCATGAGTTTCCCAGCGGTTCTTACGCTTTGGTTTGTCAACACCGCCGACCCGGCCGGCGTGCTCGAGCGCGAGCCGAAGGCCGACCGCGGGTTCGGCCGCAAGCTGCTTTCCCAGGTCAACCCGGCGTGGCCGATCACCCCGATCGGCTCGTTCCCGCTGAACCGCTCCTCGGTGCCGGGCCGCGACGAGTTCTACATCGCGGGCTTTCCAGGGGTGTCTGTTGTGCGGATGCTTGTCGACGATTGCTCCGCCCTGTCCACCACCACCCCATGGCTTTCGGCCTTGCCGGCCTCTGACGTGTTTGTCATCGCCACCGGCACGGACAGCAACTACGGCGGGTTCGCCCACTTCACCGGCGAGACCGCGGTGCGCAGCTTCAGCGCCACCCGCACCCAGGTCATCGAGGACCTAGGCCTGCCGGAGCCGTTCGAGGCGCCCTACTGGGCCGGCGAGCGCGCCGAAGCGGCCGGCGGCATCTCGCTGCCGTTCGAGCCGCGCGACCTCGCATTGTCTGCGGAGCGGCACTGGCTGGGCGTGGACATCGGGGAGGACGGCCCCGACATCAACGTCGTCGGCTACGCGGTGGACGGCCGCCCCGAGCCGAAGATCGAGGAAAAGAAGGCGCCCGCGGTGAAGTCCGTGGACGCGGTGGCGGCGAGGTTCGCGGAAAAATCGAAGGCGTACGACGATTACGAGGATGCCCCCGAGGACCAGCGCGGCGACGAGTTCGCCGAGCTTGCCGACGCCTCGGTGGCCGCCGCGAAGCGCGTCGGCCGGGGCTTGCGCGCACGCGCGGCGGAGCTGTGGCAGGCGCTTTCGGAGCGCATCCGCCACTTCGACCGCTAACGATTTCTTTCGTAGAAGGCGATCGCGGCGGAGGTCGCCACGTTGAGCGAGTCCGTGCCCGGCGCCATGGGGATCTTGGCGCGCACGTCGGTGGCGCGCATGGCGTGCGGGGTCAGGCCGGGGCCTTCCCCGCCGACAAGGAACGCCACTTTGTCGTGGCCCTGGATCGCGTCTTTGAGCTCGACGGCGTCGTCGGCCGGCGTGAGCGAGATGAGCCACCAGCCGGCCTCGCGCAGCTCATCCAACGAGCGCTGCCACGTCGTCGGTGTGCCGTCGAGGTGGGCGAACGGGGTGCGCAGCACGTGCCCCATGGACACGCGCACGGCCCGCCGGTACAGCGGGTCGGCGGTGGCGGCGCCGAAGAGCACGCCGTCGACGCCCATGCCTGCAGCGTTGCGGAAGATTGACCCGATGTTCTCGTGGTCGCCCACGCCCTCTAGGACCACTAGGGTGCGTGCGCTGTCGATGACCTCGGCCACGCGCAAAGGTTCCGCTTTGTCGGCGGAAACGAGAAGACCTCGGTGCATGTCGTAGCCGGCGACCTCCCCCATAATTTCGCGGGTGATCTGGTAGACCGGCACGCCGCGGCGCTTGAGCTCGTCGCCGTAGTCGGCCATGAAGGATTCCAGCCGCCCGCCGAAGCCGAAGACGGCGCGCACCGGGAAGCGGGACTCCACCAACCGCCCGGCCACGAGCGGCCCTTCGGCGAAGACCAGCCCTTTTTCCTTGTCCGAGTGCTTCAGGTCGCGGATGTCGTCGAGCCGGGGGTCCCTTGGGTCGTCGATAGGCAGCAGCATTTACCCGATCGCCGCCAGGATCGGGCCCTGCGCAAAGTACACCACGAACAGGGCGGAGATGAGCCACATGATCCAGTGGATGTCCTTCACCTTGCCGGCGAACAAGTTCATCAGGGTAAACGAGATGAAGCCGACACCGATGCCGTTGGCGATGGAGTAGGTCAGCGGCATGGTCACGATGGTCAAAAACGCCGGCAGCGCGACGGTAAATTCGGACCAGGCGATCTGGCCGACCTGCATCATCATCAGCGCGCCGACGATGACGAGCACGGGGGCTGCGGCCTCGATCGGCACGATCTCGTAGAGGGGCGTGAAGAACATCGCGACGAGGAAGAGCACGCCGGTGACCACGTTGGCGAGGCCGGTGCGCGCGCCGTCGGCGATGCCTGCCGACGAATCCACGAACACCGTGTTCGACGACGCAGAGGCCGCTCCGCCGACGACTGCGCCGAAACCCTCGACGACCAGGGCGCGCTTCATGTCCGGCAGCACGGCGTGCTCGTCGGTAAGCCCGGCCTGGCGGCCCAGTGCGGTCATGGTGCCCATGGCGTCGAAGAAGTTCGCCAGCACGAGGGTGAACACGAGCAGCGACGCGGAGATGACGCCGATGTTGACAAACGCGCCGAACAGGTCGACGTTACCCACGATGGACAAGTCCGGGATCCCGCCGAAGCTATCCGGCAGGCCCGGTACCGCCATGCCCCAGCCCTCCGGGTTGTCGGCAGAGGAACCTGCGCCGGTGCGCGTCTCGACCACCATGGCAATCAAGGTGGTGAGCAGGATGCCGATGAACAGCCCGCCGCGGACGTTGCGCACAACCATGAAGCCGCAGATGAACAGGCCGATGATGAACACGAAGGTGGGCCAGGACGAGATTGAGCCGCCGGTGCCCAGCTGCACCGGCACGGTGGTCATGGCGGCGTCGGGGATGCGGCGGATAAAGCCGGCGTCCACAAGCCCGATGGTGGCGATGAACATGCCGATGCCCACGCTCATGGCCACCTTCATGGAATCCGGGATGGCGTTGAACACGGCGGTGCGGAAGCCGGAGACGGCCAGCAGCACGATGATGATGCCGTCGATGACCACCAACCCCATGGCCTCGGGCCAGGTCAGGCCCTGCTGCCCCACCATGGTCACCGCGACCAGGGTGTTGATGCCCAGGCCGGTGGCGATGCCGAACGGGTACTTGGCAATCACGCCGAACAGGATGCTCATCACGCCGGCGGCGAGCGCCGTTGCGGCGGCGACCTGCGGGATGCCCAGGACAACTCCTTCGCGGTCCGGGCTGGTGCCGATGATCAGAGGGTTGAGCAGCACGATGTAGGCCATCGCGAAGAACGTCACTACCCCGGCGCGCACCTCGGTGCCGACCGTGGATCCGCGCTCGCTGATGTGGAAGAAGGTGTCCAGCGCGCCGCGCGGCTGCGGCTGGTCCTTATGCAGTTTTGCTCCGGTGGTGGTACTCACGTCGCATTAGTGTCGCACCCTGCCTGCGAAAACACCAATCGTTGGGGCTCACCAACGATTATTCCGCCACGGTGGTGTCCGAGTGCGCCCCGCAGCCGTAGGAGGAGGCCACCACGTGCCCGTCCGCGGAGTACTCGTTCGCGCAGATACCGAAGTTCTCGCCCACCGGCTGGTCCAGCGGGATGTAGAAGGCACAGGAGCGGCACGACAGCGCGGCCTTTTCGGCGAACTCACTGTTGGGGCCGAACTCGCCGGTGCGCCAGCGCTTCTTCGCGTCCTCCAGGCCGGTGGTGGTGAGGTAGCGCTTGGTGTCACGGCCGGTGAACGTGACGGCGTCGCGGGAAAAGGAGTCGTCGGTGACGCGCTCGTCGTCAGGCGAAAGCTCCATGATGTCGCCGGGGCCGAGGTCGCCGGGGCGCAGCCGCTCGGAGTACGGCACCCAGTCCGGCGCCTCCAGCGCGCCTTGCGACGGCACGAGCGCGACCTCGTTGACGGTGACCCAGTCCGCCCCGTCGGCGCAGGCCACCACGGCGTTCCACTCCCAGCCTGCGTAGCCGGGCACGTCGGCGGCGAAGCGGTGGGTGGCCACGTTGCGGCCCAGCCCGGTCACGCCGATGTGCTCGCCGACTTCCCCGTCGGCGATCTCGGCCAGCGCCTCCCGAGCAGTGGCGACTGCGTCGGTGGACAGCAGGGGGCTGCGCTTTCGAGGGTTGCGGGATCGGTTGTTGGATCGTGACACGGTTCCCCATTATTGCCCACGTGGTGCAGGATGGGTGGCATGGGTCGATTCACGCTTGCCGCCGTCTGCTCCGCGCTCGCCATGCTTGCGGGCTGTTCCTCCCCCGAGACCGCGGGGCCGGACACGCAGCGCCTCACCGCGCACGTGGAGGAGCGCCTGCCTTTCGACGACACCAGCTTCACCCAGGGCCTGGAAGTCACTGACGACGGGACCATCTACGTCGGCACCGGCCAGGTAGGCGAATCGCGCCTGTACACCCGCACGCCCGGCGGCGAGGAGTTGCGCTCCGTGGATTTGGATCCGGAGTTCTTCGGAGAGGGCATCACGCTTCACGACGGCATCCTGTGGCAACTGACCTGGCAAAACGGCACGGCAATCAAGCGGGATGCCACGTCGTTGGAAGAGACCGGCCGGGCGAGCTTTGCCGGCGAGGGCTGGGGCCTGTGCTCCCGCCCGGACGAGGACGAGCTGATTTTCTCCGACGGCACGGCCGAGCTGCGCCGCATGGACCCGGACACGTTCGAGGAACGCGAGCGCTTCACCGTGACCATGGACGGCCAGCCCGTGGAGGGCCTCAACGAGCTCGAGTGCGTGGGCGACGAGGTCTACGCCAACGTGTTCACCACCACCAACATCATGCGCATCGACGCTGACTCGGGAAAGGTCACCGCCGTCATCGACGCCTCCGGGCTGGAAAACAACGCCACTCCGGACCCGAACAACGTGCTCAACGGCATCGCACGCATCCCCGGCACCGAGGAGTTCTACCTCGCCGGCAAGCGCTGGCCCGATATGTACCGCGTGACGTTTAAGCCTGAGACCGCCGCCAAGTAGGATCGTGCGCCATGGCACCCAAACGCGCAGCAACTCAGCAGTGGAAAGTCCTGGCCATCGCCCTAGTTGGCGTGGTGGTGCTGGTGGGGGCGGTCTACGCCTTTATGAGCTACCAGCAGAACAAGCCGGGCACCCCGGTGCGCGACCTCGAGGTCGCCGTGGCTGCCGCCGGGCAGACCGAGCAGGTGCCCGTATATACAGTGTGCGAGCTGGACGTGGAGTGCCCCGGCGGTGAGCCGCCGAGCGTGCGCCTGCCCGATCAGGGGGACGTGACCTTCACTGTGCCCGGTGAGATCGAGCGCAACAGCTGGCGCCTGCTGCTCATCTACGACGACCCTGCCGCCAACACCGAGCGCGTGTTCACCTCCGGCGAGTCCGGCGAGGAAACCGTCCCGGCGGTGACCGAATCCGGTGCGAAGCTCGTCGTCACGGAGATTACAACCTTGGACATTGAAAAAGGCGACGACGGGGAAGAAACTCCCGTCATCGCCACGTGGTCTGTCGGCTTCGACTAGGCCGAAGGTGCGTCGCTAAGCATCCAGCTCCCGGGCCACCGCCCTCAGGATCCCCGCAACCTGGCGGCCTTCCTTGCGGTCCGGGTAGCGGCCGTTGGTCAGCGCTGGCTGGACCTGCGTCTCAATCAAGGTCATCACATCCGCCAGCATGCTGCCCAGCTCCTCCGGCTTGCGGCGGTGCACGGGGCGACGCTTCGGCTCATCGAGCACTTTCACGCGCAGCGCCTGCGGCCCGCGGCGGCCGGCAGCGAAATCGAACTCGATGCGCTGGCCTGCGACCAGCTCGTCCACGCCGTCGGGGAGCACGGACTTGCCGATGAAGACGTCGTCGTCGCCCGGGTTGGACGCGAAGCCGAAGCCTTTTTCGGTGTCGTACCACTTCACCTTTCCAATAGGCATGGCATCCTCCTTTAAGGTTCCGGTACATGGCCCGCCCATTGCAGGCCAAAATAAAGGCTTTACACTACACCTTCGCCCCGAAAACCGCGACTGTGACCCAGAACACCACAATTCGCCGCGCAGTGCCCGACCTGCGGAAACGTTGAACCCTGCTGTCACACGAACACCATTCCGTGCCGCTTGCGTGACACAATCGTTACAAATGGTTAGGCTGTCCCGAGAATTGGCGGTCAACGACGAGAGGAAACAAATCATGGGACGCCACTCCAAGAAGACCACCTCCACGGGCAAGAAGGCTCTGGCAGGTACCGCAGCAGTTGCAGCACTGGCAGGCATCGTCGCCCCGCAGGCAACCGCAGCACCGGATTCCGACTGGGACAAGCTCGCACAGTGCGAGTCCGGCGGCAACTGGTCAATCAACACCGGCAACGGCTACTACGGCGGCCTGCAGTTCAACTACGGCACCTGGCAGGCATACGGCGGCGGCGAATTCGCCCCGACCGCAGACCAGGCAACCCGCGAGCAGCAGATCATCATCGCCGAGCGCACCCTGGCCCAGCAGGGCTGGGGCGCATGGCCGGCCTGCTCCGCGCGCTACGGTCTGAATTCGGCGCCGACCAACCGCGACGCGCAGGCCGCCCAGGCGGCTCCGGCACCGAAGCCGGCTCCCGCCCCGGCTGCACCGGCACCGGCAGCCCAGACTTCCTCCACCGGCAACGAGACCGATGAGCTGTACACAAAGCTGCGCGACGCCATCAACGGCCTCGGCTTCCAGGTCCCGGCCACCGTCCAGGACAACTACGCCGCAAACCGCAACGACTACAACGCGTTCTACGCAACTAACCAGCCGCTGGTGGACGCCGCACTGGCCGGCGACTACGCCAAGGTCGCCCAGCTCGTCGGCTCTAACTTCAGCACCCAGGTCAACGACACCCTGGCGTCCCTGCAGCAGACCTACCTGCCGCGCTAAGCGCTACGCGCCGAAACCCCGCCTTCGGGCGGGGTTTCTTTTGCCCACATCGCTGATCTGCTAGTTCGCCCAGCCCGGCAACGGCACCGAACTAGCAGATGAGCCCACAGTTGGAATCAGTTTTCTATACCACCTGGGCAAACGGAACGTTGGACACTTGATCTGCTAGTTGTCCAAACTCTCAAACACACGAAAAAGGTGGCCCCGCCACGGGGGCCACCTTTGGTACGTCGCTAAGCGAAAGCTAGCGGTTGATGCGCGTAGTCGGGTGGACGTAGCCGGTCTCCTCCGCCTTGAGCGGCAGGATCAGCTCGTCGCCGAACGGGCTCGCGGCGCCGGTGAGCTTGGAGGAAATCTCGGTGACCGGGTGGCCGTTACCAGGGGTGTGCGTGGGCCACGCCGGGTTCGCGCGACCGATCTTCTCTACATCTTTAGCCATGCCCCTCATTCTTTCACGCCGGGCAAGAAAACGCACGTAAACTCACCCCCGCAATGTCTACCTTCCCCGAATTCTTGCAGTCGCTTAGCGACGATCAGCTCCGCCTTCTCATCCGCACCCGGCCAGATGCCTTCTTCCCCACCCCTCCCTCGGCAGGGTCGTTGGCCACGCGCCTAGGCCTGCCGGGCTCCGCGTCGCGGGCGTTGCGCCAGCTCACGGCCGCTGACCTGGCGGTGCTGGAGCGGCTCGCCGACGCCGGCGCGGAGCTGGACCCGGTGGACGCGGGCGAGCTCGGCGACGTGGCGCACCTGCGGGAACTCGCCTTGGTGTTCGGGCCGGATAAGGAGCTGCGGATCTCCCCCGGCACGCTCACCGCGCTGCCCCCAGGCTGGCGCGTGACCGACAGTCTGCCGGCGGGCGCGGCCGAAGCGCTAGAGGCACTGCCCGCCCGCGAGCGCAAGGTGTTGGAGACCCTGGCCTCCTCGGGCGGGGTGGGCACCACCTCGGCGGCCGGGCCCGACGCGGACCCCGCGGCACCCGTGGCGAAGCTGCTTGCGGCCGGTTTGCTGGTGCGGGTGGACGCGAACACGGTGCGGCTGCCGCGGCCGGTGCGCGACGCGATGCGCGGGATCCAGCCGCGTGAGTTCCCGCTTCAGGCGCCCGCGCTGCCGGAGGTGGACCAGTCCGCGGTGGACGAGGCCGCGACCTCGGCGGGCTTGGACGCCGTGCGACAAATGCGCCAGCTGGTCATGGCGCTCATGGACCACCCGGTCGCGCTGAACAAGGACGGCACCGTCGGCGTGCGCGCCGCGGCGAACCTGGAAAAGGAACTCGGCTTCGACCCGAGGTTATTGATCACCATCGGCGAGGCGGCGGGCCTTGTCGGCCGCGGCAACGTCGACGACGAGGACGTGCTCGCCGCCACCCGCGACGCGTTGACGTGGATCGACGCCACGCTTTCAGACCAGTGGGCAATCCTCATGGTCGGCTGGGCCGCCTCCCCGTGGCGCGCCGACACCGCCGCGAAACTTCTGTCCGCGGACATGCACGCGCCCGCGGTGCGCCACGCCCGCACAACCATCCTGCGCCACGCGGGCAACGTCGACCAGTTACTGTTCCACGCCCCGCTGGAGGCCAGCGGGTTCTCGCCACAGCTCATCCAAGCGGTGGTGGATGAGGCCCAGTTCGTCGGCGCGCTCGCCGGCACCCCGCAGCCGGCGCAGTCCTCTCCCCTGCTGGCGCTGCTGGACGGCCGTGATGGCGAGGACGTCGCCGCCGCGGCCAAACAGCTCGTGCCCGCGTCCGTCGACACGCTGATTGCCCAGGGCGACATGACAATGCTCGCCCCTGGCCCGCTCGAGCCGGACATGGCGTCGTTTTTGGAGCGCATCGCCGAGCTCGAATCGCCGGGCCTGGCCAGCGTGTGGCGGGTCACGGAGGCGTCGGTGCGCCGCGGCCTGGACGGCGGGCTCACTGCCGAGGAGGTCCACACCTGGCTGGGCCAGCACGTCATGGGCGAGGTGCCGCAGGCAATCGCGTTTCTTGTCGACGACACCGCCCGCACCCACGGCGCCATCCGCGCCGGCAGCGCGCTGAGCTACATCCGTTCCGCGGACCCGGCGCTGATCGCCACCGCGGCCGAGCGCTGCGGCCTGCGCGTCCTCGCCTCCACCGTCGCGGTGTCGGACCAGCCGCTGACCAAGCTCATGGCGCAGCTGCGTGCGGCCGGGATGCAGCCCACCGCGGAGGACAACACCGGCGCGACGCTGAACATGGCGCCCGAACCCGCGCTGGTCGCCGCTACCCCGTCTACCCTGCCGCGCACCCCAAAGGCCACCGAGGATCAGGTCGAAGCGATCGTGGCCAAGCTGCGCGCCGATTCCGGCTCCGACGCGGACGCCGGGGCCGGCGACATCTTCGAAACGCTGCGGGCGGCGGCTCGAGCGAAGCGGCATGTGGCCGTAGGTTTCGTGGATAAGCAAGGGCGCGGCCGCACGCTCACTGTGCTGCCGCTGAGCGTGAGCGCGGGGCAAGTCGACGCTCTCGACGAGGCCGCAGATCGCGTGGTGCGCATCGCCCTGCCGCGCATCACCAAAGTGGTGCTGGCTTAGCGGCTGACGCGCTCCAGGATTTCCAGGATGTGCTCGTAGTCCTCACCGGTCGCCGCGGTCAGGCCCAGCTCGCAGGTGCGGTTGGACGACGCATGGCAGGTCGAGTCCAGCTCGGCCGCCTGCGCCGCCTCGCGCTTCGTCGCGGCGTGGGTCAGCTCCGGGTGCAGCATGCCGCGGTCGCCCGCGTAGCCGCAGCAGTTCCACTCGGCGGGCACGCGCACATCTTCGGCCGCGGCGTCAGCGACGCGCGCCAGCGTATCGACGATCCCAAGGTGCGTCGCCGAACACGTCGGGTGCAACGTCACAGAGTCCACCTTCTGCTTCACCTCGAGGCGCTCGAGCACCTGGTCCTCGACGAACTCGATGGCATCGATGACGGTGATGCCGATGCCCTCGGCCATGTCGCGGAAGCCGTGGGTGCAGCTGGACGCGTCCACGACCACGGGCAGGCGCCCGCCGTCGGTGGCGGCGATGAGCTGGTCGTTGACCCGGCGCTGCATGATGTCGTGGCCGGTGCTCATGCCTTTCGACGCCCACGGGGTCCCGCAGCACATCCCGTCGATGCCCTCCGGGACGGTCAGCGCGAGCCCGGCGCGCTCGACCAGCTTCGCAAACGCCTCGGAGGCGCCCACGCCCTCGCCCTGCGGCCCGAACATGGAGTTCACGCAGGCGGGGACAAACACGCCCGCCGGCTCGGCGCCCGGCGCGCCGATCCGGGTGCCGAACGCCTTGGAACGCTTGGCCCCGCCCTTGGACAGCTCGGAGCGGTACTGCGGCACAGTGTCGTCGCCCACCAGGGCGCGGGCGACGTCGGTGACCTTCTGCACCAGCTTGGTCGGCATGTAGTACGCGCCGGTAAGCGCCGCCGAGGCCAGCGTGTTGCCCGGGCCCCACGCCTTCGCGGCGGCCGCCCAGCCGGCGGATTCCGCGGCACCGGCCTGGCCGCGGCGCAGGGATTTGATGAACTTGCCGGTGTCGATCTTCACCGGGCAGGCCGTGACGCACATGGAGTCCACCGCGCAGGTGTCGATGCCGTCGTACTGGTAGGCCTCGTCGATGTGTGCGACCAGCTCGGTGTCGCCTTCCTGGATCGCCTTCGCACGGGCGCGGCGCACCACGATGCGCTGGCGCGGGGTCATGGTGATGTCGCGCGAGGGGCACACCGGCTCGCAGTAGCCGCACTCCACGCAGGAGTCGATCTCGTCTTCCACGTGCGGGTTGAGCTTGAAGTTCTTCATGTGTTCGCGCTCGTCGTCGGTGATGATCACGCCCGGGTTCATCACCCCGCGCGGGTCGGCGGCGCGCTTGAGCTCCACCATGACCTCGTAGAGCTCGTCGCCGTACTGGCGGCGCACGTACGGCGCCATCACGCGGCCGGTGCCGTGCTCGGCCTTCAGGTTGCCGCCGGCGCCGAGCACGAGGTCGACCATCTCTTCGTTGAAGCCGTCGTAGCGGCCCAGGTTCTCGTCGCCTTCGAAGCGGTCGGTGATGAGGAAGTGGATGTTGCCGTCTTTGGCGTGGCCGAAGATGACGGCGTCGTCGTAGCGGTAGGCGTCGAAAAGCTGCTGCAGCCCGCCGCAGGTGTCGGCGAGGTCGTCCACGGGCACCGCGATGTCCTCGAGCAGCGCGGTGGTGCCGGACGGGCGCGCCTCGGCGACCTGCGCGTAGAGGCCCTTGCGGAAGGCCCAGGCCTTGGCGGCCTCGGCGGCGTCGGTGGTGAAGGCGGCCGGGGTCTGCAGGTCGAAGCCTTCCAGCAGCTTTGCGCCCGCGGCCTCGTATTCGCGCAGCTCATCGGCTTCGTTGGCGTGGTACTCGATGAGCAGCGCAGCCTGGCCGGACAGCTCGAAGCCGGTGATCTGCTCCGGCACCGAGTCGAAGGTGCGGCCGACCTTGATGGAGCGCGAGTCCATCAGCTCCAGCGTGGCGGCCTTGGAGTCGAACAGCGCCGGCAGCGAGCGCGTCGCCGCGTCAAGCGTCGGGTACACCGCGATGGTGGTGGTCTTCAGCTTCGGCACCTCGATGGTGCGCAGCACAGCCTCCGCGATGAACGCGAGCGTGCCCTCGGACGCGACCAGCAGGTGCATGAAGATGTCCAGGGGCGACTCGTAATCTAGGAACGCGTTGAGGCTGTAGCCCATCGTGTTCTTCAGCGCGAAGTGTCGCTCGATGGTGGCGACGGATTCCTTGTTCTCGCGCACGCGCCGCTTCAAGCGCTCAAGCTTTGCGACGAGCTCCGCCTCCTCCCGCGCAAACTGCGCCTCCGCATCCGCGTGGGCGGTGTTGATGACGGTGCCGGACGGCAGCACGAACGTCATCGATTCGATGGTGTTGTAGGTGTTGTACTGCGTGCCGCAGGCCATGCCGGAGGAGTTGTTGGCAATCACGCCACCCATCGTCGCCGCGCCCTCGGACGCCGGGTCCGGGCCGATCTTGCGGCCGTACGGGGCGAGGTGGGCGTTGACCTGGCGCACCGTGGAGCCGGGCTGGACGCGCACGCGCTTGCCACCGTTAAGGACCTCCACGCCGCGGAAGTGCTTGCGCACGTCCACCATCATGCCCGCGCCGCCGGCCTGGCCGGACAGGGAGGTGCCGCCGCCGCGCAGCACCACCGGGGCGCCGGATGCCGCCGAGGCGCGGAAGGCGGCCGCCACGTCGTGGGCGGTGCGGGCTTCCACCACCACGTCCGGGGTGTAGAGGAAGTGCGACGCGTCGTGGGCGTACTTGATCCGGTCGATCGGGCGGGTGGAAAGCGCCTGGTCGGAGCCGAGTTCGCGGGACAGATGGTCTGCGGGGGAGGAAATGGTTGTGGTCATAAATCCATGCTAGCCCCCTGTGAATCCGCGGAATACATTTCACAACCGTTGACAAAGTGTTGGGTTTATACAACACTTCATTGCATGTCGCCGAAGAAGCTACCGAAGGACCCGATATATAACCGGGTTCGTGTACTCCGCGCCGAGCGCGACATGACACGAATCCAGCTCGCAGAACTGATCAACGTCAACCCGCAAACCGTCGGCGCGCTCGAGCGCGGAGACCACTCCCCCAGCCTGGATCTAGCCTTCCGCGTCTGCGAGGTCTTCGACCTCCCCGTCGAGGCCGTGTTCTCCCGCACCGAATTTCCCCCTATGTCGAAGGAGCTGTACACCAGATGAACGGCATCGACCGTGAGAGAAAAACAAAAACGCTCATTGCCATTTCCTTCTTAGCCATGCTCTTTTTCATCGTCTGCACCGCGCTCCAGCTGACGCTGAGCCAGTGGTGGCTATCGACCTTGTCGATCGCTTCCGTCATAATCAGCATGATCGCATGGGCACAGATCAGAGCGGAGAACGGCAACGCCGACACCATTCCAGAAGACCTGCTCGACGAGTACGAGCGCAGCGTGCTGGACACTTGGCGCAAGCGTGCGATGAAAGCATTCGCCCTGCTCAATGGCATCGGCGGTTTCGGTTTCATGCTTACCGGTCAGCTGCTAGACGGACCTGGCAGCACTGCCTTAGTAGCTGCCGGGTACTTCATGCTGTTCACCTTCCTCATCGTCTACCCGCTGCCCATGGTCGGCTACGCCATTACCTTTAACCGCAAGGAGGAGGACAAGTGACCACAATCGAAATCCGCGACCTGAACAAGCGCTTTGGCAGCGTCCAAGCCCTCGACGGCATGAGTTTCACCGTCCACGACGGCGAAATGTACGGCTTCGTCGGCTCCAACGGCGCCGGCAAGTCCACCACGATGCGCATCGCCCTCGGCGTGCTCGCCGCTGACTCGGGCGAGGTGCTTCTCGACGGGCGCCCGCTTGACGACGACACCCGCCGCCGCATCGGCTACATGCCCGAGGAGCGCGGCCTGTACGGCAAAGAAAAGATCCTGGAGCAACTGGTCTTTCTGGCCAAGCTGCACGGCGTCGACGGCAAAGCCGCCAAGCAGCGCGGCACCGAGCTGCTCGAGGAGCTCGGTTTGGGCGAGCGCGTGAACGACAAGCTCGACGACCTCTCCCTGGGCAACCAGCAGCGCGTCCAGCTCGCCGCGAGCCTCATCCACGACCCCGACATCCTCATCCTGGACGAGCCGTTCTCCGGCCTCGACCCCGTCGCCGTGGACGTGATGAGCACGATGCTCACCGACCGTGCCCGCGCTGGCGTGCCCGTCATCTTCTCCTCCCACCAGCTGGATCTGGTGCAGCGCCTGTGCGACCGCATCGGCATCGTCACCCGCGGCCGCATGGTGGCCGAAGGCACCGTCGACGAGCTGCGCGCCCACGGCCCCACCCGCTTCAAGGTGGGCACCCAGGCCCGCGGCTGGATCCCGGAGGGCATGAAGCTTATCGACGACTCCGCCACCCACGTCATCCTCGAAGCCCCGAGCGTCCAGGACGACCAGCGCATCCTGCAGGCCGCCACGGCCGCAGGCCCCGTCCACGAGTTCACCCGGGTCGTGCCCGACCTGGCCGACCTGTTTAAGGAGGTTGTGCAGTAATGAAGGCTTACTCACCCATGCACACGATCACCACCACGGCTGCGCGCGAGATCCAGATCCTGCTGCTGAAGAAGGGCGTGGTCATCACCTTCGTCATCCTCCTTCTAGCCATGGTCGGTGTCATCGGCTTCGCCTCCTGGCAGAAGAGCAAGGACGGCGCTGACGGCGGCGATGCGAAGACTGCGGTGGCGACCGTAGGCGTCGATAAGCAATTGCTCGACGGCGCCGGGTACGACGCCCGCGAAACTGCGAGCCGCGACGACGCGGTGCAACTGGTGCGCGACGGCGACGTCAAGGCCGCGCTGGTGGCCGAGGGCGACCAGTGGGAAGTCATTTCGGACGGCACGCCGTCGGCCGGAATCATGGAGGGGATGGAGGCGCTCGCCGACAGCTACACCCGCGCCGAAACGCTGAACACGCTGGGCATTTCGCCCGCGGATTACGAGGCGGCGTCCCGCAGCATCGACATCGTGCCTGTGGACGTGGACGAGGCCAGCGGCGAAGACTTCGAGCAGCAACTGCTCCGCCTGCTCACCACATTCGTGGCGCTGATGGTGGTCATTTTCACCGTGATCACCTTCGCCGCCCAGGTGGGAAGCCGCGTGACCGAGGAGAAATCCTCCCGCGTGGTCGAGCTCGTCCTCGCCTCCGTGCGCCCGCTGGATTTCCTGGCGGGCAAGCTGCTGGGAACGCTCGTGCTGGGCTTCCTCGCCACCGCCGTGCTGCTCATCGTCGGCGGCGTTGGCTTGAAGGTCTCCGGGCTCGTGGACGACATCGAATTCGACTGGTCCGTCCTCCCCGTCCTGCTGATCGCCTGGCTGCTGGCCATGCTGTTTTTCGGCGCCCTCTACGCCGCGGCCGGCGCGATGGTGCAGCGCACCGAGGACCTGCAGTCCACCCAGATGCCGATCCTGCTGCTCATCATGGCTTCCGCGTACATCCCCGGCTTCGGCTGGATGAACACCGATGCCACCTGGATGCAGGTAATGAGCTGGATCCCGCCGTTTTCCATCTTCGCCGCGCCGCTGTCGTATGCGGCCGGGGACTTCACCGCGCTGCAGCTGGCAGGCTCGTTTGCCCTCGCGGCTTTGGCGACGGCGCTGGCCGTGTGGGCCGCCGCCCGCATCTACAAGCGCACGATCCTCAACAACGGCAACGTGACCAAGTGGTCCCAGCTGCTGCGCAGGGGCTAGCGTGCGCGCATTTTGGCGATGAACTGCTCGGCGTCGAACTCGGCGCCGAGTTCTCCTTTTTCTACGGCGAGTTTGAGCGCGTCGAACTTCTGCTCCCGCTCCTCCACGAGCCGCAGCCCCTCGCGCAGGACTTCGCTGGCAGACGCATAGCGGCCGTCCTGAATGAGCCGGGCGATGAACTTGTCGTAACGTTCGCCGAGTACAACTGAAGTGTTCTTAGCCATACACGGCACGCTACCAACATTTAGGAGTAGATCGCATGGCTCTCGGCGACGGCCCCCTGATCGTCCAGTCGGACAAGACCGTCCTGCTCGAAGTCGCGCACCCGGACGCACCCAAGGCCCGCGCCGCGCTCGCCCCGTTCGCAGAGCTCGAGCGCGCGCCCGAGCATATCCACACCTACCGCATCACCCCACTTGCGCTGTGGAACGCCCGCGCCGCCGGCTTCGACGCCGAGCAGGCCGTGGATGTGCTCGAGCGCTACTCCCGCTTCCCGGTGCCGCAGGCGCTGCTCGTGGACGTTGCCGAAACCATGGCCCGCTACGGCCGCCTCAAGCTGGTCAAGCACCCCGCCCACGGGCTGATCCTGGAGGCGGACGACCACGCGATCCTCACCGAGGTCACCCGCAGCAAGAAGATCCAGCCGCTCATCGCGAAGCCTATCGACGACACCACCGCCCCCGTCCACCCCTCCGCCCGCGGCCAGATCAAACAGGAGCTGACCAAGCTGGGCTGGCCCGTGGAGGACCTGGCCGGCTACGTCGACGGCGAGTCTCACCCGATCGCGCTAAACCACGACGGCTGGGAGCTGCGCGACTACCAGCAGTACGCCGCCGAATCCTTCTGGGAGGGCGGCTCCGGCGTGGTGGTGCTGCCCTGCGGCGCCGGCAAAACCATCGTCGGCGCAGCATCGATGGCGCAGGCACAAACCACCACCTTGATCCTGGTGACCAACACCGTCGCCGGCCGCCAGTGGCGCGACGAGCTGCTGCGCCGCACCACCCTAACGCCTGAGGAGATCGGCGAGTACTCCGGCGAGAAGAAGGAAATCCGCCCCGTGACCATCGCCACCTACCAGGTGGTCACCCGCAAAACCAACGGCGAATACCGCGCACTCGAACTTTTCGACTCCCGCGACTGGGGCCTGATCATCTACGACGAGGTCCACCTCCTCCCCGCTCCCGTCTTCCGCATGGCCGCCGACCTCCAGTCCCGCCGCCGCCTCGGACTCACGGCGACCCTCGTGCGCGAGGACGGCCGCGAGGACGACGTGTTCTCCCTCATCGGGCCAAAGCGCTACGACGCCCCGTGGAAAGAACTCGAGATGGCCGGCTACATCGCCACCGCCGAGTGCGTCGAAGTCCGCACCACGCTCACCGACGAGGAGCGCCTCACCTACGCCACCGCCGAAACCCGCGAGCGTTACCGTCTGGCGGCCTGTTCGGTGGGCAAGCTGGAAGTCGTCGATAGGCTTCTTGCAACGCATAAGGGGCAGCAGACCCTGATCATCGGCGCGTACGTGGAGCAGCTCGAGGAGATCGCATCGCGTATCGACGCTCCCCTGGTCGACGGCAAAACCACCACCAAAAAGCGCGAAGAAGCCTTCCAGGCGTTCCGGGACGGGGAAATCTCCACCCTGGTGGTGTCCAAGGTGGCGAACTTCTCCATCGACCTGCCCGAAGCCGCCGTGGCCATCCAGGTCTCCGGCACCTTCGGCTCCCGGCAGGAAGAAGCGCAACGCCTGGGCCGATTGCTGCGGCCCAAATCTGACGGCGCGGAAGCCGTGTTCTACACCGTGGTCGCCCGCGACACCCTCGACTCCGAGTACGCCATGCACCGGCAACGCTTCCTGGCTGAACAGGGCTACGCGTACCGACTGGTCGACGCCGCCGACCTTTAAACTTGTATGCCATGAGTGGCATGAAGGTATTCAAGTTCGACGTCGACGAGGACTTTGCGAAGCAGCACAACGAGATGGTGCGCGACACCCGCAGCCTCGTCGCATCCGGCATCGCGATCTTTGTCATCTCCGTGATCGTCGGCGTCGCCGTGTGGTTCCTTGTGGACCCGTCCTCGCCGTGGCATTGGCTTGGCAGCTTTGGCGCCGTACTGTTCGGCGTATTGATGCTCGTGGTGGCGCTTTTGATCCCCCGCAGCGTGGGTAAGACCCAGGAGATCTACGACTCCCACCCGCTCGCCCCCGCCATCATCACCGAGCGCGCCGGCACGACGGTGACCCTGACCGCGCTGGTGAACCTGAACGTGGACCCCGCCCTGCCGCCGCGCTGGGCCATCACCTCGCGTGTGATGCAGCCTCTCCCGAACACTTCCGACAAGGTCGGAACCAAGGTGCCCGTCGCTGCGGTGGGCGCGCAGCGTTCCACCCGCGACCAACAGCACTGGCAGACCATCACCCCCATGCCCATCGCCTGGGGCACTCCCGACGAGGCAGTTGTAGCTTCCGCACGGAAATCGATCCCCCAGGACCAGTGGTCCACGCTGGAGCGCGCCCGCAAGAAGGCTGCTCTCGTCGAGCAGTCAAAGAACTCGCTCGTGGAGCTCTAGCGCGGGCTCTTTCCGGGCTAAGCGTCTGCCCGCGCCCGACTTCCGCCCCTCCCCATCTCTCACCCGCGACAGATCCCTCATCGGTTCGGTCGCGGGCATTCTACTTTGTTCGCCCCAGCCTGCGGGACTTCGTGGCTGGGCGCCAATGATTGGTGCAGGCCTGGTTGTCCGCAATGCGGAGTTGGTGTGCGTCCGAGTCCCGTTGTTTCCTCCGTATGTGCGGGTGTGTTGTGTAGAAGTCGTCCGGCCTGGGTGTGTTTGTGCTGGTCGGTGTGTGGGTCAGGTGGTGGTGTTGCCGAGTTTTGCACACTCTGGGTGCGGACCCATTGTTGGTGTGGGTGGTGTTGTCCGCAATGCGGAGTTGGTGTGTATCGCCGCCTCGAAGGAAGCATCCGCCCGGCGGTGGGATCGTGGGTGCGCACGAATGGTGGGTGTGGGTGGTGTTGTCCGCAATGCGGTGTCCGCAGGGCGCCGGCAGTCTGGGGTGGTCTCGTAGCAGTTGACGACCGCCCGGTTTTCCCGCGCTGTTCCCCAGGTCGCGGAACGCGCCCGTCAGGTTTTACGAAACCTCACCCCCGGTCAGCAGGGTCGTTGGTGGCACCCATTGTTGGTGTGGCTGGTGGTGTCCGCGATGCGGGCACACACAAGCCTGGACCAAAAAAGGGGCACCCGCCACACAAACGGTTGTGTGGCGGGGGCTTGTGTGAAGTTGTTGGGTCGG
>NZ_KV788372.1 GCF_001807265.1 Corynebacterium sp. HMSC05H05
AGGGTGGGGCGGGTTTAACAGGCTGTTTGATTAGCCGGTTGATGCGTTTGGTTAAGGCCCGATAGGAGCCGCGGTGGCGCACCAAATCCAACCTAATGCGCCAGCGTTCGGCGGCGCCTTCGACGGCGAGGAGCTTCTTCTCGATGTGCACGAGTTGGTCGATGGGCACACCGTGCGCTGCTTCGAGGGCGTCGTGTTGTTTGCGGGTGAACCGGGTCGGGCCAAAGTAGGTGTGGTGCACCCGCGCCAAATCGCGCACCCGGCTGGTGGATAGGCCAGCGGCCATGGCGGTGTCGCGGTCGAAGTCGGCGAGGACCGAGACGCCTGCGGAGACAAAGTCGGTGAAGTTCATGGCTGCAGAAGCTAAGCCAGCGCAACCCCCAACACCAGACCCAAATCAAAATCTGTGGATAACCGCGTTGAAGCGTCAACAAAAGGAACCGGTTGTCCACAGCTCAACCACCCAAGGGTTGACAGGTAGAATCCCAGGCCATGAACGACTTCCCCGATTTCCCGGACGATCTGCCGCGTGAGGCCAGCGCGAACGATTTCGAGCGCGCCGACGCCGGCGGCTTCACTGACACCCCGGAGGGCTTCAGGTCGGGGTTCGTCAGTTTTGTGGGCCGCCCGAACACCGGCAAGTCCACGCTGACGAACGCGCTGGTGGGGGAGAAGATCGCGATCATGGCGGACCAGCCGGAAACCACCCGCCACCCGATCCGCGGCGTGATCAACCGCCCCGACGCGCAGGTCATCGTCGTGGACACCCCGGGCATCCACCGCCCGCGCACGCTGCTCGGCGAGCGTCTCAACGACGTGGTCAAGGACACCTTCGCCGACGTGGACGTCATCGGTTTCACGGTGCCCGCGGACGAGAAGATCGGCCCCGGCGACCGCTACATCCTGGAGCAGATCCGCGAAACCAAGCCGAACACGCCGATCGTGGGCATCGTGACCAAGCTGGACAAGGCCAGCAAGGACACCGTCGGCGAGCGCCTGCTGGAGCTGCACGAGCTGCTCGGCCCAGACGCGGAGCTGGTGCCGGTGTCGGCCACGCAGCAGGTTCAGGTGGATACGCTGCTTGACGTGCTCGTCGATAAGCTCCCGCAAGGCCCCCGTTTCTACCCCGAGGACCACACCACCGACGAGGACATGGAGACGCGCATCGCGGAGCTCATCCGCGAGGAGGCGCTGCAGGGGCTTCGCGACGAGCTGCCACACTCCGTCGCCGTCCAAATCGACGAAATGATCCAGGAGGACCGCCGCGTCAAAATTTACGCCGTGCTCTACCTGGAGCGCCCGGGCCAGAAACGCATCATCGAGGGCCCGGACGGGCGGCGCCTCAGCGGTATCGTGCACCGGGCGCGCAAGCAGATCATCGAGCTGACCGGGCAGAACGTGTACCTGGACGTGCGCGTGAAGGTGCTGAAGAACTGGCAGCAGGACCCGAAGGCGCTGGGCCGGCTTGGCTTCTAAGGCCGCGCGCCCGAACTGGCGCGACCGCGCGTTCGTCGTGCGGACCTACGACTTCGGGGAGGCGGACCGGGTGGTGGTCCTGCTTACCAAGAACCACGGCCTGGTCCGCGGCGTGGCCAAGGGGGTGCGCAAGGCGAAGAGCCGCTTCGGCTCCCGCCTGCAGCCGTTCGTGGAGGTCGACGCGCTGATTTACCCGGGCCGAGGCCTCTCGACGATCGCATCCGCCGACACCGTCACCTACTTCGGTGCCCGCATCATCGACGACTTCGACCGCTACGCCGCCGCCTGCGCGGTGATGGAAACGGCGGAAAAGCTCAGTTTCGAAGAAGCGGACCCCACCCTGTTCGCTCTGGTCCAGGACACGCTGCGCAACCTGCAGACGGAGCAGCACCCCACGATGGTCCTCGACGCGTTCATCCTCCAGGCCACCGAGCACGCCGGCTGGGGGCTAAGCCTGTTCAACTGCGCGAACTGCGGCGCGCCCGGCCCGCACAAGGCGTTCAACGCCACCGTCGGCGGGGCGGTGTGCAACAACTGCCGCCCGCCGGGGTCCATGCACGTCCACCCCGAGACGTTGCACGAGATGTGGCTGATGGAGAGGGGCAGCGAAGTGCCGTCGATACGCGTGGCGCAGATTCACCGCGCAACGGTGGCGCACCTGCAATTCAACCTGGAAGCCGGGCTGAAAAGCTTCAAGATTATGGAGCAGGCATAATTGACGCCCATGGGCGCACCGAAGATTGACACAAAGTTCATCCCGAAGCACATCGCGCTGGTGATGGACGGCAACGGCCGTTGGGCGCAAAGCCGCGGCCTGAAGCGCACCGAGGGCCACAAGGTGGGCGAGGAGAAGCTCATGGACGCCGTCGACGCGTGCATCGAGCTCGGCGGCGTGGAGTGGCTCTCGGCGTACGCGTTTTCCACGGAGAACTGGAAGCGCAGCCCTTCCGAGGTGCACTTTCTCATGAACTTCACGCGCGAGGTGCTGCGCCGCCAGCGCGATGAGCTGCACGCCAAGAACGTGCGCGTGGTGTGGTGCGGGCGCCGTCCGAAGCTGTGGGGCAGCGTCATCGAGGAGCTCGAGGTCGCCGAGGAGCTGACCAAACACAACACCGGTCTGACGCTTGCTATGTGCGTCAATTACGGCGGGCGCGCGGAGATCGCGGATGCGGTGCAGAAGCTTATCGACGCTCAAGTGTCCACCGTCGACGAAAAAACCATCGCCCGCTACCTGTACCGCGCGGACATGCCGGATGTGGACCTGTTTTTGCGCCCGTCGGGCGAGCAGCGCACGTCGAACTTCCTCATCTGGCAGTCCGCGTACGCGGAGATGGTGTACCAGGACGTGCTGTTCCCGGACTTCACCAAACAAGACCTCTGGGACGCGGTGATCGAGTACGCCAAGCGCGACCGCCGCTTCGGCGGTGCGGTGGACAAATTCGATAGCTAGCGCCTGGCCTGGCAGGCGCGGCACACGCCGTAGATTTCGGCGTCGTGGCCGACCAACTCGTAGCCGTAGTGCGAGGCGACGACCTCGGCCCACTTCTCCACGGGCCCGCCCTCGATTTCCTCGCTGCGGCCGCACTCGGTGCACACCAGGTGGTGATGGTGGTGGCCGGACAGGCAATCCCGGTAGAGGGTTTCGCCGTCGGGGGACTGCAGCACGTCCACGGCTTTGACATCGGCGAGCGATTGCAGGGTGCGGTAGACGGTGGTGAGGCCGACGGACGCGCCGTCGGCAAGCAATTGCTCATGGATGGTTTTCGCAGACGCGAACTTGTCCAGCCCCCGCAGCGTCTCCACGACGGCGGCGCGCTGGCGCGTCATTCGCGGGCCCAGCTTGGGCACGGGGCGCGATTGCCCTCGGCGGTTCGTTTGCGTCATACCATTGCAGTCTACCTAGTCCCGGACAGGTTTTGGCGTCTGTGGCGCCAGGCCAGGATCCGCTGCGGGGCGCACGTCCGCCGGCGGGTCGATGATCGCCGCGCCGATGGAGCCGCCCGCGCTCTGGTGAGACTGCCCGCGCTTGCGCTTGCGCAGCTCGGCCAGCTCGTCCTGGGCCTCGGTGAGCGTTTCCAGCGATGCCAACTCGTGGATGATGCCGATGATGTCCGGCTGGGCCAGCGCGTAGAGCACCTCGCGGCCCTTGCGCGACGACGACACCAACCCCGCCGAACGCAGCACCCGCAAATGCTGGGAAATCAGCGGCTGCGACTTGTTCAACTCGGTGACCAGCTGATGGACGACCATCTCCTCCTCGGCCAGCAGCAGGAGAATCTCCAGGCGGGTCTTCGAGTCCAACACTTTCACAAGCGCAGCGGTGCGGTCTATATCCTCATCCGCCAGCTTTGGAAGGTCCGCCAACGGGAAGCGTTCGCTCACGGCGTCCCCTTTCCTCAGCACCAATGGGAAACAGTTGTTTTTCAGAATACAAGAACGCCCCAACAGAGTGGGACTTATGTCCAAACTGGGCGGGTAACCGGAGGCGTCGTAAGGCGGGCTATGCTGTTGACCGTAATTTGCACGCACTTTCCCACCAGGAGATGTTGATGCCCGCATCAAAGATTGAGACCGTCGTTAACCTGTGCAAGCGCCGCGGACTGGTGTACCCGGCCGGCGAGATCTACGGCGGAACCCGCTCCGCGTGGGACTACGGCCCGCTCGGCGTGGAACTGAAAGAAAACCTCAAGCGCCAGTGGTGGAAGCACATGGTGCAATCCCGCCGCGACACCGTCGGCGTTGACACCTCCGTCATCCTGCCCACGCGCGTGTGGGAAGCCTCCGGCCACGTCGAAGTGTTCACCGACCCGCTCGTTGAGTCGCTGTACACCCACAAGCGCTACCGCGCCGACCACCTGCTGGAAGCCTACGAGGAAAAGCACGGCCACCCGCCGGCAAACGGCCTGGCGGACATCAACGACCCGGAAACCGGCCAGCCCGGCAACTGGACCGAGCCGAAGGCATTCTCCGGTTTGATGAAGACCTACCTGGGCCCGGTTGACGACAAGGAAGGCCTGCACTACCTGCGCCCGGAGACCGCGCAGGGCATCTTCGTGAACTTCAAGAACGTGATGACGTCGTCACGCATGAAGCCCCCGTTCGGCATCGCGAACACCGGCAAGAGCTTCCGCAACGAGATCACCCCGGGCAACTTCATCTTCCGCACCCGCGAGTTCGAGCAGATGGAGATGGAGTTCTTTGTCAAGCCCGGCGAGGACGAGAAGTGGCACGAGTACTGGATTGACAACCGCTACAACTGGTACGTCGACCTGGGCATCAACCCGGACAACCTGCGCCTCTACGAGCACCCGGAAGAAAAGCTTTCCCACTACTCCAAGCGCACCGTGGACATCGAGTACGCCTTCGGCTTCACCGGCTCCAAGTGGGGCGAGCTCGAGGGCGTGGCCAACCGCACCGACTACGACCTGCGCACCCACGCCGAGGCCTCCGGCGAGGACCTGAGCTACTTCGACCAGGAGAACAACGAGCGCTGGATCCCGTACTGCATCGAGCCGGCCGCGGGTCTCGGCCGCGCCATGATGGCCTTCCTCATCGACGCCTACGACGAGGAGGAGGCCCCCAACGCAAAGGGCGGCACCGACACCCGCGTGGTGCTGCGCCTGGACCGCCGCCTTGCGCCGGTGAAGGTGGCCGTGCTGCCGCTGTCGAAGAAGCCGGAGCTGTCCGGCCCGGCCGAGGAGCTCGCCGCGAAGCTGCGCCAGCACTGGAACGTCGACTACGATACCTCCGGCGCGATCGGCCGCCGCTACCGTCGCCAGGATGAGACGGGCACCCCGTTCTGCGTCACCTACGACTTTGACACCCTGGAAGACCAGGCCGTCACCGTGCGCGAGCGCGACACGATGGAGCAGGAGCGCGTGCCGCTGGCGGAGCTGGAGTCGTACCTGGCCGCCCGCCTGATCGGCTGCTAGATTCTCGCTCATGCATTATGTGAGCTGGGACCGCTCGAACCGGGACGCGCCGAAGCTTTTGGCGGAGGACGGCCCGGACGTCCTCGGCGTGTTCGAGCACGACCGCGCGATTGTGTGCGGCCAGAGCTGGGATCTGACGGCGCACGCCGAGTCGGGCGCGCTGGCCACGTGCGGCGGTGAGGAGATCGTGCGCACCTCAGACAGTTTGAAGCGCGCGAAGCGCATCGACGCGGTTGTGGGCGGCACCCCGTACGCGCTGATCCCGGAGACGTCCAAGAACTGGGTGGTCGAGGGCCCGGACGGCGAGAAGGTCGCCCAGTTCACCCAGGACCACAACGGGGTGCGCAAGGCCATCCTCGAGTTCGAGGGGGAGACGCAGTTGCCGCCCGTGCATGTCGCGGGCCTGGCGTGGCTGACGCGCAGCGTGCTGGAGGCGCGCAAGATGGCTAATTCCACCGCGTTGATTGCCACGCTGGTGTTTTTGTCGCTGTTTGTTGTGGTGGTGGCTGTGCTGTGATTTGGCAGGGAGCCTCGCTTATCGACGACCAAAGGTCCATCGCCGAATCCACCCCCGACACGATCACGGTGGGCGAGACCGTTTTGCGCGTCACGTCCGATAATCCGGTGAAGTTCCGCGCCTTCGACGTTGCGATGAACGAAGAGTACCTGCTGCGCAAAGCCGGGTTCACGGTGTCGCGCTACGCCGCGGATTGCGCTGGCCGCCGCTACACCCTGAAACGCGCGGGCTTCGACCTGCTGTCGGGCGCGATCACCCCGAAGCGCGAAATCCGCGACGGCGCCGGCGAGCTCATCGCCGTCACCCGGGGCTTCCCGTCCGGCGAGCTCGGCGTCGACGTGGCGGAGCCGACGCTTCGCGCCGACGGGTTCGACGAGATCCAGCTCGTTGACCTCGCGTTCATGTCCTGGGCGCTGACCTTCGTCGACGCGCCCGCACGCCGCACGCGCTACTGAGCGCCCGCGCAACGCCGCCGCGTATTCCCGCAAACCCTGAGCAAGCCCTCCTGAGTATGCCCGCTTTTGGGCCATACTCTGGGTTTGTTGCTCTGGGTTTGTCCTAGAAGGTGCCGCCGCGGTTGGAGGGGCGCCCGCCAGAGAAGCCGCCGCCTCCGCCCCCGCCGAAGCCACCGCCGCCCCCGCCACCGAAGCCTCCGCCTCCGCCGAAGCCGCCGGAGAGCACCGAACCCCACAACACGGCGCTGGCCAGCGAATCGGCGGTCTGGCGGTTGCGCTGTGCCTGGTAGCGGCGCAGGTCGTCGTTCGCGGCGGCCTCGGCTCGGCGCGCGGTGTCGGTTGCGGCGCGCGCGGCGTCGATGCCGGCGCGGGTGTCGCGCACGCGTAGCTGGTGGGCCTGCGCGTACTGGCGCTTCGCCTCCGCCAGCAGGGTGCGCGCGTGCGAGCCGATGATGCGCCCGCGCGAGAGGATCAGGTCTTCGGCGCGCTGGATTTGGGCGCCGGCGACTTGCATTTGCTGGTCGAAAAGCTGCAGCGCGCGGGACTGGTCGCCGGCGATGCCCTTGGCGCGATCCAGCGCGGCGTCGATTTCGGCGTCCATGCTGGTTAGCTCCTGGTAGAGGGCCAGCGGGTCGGTCTCGTCGCGGTCGCCGATCTCGCTCAGCATGCGTTGGGCCTTGGAGGAGACGGTGTCGAGCGAAGCGACGTCGATAGGCGCGCCCTGCGCACGAGCACCCTTGACCTGCTCGATTTCGCGCAGCTCGCCGCGGATCTCCTCGATGAGCGCGGGCAGGTTGGCCTTCGCGGCGCGGATGTTGTCCTCGGCGTGCTCGATGGCGGCGAGGTTGGTGTCGGAGACGTTGACGGCGCGGGTGGCGGCGGCCAGCGTGTCCAACAGCGCGCCCTGGCGCCCGGCCGGCTGGTCCGCCAAAGTCCGCGCCTCGCCGAGGGCCTTTTCGGCCTCGTCCAACGACGCCTCGGCGAGGTCCACGTTGTCCACGATGGACTCCAAAATCTGCGCCGGGTACTCGCCCTGCAGCTGCGCCAGCGTCGCACGGGCGGGCTCCAGGCGCGCCCGGATGTCCACGGTGCGCGCAAGCACCTTCTCCACCTCTTCGGGCGCGCGCATGAGCACGCCGCGCATCTCGTTGAACTCGGTGGTCTTGTCGCGAAGCGCCTGCTCGGCGCGGCCCGCAGACGAGATGATGTCCACCAGCATCGCGCGTTTTTCGGGCTCGGTTTCTGGGATGGCGTCGTAAAGCTTTTGGTGCGTGGCAAACGCGCGCTGCAGGGTGGTGGTGGCCTCGTTCATCGCGGAGGTGAACGGGCGCACCCGGTCCGCGCCGAACTCGGAGGTGGCCAGCTCGAGCTCCTGTTTGCCCTGGGTGATCGAGTCGTCGGCGGAGACCAGCGCGTCGCGCGCGACCTCCTCCAGCGTCGGCGTGGGCAGGCGCCCCAGCGAGTCGGTGTCCGCTGGGTCCAGCGCCTTCGCGGACTCGATCTGCTTGGCTTGCTGCTTCTTCGTGCCCTTGCGCGTCGCCGCGTACACGCCGCCGCCCGCCAGCGCCGCGACACCCAGGCCACCTGCGAGCCAGCCTGCGCCGTCGCCTGACGACGAGCTCCCGCCCGCCACCGCATTCACCGCATTCAACGCGGCCGAAGACCAGTTCATCTCGGACAGCTGCGCATACGCGGCGTCGTTCATGCGGTCGATCTCGGACTGCGTCCACTCCTCGCCGCCGCCGACGTTATACAGCCGCTCGTCCGGCGAGATGGCCAGCACGGCGGTGTTGGAGCCGTTCGCCGCGACGGCCTTGTCCACCCATTCGGGCGGGGTGTACTGCCCGAAGGAGCGCAGGAACACCACGCGCACGGACTTGCCCTGGGACTTGCTGACCTCCTGGATCGCGCCTTCGATCTCGGCCAGTTCGCCGGCGGAGAGCACTGCGGCGTCGTCGGTCACCGGCTTTGTCAGCCGACCCGGCTCGAGGGATGCCTTGGTGGCGGCGGCTTGGGCCTGAATGAGGGTGGGCGGAGCTTCCGTCGCAAAGCTGGGTGCGGCGGCGGCAAAAAGGCCGCCAGACACGGCGAGGATGCGCAAGTAACGGCTAGTCATGCCGACTAGGGTAGCGCGACGTGTACGTTTACAACGCCGCCGATACGCAGCGCCGCGCCGACGAGGCGCCGAAGGGCGCGCAACTCGCCCCGGATTCGCGCGGGGATTTCGCCCGCGACCGCGCCCGCGTGCTGCATTCCGCGGCGCTGCGGCGCCTCGCCGACAAGACCCAGGTGGTGGGTCCGCGCGACGGCGACACCCCGCGCACGCGCCTGACGCACTCGCTGGAGGTCGCGCAGATCTCGCGCGGCATCGGCGAGGGCCTGGGCCTCAACCCCGACCTGTGCGAGATGGCCGGGCTCACCCACGACATCGGGCACCCGCCGTACGGCCACAACGGCGAAGTCGCGCTCGACGAGGTCGCGCCGTGCGGCTTCGAGGGCAACGCGCAAACGTTGCGGATCCTTGCGCGCCTGGAGCCCAAAGTGCTTATCGACGGCACGTCCTTCGGCCTCAACCTCACCCGCGCATCGTTGGACGCGGCCGTGAAGTACCCGCTGACGCGCACGAACGCGGACGGTTCGGTGAACCGGAAGTACTCGGCCTACGACGAGGACGCTGGTGTGTTGGCGTGGCTGCGTGAGGGGCACGTCGATGGGGCGCCGCCGATGGAGGCGCAGGTGATGGACTTTTCCGACGACATCGCCTACTCCGTCCACGACGTCGAGGACGGCATCGTCTCCGGGCGCGTCTCCCTGCGGGTGCTGTGGGACTTCGTGGAGCTCGCCGCCTTGGCCGAGAAGGGTGCGGCGGCGTTCGGCGGCGACGCCGACTCTCTTGTGGACGCCGCCGACAGGTTGCGCTCCCTGCCCGCCATCGCCGCGGCTGCCGAGTTCGACTACACGCTTAGCGCGTGGACGGGCCTGAAGGCGTTGACGTCGCAGCTGGTGGGACGCTACGTCGGCGCCGTCACCCGCGCCACCCGCGAGGACGACGGCAACCGTGCCCTCATGGACGCTTCTGGCGCTGCGGCCTCCGACGCACCTGGCCCCGGCTTGGGCCGCCAGCACGGGCGCCTGGTCGTCCCGCCGGACGTGGAGGCCGAGGTGCGCCTGCTCAAGACCGTCGCCGTGCTCTACGTGATGGACCAGCCGTCCCACCAGGCGCGCCAGGACCGGCAGCGCGACCGCATCTACCGCGTCCACGAGTACCTCCGCGCGGGCGCGCCGGGCAGCTTGGACACGATGTTCCAGGCGTGGTTCACCGCCGCCGAGACGGACCTGGAGCGCGAGCGGGTGATTGTGGACCAGATCGCGTCCATGACCGAGTCGCGCCTCGAGCGCACCGCGAAGAAGGCCGCCGCCTTCGAGGGGTACTTCTAGGGCCAGCTGGGTCGCGGCCTCGGCCGCCGCAACCGCTGCGCCCCGCCCCCGGCGCACCCCACTCGAGGATGTAGGGGTGTAGCGCACCGACAAGTGTCACCGAAACCCTGAACTTAACGCCGCACTTCCTCAAGAACTCCGAGCATCCGGCCTGGTCAGCGCCCTGGCCTTCACCTTTGCACGACGCGAATTCAGGATTTCGAGGAAAACCCGAATTCGCGGAAACGCGTGTGATCTCGTGGTGCTGGAGAGGCTGGACGAGGGCAACCTTTCGCCGTTGCCGCCACCGTGAATTCAGGTTTTCGTTGACGGAACCAAATCGGCATATATGTAACCGGCGCACGTAGTCCGGAGCGAGCCGAGAGAAGGGGGGAGCAGCACAGTTCGCGGTGGTCTACAATCGATCGGCGATGGCGGCGAGCGCGGCGCGGGTGCCGATCTCGCCGGCGAGCCAGGGCAGCTCGACGCGGGGGACGTCGGGAAGCCGTGAGTCGAGGAGCTTCAGCGCGGAGTCTTCCACGGCGCGGCGCGAGGCCATGAACTCGCCGGCGTCGAGGGGGCTGCGGCGGTTGACCACCAGACCCGGGACGCGGATGCTGTTGGACGTGAGATCGTCGTAAAGCTCGATGCTCTCGAGGACCGGGAGGCGCTCCGCGGTGAGCACGATGTGAAACGCGCAGGCCGCGGGGTCGGTGAGGATGTCGCGCAGGCGCTCGAATTTGCGGCGGCGGCGCAGCAGTGTGGCGCGGATTTCCTGGTTGCGGCGCTCGACTGGATCATCGGCCGTGCCGCCGAGGCCGCGGACGGCGCGGGAGAACTTGTCGGACTGCTCGCGCCGCTGCATCAGCCCGCCGGTGTACGCGGCCATCAGCTCCGGCAGCGCGAGCAGGCGGGAGGTGTGGCCGGAGGGGGCAGTGTCGAAGATGATGTGGTCGTAGCCAGGCCTATCGACGAGCTCCGCCACCGCCTCCAGCATCGCCGCCTCATGCATGCCGGGCGAGTGCCGCGCCAGGTCCAGGTGGCGGCGGATCTCGGGGTGCATGCGCTCCGGCATCATCGCGCGCATGGAGCGCTCCACCTCGGCGAGGTGCCGCTCGGTTGTCGCGGTGGGGTCGAGCTCCACCACGTCCAAGCTGGGCTCGAGGGGCGTGGGTTCGTCGGAAAGCTTCGCGGCCCAGATGTGGCCCAGGTTGTGCGCCGGGTCGGTGGACACCAACAGCACTCGCCGGCCGGCCTCGGCAAGGCGTACCGCGCACGCTGCGGAGACGGTGGTTTTGCCCACCCCGCCTTTGCCGCCGAAGAACATCACGGGCGCGGGCTTTAGCAGCATCGCACGCCGTCCAGCGGGGATCGCTCCATGCCCATGCGGGTGTGCCAGGCGTGGAATTCGTCGTAAAGCAATGGCATCAATTCGAGGGTGTAGAAGCTTGCGGGGTTGGGGATGCCGAGCGTCTCCGAGGCGACTAGCAGGGTGAACAGGTCGTCCTCTTCGCGCGCGGCGCGGGCGAATTCGCGGCGGTACGGGGCCTTGTAAAACTCGTCGAGGCCCCGAGCAATTGCTTTAAGACGTTCGCGCATCCGCCAATTCACCCGGAATCGTCTCATCGTCGCGCCAGGTCACAGCCGGTGCCTTGCGCGCCTTCGAAATCGCCGTGAACGCCTCCACGATGACCCAGATGGCGCAGCAGATGATGATCACGTCCAGCACCAGCAGCAGCCAGTTGCCCGCCTCGAGGAACGTGCGCAGCTGCAGCACCGCCGCCCACAGCGACATCGCGGTGACGAACACCAGCGGGATCAGCACCGGCCAGGTCGGGCGGCGCAGCTGCGTCAGGATGATCACCACGATCGCCAGCGTCAGGCCCGCCATGAGCTGGTTGGTGGTGCCGAACAGCGGCCAGATCAGCATGCCGCCGGAGCCGTCCAGACCCATGGAGAACGTCAGGCCCATCGCGCAGCCGACCGCAATGACGGTGGCCACCAGGCCGGAGAGCTTCACGCCGGCCAGCTCCGCCATCTCCGCGACCACGAGGCGCTGCAGGCGGATGCCGGAGTCCATGGTGGTGGCGGCGAACAGCACGGCCATGGTGGCCAGGATCGTCGCGGACAGGGAAGTGGGGATGCCCAGGCCGGTGTTCATCAGCTCTCCGCCGCCTTGGATGAACGCGTCGACGCCGCCGGCGTTCCACTCGGAGTAGATGTTCTCCCAGTCCGCGAGCGTCTTGAAGCCGGAGGTGGTGGCCACGATCGTGCCGAGCGCCAGCAGGCCCTCGCCGACCGCGCCGAAGTAGCCGACGAACCGCGCGTCCGTCTCCTTATCCAGCTGCTTCGACGACGTGCCCGAGGCGACGACGCCGTGGAAACCCGAGATCGCGCCGCAGGCGATCGTGACAAACAGCAGCGGGAAGATGCCGGGGGTGCCGTCGGGCACGGCGTCGCGAAGCGAGGGCGCCACAACCTCCGGCCGCACGATGAAGAACGAGCCGTAGAGGATGATCAGGCCCACGAAAAGCTGCAGGCCGTTGATGTAGTCGCGCGGCTGCAGCAGCACCCACACCGGCAGCAGCGAGGCGACGAACGCGTAAGTGAACAGGAAGATGATCCACCAGCCGCGGTCCGGGATGCCCAGCATCGTCTCCGGCAGGGCGAGCGGGAACTGGTCGCCCAGGATCATCAGACCGTACAGCGCCGCGACACCCACGACGGACACCAGTGGCAGGTTCCAGTTGAAGCGGTAGATGGCCTGGCCGATCAACAGCGCGACGAGAATCGCGCCCCACGTGGGGATCACCGCCGTCGGCGTGGAGATGAGCAGGTTCGAGATGACCACCGCGAATGCCGTGTTGACCATGAGCAGCAGCAGAAAAATCACCACGAGGAACAGGTTGCGCCCGCGCGCGCCGATGTAGCGGCCGGACAGCGTGCCGATCGACTGTCCGCGATGCCTTTGCGACGCCCACAGCGCCCCCAAGTCGTGCATCCCCGCGAAGAAGACAGTGCCGAGCGTGACCCACAGAAACGCCGGCACCCAGCCCCAAATCACCGCGACAGCAGGGCCGATGATCGGTGCCGCGCCCGCCACGGAGGTGAAGTGGTGGCCCCACAGCACGTACTTGTTCGTGGGGACGAAATCCACGCCGTCCTCCATCGTGTGCGCCGGGGTGGTGTACGCGTCCGAGAGTTGGTAGACGCGTTTGCCCAGGAATTTGGAGTACAGCAGGTAGCCGGCGGCCATCATCGCCAGGCCGATGAGCACCAGGATGAGCGAGCTCATGGGTCTTCTCCGATCGTGTCGTGCTTCACATGGTCTGTGTCACAGTTGTTGGGATTATGGCACACGACACTTTCCTAGGTGTTTCTCAGGGGGTTTTATTCTTCGGCGCTCGGCTCGGGGTGGCGTGGATGGGTGGGGTAGGGGGTGTCGGATTGGGTCGTGTCGGAGAAAACCTGAATCCGGCGTTGCATTCACGCAGGTGGTCGTCTCCACTTGCCTGCGCGCAGGACCGCGAACTCAGGTTTTTCGCATAAACCTGAATTCCCGGCTCGAATCTGTTGCAGGTGGGGCGGAAGTAGCGGACAGCACGGTCCCATCTGGGAGCGAGTTCAGGCTTTCAGCGACAAAACTCCACGCGCATATTGGAGGTGCGCGCGCATAACGCCGGGCTAGTAGACCAGCCCCCGGTCGCGGAGGTGCGTCGCGCCAAGCACTTCGCTGACGAACGAGTTTGGGGCGCCCTCAATCTCCTCCGCGGTGAAGTACAACTTCCGGAACCCTCGGGCAGCCTCCCAGCGCTCACGCTTACGTCGGTTATGGGCAAGCCTGAGCCCATCAGGCTCGGATTCGAGTGCGCGCCAGTAGGGATCCTCGTCGATGAGAATGACCAAGTCGTTTCCGGCGAGCAACGTGGCAAAACCCATGCGGTCGAGTTCGCAGTGGGTGCGGACGCTGACGCGGGAGTCGTCGAGAAGCGAATGCGCGAGCAGGTACGGAAACGTCTCCAGTTGTGGCACCTGGTACGGCAACACGGCTGCGAGGCGCCTGCGCCGCGGGTGAATTGAGCCGTCGAAACTGTCGGCGTAGTCGGAGATTTCGTCGGCCGTGAAGCCGTGGCGCAGCAGCCACCCGATTGCGAGCCGAGCATTGACGACTTTTTGCATGCGGCAGAAATCGACGTAGGTCCGCAGCGGGTGTGTGACGCGGACGCCGTCGAGTTCCGCGGTGTCCGCGGGCGGTGTCTTGAACGCCTTGAACTTGGTACTGACGGGGAGCGAGCTTTTTGGTGGGAGGTGGCCTGAGGGCAGCGCGAACTGCACGTCATGGTCTTTCGGCGCAACAAACCACATGCCCCACTGCGCCGCGGCGAACTCCCCGAGGAGCACGGCTTTGCGCGAATCCCGCGACGCGGCAACCCCTCGGACAACGAATTGGCGTTTGAGCCCGAGCTCGCGGAACCAGAGGGTGTCAGGAAGTTTGTGTGTGAGGCTCT
>NZ_KV788373.1 GCF_001807265.1 Corynebacterium sp. HMSC05H05
CACCACACCGCTACCAACTAGCCGGTCGCAACACTTATATTTCACCCCTGGCCGGGTCGTTCCCCGAAAGCCAAGCGCGACCTTACCGACGGGTAAGGAAACGCTCAATGGACCCACAGGGTAACCCCAGAATCGAACATTCCGTTAACTGGATCACACGGATAGTTGGACAGCTGGCCAGCAATAAACGAAACTCGGTCACGTGCAGTTCACTTCTGTGTAACCGAGTGTTTCGCCCCCGATTTGCACCCCCGTTTTGCTAAAGGAGATCGTTGAGTGATCGCCGCTTGTTGTCGTCTTCGGAAGCTTCCACTTCCTCTTGGAGTGCGTCCTTGAACTCGTCCTCGTCGAGGTTCGAGTCGCTGGCGAGGTCGTCGACTTCCTTGCCGTCTTCAGCTTCGACAGCGTCGGCGCGGCGTTCGCCCTCGTCCTTCAGTTCGTCGCGGTGGCGCAGGTAGGTCACTGTCATCACTGCCATGACAAACAGGCCGAGGTAGCCCAGGATCGGGTACAGGCTGTTCACCAACGGCTGGAAGCCTGCGAAAGAGAGTCCAAAACCGACGATGCAGGCGATGGCGTAGGTGGGGTAGAAGCGCTCCGGCTTCTTGCTGGTCAGGCGCTTTGCCAGCGCGTAAAACATGCCCAGGCATGTGTTGAAGACCATGAGGAAGATCACCCACGTCATGATGAAGCCGAGCACCGGGTCCACATTGTCGATCACGGCGAGCAGCGGCATGTCGGTGCCGTTGACGGACTCCACCTGAATCAGCAGCGAGGCCACCAGAAGCGCGAGCATGACTGCGTAGATCACCCCGCCGAGGATTCCGCCCAAACGGGTGCTCTTGGTGTCGAACTCGTCGCCGGCCATCACTAGTGCCATCGAGACGCCGCACAGCGCGTTCAATCCAGTGTGGTTCAGCGCGCCCAACCACCAGAACGGGGTCCCGTCAGCGCGGGAAACCTCTTGCTGGGCATAGTCGCCCACCTCACTCCAGTTCACGTCCACCTGGGTGAAGGAGTAGATGCTGCCGATGAGAACGAACACCACAAGTAGCGGGGTGGCCCAGCCGATGACTGAGGAGACTTTGTCCACGTCGAAACGTCCGACAACGAGCATGAGCGCGAGCATGGCCACGGCGCCGATCCAGATGGGCCACTCAAAAGCCTGCTGCAGATTCGACCCGGCGCCCGCGAACATGACGAACCCCACGGAGAACATGCACGCCACCGCGGACCAGTCCATGATGAACGCCGCGGGCTTAGAGGTCACGTTGTAAAAAACCTCATTGTGCTCGCGCGCCAAAAAGTACGAGCCGAAGGTCATGAACGCCGTCGCGGCGAAGAGCATGGTCACACTGGCCAAAGCCACGCCGTAGAACCCGTTTGCGCCGTAGGCGACGAAATACTGCAGGGCCTCCATGCCGGAGGCGAATCCGGCACCGACGACGATGCCGACGAATGATGCAGCGACTGCAAGGCTGCGTTTCCACATAAAAAACTGCTCCAATTGCGTTACTTATGGCAAGTATTGGTGTCTGTTAATGCTAGCGGTCGGGGCAAACCGGAGGGGCGTCGGAAAGCACCTGCGAATTATTTGCTCTAGCTGGGCAAAGTGTCTACACTCGTGCGGGCGTGTCTACGCGCGAGCGCGGTGCCCACCGTAATAGGAGGGTGAGGTGGCCGTTGCGGCGCGAGATCGGCGCACGCGAGCTTGCTGCTTCTAGCTGCGGGTTTACGTGGTCGAGAGAGACGCTCCTGTCCAATCACGATCTCCTATTTTTCGGAGCACATAGAACTTATGCGCACTTCCAACGCACCCCAGGTAGCCATCAACGACATCGGTGGCCCTGAGGAATTCCTCGCCGCAGTCGACGAGACCATCAAGTACTTCAACGATGGCGACATCGTCACCGGCACCGTGGTCAAGGTCGACCACGACGAGGTCCTGCTCGACATCGGCTACAAGACCGAGGGCATCATCCTCACCCGCGAGCTGTCCATCAAGCACGACGTCGACCCGGAAGACGTGGTCGAGGTCGGCGATGAGATCGACGCACTTGTCCTGACCAAGGAGGACAAGGAAGGCCGTCTGATGCTGTCCAAGAAGCGCGCTCAGTACGAGCGTGCTTGGGGCACCATCGAGGAGCTGCAGGCCAACGACCAGCCGGTTACCGGTACCGTCATCGAGGTCGTCAAGGGCGGCCTCATCCTCGACATCGGCCTGCGCGGCTTCCTGCCGGCATCGCTGGTTGAGATGCGTCGCGTCCGCGACCTGGATCCGTACATCGGCCAGGAGCTCGAGGCGAAGATCATCGAGCTGGACAAGCACCGCAACAACGTGGTCCTGTCCCGCCGCGCTTACCTGGAGGAGACCCAGTCCGCGGTCCGCTCCGACTTCCTGCACCAGCTGCAGAAGGGCCAGGTTCGCAAGGGCGTCGTGTCCTCCATCGTCAACTTTGGTGCGTTCGTCGATCTCGGCGGCGTCGACGGCCTGGTGCACGTCTCTGAGCTGTCCTGGAAGCACATCGACCACCCGTCCGAGGTTGTCGCCGTGGGCGACGAGGTCACCGTCGAGGTGCTCGACGTCGATCTCGACCGCGAGCGTGTTTCCCTGTCGCTGAAGGCGACCCAGGAGGATCCGTGGCGCGTCTTCGCCCGCACCCACGCTGTGGGCCAGATCGTCCCGGGCAAGGTCACCAAGCTCGTCCCGTTCGGCGCGTTCGTCCGCGTCGAGGAGGGCATCGAGGGCCTCGTCCACATCTCCGAGCTGGCTCAGCGCCACGTGGAGGTCCCGGACCAGGTTGTCAACGTCGGCGAAGAGGTCATGGTCAAGGTCATCGACATCGACCTGGACCGTCGCCGCATCTCTCTGTCCCTCAAGCAGGCTGACGAGGACTACGTCGAAGAGTTCGATCCGTCCCGCTACGGCATGGCCGACTCCTACGACGAGCAGGGCAACTACATCTTCCCGGAGGGCTTCGACCCGGAGACCAACGAGTGGATGGAAGGCTACGACGAGGCTCGTCAGGCATGGGAGGCACGCTACGCCGAGGCAGAGCGTCGCCACCAGGCCCACACCGCTCAGATCGAGCGTCACCGCGCCGCTGCCGCCGAGGCCGCGGAGCAGGAGGGCGAGCAGGCCAACTACTCCTCCGAGTCTGCAGCTGCAGCTCCGGCAGCTGACCAGGCTGAGGAGAACATCGGCTCCCTCGCTTCCGACGAGCAGCTCGCTGCTCTGCGCGATAAGCTCGCCGGCAACTAAGCACTCGCAGGCTCGTGCTTAGGAGAAACTCTTAAGCATCTCGCTTAGCGACGAACGCCCCGTGCACCACCAAGGTGCGCGGGGCGTTTTGCTATCTTCGGGCCATGAAGAAAGTGGGCCTGACAGGCGGCATCGGCAGCGGAAAATCCACAGTGGCGAGGATGCTTGGCGACGCTGGCTTCGCCGTGGTCGACGCTGACCAAATCGCACGCGACATCATGGAACCCGGCTCACCAGTGCTGGGCGAGGTTGCACGGGAATTCGGCGCGGACCTCATCGGCGACGACGGGGCGCTCAACCGCGGCGAGCTCGCGCGGCGCGCATTCGCCACTACAGAGGACACACAGCGCCTCAACGAGATCACTCACCCAGCGATCCGCGCCGAGTCCGAGCGGCGTTTCGCCGCCGCGGAGGAGGCGGGGGAGCGGGCAGTCATCTACGACATGCCGCTGCTGGTGGATCTTGGGCTGCATAAGGGCATGGACCTCACCGTTGTCGTGGATGTGGACAAGGAGGAGAGGATCCGAAGGCTCGTCGATACGCGAGGGCTCGATGAGGCCGATGCCCGTGCGCGCATGGCGCAGCAGATCGACGATGAGGCGCGGCTCGCGGCGGCAGATGACGTGATCGACAACAACGGACCGTTGGAAGACCTCGAGCCGCAGGTGGATGCGCTTGCTGAGAAAATCAAAGGTTAGTGAACTGTACCGGTGAAATTTACCGGTGTGACACGTTTCATTTACCTTGCTGTTTTACCTTGCGGTGCATGGGAACGTGGAACACGGGGCCGTTCGACAACGACTCTGCACATGATGCCGTGACTGCGCTGGTCAACGGCACGTTCTGCATGGATCAGTTCCGGTTCGAGTGCGGGCTGGGTACCCTGGGCACAGCGGAGGCTGAATCCGTCATCGCACTCGCCGCACTCATCAACGGCCATCTGCCGGATGGGCTCGAGGGCACAATCGACTATCCGTTCACGTTGGACGACAGGCAGTGGATTCGTCGCCGAGCCCAAGCCGTGCTGCGCCCGGGCGGTTCCGCGCTGTACTCCATGTGGGAGGAAGCGGGCGAGCTGCAGGAGTGGCTGGAAACCTCCCGCAGGTACGCCGCCTAAGGTGCCGCCTGCGGTTTGTGCTGACGCGTAGACTGTTCGGCATGGCTTTTGCTGCTGAACATCCTGTCCTCGCGCAGTCTGAGTTTCGCCCCGTCGGCGAGATTGAGCGCCGCGAGAAGCCCTTCGAGGTCGTCTCCGAGTTTGAACCCTCCGGTGATCAGCCCTCCGCGATTGCGCAGCTGGATGAGCGTTTGAACCGCGGCGAGCGCGACGTCGTGCTCATGGGCGCGACCGGCACAGGCAAGTCCGCCACCGCCGCGTGGTTGATTGAAAAGCAGCAGCGGCCCACGCTGGTCATGGCGCCGAACAAGACGCTGGCGGCACAGCTGGCCAACGAACTGCGCCAGCTGCTGCCCAACAACGCGGTGGAGTACTTCGTGTCGTACTACGACTACTACCAACCGGAGGCGTACATCGCGCAGACGGACACCTACATTGAGAAGGACTCGTCCATCAACGACGATGTGGAGCGACTGCGCCACTCCGCCACCTCCGCGCTGTTGAGCCGCCGCGATGTGGTCGTGGTGTCCTCGGTGTCCTGCATCTACGGCCTGGGCACTCCGCAGTCATACCTGGACCGCTCGATTGTGCTGCGTGTGGGCGAAGAGGTCGAGCGCGACCGCTTTCTTCGCCTTTTGGTGGACGTGCAGTACGAGCGCAACGACATCGACTTCAAGCGCGGCACCTTCCGCGTCAAGGGCGACACCGTGGACATCATCCCGGCCTACGAAGAGGTGGCTGTGCGCGTGGAGTTCTTCGGCGACGAGGTGGACTCGCTGTATTACATCCACCCGCTCACCGGAGATGTGATCAGCCAGGAAGACGAGGTGCGCATCTTCCCGGCAACGCACTACGTGGCCACTGACGAGCGCATGGAAAAGGCCATCGAGGCCATCAAGGAAGAACTCGCCGACAGGCTGGAGGAGCTGGAGAACAAGGGCAAGCTGCTCGAGGCGCAGCGCCTGCGCATGCGCACCGAATACGACCTGGAGATGATCCAGCAGGTCGGGTTCTGCTCCGGCATCGAGAACTACTCGCGCCATATGGACGGTCGCCCGGCCGGCTCCGCGCCGGCGACGTTGATCGACTACTTCCCGGAAGACTTCCTCACCATCATTGACGAGTCCCACGTCACCGTGCCGCAGATCGGCGGCATGTTCGAAGGCGACATGTCCCGAAAGCGCAACCTGGTGGAGTTCGGATTCCGCCTGCCGTCCGCGGTGGACAACCGCCCGCTGACCTTCGACGAGTTCGAGGCCCGCCTGGGCCAGACCGTCTACATGTCCGCCACCCCCGGCGACTACGAGCTCGAGGCCGCCCAGGGCGAGTTTGTGGAGCAGGTGATCCGCCCGACCGGCCTGGTGGACCCGAAGGTCACCGTCAAGCCCACCAAGGGCCAGATCGACGACCTGATCGACGAGATCCGCCAACGCACCGACAAGAACGAGCGCGTCCTGGTGACCACCTTGACCAAGCGCATGGCCGAGGACCTCACGGACTACCTGCTGGATAACGGCGTCAAGGTGCGCTACCTGCACTCGGACATCGACACCCTGCAGCGCGTGGAGCTTCTGCGCCAGCTGCGCCTGGGCGAGTACGACGTGCTCGTGGGCATCAACCTGCTGCGCGAGGGCCTGGACCTGCCCGAGGTCTCCCTGGTTGCCATCCTGGACGCGGACAAGGAGGGCTTCCTGCGCTCCACCAAGTCGCTCATCCAGACCATCGGCCGCGCCGCGCGTAACGTCTCCGGCGAGGTGATCATGTACGCCGACCAGGTCACCGAATCCATGCAGGAGGCCATCGACGAAACCGAGCGCCGCCGCGAGAAGCAGATCGCCTACAACGAGGAGCACGGCATCGATCCGCAGCCGCTGCGCAAGGCCATCGCGGACATTTTGGACCAGGTGTACGACAACGCGGACGCGGATGCGTCGACAAGCTTGAGCTCCGATGCGGCCGTCGCCGAGCGCGCGGATGTGTCCAACATGGCCTCTGACGAGGTGCAAAAGCTTATCGACGACCTGACGGTCCAAATGCGCGACGCCGCCGGCGAACTCAAATTTGAGCTCGCCGGAAGACTCAGGGACGAGATTGCAGATCTCAAACGGGAGCTGCGTGGTATTAAAGACACAGGCAATTAGCGAAAGGAACCTGCCTTGCACACCTACAAGTCGATCGCTGTCGGCACCGACGGCTCCGCCACCTCCATGGTCGCTGTGCGTGCCGCAGCCAGCCTCGCCCGCGTCTACGGTGCCGAGCTGACCATCATCTGCGCCCACTACACCGCGTCCGGCTCGATGCTGAACTCCACCAACGCGGAGCTGTCCCGCGTGGACATCGTCACCGCCACCAACGCGCGCGAGATTCTGCGCAAGGCGGACGAGATTGCCAAGGAAGAGCAGGCCGGCAAGGTCAACCTGGTGTCCAAGGGTGGCCAGCCCGCGAATGTGCTGGTGGAGGCCGTCGACGAGTACGGCGTCGACCTGCTTGTGGTGGGCAACAAGGGCATGCGCTCGATGGCCGGCCGCATCTTCGGCAACATCCCCGGCAACGTGGCCAAGAAGGCCCCGGTGGACGTCATGCTCGTGGATACTCGGGCAGAGGGACACGACTAAACCCGCAAGGGGTACACTGACCACGCTAACCGCGTCGCATTTTTGAAAGGTGATTTCACATGGCCGATAACTACAAGACCATCGTCGTCGGCTCCGACGGTTCCAAGTCCTCCCTGCTGGCCGTTGAGCGCGCCGCGAAGATTGCAGCCGCGTTCGGTTCCACCCTCGTCATCGGTACCGCGTACTACGAGAACGAGGAAGAGGCCGCGAAGACGCTGCGTCAGGATTCCGTGACCATTCTGGGCGACCAGAAGGCGCTGGAGAACCTCGAGGGCGCAGCTGAGCACGCCCGCGCCGCTGGCGCACCGGACGTGCAGACCGCAACCCGCCCGGGCACCCCGGTGCAGGCACTGATGGCCATTGTCAACGACAACAACGCGGACCTGCTCGTTGTGGGCAACCGCGGCATCAACTCGCTGACCGGCCGCCTGCTGGGCTCCGTGCCGGCAGACGTCGCGCGTCAGTCCGACTGCGACGTCATGATCGTTCACACAGTCAACTAAGGCGCTATTCGCCGACCACTGTCAGCGTCTGCGTGGCGCGGGTGACGGCGACGTAGAGGTCTTGCCACCCCTGTGGCGAGGCCTCTTTAATTTTGCTCGGCTCCACCACGACGACGTTGTCGAATTCGAGGCCCTTCATTTCGCCGACATTGTCCGCGTCGATGACGGCGGTTAAGCCGTCGCGCTTCTCGACGAGGCTCAAGTCCTCAACGAACTGCACCGGCACCCCGGATTCGCGGATCGCTTCCGGGACGGTGGCCTCCGGGTCGATCTCAGCGAGGATCTCGGCAGCGTAGTCCGCGATCTCCTTCGGCGTACGGTAGTTCACCGTCAGCTCATGCAGGCGGAAGCGGTTGCCCACGAAGGGCTCCAGCGCGTTGGTCCAGTCGTCCACGCCGGCGGGGGAGGACGTCTGGGCGGTGTCGCCCACGAGCGTCATCCATCGCGACGGGCAGCGGCGGAACACCATGCGCCACTCCATCGGCGACAGCTCTTGGGCCTCGTCGACGATGACGTGCCCGTACGCCCACGTCTGGTCGGCGCGTGCGCGCTGCGCGGTGGAGCGGGTGTCCGTCTCCCGCTGGCGGCTCGCGAGCGTCTCCGCGTCAATGACGTCGGCCGCGGAGAGGATCTCTGCCTCGAACTGGTCGTCGTCGTTGTCCGTGGATTCAGACGAGGACAGCACGTCGAGCGCGCCCTCTGCCTCGGCGACGAGCTCGCGCCATTCCTCTTCTTCTTTCCGGCGCTGTTCCTCTGGATCCACCGTTCCGATGAGCACGGCCAGCTCGTCCACAAGCGCGGTGTCAACGTGGCTAAATGGGGAGCCTGGCGCGCGGTACAAGGCGTCTCGGGTGTAGTCGTCGTAGTCGTGGGCGACCTCTGCGATGGCGTCCTTACTTGTCAGCAGCGTATCGAGCACTTCTACGGGGTCCAGCTCCGGGAAGTGCGTGTCGATGAGCTGCTCTACCTGAGGATCGTCCGCGAGGTCGTCGTGAAGCTGGTCCACGTCCGCGTCCGAGAGCAGGTTCGCCCCGCCGAGCGGGTCCTCGCCGATGCGCTTCGCCAACGCCTCCGCCAGCAACTGGGTAAGGTGCTCGGCGAAGTAGGCGCGTGCCTGGTTATGCGGGCGGCGCGAGCGCCGCGCCCTCGTGCGGGCGGACTTGACCATCTGCGGGGTGGCATCCACCGGTACCGAATCAAACGTGAGGCGCACGGGCTTGTCGGGCACCGTCTCGTAGGCCTGCACCGCGCGCTTGAGGATGGCCACCATCTCCTCCGAGCCCTTCACTTCGCGCGCGGCGATCGAGTCCTCGCCGGTGGGGGCAAAGCCCGGCACGAGCTGGTCGGCGGTGGCCAGCACCACGCCAGTCTCGCCCAGCTCTGGCAGCACGCGGGAGATGTACTCGAGGAACGTCGCGTTCGGGCCGACCACCAGCACACCGGTGCGGGTGAGCTGCTCGCGCCACGTGTAGAGCAAGTACGCAATGCGGTGCAGCGCCACCGCCGTCTTGCCGGTGCCCGGGCCGCCCTGGACCACCATGACACCGCGGGTGGCGTCGCGGATGATCTCGTCTTGCTCGCGCTGAATGGTCTCCACGATGGAGCGCATGTGGCCGGTGCGGGCCTCGTTCATCGCGCGCCTCAGAGCCGCCTCGGATCCAACTCCCGCGTCGGAGGTTTCCGCGCCGTCGCCGGAGAGCACCTCGTCGTCCACAGCGGTGACAGTGCGGCCGCGCATACGGATGTTGCGGCGCGTTTCAACGCCCTCCGGGTGCGCCGTGGTTGCCAGGTAGAATGGGCGGGCGAGGGGAGCGCGCCAGTCCAGCAGGAGGGTGCGGTAGTTGTCCTCCCTGTCGTCGATGCCCATGCGTCCGATGTAGCGCCGCTCCAAATCCGGCCGCCCCGGCACCGGGTTCTCCGGGTCGTCGTCGGCGACGTCGATGCGGCCGAAGACTAAGCCGGTCTCTGCCACGTTGAGCGCATCCAGCTTCGCGTTGAGCCCGTGATACTCCGTTTCGCGGCGCACCAGCGCGTCCGAATCCGGGTTGTCCGGGTCCACGTCACGCTGCACCTCTTCGAGGCGCGCTTGCGCCCGCGCCACCTCGCTGTCCAGGTGCGCGAAAAGCTGATCCACGTACGTCTGTTCTGTTTCCTGCATCCTCACAACAAACGGCCCCGGGGCTGGGATTATTCCCAGCCTCAGGGCCGCCAAGTAGTCCGAGTGTTTACGGTGCTTACGCGAACTTCTTCTGCGCCTTCTTCACCAGCTTCTGGGCCTTCTTCTCAGCCTTCTTGGCCTTGCGCTTCCACTTGAGCTTGGTGATCCAGTTCGGGTCAGCGTCCAGCTTGTCCCACGCGTCCTGCAGGGAGTCGACCGCGTTCTGCGCCTTGTCCTGGGCCTTGGCGGAAGCCTTGTTGACCTTGCGCTTCGCCTTGAACTTGTCCAGGGCGGACGGCTGCAGGTCGTCCAACTGGCCCTGCAGATCGCCGACGATGCTGTTGACCTTGCGCTTCGCCTTGAACTGCTGGATCTTGGACGGCTTGATGTCGCCGTACGCGTCCTCGGCCTTGTCGGAGGCCTTCTCGGCAGCGTCGTCCAGCCAGTCGCCCGCGTCGGACAGGAAGCTGGACGCCTGCTTCTTAGCGTCGCCCAGCCAGTCGTTCGCAGCGTCGCTGGCCTTGTTGGCCTTCTTCTTCCAGTCGCCCTTGTTGTCGTCGACGTAATCGGTGACCTGGTCGGTGGCGTCGGAGAACCAGTCGGATGCCTTGTCCCAAGCCTTCTCGGTCTCAGACTTGGTGGGCAGCGCCTGCTTGACGTTCTTCTGCGCGGCCTGGGCAGCGTGCTGAGCGCGCCACTTCAGGTCGGGCTTGCCGTTGTTGTCCACGGTGGCCAGCAGGACACCGCCGGCGAGGCCGAGGTCCGTCAGGGCGCCGGTGCGGCGGCGTGCCTTCTCGTCGTCGTCCTCTGCCTCCCAGAACGCGTGGCGGCCAACAACGGTCGGCAGCGCGGTGGCAGCCAGAAGCGTGGCGGACAGGCGGGGGAACTTGCCAATGGCGAAAGATGCGCCGGCGCCAGCCTTGGTAGCGCCGATGATCTGCGCGGCAGTCTCCGGGCTCTTCGGCAGGAAACCGCGGTACTCGCGCGGGGTGACCGCGCGCAGCTTCTTCAAAACGCTGTCCGCGCTGTCCTTGTGGCCAGCCGGGTTCAACAGGGTCTCGACACCGTCGATCACGTAGACCGAAGCCAGCATCGGGCGTGCGATTTTCCGGATCATACTTTTACCCAATCCTTACTTTTTGTAGCTGAATGTGCTCCCGCCGAGTGTAGCGATTTTGCGACGCCGCGGTGGCGGGATTTCTGCTTACCAGCGGCGATCCCACCAGTCATCCAGGTGCGGGCGCTCCTCGCCGAGCGTGGTGGGTTTGCCGTGGCCCGGCCACACGACGGCCTCGTCCGGGTACACATCGAAGACCTTTTCTTTCACGTCGTTGAACAGGCGGACAAAGTCGCCCTCGGACTGGGTTTTGCCCAAGCCCCCGGGAAACAGCGAGTCGCCGACGAACAGGTTGACGGTGCCGTCGATCTCCGCAGCAACACAAGCGCCGCCCGGGGTGTGCCCGCGCAGGATGGTCACGGGGAGCGTGTGGCCGGCGAACTCGATCGTGTCGCCGTCGTTGAGCTCCACATCGGCTGGCACCGGGATCGCTGGGGCATCCAGAAACGGCGCGTAGTGCTTCGCGCCGGTGGTCTCGAGCACTTCCTTCAGCGCCCGGGTGTGGTCGTAGTGCCGGTGCGTGGTCAGCACCGCGGTGATCTTCACACCGGCGTCGTCGGCCATGGCCAGGAGTTCGGGGGCGTGCGAAGCTGCGTCGATAAGCAACCCCTGCCCCTCACTGCAGAGGAGATAGCAGTTGTTGTCCATGTCGGAGACAGAAATATGGCGGAGAGAAAGCATGCGCCCAAGGCTACTCAGGAATGTTTCACCGCCGCGGCGTGTTGGTAGCGTCTTGGGAGTACTAACCGACGAAAGCGAGAGTGACGTGGCCGAAAAGCTGACAGTGCGCGGCGCGCGCGAACACAACCTCAAGGGCGTGGACATTGAGCTGCCCCGCGACAAGATGGCGGTGTTTACCGGCCTGTCCGGCTCCGGCAAGTCCTCACTGGCCTTCGACACCATCTTCGCCGAAGGCCAGCGCCGCTACGTGGAATCGCTGTCCTCGTACGCCCGCATGTTCCTGGGACAGATGGACAAGCCGGACGTGGACTACATCGACGGGTTGAGCCCGGCGGTGTCCATCGACCAGAAGTCCACCAACCGCAACCCGCGCTCCACCGTGGGCACCATCACGGAGATCTACGACTACCTGCGCCTGTTGTACTCGCGCGCCGGCACCCCGCACTGCCCGGTGTGCGACGCGGTGATTGAGCGCCAGACCCCGCAGCAGATTGTGGACCGCGTGCTCGAGCTGGAAGAGCGCACGAAGTTCCAAGTGCTCGCGCCTATTGTGCGCAAGCGCAAGGGCGAGTTCCAGGACCTGTTTGCAGACCTGTCCTCGCAGGGCTACTCGCGCGTGAACGTGGACGGGGAGACCTACCAGCTTTCGGACCCGCCGAAGCTGGAAAAACAGATCAAGCACAACATCGACGTGGTGGTGGACCGCCTCACCGTCAAGGCCAGCCAAAAGCAGCGCCTGACGGACTCCGTGGAGACGGCGCTCAAGCTTGCGGACGGCCTGGTCGGCTTCGACTTTGTGGAGCTGGACGCCGACGACCCGGAACGCGTGCAGATCTTCTCCGAGAAGATGGCCTGCCCGAACGGCCACAAGCTCAACGTGGAGGAGTACGAGCCGCGCGCGTTCTCCTTCAACTCGCCGTTCGGCGCCTGCCCGGCGTGCGACGGCCTTGGCGTGCGCAAAGAGATCGACGTGGACCTGGTCATCCCGGACCCGGACGCACCCGCGGTGGACGCGTTCCAGCCGTGGAACTCCAGCCCGAACAAGAAGTACTTCACCAAACTCATCGAGGCGCTGGCGAAGGAGGAGAAGTTCGACGCCAGCGCCCCGCTGAGCTCGTTGACCAAGACGCAGCGAAAGCACCTGATCCACGGCTCGTCCACGAAGGTCAACGTGCGCTACAAAAACCGCTACGGGCGCCAGCGCTCCTACACCGCCGCCTACGAGGGCATTGTGGGCTACCTCGAGCGCAAACTGGAGCAGACCGAGTCCGAAACGCAGAAGGAGCGCCTGCTCGCGTACACCCGCGAGGTGCCGTGCCCGACGTGTAACGGCGCGCGCCTGAAGCCGGAGATCCTGGCTGTGCGGCTGGCGTCCACCACGCACGGGGAGCAGTCCATCGCGGGCCTGACGCAGCTGTCCATCGAGGAGGCCTCCGAGTACCTGGACAACCTGGTGCTGGGCTACCGCGAGGAGATGATCGCCGGTGCGGTGCTGCGCGAGATCCAGGCGCGCCTGCACTTCCTTTTGGACGTGGGGCTGAACTACCTCACCCTGGCCCGCTCCGCCGGCACCCTGTCCGGCGGCGAGGCGCAGCGCATCCGCCTGGCCACCCAGATCGGCTCCGGTCTGGCCGGTGTGCTCTACGTGCTGGACGAGCCGTCCATCGGCCTCCACCAGCGCGACAACCAGCGCCTGATCACCACTCTGAAGAAGCTGCGCGATTTGGGCAACACCCTGGTTGTGGTGGAGCACGACGAAGACACTATCCGCGAGGCCGACTGGCTCATCGACATCGGCCCGCGCGCCGGCGAGTACGGCGGGGAAGTGGTCTACCAGGGCAAGCCGGAGGGCATCCTCAAGGCCAAGGACTCCATCACGGGCGACTACCTGTCCGGCCGCAAGGTGATCGAAGTGCCGGAGCGCCGGAGGGACGTCGATAAGCAAAGGCAACTGCAGATCATCGGCGCGCGCGAGAACAACCTGGACAACGTCAGCGTGGACATCCCGCTCGGCGTGCTGGTGGCCGTGACCGGCGTATCCGGGTCCGGCAAGTCCACGCTGGTGAACCAGATTCTGGCCAAGACGCTGCAGAACCAGCTCAACGGCGCGCGCCAGGTGCCCGGCCGGGTGAAGAAGGTCGAGGGGCTCGAGCACCTGGACAAGCTCGTGCAGGTGGACCAGAGCCCGATCGGGCGAACCCCGCGCTCCAATCCGGCGACGTACACCGGCGTGTTCGACAAGATCCGCAACCTGTTCGCCGAGACCCAGGAGGCCAAGGTGCGCGGCTACAAAGCCGGGCGCTTCTCCTTCAACGTCAAGGGCGGGCGCTGCGAGGCCTGCCACGGCGACGGCACCATCAAGATCGAGATGAACTTCCTGCCGGACGTGTACGTGCCGTGCGAAGTGTGCGAGGGCGCGCGCTACAACCGCGAGACGCTCGAGGTGCGCTACAAGGGCAAGAACATCGCCGAGGTGCTGGAGATGCCCATCTCCGAGGCCGCGGAGTTCTTCGAGCCGATTAACTCGATCCACCGCTACCTGCAGACGCTTGTGGACGTCGGCCTGGGCTACGTCCGTCTCGGCCAGAGCGCGACCACGCTCTCCGGCGGCGAGGCGCAGCGCGTCAAGCTCGCCGCGGAGCTGCAGAAGCGCTCCAACGGCCGCACGATCTACATCCTGGACGAGCCGACGACAGGCCTGCACTTCGAGGACATCCGCAAGCTCATGCTTGTGCTCAACGGCCTAGTGGAGAAGGGCAACACCGTGCTGGTGATCGAGCACAACCTCGACGTGATCAAGTCCGCGGACTGGATCGTGGACATGGGGCCCGAGGGCGGCTCCGGCGGCGGCACGGTGGTGGCGCAGGGTACGCCGGAGGACGTCGCAAAGGTGCCCGGTTGCTTCACCGGACAGTTCCTGCAGGACGTTCTGGCGAAGGCCTAGGTGAGCCTGCGGCGCGCCGATTTGGTTTGTGCAGGCATAAGCATGTATATTGCTGCCTACACCGCCCAGCGCGTCCGTGTCATGCGGGTGCGGGGGCCGCAAGAGGAGTGAATCCCACCCCAAGCCGCTCATGCAAATGAGTTGGATACGGGTCAAACGGTGCGCAAGACACAAATGTGTTTTGGCGTGCAATGGACGAACTCCCGCCACCCGTCAGGGTGAGCGGGTTTTTCGCGTGGGATGATCCCGATTGTGGTTCGAGTGCGGCACGCATTGTTTCTCTAAGTCTCTAGGAGTTCTCATCAGCGCTGAAGCTCGGATCAATGAACGAATCCGCGTCCCTGAAGTTCGCCTCGTCGGCCCGTCCGGCGAGCAGGTGGGCATCGTCCGCACGGACGACGCCCGCAAGCTGGCGTACGAGGCGGACCTCGACCTGGTCGAGGTAGCCCCGAAGGCCAAGCCGCCCGTGGCCAAGATCATGGACTACGGCAAGTTCAAGTACGAGCAGGATCAGAAGGCCCGCGAGGCCCGCAAGAACCAGCAGCAGACCGTGGTCAAGGAACAGAAGTTCCGCCCCAAGATTGATGAGCACGACTACCAGACCAAGAAGGGCAATGTTGAGCGCTTCCTGGAGAAGGGCAACAAGGTCAAGGTCACCATCATGTTCCGCGGCCGCGAGCAGGCCCGCCCCGAGCTGGGGTACCGCCTGCTGGAGCGTCTGGCTGAGGACATCGGGGAGCTCGGCGTTGTCGAGTCCCGTCCGAAGCAGGACGGCCGAAACATGACGATGGTCTTCGGACCGGCTCGCAAGGGCAAAAAGTAGTTCCAACAATCGACACTCTGAAGGGCTTTCACCATGAAGCAGAAGACCCACAAGGGCACCGCAAAGCGCATCAAGGTCAACGGCAAGGGCAAGCTGCGCCGCGAGCAGGCTGGTAAGCGCCACCTGAACGAGAAGCTCTCGTCGAAGCGCCGCCGCAAGCTGTCCGGCTCCACCGACGTTGCTAAGGCAGACGTCAAGCGCGCAAAGCGCCTCCTCGGCATGTCCTAAGCACTGCCCGATCAATCAACCGATTACGAGAAAAAGAAAAGGAAGTTTGACTCATGGCACGTGTGAAGCGTTCAGTCAATGCTAAGAAGAAGCGCCGCGCAATCCTCAAGTCCGCGAAGGGCTACCGCGGCCAGCGCTCCCGCCTGTACCGCAAGGCGAAGGAGCAGTGGCTGCACTCCCAGACCTACGCGTACCGCGACCGCCGCAAGCGCAAGGGTGAGTTCCGCAAGCTGTGGATCCAGCGCATCAACGCCGCTGCCCGCATGAACGACATCACCTACAACCGCCTCATCCACGGCCTGAAGCTGGCCGAGGTCGAGGTCGACCGCAAGATCCTGGCCGAGCTGGCTGTCAGCGACTTCGCTGCCTTCTCCGCTCTGTGCGAGGTTGCGAAGAACGCTCTGCCGGAGGACGTCAACGCTCCGAAGGCTGCGTAGAGCACTTTCGCTTAACGACGAAGCTCCCGCCCATCCCCGAGCAGTCGGGGAGGGCGGGAGCTTTTTCGTGTGGGATACGTACAAGCGCGCCCACCGCTGGGGTGGGCGCGCCAATCGCTGTGATGGGGGCTGTTTAGAAGATGCCCTCGTTCTCGCGGCCGAAGTCGTCGAGCGTGACGTCGCGGGAGTCGACGTCCTGGTCGTTGTACTCGGAGTCGTCGCCGTCGAGACGGCCAGTCTGGGTAACGGTGATGTAGTTGGTCAGACGGCCTTCCTTGGTGTCGCCGTCGCCGAAGGAGAAGGACACGAGGTCTGCTTCCTCACCCGGATTGATCGGGTTGGACAGGGTGACCTCGAAGATGCGTGCCTGCTCGTCCTCGTCCCAGCCCAGGTCGCGGGCGTAGCCGCCTTCGCGGGTGGTGGTGGTGATCAGGCGGTCAACGTTCTCCGGGCCGTCCTCGGTGCGGACTGCGACGCGGAAGGTCACTGCCGGGAACTCGCCCCAGTAGCGCTCGTTACCGACGTTCTTCACGCGCAGAGCGGTGGAGCCGGCGAAGCCCTTCGCCTTAGCGGAGGAGACGGTGAAGTACGGCTCGAGGTCCAGGTCGTGGTCGGCCTTTTCGGCGTCGTCCTTGTTGGACTTGTCGGTGGACTCTTCCTTCTTGTCGGACACAGCCTCGACCTCGATGGCGCCGTCGGCCTTGTCCTCCGTGGTGTCCTCAGCCTTGTCGTCGGCCTTGTCGGCTTCTTCCTTGGCCGCCTTCTCGTTCTCGGCGGCGAGGTTGACGTCCTTGTTGCTAACGTCGGCGGTCTTGTTGTCGTCGACCTTCTCCACGTCGTCGATGTTGTCGCCCTTGTTCAGGGTGTCAACGTCGTTGTCGTACTCTGCGTTCGGCTCGTCCTTGACCTCGGTGGTCTGCGCATCCTTGTTCGGGGCCCAGGAATCAGCCGGGGTGTCGAAGTTCTTCACGCGGACTTCGTTCTTCACCGGCATGTTTGCGACCCACGCGGTCGGGGTTGCCCAGGTGCCGTTAGGCAGGCAGCGCTGCTGGGTGCCGGTCATGGTGACGGTGCGGAAGCCGTAGGTGGCCTCGCCGGTGTTGCCGGCCGGCACGTCGTACGGGCCGACAGTCTGGCCGACGTTCCAGGACAGCTCAGCGGAGACGTCCCAGCCCAGGGACTTGGCCAGGGAGTAGCCGATGTTGCCCTCGATGCCCTTCTTGGAGCCGGAGCCGCCGAGGTCCAGCGTCTCGGTCTTGGAGCCGTTCACGGACGCGGACACCGTCTGGGTGCGGGAGAGATCCTGCTGCAGCGGGATGGCCTCGTCGGAAAGGTTGGTGGTGGAGATGGTGCCCACTGGCAGGAAGTTGTCCTTCACCTTGTACACGACGGTGCGGTAGTCCTCGGTGGAGTTGCACACCGGGCGCGGGTTGAGCACGTTGGCCTTCAGGTGGTCGGAGCCGCGGTAGGTGTGGACGATCGGGAGCTTGTCGTTGTTCGCCGGGGTCTCGGGAGCGGACTCCTCGAGGGTGGTCGCGTTCGCGGGAGCGATGGCAGCGCCGGCCATCAGAGCGCCGAGAAGCGCGGTAGTGATGCGTCGGGTCTTACGGGTCATACGTTGTCCTTTCCTGTGAAGCTACCGCCAGCGTCGCTAGCAGTCGGGGTGATTGCTTACAGGAGTCAACGTAAGGACGTTGCCGTCGTGTGACAAGTGAATTTTAGGGTGTCGGCACCTTCGTACCCGATGCCGATACTTTCGTTTAGAACCGTAGGAGTGACTATTGTGCCTGCGGCCCCCGGCCGTTGAGGACGGTAACCACGAGGTCGAGGCGGGAGGAGACCCCGTAGGCCGAGAGGAGTTTCGAGACCATCTTCTTCACGGTGGATTCAGAATAGTTCAGGTGCTTCGCAATGTCGGCGTTGCTCAGGCCGTCGCAAAGCAGCTCAAGCACTTTCTGCTCGGTATCAGAAACGCCCGCAGGCACGTTAATAGCGGCCTTTGAACGCGCTCCGCTAGCAGCTTGCGGAGCTTGTGCGTCCCGCTGGGAGAGGTGGGGGAGCAGCTTGTTCATCGCGGCAGGAGAGATCACGGTGCCACCGGCGACCGCCTGCCGTACCGAAAGGATGATTTCCTCGCGCGGCTGGCTCTTCAGAATGTATCCGCGCCCGCCGTGGTCGAGGATGTCGAGCATCGCGGAGTCATTGTCCAAAGAGCTAATCGCCAAAAAGGCCGGAGCGGCGCCACGCGCGTCGAGATTGCGCAGCAGCTCTGCGCCGCCCATGTGCTGCATGTAGACATCGGAGAGCACCACATCCACGTCTAATTGGGGGATGCGCTCGAGTGCTTCGGATCCGTCCGAAGCGGTTTCGACGACGGTGATCCCTTTGGCGCTGTCGAGGTAGCTTTTCAGCACCTCGCGGACGAGCGGATCATCGTCGACGAGGAAAACCCGGATTGGGTGATCAGGTGTTGTCATCTTGGTGCTATTAGCACCACAGACGACCGAGCATGCCGCCACACTCGAAGGTGTCGCCGATTGCGCCAGCTGCGTAAGGGGTTGCCACAGTCTGCGCTTCTGCAGATGCTGCAGGGGCCACGGTGAGAAGCCCGGTTGCGACCAGGGCGGAGGCGGCGAGGCGAGCAAACTTGCGCATTTGCTTGTCCTTTCATGAACTAAAGCTGTAGATCGCTACATCGAATTATGGGTGCATACGGTAGCAATGCGCAATTATTTCGGACGCTTAGGGGAGAAGTTGGTACGAAAGTACCTTTCATACTCTCGCGGCAATCTACTTTCGTTCCTTTGGCACGGTCAAGTGATATCGGAACGCCTCGCCGTGATAGCCCGCGTCGAGTGAAGCACCGTCCTCTTGCAAAAGCGATGCGACCTCCCCTAAGCCGACGCCGGTACTCATCTCAACTGCCTGCTCTTGTGGGGCGCCAAAGTTCTGCACCAGGATCTGCACGTCATTGTCGTCTTCGACTGCTGCGACGATGACCGGCCGGTGTTTATCCGCGTACTTGATTACGTTGGTCTGGATCTCACGGAATGCGCTTTCAGCGTGATGAAGTGCGATCGAGTTCAGCCCCTCGCCATGCATGCCACTTTCCGTGACCGTGTAGCCGTGGCTGCGCAATGTGTCCGAAAAGGACCGCAAGCATTCGTTTAATGTGGGCGTGCTCATGGTTTTGTCTCCGCTGAGCTCCGCGGGATCGTCGGAACGCATAAAACGGATGAGCTGGCGGACTTCTTGCATGGAACGTCGGGCGTCCTCTGCGATGAGTTTCGCCGCCTTGGCTGTCTGCTCGTCCCCCGACATCGCTAGGGCTTCACTTCGGAGCACCACCGAGGTGAGCGAGGACGCCACTGAACCGTGCAAGGCCTTTACCGTTCGTTCGCGTTCGCGCTCAAGTTCCGCTCTTAGCCGATCTGCTTGGCGCTCACGGGTTATGAGGAAGGCGCGCAAAATCCAACCCACTGCCCACGCGACAAGGAGTAGCACGAACAGAAAAATTGCTGTTTCAAACGAGATGGGGAAGTAAACGCCGGAGGGAAAGTCTGTCTGTGCGAGATACCAAAGATAAGCCAACAGTGGCAGGCTTAAGCGGGCGGGAACGCGCAACCCCACGACAGCGGCGATCGCGAACATTCCGATGATGATGATCGCGCTGCGGTACTCGGGTGCTGCCGCGGAGAATTGCAGCAGAAAGCCGTAACCCACACTTGCTGTGACCGGGGCGAAGAATGCGGCGACAATGAGAAATACGGCGTAGAGCGCCACCGCGAATCTTGACCACTCGACCGCGATCGGTGCCCCCGGCAGAGCTACCAGCCCGAGAGCGAAAAGAAGAGCTGCGAGCGCAAAACCGATGCGCCAAGAGCGCGCCGCAGGCGAAAGAAGGCGGGCGCGCACGAGCTCCGGAAACGTAGGCACGGCAAATAGCGTAGCGCCCGCAACGTAGTCTGTAGCTATGCCATTGGATTTCCAACAGCCGTTCACAGAGCGCACTCCGCGTGTGGTTAATGCGGGGAAGTTGAAGAGGGCGCAAGCTCGTCGTAAAGCAAAGGCCTTCCTGGCGGAAGGCGAGAACGCTGTGGAGGCCGCCGTGGCCACGGGAGCGGCGACGGACCTCTTCGTTACCGAGGCCGCGGCCGAGCGTTTCGAGGAGATCGTGCGGGCGGCCGGCTACATGGACGTGTACACGCACGCGATCACGGACAAGGCTGCGGATTCGCTTGCGGACGCAGTAACCTCTACTGGCATTTTTGCGGTGTGCCGCCCGGTGCTGTGGACGGTGCCCAAGATTATGAAGGGCCGGCCGAAGCTGGTGGCGGTGTGCGTGGAAACCAACGACCCCGGCAACGCCGGCACAATCATCCGCATCGCCGATGCTGTGGGCGCGGACGCGGTGATTTTCGCCGGCGACACCGTGGACCCGGAGGCCCCCAAAGTGGTGCGCTCCACCGCGGGCTCGCTGTTCCACATCCCGGTGGCACGCGACCGCGATGTCCGCCGCGTGATCAGCCAACTCGAAGACGCCGGGCTGTCCACCTTCGCCACCACCATGAACGGCGAGGTGAACCTTGCGCAGCCGGGGGAGACGCTCGCGCAGCCGACGGCTTGGCTGTTCGGCAACGAGGCACATGGGCTTGACGACGACATCCTGTCGGCCGCCGACCACCGCGTTTCCATCCCGATCCAGGGCAGTGCGGAGTCGTTGAACCTGGCCACAGCGGCGAGTATCTGCCTGTGGGAGTCGTCGAAGGCGCTCGCGGAGGACTAGCTCTATCGACAGGGTTTGCAGCGCCCGCCCTCGCGCGGTCGCTGTGTCGGCCGATAGGTAAAGTGGTGGACGCTTTTGAACCGACACTGCTGCGGTCTGTATAAACAGCGCAGCGCACTTGTGGAAAGGTGCGGGTGAACACGAGCGTGGCCGACAACGCAAACCCAACTCCGGAGATTGAACTGACCGAGGACGCCCTGAACAAGGCGGCGGACGAGGCGATCGCTGCTTTTGAGGCGGCCGAGGACCTCGCTGCGCTGGAGGAGGCGCACCGTGCGCACCTGGGGGAGAAGGCCCCGATTCCGCAGGCCCGCCGCGCACTTGGAACGCTGCCCAAGGATCAGCGCAAGGATGCCGGTCGGTTCGTGAACATGGCCCGCGGCCGCGCAGAAAAGGCCTACGCCCAGCTGCGCGTGCAGCGCGAAGCGGAGCACCGCGAGAAGCAGCTGCGCGAGGAGAAGGTGGACGTCACCCTGCCCACCTCCCGCACGCAGGCGGGTGCGATGCACCCGATCACCACGCTGTCCGAACACATTGCGGACATCTTCATCGGCATGGGCTGGGAAGTCGCGGAAGGCCCCGAAGTGGAGGCGGAGTACTTCAACTTCGACGCGCTGAACTTCATCCCGGACCACCCGGCGCGCACCCTGCAGGACACCTTCTACATCGGCGAGGAAGGCTCCAAGCAGGTCATGCGCACCCACACTTCGCCGGTGCAGGTGCGCACCATGCTCGAGCGTGACGTGCCCATCTACATTGCGTGTCCGGGCCGCGTGTTCCGCACCGACGAGCTGGACGCCACCCACACCCCTGTGTTCCACCAGGTGGAGGGCTTGGCCGTGGACAGGGGACTGACCATGGCGCACCTGCGCGGCACCCTCGACCACCTGGCCAAGGTGCTGTTCGGCCCGGAGACGAAAACGCGCATGCGCACCAACTACTTCCCGTTCACCGAGCCGTCCGCTGAGGTGGACGTGTGGTTCCGCAACAAGAAGGGCGGCGCGGGCTGGATCGAATGGGGCGGCTGCGGCATGGTCAACCCGAACGTGCTGCGTGCCGTAGGCATCGACCCGGAGGTCTACTCCGGCTTCGCGTTCGGCATGGGCTTGGAGCGCACCCTGCAGTTCCGCAATGGTTTGTCGGACATGCGCGACATGGTCGAAGGCGACGTCCGTTTCACTATCCCGTTCGGCGTGCAGGCGTAAAGGAGACTCTCGATAATGCTCATTTCCAAAAACTGGATCGTCCGCCTGCTGCAGAACGCAGGTAACAAGGATTTCAACCCCACCGACGAGGAGCTTGACGCGGGCTTCGTGCGCGTCGGCTTCGAAACCGAGGGCTACGCGCCGCTCCCGGAGGTCACCGGCCCGCTGGCGATCGGGCGCGTCGCCGAGATCGAGGAGCTGACCGGCTTTAAGAAGCCCATCCGCTACTGCCAGGTGGACGTGGGCCAGGCGAACGGCACCGGTGAGCCGCAGGGCATCATCTGCGGCGCCCGCAATTTCAAGCAGGGCGACCTGGTGGTCGTCTCGCTTCCGGGCGCGGTGCTGCCGGGCGGATTCGAGATCTCCGCGCGTGAGACCTACGACCACATCTCCGCAGGCATGATGGCCTCCGCGGCCGAGCTCGGGCTCACCGCGAAAAGCGAGGGCATCATTACGCTTCACGACGGCTCCGCCACCCCCGGCCAGGACGCCCGCGAGATTCTGGGCTCGGACGACACCGTCTTCGATGTCAACGTCACCCCGGACCGCGGCTACGCCCTGTCCGCCCGCGGCCTGACCCGCGAGATCGCCTCCGCCTTCGACCTGGAGTTCTCCGACGTGGCGCAGGATCCGGCAATCGCTGGCATCGACATTGCTGGCGTGCCAGCTCCGTCTGGCGAGACCATCGCGGTTTCCGTGGAAGAGTCCACCAAGGCCAAGCGGTTCGGCGTGCGCACCGTCGAAGGCATCGACCCGAACGCGACCGCACCGTTTTGGATGCAGCGCGAGCTTATGCTTGCCGGTGTGCGCTCGGTCAACGCTGCGACGGACGTGACCAATTACGTCATGCTGCTGACCGGCCAGCCGATGCACGCCTTCGACGCCGACAAGATTGCCGGCGGCCTGCGCGTGCACAACGCCGCCGACGGCGAGAAGTTTGAAACGCTCGACCACGTCGAGCGCACGCTGACCGCAGAAGATGTGGTGATCAGTGACGACAACGGCATTCAGTCCCTCGCCGGTGTCATGGGCGGCACCACTTCCGAAATCTCGGACGAGACGGTCAACGTCCACTTCGAGGCCGCGACCTGGGACCCGCTGACCGTGGCGCGTACCGCGCGCCGGCTGAAGCTGAGCTCGGAAGCATCGCGCCGTTTCGAGCGCGGCGTGGACCCGCAGCTGGTGGAAAACGCCCTCGACATCGCGTGCGCGCTGCTGGTGGACATCGCCGGCGGAACGATTCATGCGGGTAGGACGCTGGTCGGTGACGTCGAGAAGCGTGACGCGATTGCGATGCGCGCGACGCGCCCGGCTGAGCTGATCGGTGTGGAGTACGCACGCGAGACCGTGGTGCGCCGCCTGCAGGAAGTCGGCTGCGAGGTCGCTGGCGACGGCGAGGAGCTTGAAGTCACCCCGCCGACTTGGCGCACCGACATCACCGTGCCGGTGGAGCTGGTCGAGGAGGTCGTGCGCCTGGAGGGCTTGGACGACATCCCGTCGATCCTGCCCACGCCCCGCGGCGGCCGCGGCCTGAGCCCGCTGCAGCGACGCCGCCGTGCGGTGACCCACGCGCTGGCGTACTCCGACTACGCGGAGATCATCCCCACGCCGTTTATCGCCAACGACACGTTCGACACCTGGGGCCTCGACGCGGACGATCCGCGCCGCAACACCGTGAAGGTGCAGAACCCCCTGGACGCGGACTACGGCATCCTCGGCACCACACTGCTGCCGCCGATGCTGGAGGCCGCGGGCCGAAACGTCGCGCGCGGCCGCGGGGATATGGCCATCTACTCGGTGGCGCAGACCTCGGAGAAGCGCGCGGACGTCTCGCCACTGCCGGACGTGTCCGAGCGCCCCGCGGACGAGGTCGTCGCAGAGCTCATCGAGTCGCTGCCGAAGCAGCACCTCCACGCCGCGACGGTGGCGCTGGGCAACACGGAGCTGGAAGGCCCGTGGGGCAAGGGCCGCGCCTACGAGTGGTCCGACGCCATCGAGGCCGCCCAGCTCGTCGCCCGCGTGTGCGGCGTCGACCTGGATGTTGAGGCGGCCGAGTACCTGCCGTGGCACCCGGGCCGCTGCGCGGAGCTCAAAGTTGACGGCGAGGTTGTCGGCCACGCCGGCGAGCTGCACCCGCAGATCCTGGAGAAGCTGAACCTGCCGGCGCGCACCTGCGCGATGGAGGTCGATCTGACCGCCATCCCGCTGGCAGAGCGCCTGCCTGCGCCGCGTCTGTCCGCGTTCCCGCTGCTCAACCAGGATATCGCGCTGGTCGTCGACGAGGCTGTGGCGGCCGAGGACGTGCGCCGCGCAGTCCAGGAGGGCGCCGGCGAGCTCGTCGAAGCAGTCACGCTGTTCGACGTCTACCGTTCCGACAACCTCGGCGAAGGCAAAAAGTCCCTCGCGTTTGGCCTGGCGTTCCGCGCCCCGGACCGCACGCTGACCGAGGAAGAAGCCTCCGAGGCGCGCCTGAAGGCAGCTGAGTTGGCTAAGGAGCGCTTCGGCGCAGAAATGCGCGGCTAAATATATTTCGGTGAATAACTTCCACGCGACTGCATAACTGATACACTTGCGACCATGTCAGAAGGCAAGGTTGTCAACGTAGCGGTCGCGGGGGCCACGGGTTATGCAGGCGGTGAGATTCTCCGCCTGCTGCTAGGCCACCCGGCGTATGTCGCGGGCGAGCTGGAGATTGGCGCGCTCACCGGCGCGTCCAACGCCGGCCAGCGTGTCGGCGAGCTCATGCCGCACCTGCCGGAGCTGGCCGACCGGGTCATCGAAGAGACCACCGTCGAGGTGCTCTCCGGCCACGACGTGGTCTTTTTGGGGCTGCCGCACGGCCACTCCGCGGCCATCGGCGCAGCACTCGGCGAGGACGTGACCGTCATCGACTGCGCCGCCGACTTCCGCCTGCGCGATGCCGAAGCCTGGCGCGCCTACTACCGCTCAGAGCACGCGGGAGCGTGGCCCTACGGGTTGCCGGAGTTACCGGGGCACCGGGAGGACGTCGCAAAGGCAACGCGCATCGCTGTTCCCGGGTGCTTTCCCACGGGTGCCACGCTCGCCGCATGGCCGGCGGTGCAGGCGGGCCTGGTGGAGCCGGACCTGACGGTGGTGGCTATTACCGGCGTGTCCGGGGCTGGCAAGAAGGCCAAGCTGGACATGCTCGGCGCGGAGACAATGGGCTCGCTGAAGGCCTACAGCGTCGCTGGCGCGCACAGGCACACACCGGAGATTGCGCAGAACCTCGAGGAAGTCGCGGGTGGCCAGGTCGCCGTGAGCTTCACGCCGGTGCTCGCGCCGCTGCCGCGCGGCATCCTCACTACCGTCACCGCGCCGCTTGCACAGGGAGTGGACGCGGCGGCGGTGCGCGCTGCATACGACAAGGCCTACGCCGAGGAGCCGTTCGTGCACCTGCTGCCCGCCGGCCAGCAGCCGCAGACGCAGCACGTGGTGGGCTCCAACATGTGCCACGTCCAGGTCGAGGTTGATAGGGCGGCAGGCAAGGTTGTGGCCACCAGCGCCATCGACAACCTGACCAAGGGCACCGGGGGAGCGGCGGTGCAGTGCATGAACCTTGCGCTCGGGTTCGAGGAGGGGGCGGGTCTGTCGCGAGCCGCGGTGGCTCCGTAACCGCCGACGAGACACCCCTTACCTCTTTTTTCTGAAAGGACCCCCTCCACCATGAGCACTCTTGGAGTCACCGCCCCTCAAGGTTTCTCCGCCGCCGCCACAAGCGCGGGCCTGAAAGCATCCGGCAAACGGGACATGGCCGTCGTCGTCAACGAAGGTCCCGAATTCGCCGCGGCCGCGGTTTTCACGCGCAACAAAGTCTTCGCCGCGCCCGTGAAAATCAGCCGCGCGGCGGTGTCCTCCGGCGAGCTGAAGGCGGTGGTGTTCAACTCCGGCAACGCCAACGCCTGCACCGGCGAGCAAGGGCTGCATGACGCGCAAACTATGCAGCGGCTCGTCGCCGAAGGTGTGGGCGCGAAGCCCGCCCAGGTAGCCGTCTGCTCCACCGGCATCATCGGCGATCTGCTGCCGATGGAGAAGGTGGAAAGCGGCATTGCAGCCGTGGTCAATCAGCTCGGCGACAACGGCGCGGACGCCGCCGAAGCCATCCGCACCACCGACACCGTGGCCAAGGAAGTGTTGGTCAAGGGTGACGGCTGGACTCTTGGCGGCATGGGCAAAGGCGCCGGCATGATGGCGCCGTCGCTGGCGACGATGCTGGTGTGCCTGACCACCGATGCGAAGGTGGAGGCCCAGGCGCTGCAGACCGCGCTGGAGCGCGCCACCGCAACCACCTTCAACACCCTGGACATCGACGGTTCCACCTCCACCAACGACACCGTCATTGCGTTGGCCAACGGCGCAAGCGGGGCGACCCCGAACCAGGACGAGCTGGACGCCGCGGTGTACGAGGCCTGCGCGCAGCTGGCGGCGATGATGCAGTCCGACGCCGAGGGCGTGACCAAGCGTGTGAGCATCACCGTCGAAGGCGCCGCGGAGGACGATGAGGCGCTTCACGCCGCGCGCACCATCGGCCGCGACAGCCTGGTCAAGACGGCGATGTTCGGCTCCGACCCGAACTGGGGCCGTGTGCTCGCCGCTGTGGGCATGGCGGAGGCGGAGATGGACGCGGACAATATCTCGGTGACTTTCAACGGGCACACCGTCTGCGAACACTCCGCTGCGGTACCCGGCGCGCGGGACGTGGACTTGAGCGGGGCGGACATCGCGGTGGTGGTGGATCTGGGCACTGGCGGCGAGGGCCGTGCGACGGTGCGCACGACGGACCTGTCGCACGCCTACGTTGAGATCAACTCGGCCTACACCAGCTAGGAGGTAGGTGAGATGATGCCGAATCTGACCAACGAGCAGCGCGCCACTGTGCTGGCGGAGGCGCTGCCGTGGCTGCAGCACTACCGCGACAAGATCGTGGTGGTCAAGTACGGCGGCAACGCCATGATCGATGAGGACTTAAAGGCAGCCTTCGCCGCCGACATGGTCTTCTTGCGCACCGTGGGCGCGAAACCCGTGGTGGTGCACGGCGGAGGGCCGCAGATCACCCAGATGCTCGGCCGCTTGGGGCTGGACGGCGGGGAGTTCATCGGCGGGTTCCGCGTGACCACCCCGGAGATCCTGGACGTGGTGCGCATGGTGCTCTTCGGCCAGGTGGGTCGGGACCTGCTGGGCAAGATCAACTCGCACGGGCCCTACGCGGTGGGTACTTCGGGCGAGGACGCCGGGTTGTTTACCGCGAAGCAGCGCGAGGTGGTCGTCGACGGCCAACTGCAGGACATCGGCCTGGTGGGCACGATCACGGACGTGAACCCGGAGGCGGTGATGGACATCATCGAGGCCGGCCGCATCCCGGTGGTCTCCGGCATCGCACCGGGGAAGGACGGCGAGGTGTACAACATCAACGCCGACGAGGCCGCGGGTGCGCTCGCCGCAGCGATCGGTGCCGAGCGCCTGGTGGTGCTCACCAACGTCGAGGGGCTGTACACAGACTGGCCGAACAAGGACTCGCTACTGTCCAAGATTGAGGCGGGCGAGCTGGCCAAGATGCTGCCCGGCTTGGACACCGGCATGATCCCGAAGATGGAGGCTTGCCTCACCGCGGTCCAGGGCGGGGTGAAGGCGGCGCACGTTATCGACGGCCGCGTGGCCCACTCCGTGCTGCTGGAGCTTCTGACCATGGGCGGCGTTGGCACCATGGTGCTGCCGGACGACTACGACCGCGCGCACTACCCGGACGGAACGATCTTTAGAAAGGACGACGCATGAGTGAGTTTTCTTCGCGTTGGACTAACGCGCTGCTAGATACCTACCCGGCGCCGCCGGTGGAGCTTGTCTCCGGCGAGGGCTCCACCGTCACGGACGCGGACGGCAACACTTACATAGACATGCTCGCCGGCATCGCTGTCAACGCGCTCGGCCACGCGCACCAGGCCGTCGTCGAGGCGGTGAGCGCGCAGGTGGCGACGCTTGGCCACGTGTCTAACCTCTTCGGCTCCCAACCGGTGGTGGAGGTCGCCGAGGCCTTGCGACCCCGGGTCGGCGACGAGACCGCGCGGGTGTTTTTCTGCAACTCCGGCGCCGAAGCCAACGAGGCTGCCTTCAAGCTCGCGCGCCTGACTGGCCGCCGCCGCATCCTCGCAGCTGAGCGCGGATTCCACGGCCGCACCATGGGCTCGCTTGCACTGACCGGCCAACCGGACAAGCGCGCGCCGTTCGAACCCATGCCGGCTGGCGTCGAGTTCTTCCCCTACGGCGACATCGAGGCACTCGAGGCCCTGGTGCAACAGGACCCGGGCAACACCGCCGCGATCATCCTGGAGCCCATCCAGGGCGAAACGGGAGTCATCCCCGCGCCGGAAGGTTTCCTTAAAGCGGTGCGTGAGCTTTCCGACGCCCACGGGATCCTCTTCATCACCGACGAGGTCCAAACTGGCGTCGGCCGCACCGGCGACTTCTTCGCGTTCCAGCACGAAGGCGTCCTCCCCGACGTGATCACCATGGCTAAAGGCTTGGGCGGGGGACTGCCCATCGGCGCAACCATCGCCCGCGGCAAGGCAGCGAAGCTGTTCACCCCGGGCTCGCACGGCACCACCTTCGGCGGCAACCCCGTCGCCTGCGCCGCAGCAAACGCAGTACTAGGGGTCGTCGACGAGGCCTTCCTCGCGGAAGTGCGCCGCAAGGGGCAACTGCTTACCAGCACTGCTTCGCAGATCCCCGGTGTCAGAAGCGTCCGCGGGCGCGGGCTGATGCTCGGGGTGGTGCTGGATGAGGCGGTGGCGAAGCTCGTCGTCAAGCAGGGGCTCGAAGAAGGCCTGATTTTGAACGCACCGGGCGACGACGTCATCCGCCTGACACCGCCCCTGGTGATTACCGACGATGAGATTGTTGAGGCGATGAAGCGCCTCGCCCGCGCAATCGATGCAGCGAAAGATAGGAGCTAGAACGATGGTCAGACACTTCCTGGCAGACGACGACCTGACCCCCAAGGAGCAAGCCGAGGTGCTCGCACTTGCCGCGGAGCTGAAGCGCGAGCCCTTCTCGCGCCGACCGCTTGAGGGGCCGAAGTCCGTCGCCGTGCTGTTCGACAAAACCTCCACCCGCACCCGGTACTCCTTCGACGCCGGCATCGCGCAGCTCGGCGGGCGCGCGATTGTCACCGAAAGCGGCAACTCGCAGATGGGCACGAAAGAGAGCTACCAGGACACCGGCGCGGTGCTGTCGCGGTTTGTCGAGGCGATTGTGTGGCGCACCTACGCCCACGACAACCTGCTGGAAATGGCGGAAACGGCCACCGTGCCGATCATCAACGCCCTGTCCGACGACCTGCACCCGTGCCAGATCCTCGCCGACCTGCAAACGGTGGTCGAAAACTTCTGCCCGGACGAGGGCCCGGCGGGGCTGAAGGGGTTGAAGGCCGTCTACCTGGGAGACGGCGACAACAACATGGCTAACTCCTACCTCATCGGCTTTGCCACTGCCGGCGTGGACATCACCGTCATCGCGCCGGACGGCTTCCAGCCGCGCGACGAGTTCGTTGCGCGCGCACGGCGCCGCGGTGAGGAAACCGGTGCTGCAGTGGCAGTGACCTCCGATATTGCCGCTGCGGAGGGCGCGAATGTGGTCATCACGGACACGTGGGTTTCCATGGGCATGGAGGAGGACGGCAAGGACCGCCGCACCCCGTTTTTGCCGTACCAGGTGGATGCTGCCCTGATGTCGCGCGCGGCCGAGGATGCAATATTCTTGCATTGCCTTCCCGCGTACCGCGGGAGCGAAGTCGCCGCGGAAGTCATCGACGGGCCGCAATCGCGCGTCTTCGATGAAGCTGAAAACCGCCTGCACGCCCAGAAGGCGCTGCTGGCCTGGCTTTTGGAGCACCAAGTATGACCCAACCTGTATCCCGCACCGCGCGGCAGGCGAGAATCCTCGAGCTGCTCGAATCAACCCGCGTGTCCTCCCAGGTGCAGCTGTCTGAGCTGCTGCTGGACGAAGGCATCGACATCACCCAAGCCACCCTCTCGCGCGACCTGGACGAGCTCGGCGCGAAGAAAGTCCGTCCCCGTGCGGGCGGCCGCGCCTACTACACCGTGGGCTCGGAGGCGGACTCGCTGGAGACGGCGCACTCCGGCCCGCGCGAAAAGCTGCGCCGCATGATCGAGGAGCTGGTCGTCTCCGTCGACTACTCCGGGCAGATCGCCGTGGTGCGCACGCCTCCCGGGGCGGCCCAGTACCTGGCCAGCTACATCGACCGCGTGGGGCTCGACCAGGTGGTCGGCTCGATCGCTGGCGACGACACGGTCTTCGTGGTCGCCCGCGAGCCGCTCACCGGCAAAGAGCTGGCGCAGCAGCTGTTCGGGCTGAAAGAAAGCGTCGGCGAGTAGACATTGCGGCGCCGATCGCATAATTTTACTTACACTGAATAATTCTGAATCATCCTGGACTTCGAAGGAGATCTTTCACTATGACTAACCGCGTTGTGCTCGCGTACTCGGGCGGCCTGGACACGTCCGTAGCAATCCCGTACCTGGGTGAGATGACGGACGGCGAGGTCATCGCCGTCTCCCTGGACCTGGGGCAGGGCGGCGAGGACATGGAGTCCGTGCGCCAGCGCGCGCTGGACTGCGGCGCCGTGGAGTCCATCGTGGTGGACGCCAAGGACGAGTTCGCTGAGGAATACTGCCTGCCCACCATCAAGGCCAACGGCATGTACCAGGGCGAATACCCGCTGGTCTCCGCCATTTCCCGCCCGCTGATTGTCAAGCACTTGGTGGAGGCCGGCCACAAGTACGGCGGCACCCACGTCGCCCACGGCTGCACCGGCAAGGGCAACGACCAGGTCCGTTTCGAGGTCGGCTTCCTCAACCAGGACCCGGACTTGGAGATCATCGCCCCGGCCCGCGACTACGCCTGGACCCGCGACAAGGCCATCGAGTACGCCGAGGGCAAGGACCTGCCCATCGAGCAGTCCGCCGCGTCTCCGTTCTCCATCGACCAGAACGTCTGGGGCCGTGCAGTCGAGACCGGCTTCCTGGAGGACCTGTGGAACCCGCCGACAAAGGACCTCTACGCCTACACCGAGGATCCGGCGCTGGGCAACGCCCCGGACGAGATAATCATTTCCTTCGAGGCAGGTAAGCCGGTGGCTATCGACGGCCGCAAGGTCACCGTCCTCGAAGCCATCGAGGAGCTGAACCGCCGCGCCGGCGCCCAGGGCATCGGCCGCCTGGACATGGTGGAGGACCGCCTGGTGGGCATCAAGTCCCGCGAGGTCTACGAAGCACCGGGTGCTGTTGCGCTGATCACCGCGCACAAGGCGCTCGAGGATGTCACCGTCGAGCGCGAGCTGGCCCGCTACAAGCGCCTCATCGACGCCCGCTGGTCCGAGGAGGTTTACGACGGCCTCTGGTTCGGCCCGCTGAAGCGCTCCCTGGACGCGTTCATCGAGTCCACCCAGGAGCACGTCACCGGCGACATCCGCATGGTGCTGCACGCCGGCACTTGCACCGTCAACGGCCGCCGCTCCAACCACTCCCTGTACGACTTCAACCTGGCCACCTACGACACCGGCGATTCCTTCGACCAGACCCTGGCCAAGGGCTTCGTGCGCCTGCACGGTCTGTCCTCCCAGATCGCCAACAAGCGCGATCGTGCCGCTGGCGCCGACCAGGAGAAGTAGTCGATGCAGCAGCACAAGACCAATGAGGGCGCGCTGTGGGGCGGCCGTTTCTCCGGCGGCCCCTCTGAGGCGATGTTCGCCCTGTCCGTGTCCACCCACTTCGACTGGGTGCTCGCACCCTACGACGTGCTCGCGTCCAAGGCGCACGCGAAGGTGCTCAACAAGGCAGGTTTGCTTAGCGACGAAGACCTCACGGTGATGCTCGACGGTCTCGACCAGCTTGGGCGCGACGTCGCCGACGGCTCGTTCGGCCCGCTGCCCACCGACGAAGACGTGCACGGCGCGATGGAGCGCGGCCTGATCGACCGCGTCGGCCCCGAAGTCGGCGGCCGCCTGCGCGCAGGCCGCTCCCGCAACGACCAGGTGGCTGCGATGTTCCGCATGTGGCTGCGAGATGCTCTCCGCGGTGTGGCCCAGGACGTGTCTGACCTGATCGACGCGATTGTCCAGCAGGCCGAGGCCCACCCGGACGCGATCATGCCGGGCAAGACCCACTTCCAGGCCGCGCAGCCGATTCTGCTCGCGCACTCGCTTCTGGCGCACGCTCAGCCGCTGCTGCGCGACCTGGAGCGCATCCAGGACGCGGACAAGCGCCTCGCGGTCTCGCCGTACGGTTCCGGTGCGCTGGCAGGCTCCTCGCTGCACCTGGACCCGGAAGCGATCGCAGAGGAGCTCGGCTTCGACTCCGCCACGGACAACTCACTCGACGGCACCGCCTCGCGCGATTTCGCCGCCGAGTCTGCCTACGTGCTCGCGCAGATCGCCATCGACGTCTCCCGTTTCGCTGAGGAGATCATCGCCTGGTCCACGCCGGAGTTCGGCTACGTCACGCTGCACGACGCGTGGTCCACGGGCTCGTCGATCATGCCGCAGAAGAAGAACCCGGACGTCCCGGAGCTCGCCCGCGGCAAGGCTGGACGCCTAATTGGCAACCTCACCGGACTGTTGGCCACGCTCAAGGCCATGCCGCTGGCGTACAACCGCGACCTCCAGGAGGACAAGGAGCCGCTGGTGGATTCCGTGACTCAGCTGTCCATCCTCCTGCCAGCGTTCACCGGCCTGGTGTCCACGCTGACGTTCCACGAGGACCGCATGCGCGAGCTCGCCCCAGCAGGCTTCACGCTGGCAACGGATCTGGCCGAGTGGATGGTGCGCCAGGGCGTGCCGTTCCGCGAGGCCCACGAGGCCTCCGGCGCCTGCGTCCGCATCGCGGAATCCCGCGGCGTGGATCTGGTCGACCTGACGGACGAGGAACTGCAAAGCGTCGATAAGCGGCTGCTCCCTGAGGTCCGCGAAGTGCTCACCGTCGACGGCGCGGTAGCATCCCGCGACACCCGCGGCGGCACCGCACGCCCGCGAGTGGAGGAGCAGCGCGAGCGCGTGCGCGAGGCGAACAAGGCCGCACGCGACTGGGCGACAACGCCGGTGCGCGCGAAGTAGTTCGTCGATTGCGGCGCGCATGTCGGCCCGGCCATTTAGCATGTGAGCTATGAGTGTGCCGAGCAGCCGTGACGCCAAGCCCCGGGGGCGGAAAGTCTCCGTGGTGCTTGGCGTCATTTTAGTTGGGGTGGTCATCGCCGCCGTCGCGCTGGGACGGGGGCTGCTGCCCTTCGGCGGCGAGGATGAAGGGGGAACATCCGACGAGCCTGGCGGCAAACTGACGCAGCTACACGGCGTGATCGGCTCGGAGAAACGCGCCTACTTCGAAGACCCCGACGTGGTGGCGCGGCTAGAAGAGCTGGGATACAGCGTCAGCGTCACCACCGCCGGCTCGCGCCAGATTGCCACCACCACGGACATTGCGGAGCAGGACTTCGTCTTCCCGTCGTCGGCGCCGGCGACGCAGAAGGTCCGCGAGCAGGGCAGCGGCTACTCCGTGGACTTCCCGTTCTTCACGCCGATGGCGGTGGCGAGCTGGAAGCCGATCGCCGACCTCTTGGTTGCAGAAGGGGTGGTCAGCGAACACAACGGCGCGTACACCCTGGACGTGAACACATACATGGACCTGGCCCGCTCCGGCAAGCGATGGCGTGATCTGGGCGAGGCGTACCCGTCGCCACGCAATGTGCAGATCCGCTCCACGGACATCCGCACCTCGAACTCCGCGGCGATGTACCTGTCGCTTCTGGCGTGGGAGGTGGCCGAGCGCGACCCGGAGCAACGAGACGACGTCGGGTACCTCATCGACGAAATTGCTCCATTTTTCACCGCCCAGGGGTACAGCGAGGCGTCCTCGTCTGGCCCATTCACGGATTACCTGAGCCAGGGCATGGGCGCCGCGCCGATGGTGATGGTCTACGAGGCACAGTTCTTGGGAGAGCAGATGCGGCCGAACTCGCGTATCCGCGACGACATGGTGCTGCTGCACTTGAGCCCCACGGTGCTTGCGAACCACGGCATCGTCGGTGTTTCGGAGGGCGGCAAGGAGCTGGGGCGCCTGCTCGCAAACGACCCGCAGCTGCAGCAGCTCGCCGCCCGCCACGGGTTCCGCCCCGCGAACTCCGGCAGCCTAGCGCAGGAGCTCGAGGTCCGCGGCCTCGATGCGCCTTCCGGCTACGTCAATTCCATCGACCCGCCCTCCTACGACAGGCTCGAGCAGCTCATCGACGGAGTGGGACAACGCTATGCCGGCGCTCCCGCACCGGTAAAGGAGGACGACCAGTGAAACGCCTTTTCGTAGCTCTCGCCGCCCTGATGTCGCTCATACTCGCATCATGCACCTCGCTCGACGGCGGCACGTCCGGCTCCTCAGATTCCGACGCAGGTTCCGGGTCCGGCACTCCAGCCGACCTGACCATCGTCGCCGCCACCGAGCTGAAGGACCTTGAAGGGCTGGTCGACCAGGCTGCCAAGGACCTCGGCTTTTCTATCGACATGCAGTTTCCCGGCGGCACCCTGGACAATTCGCAGACGCTCAAGCGCGGCGACTTCGACGGGAAAGTGGACGCCACCTGGTTCGCCACCAACCGCTATGTCAACCTCATCGGCGCCACCGACAAGCTGGACGGCGAGTCGAAGATCGCCACCAGCCCAGTCGCGTTCGGCGTGTGGGAGGACAGTGCAAAGCGACTCGGCTGGGACACAAAACAGCCCACGTGGGCGGAGTTCGCCCAGGCCGCGGAGGCAGGCGAGTTCAGCTTCGGCATGACCAACCCGCAGGCGTCCAACTCCGGATTCTCCGCTCTGGTTGCCGTGGCCACCGCGCTGGCGGACACCGGCGACGCCATCGCGCCGGCCGACCTGGAGCGCGTCGGCCCGCGCCTTGAGCAGCTGTTCCAGGCCCAATCCATGGTCTCCGGGTCCTCCGGCTGGCTGGCTGAGGCGTTCGCCGACGACCCCGGGCGAGCGGACGCGATTGTCAACTACGAGTCCACGCTGCACCAGATGCGTCAGCAGGGCCAGCCCATCGAGGTTGTGGTTCCGGCGGACGGCGTCATCTCCGCGGACTACCCGCTGTCCGCGCTCGCGCAGCCGGCGAATGCGGACGCGCGGGAACGCGTCGAGAAGCTTGCGAATTGGCTCCTCGAGCACCAGCCCGACATCGCGGACACCTTCCGCAGGCCGGTGGCCCAGGTGGACAATCTCCCCGCGGAGATCGCGGACCAGCAGGTCATCGAGCTGCCGTTTCCAGCGAACGAAGGCGTGGTGGACGAACTGCTGTACGCCTACGACAACACCTACCGGCAGCCAGGCACCACCACGTTTGTGCTGGACACCTCGGGCTCGATGGAGGGCGAGCGCATCGCCTCGCTGAAAGACATCATGCATTCGCTTATCGACGGCTCCGCTTCCACCCTCACCGGCGACGTCTCCCTGCGCGACCGGGAGAACGTCACGCTGCAGTCCTTCGACAGCCGGCCGAATGCCCCTGTCACGGCGCGTTTCTCCCATGATGACCCGGCTGCGGCCGCCGAGTTGACGGAGTATGTGGACGGGCTGAGCGCAAGCGGCTCCACGGCGATGTACCAGACGCTGCTGGAAGCGCTGCGGGAGACGGACCCGGCCGGCGGAATCCCGTCGATAGTCTTGCTCAGCGACGGCCAAGACACCGTCGGCCCGCGCTTCTCCAAATTCAAAAAGGAGTACGAGCAGCTGCCGGCGGCGCAGCGCTCCGTGCCGGTGTTTGTGATCCTCTACGGCGACGCGAGCGAGTGGGAGATGCGCGAACTGGCGGAGCTGACCGGCGGCGAAGTGTTCGACGCGCTTGGCGGCGACCTCGCGGCGGCGTTTAAGGAGATCCGTGGCTTCCAATGATCCTTCCGGCAACCCAGTTGCCCGTTATTTCGCGTCGCCGAAAAACCAGGTTGGGCTGGTGCTTGCCATATTGGTGGTCGTGCTGCACCTTGTGGTGGGCATTGGCATCTACTGGCCAGTGGCGGCGCTGGCGGCCTACGGTGCAGGTGCGGCGCTGACCCCCGCGCGCAAGCCCAAGGAGTTGCCGCCCGCGCCGGCGGAGCCCACCCCGATGGTGCTGGAGCGGTCGTTGCAGGAGACGTCCAGGCGTTTGGGCGGCGCCCGACCGCCGCGCCAGGTGATGGCGCAGGCGCGTGCGCTCGAAGACACAGTCCGGTTCGTGCTCTCGGAGTGGGAGCATTTGGAACCCACCCCGGAGCACCGCCAAACGATATGGAATGTGGTGAAGGTGTACTACCCGGAGGTCGTTGATACGTATCTCGATGCCCCGCAGTACCGCGACGCCTCCGCGGTGCGAGTGGTCGTAGACTCGCTGACCACGCTCACCCGTGCGGCAGGACGGGTGCGGCAGGGCATCTTGGACGACAACCTACGTGCGATGGACTCTCAGGCACAGTTCCTGCGTGAGGAGCTCGGCGAGTTGCCCGGACTCGACGACAGCTACCGCGGCGGCGACGGGTACGATCCGAAACCATGAGTCTGGATCCGAAGCTTCTCAACGTCCTCGCGTGCCCCAAGGACAAGGGGCCGCTGGAGTACAACCAGGAAAAGCAGCTCCTGGTCAACGAACGCCTCGGCATTGCCTATCGCATCGACGACGGCATCCCGGTTTTGCTCATCGACGAAGCTGAGCCCTACACCCCAGCGAACTAGAAGTAGAAAGCAACCATGACTTCCACAAACATCATCGACGAACTGACCTGGCGCGGGCTGATCAACCAGTCCACCGACCTGGACAACCTGCACGAGGCAACGCAAGCGCCGATCACCCTGTACTGCGGGTTTGACCCGACCGGCCCGTCGCTGCACGCCGGCCACCTCGTGCCGCTGTTAATGCTGCGCCGCTTCCAAGAAGCCGGGCACACCCCGATCGTGCTCGCCGGCGGCGCCACCGGCATGATCGGCGATCCGCGCGACGTGGGGGAGCGCTCCATGAACTCCGCGGACACCGTCAAGGACTGGGCGGAGCGCATCTCCGGCCAGCTCAAGCGCTTCGTGCACTTTGACGGCGACAACGCCGCGAAGCTGGTCAACAACAACGACTGGACCAAGGATCTCAGCGCGATCGAGTTCCTGCGCGACATCGGCAAGCACTTCTCCCTGTCCACCATGCTGGGCCGCGAGACGGTGAAGCGTCGCCTGGAAAACGACGGCATCTCCTACACCGAGTTCTCCTACATGCTGCTGCAGGCGAACGACTTCGTGCAGCTGCGCCGCGAGCACGACTGCATCCTGCAGATCGGCGGCGGCGACCAGTGGGGCAACCTCGTGGCCGGCGTGGATCTGAACCGCCGCATCGACGGCGCGCAGACCCACGCGCTGACCGTGCCGCTGGTCACGGACTCCGAGGGCAAGAAGTTTGGCAAGTCCACCGGCGGCGGGTCCCTGTGGCTCGACCCGGAGATGACCAGCCCGTACACCTGGTACCAGTACTTCGTGAACACCGCGGACGCCGACGTGATCCGCTACCTGCGCTGGTTTACCTTCCTGGACCAGGAAGAGCTTGCCCGCCTCGAGGTCGAGGTGGAGGAGCGCCCGTTCAAGCGTGAGGCGCAGCGCCGCCTTGCGCAGGAGATGACCGATCTGGTCCACGGCGTCGAGGCGCGCGAGGCTGTCGAACTTGCATCACAGGCACTGTTTGGGCGCGCCGAGCTTGCGGATTTGGACGAGGCAACCCTGGCTGCGTCCGTTTCTGAGACCGATGTGTTCGAGTTCTCCGGCGAGACCACCATCGTGGATCTGCTCGTCGGCGCAGGCCTTGCGGACTCCAAGGGCGCCGCCCGCCGCTCCATCAAGGAAGGTGGCGCGTACGTGAACAATGTCCGCATCGAGGACGAGGCGTGGGCGCCCACAGACGACGACTTCCTCCACGGTTCCTGGCTTGTGCTGCGCCGCGGCAAAAAGAACTTCGCGGGAGCAAAACGCGTGTAGCACCCTGCTTTACGACGAGCTGTCGCCCAGGCCTGATTTGCACTCTGGCCTGGGCGTTTTGTGTTGTGTTTGGGTTCGTGGTTATATATCCATCCGTTGCTTCCGAG
>NZ_KV788374.1 GCF_001807265.1 Corynebacterium sp. HMSC05H05
CACCACACCGCTACCAACTAGCCGGTCGCAACACGCAGCTTCGAGTTGAACGCGATGATGCGGCCGCGGTCGGCGTAAATGTCGTTAATCTCGCCGACGCGGATGACGCGGCTGAGTTCCCGGGTGCCGATGAAAAAGTGGCCCTTGGTGTCACTGGCGACGAACGTGGTGCCGTAGCGGCGCAGCTGCAGATTGCCCATCTTCGGGGCGCTGGCGAAGGCGTTGGTGTCGGCGCAGTTCCACGCGTCCCACTTCCCCAGGTTCATGGCGTTGGCCTGGCCGTAGCGTTTGTTCACCACGGTTGTGGTGTCACATGCCCGATTTGATGTCCTCGCCGATCAAGCACCCATCCGTAAACTTTCTCCATCCCGGAACAGATTTCGTAGTCCATGATTCTTGCTGTGGGATGTGTCTTTTCGATCCGTGAAAGCAGGTCACTGATAAGGTGAGCGTCACGTACGCCGAAAACTGCTACCACATTGTTTGCGCTGATCACTTCCGCACAGAAGCGGGATTCCGACCATTCGCTAAGTTCTCTAACCAATGCTCTGGCTGAGTCCTGGCTCGCACGCATGCTCACCACGATGGAGAATTTGTAGTCGAACTTTCGACGAGCCACATCGCACCGAAAAACCATTACCCGATCATCCAGTAGCCGATCTCGCGAGCGCTGAACCGAACTCGACGAGGCCCCCACTACTGCTGTGATTTCTCGGATCGATGCCCTCGCATCCTTCGATAACGCAGAAAATACCTTCTTGTCGAGGGGGCTAAACGATCTGTGAGGGGGTGGAGTGTCTTCGAGCGGTAGGGGAAGGGGAGTGTTGAGGCCCGGGTGATCGATGATTTCCTGCTTCCATGTGACGCCTCCTCCGATCGCAACGAAAGGGTAAACAGTGAGGTCGTCCGCGTCTCGCAGCTCGGGGTAATTGTCTTGCAGTGCTGAAAGCGCTTTTTCTAGATCATCACGGATGATGAGGCCGAAGTAACGGTTGACACCGGGAAGGCGCCCGACCGTGACGAGGTCATTCTTGTAAAGCAAGCTCGCTAGGTGACTTTCTTGGACCGAGAACTTGATAAAGAGGCCGGCAGATGCACTGGGGTGTAGAGCCGCTCCTGTCCAAGCGAGTCCTTCCTCTGTGAGTCGCCGCCATCTTCGTTGAACAGTCGATTCAGACAGCCTGATTTCTTTCGAAATTTCTTTAAGACTAATCGTGGGGTCTCTTTGGATGTAGTCGACAATCTCAAGGTCCGTGATGTCAACGTGCATATAAGTCACCCTATTGGTTAAAAAATGCGGAAACTGATTGTTTTTAATGAAAATAATGCAATCTGAAGCCTAGAGCACAATCGACTCTAATCTGTGGCAAATCCCCGCATAGGAAAGGAAAAGTGATGTTGATCGCACGGGAACATCGTGAGGATGCTTTATTTAAGAAGATAAACAAGCGAGTTTTGCCGCTTCTCCTGCTTTGTTATGTGTTTGCGTACCTGGATCGAGTCAATCTTGGTTTTGCAAAGTTGTATATCCAAGATGACTACCCCTACTTGACAGATGCAGTATTCGGTCTTGCAGCCGGCATCTTCTTTCTCGCATATGCAAGTCTTGAGATTCCTAGCAACCTTTGGATGAACCGGGTAGGGGCGCGTCGAACGATCACCCGAATCATGGTCCTGTGGGGGCTAGCGTCCTCGGCAACGATGTATGTTTCCGAAGCGTGGCACCTCTATTTGTTACGAGTTCTCCTAGGGATTTTCGAGGCAGGTTTTGCACCGGGAATCATTCTGTACCTGACCTACTGGTACCCGGCGAAGCGCATGGCTACTGCGATGGGCGTTTATATGCTCGCTGGTCCAATTGGCTCGATTCTTGGCTCCGCTGGTTCGGCGTTAATTATCGAGGGAATGGATGGAGTTCTAGGCCTATCCGGATGGCAGTGGATGTTCCCCATTCAAGGGTTGCCGGCTGTCGTGCTCGGAATCATTTTCTGGTTCACGATGGCGGATTCTCCCGAAGAAGCGAATTGGTTGAGCGAGGAAGAAAAGCGCACGCTTGGCGAAACTTTGGAAAAAACAGCGGAAGGTCATACCTCGACTAAGTTTTCCGATGCGCTCAAGCTGCCGCAGGTCCACGTTATGGCTGCCGCATATTTCGGCATCATGTGTGGCATTTACGCCACGAGTTTCTGGCTTCCATCGATTCTGGGGGACTATGGCGTCGAAGATCGTTTTCAGAACGGCATGCTGACTTCGTTGCCGTACTTCGTCACCATCGTTGTGATGATCATGATCACGCGGAGCTCGGACAAACAGCGAGAGCGGTTCTGGCACACATTTATCCCGTCCTGCGTCGCAATCGTCGGGCTCGTTGGTGCTGCTTTTGTAAAGACGGAGGCTTTTCTGCCACCCTACCTTCTGCTGCTGGTCGCTGTTTGTATGGTTTGGGCCGCTTACACCGTCTTTTGGGCTGTTCCTGGTGAAATTTTCGGAGGAACCGCCGCTGCTGGCGGGATTGCATACATCAACACATTTGGGATCCTGGGCGGGTTTGTTGCCCCAACCATTATGGGGTATGTCCGGGATGCGACCGGATCCTCCGCCGGTGGCCTCATGGCGATGGTGGCACTCCTCGTGGTTTCCAGTGTCGCGCTCATAATTCTCAAGCGTATTGAGCTCGATCCAGCCCGCGAGCGCCAAGCCGCCGAGCAAGAAGAGAGTGAGGCAGTGAAGTGACGCATACTCTGTTGACTGGCGCCCTTGTTCTTGACGGTGACGGATCCGAGCCGAAGGCTCTTGACCTGTTAGTAGAGGGGACCTCTATCAAACGAGTGTTCTCTCGTGCCGAGAAATCCTCAGTGAAGGCAGACAACGTAGTTGATTTAAGCGGCTACTTCCTCTCTCCAGGTTTCATAGAAACACACGCGCACTCGGATAACTCGCCTCTCCTAGAGGTTGAAGACATATCGAAGGTGATGCAGGGGGTTACAACGGAAGTAGTTGGCAATTGCGGTTTTAGCTTGGCGCCGATCAACTCAGCCACGGCCGATGGTTTTTATCGGTTAGTAAGGCGCATTTTTCCAAGTCAAGAGTTTGAGTGGAAGTCATATCGTGAATACGTGTCGGCGATTGAGCAGGCAGGTCCAATAACCAACTACGCGATGCTCGTTGGGCATAACTCTCTCCGTATTGCGGTGAAAGGGGAGGACTCGTCAGAACTATCAAGAGCGGAGAAGCTAGAGCTGTCGAGGCTGCTGGATGACGCCTTGGAGGAAGGTGCTGTTGGACTATCGTCCGGCCTGATTTATCCCCCTGGTGTATTTACTCCACCAGACGAGCTTGGATACCTAGTGAGTAGGCTTCCTTCATCTGCGGTCTATACCAGCCATATGCGAAATGAAAGTCTTGGGCTGCTCGAGAGTATCTCTGAGATTCTCGGGCATGCAGTGAATTCGCGGGCAAAGGTACATATCTCGCACTTGAAATTTGCGAACAAGCAGAAGCGCTCGCTTATACCGGATGCGCTAGAGCTTCTTCGGCGGAGTCGTGATAGGGGGATGCGTATTACGCAGGACCTCTACCCGTATCCGGCAGCAAGCACGATGCTCACGGCAGTTCTTCCGCCATGGATGCACGCTGGTGGTAGCGAGCGTTTGCTCCAATATCTGAAGAGCGAAAAAGATCTCAACACCGCACTTGACCAAATCGAGAACTCATACGACTTTGAGAACTTCGCACGTGCTGCAGGCTGGGATGGAGTAGTGATCGGCAGCAGCAAGACGGGCCGATTCGATGGAAAATCGATCCTGGAGCTCTCGCATGTCTTTGATCTCGATCCGGGGCACGCGTTAGCTCGCGTGCTAATTGAAGAAGACCTTCAGGTTTCGATGGTGGTGCATGCAATGCAAGAAGAAGACGTTATCGAAATCTTGGAAGACCCGTTCACGACAATCGGGTCCGATGGTTTGCCATTGGGCACCGGAGGGCGACCGCATCCACGGACGTATGGGACGTTCGCTCGCATCCTTGACCGGTACGTTGGCCAGGAGAAAGCGATCTCCCTGCCTGAAGCGATTCGACGGATGACGAGCCTGCCCGCCGATATCTTCGGTTTTACAACCAGGGGCAGGATCAAATCAGGTATGACCGCAGACTTGGTCGCTTTCAGACAAAGTGGTGTTACCGATAACGCCACTTTTACGGACCCTGTCCGACACCCTGATGGCATTGACCATGTCTTTGTCAATGGAGCTCATGTGGTTCGAGATGGGGAATGGACCGGGACTCGCTCCGGCGAGGTAGTGAAAGCAAATCACTAGCTCAGAGTTTCCAGCACTGCTTCGCTGACGCCGGCAGCGCTCATAGGGTTCTGGCCGGTGACGAGGTTGCCGTCGACAACCACGTGCTTGGTCATCGAGATTGTGGCGGTGGTGTACTCGCCAGCCTGTTCGTTCAGTTTGTCCTCGAGGCTGAACGGGACCTCGTCGGTGCCGGCGCACATGAGACCCGGCATGGTGTCCACCAGGCTGAGGCAGTGGATGAAGTCCTGGACGTTGATGGCGTAGACACCGCAGCGCACAGTGTCCTGTTGGTTGGCAAACGTGGCGTACGGCGGCTGCGCGGGTAGCGCGCCGTGGGCGGCGGGCCACTCCACGCCCTGCGGGATTGAAGCTCTCGCTGGCGGAAGCGCTAGAAGTGCTTGTGGTGGTGGCGGTCAAAGAAGCGATGACGCCGCGGAGACGAGTGCGCGTGAGATTCTTCTAGAGCTTGAACAGCACCTGGTTGGTGGCGCCGGCGCGGATGATCGCGCGGGTGGCAATGTCCGCCACGTACAGGTTGCCGGAGAAATCCGGGGCGATGTAGGCGGAGCCGAGCTGCTTGACCTGCAGCGGGTTCAACTTCTGTGGCGGGTTAGTAAAGCCCTGGTTCCAGCAGTGGACAGCGGCGGATCCGTCACCGACGCTTACGGCCGGGGCGAGCTGCTCCGGCGGGTTGCACTCCGGCTGTGCCTTGCGTGCGGGGTCGGATACGCAGATGGTCTTCGTGGTGCCGTTGACCTGGTAGATCTCACAGCGGACGTCGCCTGCGGCGTTGGAGTAGGCGGCGCTGTTGGCGGATGCGGCCGGTGCGAGCGTGGCAGCGGCGGCGATGAGAGTGGCGGTGGCAACAATGGGGGCGGTCTTTGTGATCTGCATGACAAAAGTATTGCAGTTTATGTCCAGCGTTGCACGCCACCGGGCAAAGATTTCAAAGAAATCCCCAAAGTTTCGGCCAGGGCGCCATGCTTCTCGACGAACCCTTCGGAGCGCACACCACCAGCGCAATACACAACAACCTCGTCGCCGGGCGAGAACTGCTCAAGCGTCCTCGATACCGCCTCCGGGTCCCGCTCCACCTCGCTGAGCGGGAGGTTTATCCCGGGCACGGGCAGATCCGCGATCGCCTTCTCGTGCGGTTCGCGGACGTCGAGGGAGGGGAGGTGGTGGGCCGTGAGGGCGTCGAAAAGCTCTTGCCCTTCGGTGTTCACGGTGCACGCCTCGGTGTAGGTGCCCAGAGTGGTGGCGAGCTCGCGCGCCGGGTCGCGGGTTACGGTGAAGCGGCGCATCGTGGCGGAAAGCGCGTCGTACATGTGCAGCCTGCCCACCTGAATCTCGCCGATGCCTGCGAGGAACTTCACCGCCTCGGTGGACATGAGCGAACCGACCACCGAGGTGGTCACGCCGAGCACGCCGGCGGTGGCGCAGTCCGGCACGGAATCCGCGTCCGGCTGGGTGGGGTAGAGGTCGCGAAGACCCACCCCATCCGCGGGCGCGCCGGGGCCAGACCACCACAGAGCGATGTCGCCGCGGTAGCGCAGCACGGAGCCCCACAACAGCGGCGTGCCGGTGACCTCGGCGGCGTCGGCGGCGAGGAATTTGGTGGCAAACGTGTCGGAGCCGTCGATGAGCAAGTCGATGCCCTCGAGCGCCTCGATGAAGTTATCGGGGCTGAGCCTGTTGTTCACCGCCGTGACCTGGATGTCCGGCTGCAGGGCGCGCAACCGCTCGGCGGCCACGTCGACCTTCCGGCGGCCCACATCTTGCGCGCCGAAGAGGATCTGGCGGTGGATGTTGGTTAGATCCACCGTGTCGTCGTCCCACACCGTGATGCGGCCGACGCCGGTTGCCGCCAGCGTCTGCATGACGGGGCAGCCCAGGCCGCCCGCGCCGATGACCAGCACGTGGGCGTCGTAAAGCCGCTGCTGCTGCTCCGGGCCGAAGTCGGGCAGGTTCATCTGGCGCGCGGTGCGCTTGAGTTCTCGCTCGGGCAGCACTTATAAAACCTCGTCCGCCCAGCTGGCCAGGCCATCGAAGGTGGAGGACGCCACGGCGTGCTCGCGCTTCGGAATCCGCCCGGCGGCGCGCGCAAGTCTGCCGGCCTCCACCGCGTGCCGCATGGCCTGCGCCATTGCCACCGGGTCCTGGCAGCGGTTCACCGCGCTCGCCAGCAGCACGCCCGAGCACCCCAGCTCCATGGCGAGCGATGCGTCGGAGGCGGTGCCCACGCCAGCGTCGATAAGCACCGGCACCTCCGCGCGTGAGCAGATCAGCTCGATGTTGTGCGGGTTCAAAATGCCAAGCCCGGTGCCGATCGGCGAGCCCAGCGGCATCACTGCCGCCGCGCCCAAGTCCTCTAAGCGCTTGGCGGCTACCGGGTCGTCGGAGGTGTAGGCCAGCACGGTAAAGCCCTCGTCGACGAGCATCTCGCAGGCGTCCACGGTCTCCACCACGTCGGGAAGCAGCGTGCGGTCGTCCGCGATGACCTCGAGTTTCACCCAATTGGTGCCCAGCGCCTCGCGCGCCAGCTTCGCCGTGATCACCGCGTCGCGCGAGGTGCGGCAGCCGGCGGTGTTCGGCAGCGGCGCGATGCCCAGGCGCTTCAGCAGGTCAAACACGCTCTCCCCGCCGCCGGTTTTCGCGCTGTGGCGGCGCATCGCCACCGTGGTCAGCTCCGTGCCGGAGGCCCTCAAGGCCTGCTCCAGCATGTCAAACGAGCTCGCCCCGCCCGTGCCCATGATCAGGTGCGAGCCGAACTGCTTTCCGGCGATCTCCAGCACGTTTAGCCTCCTTGCACTGCGGTGAGGATGTCGGCGGAGCAGCCGTCGATAAGCTTGCGCCCCCATTGCGATCGCGGCACGACTTCGCCGTCGATGGCCACTGCGGTGCCGTCGGCGGGTGCGCCGACCTCCGCCACGAGTTCCTCCACCGTCGCGGCGGCGGTGGTGGCCGCTTCTCCGTTGAGCGTGATGTTCATGAATGCCTCCTCGGGTCGCACGCGGTCAAGTCTATTGAGGGCTCATGCCTATCGACGAGCTCCGCCCCAACCCGCGCCCCCAACCCCGCCAGCAGAATCCCGTGCCGGAAGTAGCCAGTGGACACGACCGTGCGCTCGTCGACGCGGCCGAGGTAGGGCAGGTCGTCCGGCGTGCCGGGGCGCGCGCCCGCGGTGGCCTCGACGAAGTCGCACTCTTCCAGCGCCGGAACGAGCTCGATGGCGTCACGCAGCAGCTGGTGGATGCCCTGGACCTGGGGCTGACCGCGACCGTCCTCACGGGTGGTCGCGCCGATGGTCAGCGTGCCGTCTTTTCTAGGGATGAGGTAGACGGGGCGGTCCTCCACAAACCCGCGGACCACCCGTGTTAGCAGCGGGTACTGGTGCTGCGGGACCCGCACGTGCAGCACGTCGCCGTAGACCGGGCGCAGATCCAGGCCTTCCACGAGGTGTTGGGCGCCGAGGCCGTTGGCAACGACAACCTGGTCGGCGTTGTCGAGCTGGTCGAGGCGGTCGATGCGGTTGGTGGTGAAGGCGACGTTGGCGGACCGGCAGGCGCGGATAAGCGCACGCGTAAACAGGCGGGGCTGCACCTGGTGGTCGCCGTCGATGCTGACAGCGCCGTTGATGGCGGGGGAGAGCGCCGGCTCGAGCTTCCGGGCCTGGCGCACGGTGAGCTTGTCCACAGCCATGCCGTGCCGGGACTGGTAATCGCGCAGCTCGTTCAGGTGGGTCTTGTCCGCGATGTCGCGCGCGACCACGAGCGTGCCGTCCGTGCGGTAACCCGTGGGCAGGTCCGTGTACTTGGCGGTGAGTTTGATCAGGTTCGGGTACCACTCGGCGGAGGCGCGCATCAGCGGGAAGAGAGGGTCCTGCTTGTACACCACCTCCGCAGTCGGAGCGAGCATGCCTCCCGCGTGATGGGAGGCGCCGGAGGCAGGCTCGGGGTCGTGGACCGTGACCGTGTGGCCGCGGTCTGCCAGGGTAAGTGCGGTGGCCAGGCCGATAATTCCTGCGCCGACGACCGAAACATTCACGCTTGACAGGGTAGCGCGTTCGTGTCGGTGTGGAAGCGAGTTTCGTGTGGTTCAGCCGGACCTCAGCGACGCCCGTGCGCACAGACCCTGAGGAACAAAGCACGAGTTTGCCCTAATTTCGGCCTTACTCAGGGGTGCTTCCTCTGGGGTTGTGTGGCTAGCTCGTGGCTGCGTGGGCCTGCGCACCGCGGTCGAACTCGGCGACGACGCGCTCGCAGTACGCCTTCGAGTCGCCGGCGTGCATGATGCCGCGCACGATGGCCAGCCCATCCACGCCCTGGGCGGCGAGATCGTAGGCGTCGTCGGCGGTGACGTCGCCGATGGCCACCAGCGGCAGCTCGGAGGCGGCCACCAGCTCTGGGTAGCCGTCGAGCCCGATCGGGGCGCGGCCGGAATCCTTCGTCGGGGTGGAGCGGAACGGCCCGCAGCCGATGTAATCGATGACGTCCCTGTTCTCGTTGGCGGCCTGGACCAGCTCCAGGGTGCCGGTGGTCAGGCCGATGATCGCGTCCGGGCCAAGCAGCTCGCGCACCACCCGCACGTCCAGGTCGTCCTGGCCGACGTGGACGCCGGAGATGCCCTGGTTGCGGAGGGCGGCGGCGACGTCGGCGCGGTCGTCGATAAGCACATGCGTTTGCGGGTTGACGGAGTGGACTGCTTCTGCGACGGCGCGGGAGAGCGCGTAGAGCTCGCGTGCGGAGATCGGCTTCGAGCGCACCTGGATCACGCCCGCGCCGCCGGCCGCGGCCTGGCGGGCGCGCTCCACGACGTCCGCGCCCTGGCCAGTGACGAAGTAACAGCGCAGGTCAAGCGGCTTAGTCACGCAGCGCCTCGATGAGCTCGTCTTTGGTCATCTCGGAGCGCCCCTCGATGTCGAGCTCCTGGGCGCGTTCATACAGCTCGTCTTTGGTCCAGTCCTCGTAGGAGCCGGACTCGCCGCCGCGCTCGCCGACAGCCGAGCGGCCGTCGCGCGCCGCCGCATTCGCGATGGCAGCCGCCTTGGACTTGGAGTTGCCCTCGCGCAGCAGGGCCTCGTAGAGCTCGGGATCCTTGATCGAATCAGCCATGGGGACAGCCTATGCGTTTTCGGGCTGGGGCGGGCTGCGGATCTGCTAGTTGCCCAAAAACAGAACTAGCAGATGACGCTGTTGCTGAAATCGGGTTCCAGTATCACCTGGGCAAACGAAAAGTTGGACACTTGATTTGCTAGTTGCCCTGAGGTGCTTACTAGCACATCAGCTCGGGGTTGCTACTTCGACGTGCGATGTGCGATCCAGCGGTCGATGCCCCACCACATCAACGGCGTGAACGCCACAGCGATGAGCCAATACAGCAGCCAGAAACTTCCGGCCATGCCGGTGACCACGATGAGCCCGACCAGGACAAGCGCAGTGATGACACTGGCGAGCACGCACTTGCCCAAGCTGGCTGTTGTCTCCGGCTTGGTGTTGGCCCCGGAGAACTTCCGGTCCATCGTGGCGATGAGATCCCGCCCAAACACGACGGAAAACACCACGTAGAACGCGGCAAAGCCGTGGAAGAAGTCGGCTTGGCCCGTGTTGTGCAAGTCGTAGGCTGCGTAGATGAGTAGTAGCAAGTCGATTGCCGGTGTCGCCGCGAGCAGCCACAAGCCGAGCCGCGGTTGGTGGAAGGTGTAGCGCATGAGCAGGCCGAGAAAGAGGCACCCCCAAAACGCGACCTCGGCGATGAGCAATGCTGCAAACATGCCCGCGAGACTAACAGCGCGAAACTACACCGACATCGGGCCGGTGCGGGTGGGATGGCCCAGCGGCTCCACGTGCACGATGGTTTCCGCGCCGCCGAGGGCTTCGGCCACGCCGACCTCGACCTCGTCGGCGTGGTCGTGGGCGTGCGCGACGGTCCAGTCGCCGGGGACCTGCATGACCAGGTTGACCATGCGCTCGCGGCCGGCGGCGGTGGTGCGTACCGAGGTGAACTTCACGCCGTTAGCGGCGCCGTACTCGTCCAGGTAGGCGTGGACGATCTGGTTTTCTTCCTTCGGCAGCGACTCGGAAAGCAGGCCCAGGATCGCGCCCTTGAGCAGCTTGTAGCCGGTGAACATGATGTTCGCGCCCACCACTAAAGCGACGATTGGGTCGAGTGGCTGCCAGCCGGTCAGCCACACCAAGGCCATGCCGACGATGACGCCGACGGTGGTCCAGACGTCGGTGAGCAAGTGGTGCCCGTCGGCGTCGAGGGTGGTGGAGCGGTACTTCTTGCCCGCGCGGATCAGCACCACGCCAACGGCGCCGTTGATGGCGGTGGCCACGACGGAAAAGGCCAGGCCGATGCCGAGCTGCTCCACCGGCACGGGGTGGATCAGCCTGTCCACGGCGGTGACCATGATGGCCACAGAGGCCAAGAGAATCAGTGAGCCTTCCACCTGCGCGGAGAAGTATTCGGCGCGGGCGTGGCCGAAGTGGTGGTTCGCGTCCGCGGGCTTGGCCGACAGCTTCAGCGCCCACAGGCCCACCGCGGCGGCGATGAGGTTGATGCCGGATTCGATGGCGTCTGAAAGAAAGCCCACCGAGCCCGTCACCCAGGCGGCGGTGGCCTTCAACACAATGGTCAGCACCGCTGCGGCGATGGAAAGCCACATGAATCGTTCGAGGAGTTTTTGCTCGTTATCAGCCACGGTTGTCGTCCCTCTCAAGCCCGCGTTGCAGAGGCTGAGCCTAGCAAATCGGTACCGTGGTTCGAACACACCGCAAATTAAAGCTCAGGAAGGTTTTCACTATGGGACGTTGGGTCGTCGCAATCGCGGGTGCCGTTATTGGCGCGCTGTTTTTCGGTTGGCTGCTGCAGATGCTGGGGGTGACCGGCATCCTCTACACCGTCGGCGTGCTGGTGGGCTCCGCCGTCACGTCTTCGCTTGCCGGCACGCTGATCAAGCCCGGACGCTAACACCACCAAAAATCTAGATAGGACCACGCATGGCGCGCACACGCCGTTTGCAAACTGACCCCCTTATTTTCTTCTCCGCGCTGGGTTTCATCCTGGTGTTCGTCGCCGCCACGCTGGCGTTCGGCGACCGGGCCCGCGAAACCTACGCGGACATCTCCGGCTGGCTTATGGACCACTTCACGTGGCTCTACGTCGGCGGCGTCTCTGCCACGCTGATCTTCCTGATCGTGGTGTTCATCTCCCGCTACGGCAACCTGCGCTTGGGCGATGACGACGACGAGCCGGAGTATTCCTACCCCGTCTGGTTCGCGATGCTCTTCGCCGCAGGCATGGGCGCGACGCTGATGTTCTGGGGTGCGGCCGAGCCGCTGAACCACGCCTACAACCCGCCGCGCGGCGGCTACGACTCCATGAGCCGCGACGCGATTATCCAGGCGTTCCAGTTCACCTACTACCACTTCGGCATCCACATGTGGGTCATCTTCACGTTGCCGGGTCTGGCCGTGGGGTACTTCGTCTATAAGCGAAAAATGCCCGCGCGTATGTCGTCGATGTTCTCGCCGCTGCTCGGCGGCAAGGTGTACGACACCCCGGGCAAGTTGCTCGATGCGCTGGGCATCATCGGCACCGTCTTCGGCCTCGCCGTGTCCGTGGGCCTGGGTGTGCTGCAGATTTCTGCGGGCATGAACATTCTTTGGGACGTCCCGCTGGTCACCCCCGTACAAATCGGCATCATCTGCGCGATCACCCTCGCCGCGTCAATTTCCGTGGCCACGGGCCTGGACAAGGGTGTGAAGATCCTGTCCAACCTGAATATCGCCGGCACGATCCTGCTGATGATCTTCGTGCTGTTCACCGGCCCCACGCTGAAGCTGCTCGGCCAGATCACCGAGTCCTTCGGCATCTACGCCCAGTCGCTGCCGGAGCTGATGTTCTGGGTGGACTCCTACAACGACAACCCGGGCTGGCACGCCACCTGGACCGCCTTCTACTGGGCGTGGACGATCTGCTGGTCGCCGTTTGTGGGCATGTTCTTCGCCCGCATCTCCCGTGGCCGGACCGTGCGCGAGTTCATCGGCGGCACGCTGCTTTTGCCCACCACCTTCGACCTGATTTGGTTTTCCATCTTCGGCCGCGCGGCCATTGACATGGAGGAGCGCGACCCGGGCGTGCTCACCACCCCGGTGGTGGAGGAGGGCGATACCCCGCAGGCGCTGTTCACCCTGCTCGCGGATTACCCGCTGTACGCCGTCACCGGCACCGTGGCGTTGGTGGTGATCGTGTTCTACTTTGTCACCTCGATGGACTCCGCTGCCCTGGTGATGGACATGTTCGCCTCCGGCGAGGAGAACAAGTCGCCCACCTTCTACCGCGTGGGCTGGGTCGTGGCCGTCGGCTTGGTCACCGGCGCGCTGCTGTTTATCAATGACTCCGGCATCGAAGCCCTGCAGCAAGTGGTGATCATCATCGCGCTGCCGTTCTTCTTCATGTACTTCGTCATGATGTACTCGCTGATGAAGGCGATGAACGACGACTCCGCCGCGGCGCGCAAGACCCGCTCGCGTACCTGGGAGAAGACCGACACCGCGGAGAAGCTCGAGGAGGGCGAGAACAAGCCGGCCCCGGGCTACGACTCTGAAGGCAACGAGGTCGAGCGCCCCGAGCTCGAGTACGACGCGGAGGACGATTCCTGGAAGTTCCCCGAGGGCTTCAGGTTGGATCGCAGCGGCGAGAACGACACGCTTGTCGACGACCGCAGGTCCGACCAGTAGCAGGTTAACCTGCAACGATGCGGCTTGAGCCCCTAGCGGGCCAGCCGCATTTTTCTGTGCGGGACGCCGGTGTCCAGGAACTCCTCGCCCTCGGCAACAAGCCCGAACTGCTCATAGTAGCCCACCAGGCCGGACTGGGCCTCCACGATGAGATCGCCGTCGAAGCGCTCGGTGTATGCGACGCCGGTGCGCACGATCTCCGGGCCGAGGCCGGACCCGCGGAAATCGGGGTGAACCACAAACCGGCCGAAGCGCGAGCCGTCCTCGGTGGGGAAGACGCGGGCGCAGCCGGCCAGCGTGTCGCCGTCGAAGACGAGGATGTGGCGGGTGTCGGGGTGGGCGTCCTGGTCGTCGATCTCGTTGAAGGGGCAGTTCTGCTCGGCCACGAATACGTCCACACGCAGCTTGTACAGCTGGTGGACCTGCATAGGTGTCATCTCATGCAGTGATTTGAGGCTGATCATATTTCGGCTCAATCCTTCCCGTCTTGCCGTAGGAGAGGTGGCGGTGTGCCCACTCGAACGGGCCTTGCTTGCCCGCCCGATCCAGTGCCACCGCCAGCAACAGGCTAATCAGCCACACCACAAAGCCGATGATGAGCTTGCCGGTGACCGAGGCGTCCAGGCCGATGCCCAAAAACGCCGGGGTGCAAATAGCGATGAAGAGGAACGACTGCGCGAGATACCCCGACATGGAGCGCTTGCCCAGCGCCACGAACGCGCGCGCCCAACCCGGGACCCGGTTGTTCAGCTCGTCTGTGGCCAGCGCGAGCAGCGCCAGGATGCCCGGGCCGGTGAGGTAGCCGAGCGCCTGGTTGAGCACGAACAGTGGCAGCTCCCACTCGTCCGGCAGCACGCCCGCGGCGGCTAAGCCCCAGGGCAGGCCGACGCAGAGGATGATCAGCCCGGTGATGATGCTCCAGGTGATGAGGGTGCGGCGGTGCGCGTGGACGTCGGTAAGCACCTGCTCCCGCGCCCACACGTAGCCGATGATGGCAAGCGATAACAGTTGCACCGCAGCGAACGGCTGCACGGCCAGCAGCCCAAGCGCCATGTCCAGGTTGGACGAGAAATACTCCCCGAAAGTGTCGAAGGTGACGGTGGGTTCGGTCTGGTTGAAGCCGCCGGACGCGTCGAAGTAGAACGACGCGATGCCGCCAGCGACGCCGAAAGCTGTGAACAGGCCGAGGATGGTGTAGGCGATGATGCGCAGCGTTTTTGAACTGAGCGTGAGCATCGCGGCGAGCAGTATGCCCACGAGGCCATAGTTGAACATGATGTCGCCGTAGAACAGCAGGAACATGTGCGCCACACCGAACAGTGCGAGCGCGCCGTAGCGGCGGTACAGCACGCGGCGGGCCTGTTTGGCGGGGTAGTGCTTGCGGTACAAGCTGGCCGCCACCAGCCCGAAGCCGAAGCCCAGCAGCGTGGAGAACATCGGCAGGCCGCGCACGTGGATGAACATGGCCGCGAAGACGGCGCTTACCTGGTCGATCACGCTGTCCGGGCGCACACCGCCCACGGACCAGCCCACCCGGGACTGGTCCTCCGACCAATCGTTGATAACCCAGGCCTGCGCGGCGTTCGCCATCGCGATGCCCAAAAGGGCGGTGCCGCGCGCCAGATCCGGGACGATCAGGCGGGGGCGCTGCTGCTGGGGCTGGTGCTGTTCGGCGTTAGCGGCTTCGTGCATGCGCTCAAGGTACCGCCTCAGCCCCTCATGAGCCACGGGGAGATGCCGGCAATGATCGCGCGGGTGGACAAATCCAGCACCGGATCGAGGTCGGGCGCGAACTTTGGCGAGTGGTTGTAAGGGGCGTCCGGGTCGCTGTTGCTGCCGACCACCCAGTAGAAATACGGCACGCCCCACGCGTTGGCGATGGTGGGGAAGTCCTCCGAACCGGACAGGCGTCCGAAGTCTCGCGTCTGTTCGCCGAACTGTTCTGTAAACGCGGCCATGACTGTCGCCGTGGTGTCCTCGTCGTTCCAGAACTCCGGCGCCGAACCAACGATTTCAAACTCTGGTTCGCGCTCGCAGCCGGCATTCTCGCATTCGCCGCGCACGATGCGTGCGATGTCCGCGTTGATCTTCTCGGACATCTCGTTGGTGTAGGTGCGGGTGGAGACCTTCAGCTCCGCCGAATCCGGGATGGTGTTCGGAGAATCACCACCGTGCACCGCGCCGACGGTGAGCACCGCCATCTCCTGCGGATCCACGCCGCGGGAAATGATGGTCTGCAGGCTCAAGATGATCTTCGCGGCAATGACCACGGGGTCGATGCCGGTGTGGGGCATGGACCCGTGGGAGCCGGAGCCGTAGATAGTGATCTTGGTCTGCACGCACGTGGCAAGCACCGGGCCAGCGAGAGCGCCCACGCCGTAGCCCTCCATCATCGTGCCGACGTGCTGGCCTAAGACCACGTCGGGTTTTTGGATTGTGTCGGCCAGCCCGCTGTCTTTCATGTCTTTCGCGCCGGCTCCTGTTTCCTCGCCGGGCTGGAACAGGGCGATGAAGGTGCCGGACCACGCATCGCGGTGCTGGGCAAGTACCTCCGCCGCGCCCAACAGGGCGGCAGTGTGCATGTCGTGCCCGCAGGCGTGCATGCGCCCCAGGGCCGGGTCTGCGGAGTAGTCGAGGCCGGTGTCCTCCGCGATCGGCAGCGCGTCGAAGTCGGCGCGGAAGCACACCGTCGGGCCGTCACCGTTTCGTAGTACACCGACCTGGCCGGTCGCGCCCACTGGCGTGACGTCGTAGCCGATGGCGGCGAGCTCTTCGGCGATGCGTGTGGACGTTTCCACCTCCTGCATCGCAAGCTCCGGGTGTTGGTGGAACCACTTGTAGAGGTCCTCGCGCTTTTGACGTGTGGTGTCGATGGCCGGTTCAAAGTTGGCGAGGTGCCCAGTCAGTTTTGGCGATTGCGTCATGGCCACACTGTAGCTGCGCGCAATGCCTACGCGCGGAGGAAAAGGATGTGGTTGAATGTCTCTGTTGATACTCATGTTGCCAATGTGATTGGGGTTGCTATGCGCCGCTCGTCCGCCGCCCGCCTGCTTACCGCCGCGTTTCTAATTGCCACCTCAGCGGCTATCGGCAGCCCCGCGGCGCACGCCCAGCAGGCGGAGGCGCCGGTAGGCGACCTGCTCAATTACGTGTGGCGCACCGACCCGGTGTCCAAAGCCCTGGCCGGAAAGCCCATGGCGGACAAAGTCCTGCACCGCGTGCCCGGCTCCTTCTTCGATGCCCCGCGCACTCCGGCCGAATCCGACGAAGCGATGCGTCGCGGCCGCGCCCTCTACGGCCCGAGCACCCCGCTCTACGTCGGGTCCGAGCCCGGCAAGGAAGTAATGTGCACCACCACGGCGGCCGGCTACAACGACCGGGGCGAGAAAATCGCCGTCACCGCCGGCCACTGCGGCAACGTCGGCGACGCCGTACGCTCCGCGGACTCCTGGCAGCTCGGCCGCACCGGTACGATCACACACGTCAACCGCGAGCTGGACTACGCCGTGATCACGCTCGCCGACAACGCCGAGGTCACCCGCTCCTACAACGGCGTGACCGTCAACCACCTGGGCGGCGCACCGGTGAAGCCGGGTGGCGTGGTGTGCAAGACCGGCGTGGCCTCCGGCACCACCTGCGGCCACACCTACACCGATTGGGAGCAGCGCAACACCAACCAGGTCTGCGCCATGCAGGGCGATTCGGGTGCGCCGCTGATGGTGGGCGACCGCGTGATCGGCATGATCAACGGCGGCATCTGGGGCCCGCCGTTCAACGTGGCCTGCCGCACCCCGCTGCAGGGCCCGCTGCACGCGCCGACGGGTGCGCTGCGCATGGACTCCGTGCTCGGCGACATCCCGGGCGGCTTCCGCCTGCCCTAGCCCGGGCGGCTAGCCCTGCAGGTGCTCGGCGATCTCGTCCACGATTCGCGAGTTACCGGCAACGCACCAGGTCACGCCACCGGCTTCGACCTTCGTGCATCGGCCGCCGACGGCCTCGACCAGCGCCTTGCCCGGCAGCCAATCCCAGTCCGGCACGGTGTGCTGCAGCCACGCGCCCATCTGCCCGGACGCGAGATTCGACAGGTCAACAGAACCGGCGCCCATCATGCGCATCGTCGCCGCGCCCGAAATTACGCGCAGCCACGCCTCGCGCACATCGTCGTCGGCCATAAACGTCGGGTGCAGGTAGGTCACCACAGCGCTTTCGCTTAGCGACGACTCCGCCAGCCCCCGAAGCTCCACCCCGTCGCGCGTGGCCACGCCGTCCGCCGCGATCCACGTGGTGTCCGTGGCGGGGCGGTGCACGGCGCCGATGGCGGGGGAGTGGGCGGAAGTGTCGTCGGTAAGCGCGAGCGCCGAGCAGAAGTAATCCGAGCCCTGCGAGAAGTTGTAGGTGCCGTCCACCGGGTCGATCACCCACGTGCGGCCGGTGGCGGACGGGCGGGAAGCGCCCTCCTCGCCGATCACGCCGTCGTCGCCGCGCAGTGCCTGAAGCGCCTCGGCCACGAAGCGCTCGGCGGTGCGGTCGGCTTCCGTGACCACGTCGGAGACGGAGGTTTTTACCTCCGCGTCCAGGCCCTCGGCGCGCATGCGCAGCGCCAGCTGGCCGGCGTGTCGCACGAGCGCGGCTGCGAGCTCGGCGTCGGAATCGTTGCGGTGGTCGGAAATAAACTGCTGCGTATCGGTCACGCGGCCATTATGGCGCAGTCGGGGACTCCTCGCCCTCCTTGAGGTACACGTTCGAGCCCAAGTCGCGGAATTCGCGCGCCATCTCCTGTTCGCCCTCGCGCGCGTCGGAAGATGCGGCCGGGGCGTCGGCGTCGAAGTCGAAGGACGGCATGCCAAGGTCCGCGATCTGGTCGCCGAACTCGTCGCGGATGTCCTGCGAGATGCGCATGGAGCAGAACTTCGGGCCGCACATCGAGCAGAAGTGCGCCGTCTTCGCCGGCTCCGCCGGCAGCGTCTCGTCGTGGTAGGACTGCGCCGTCTCCGGGTCCAGGGACAGGGCGAACTGGTCGTGCCAGCGGAACTCGAAGCGGGCCTTGCTCATTGCGTCGTCCCAGTCGCGCGCGCCTGGGTGGCCCTTGGCCACATCGGCTGCGTGGGCGGCGACCTTGTAGGTGATCACGCCGGTTTTCACGTCGTCGCGGTTGGGCAGGCCCAGGTGCTCCTTCGGGGTGACGTAGCACAGCATCGCCGTGCCGCCGGCCGCGATGTTGGCCGCGCCGATGGCAGAGGTGATGTGGTCGTAGCCCGGCGCGATGTCCGTGACCAGGGGGCCGAGCGTGTAAAACGGCGCGCCGCCGCACCACTGCTCTTCCTTTTCGTTGTTGACCTGGATCATGTCCAGCGGCACGTGGCCGGGGCCTTCGATCATCACCTGCACGTCGTAGTCCCAGGCGCGCTTGCACAGCTCGCCGATGGTTTTCAGTTCCGCGAACTGGGCGGCGTCGTTGGCGTCGGCCACGGAGCCGGGGCGGAGGCCGTCGCCAAGCGAGAATGCGACGTCGTACTGGGAGAAGATCTCGCACAGCTCGTCGAAGTTCTCGTACAGGAAGGATTCCTTGTGGTGGGCGAGGCACCAGCCGGCCATGATGGAGCCGCCGCGGGAGACGATGCCGGTGACGCGCTTGGAGGTCAGCGGCACGTACGGCAGGCGCACGCCGGCGTGCACGGTCATGTAGTCCACGCCCTGCTCGCACTGCTCGATCACGGTGTCGCGGAAGATCTCCCACGTCAGGTCCTCCGCGATGCCGTTCACCTTCTCCAGCGCCTGGTAGATCGGCACGGTGCCGATGGGAACCGGGGAGTTGCGCAGGATCCACTCGCGGGTGGCGTGGATGTCGTCGCCGGTGGAGAGGTCCATCACGGTGTCCGCGCCCCAGCGGGTGGCCCAGCGCAGCTTGTCCACCTCCTCGCGGATGGAGGAGGTCACCGCGGAGTTGCCGATGTTGGCGTTGATCTTGGTCAAGAATGCGTTGCCGATGATCATCGGTTCGCTTTCCGGGTGGTTGACGTTGTTCGGGATGATCGCACGCCCCGCGGCGACCTCTTCGCGCACCTTCTCCACGTCGCAGTGCTCGCGAAGTGCGACGAACTCCATCTCGCGGGTGATCTCGCCGCGGCGGGCATATGCCATCTGGGTCACGCGCTTGCCGTCTTTTGCGCGCAGCGGCGTGCGGGTCTCGCCGCGCCACTCTTCGCTGGCGGCGCCGCGTTTGACGGCTGCGCGGCCGTCGTCAAGCAAATTGCGCTCGCGGCCTGCGTACTCCTCCACGTCGCCGCGCGCCGCGATCCACTCGCCTCGCAGGCTCGGCAGGCCCACCTCCGGCTCCGTGTGCGGGCCGCGGGTGCGGTAGATCTTGAACGGCTCGTTCGGCCCGGTGGGGGAGTCATCCAGCTGGATCGCGGTCTCCGGAACCTCCAGCCCGTCTTTCACAATCGGGGCGTAGGAGTGCTTCGGGTGGATTTCATGGGCATAGATGTCGTGAGCCACGACCTTCTCCTTCCTTCGCTGGTGCTAACCAGACAGGTTCGAACGGTGCTCGCGCGGGCGTCAGCGCGATCTCAGCCCGGTGCCCCGGGCGCCCGTGTGGGGTCGCAGGCCACTGTATCCCGTCTTGGTGGCCGCGTCAGGCGGTTCGCTAGACTTTGCCCCTATGCAGCCGGAAACTCAGACGCGGATCAAGGACTTAAGCTCCACACTTTCCACCATTGAGAAGGTGATGGACCTGGACGTCCTGCGCGAGCGCGCCCGCGAGCTGGAGGCACAGGCCGGGGACCCGTCGCTGTGGGACGACCCGGCGCACGCGCAGCAGGTCACCACCGAGCTGTCGAATGTGCAGGCGCGCCTGAAGAAGGTCACGTCGCTGCGCTCGCGTATCGACGACCTGCCGGTGATGTACGAACTCGCCGAAGAAGAAGGCGACGCCTCCATGGCCGACGAGGAGCTCGACGACGTGACCGCGCAGATCGACTCGCTGGAGGTGCAGACCATGCTCTCCGGCGAGTACGACCAGCGCGAAGCCGTGGTGCACATCCGCTCCGGCGCCGGCGGGGTGGACGCCGCGGACTGGGCCGAGATGCTCATGCGCATGTACACCCGCTGGGCCGAAAAAGCCGGCCACAAGGTGGACATCTACGACATCTCCTACGCGGAGGAGGCCGGCATCAAGTCCGCGACCTTCGTCGTGCACGGCGAGTACCTGTACGGCCAGCTCTCGGTGGAGCAGGGCGCGCACCGCCTGGTGCGTATCTCGCCCTTTGACAACCAGGCGCGCCGCCAGACCTCGTTCGCCGAGGTGGAGGTGCTGCCCGTGGTGGAACAGACCGACCACATCGACATCCCGGACTCCGACATTCGCGTGGATGTCTACCGATCCTCCGGCCCCGGCGGGCAATCGGTGAACACCACCGACTCGGCCGTGCGCATCACCCACATCCCCACCGGCATCGTGGTGACCTGCCAGAACGAGAAGTCCCAGATCCAGAACAAGGCCTCGGCGCTCAACGTGCTCCAGTCCAAGCTGCTGGAGAAGAAGCGCCAGGAGGAAAAGGCCGAGATGGATGCCCTCGGCGCCGGCGGCAACGCCAGCTGGGGCAACCAGATGCGCTCCTATGTCCTGCACCCATACCAGATGGTCAAGGACCTGCGCACAGACTTTGAAGTCGGCGACCCGCAGAAGGTCCTCGACGGCGACATCGACGGGTTCTTGGAGGCCGGCATCCGCTGGCGCATGGCGCAGCAGCAGGAGGCTTAGGAGGCATCGGTCCGGGATGCGGTGACGGATGTGGGGCTTCCTGGGGTGGTTCGGCGTGGGTTCCTGACAGATTACGGCAGCCTCTTACATCGACCTGGGGCGATAGGATCCGACTGACAGATTCCGCCGCGATGTGTCTTGGGCGCGCGTTCGCCGACAACCACTACAGCCACATCAGTAACAGGTAAGGTGTGTCGCGTGATCCGATTCGACCATGTGACCAAGGCGTACCCGACGTCGACGCGCCCCGCGCTCGACGACGTCACGCTCGACATCCCCGACGGCGAGTTCGTGTTCCTCATCGGCGCGTCCGGCTCCGGCAAGTCGACCTTCCTGCAGCTTCTCATCCGCGAGGAAAACGTCTCCTCGGGCGACATTTTCTTCAACGACTTCCACGTCAACGCCCTAAACGGCAAGCAGGTGAACAAGCTGCGCCAATCCATCGGCTACGTGTTCCAGGACTTCCGCCTGCTGCAGAACCTAAGCGTCTACGACAACGTCGCGTTCGCGCTCGAGGTCATCGGCAAGCCGAAAAACCGCATCGCCAAGCTCGTCCCCGACGCCCTCGAGCTGGTCGGCCTCGGCGCCAAGGCGAACCGCATGCCACAGGAACTGTCCGGTGGTGAGCAGCAGCGCGTGGCTATTGCGAGAGCTTTCGTCGATAAGCCAAAGCTCATGCTTTGCGACGAACCAACGGGCAACCTCGACCCCGGCACCGCCGACGAAATTATGGCGCTGCTCGCCCGCATTAACCGCATGGGCACCACAGTGATCATGTCCACGCACAACGCGCGAGCGGTGGACGAGATGCGCAAACGCGTGGTGGAGCTGCAGCTGGGCAAGATCGTGCGCGACGAGGAAAACGGCGTGTACGGGGACGTGAGGAGGTAGCCGTGAACTGGGAGTTTATTTTCCGTGAGGGTGTCAAGGGCCTGGGCCGCAACCTCACCATGACCATCGCGCTGATCATCACCACCGCACTGTCGCTGGTGTTGGTGGGCACCGGCGTGCTGATTTCCAAGGCCACCACGCAGACGAAGGACCTGTACCTGGACCGCGTCGAGGTGATGGTGGAGCTGGACGAGGACATCTCCGCGAACGACCAGGACTGTTCCTCGGACCGCTGCAAGCAGGTGCGCGACACCCTGCAGGCGGACGACCGCGTGGAGCAGGTGACCTTCCGCTCCCGCGAGCAGTCCTACGAGCGCTTCAAGGAACTTTTCCAGGATTCCGAGCCGGAGCTGGTGCGCGAGACCGCCCCGGACGCCTTGCCGGCCGCGCTGCACGTGCGCCTGGCGGACCCGACCGACACCTCGCCGCTGGACACAATCCGCTACATGGACCAGGTGGAGGTCATCTCCGACCAGGCGGACACGGTGCGCTCCGCCGCCGGGACACTGAACACGTTCCGTAACGTCGCGTTCGCGGTGGCGGCAGCCCAGGCGCTGGCCGCGGTGTTCTTGATCTCCAACATGGTGCAGCTGGCGGCGTACAACCGCCGCGAGCAGATCGGCATTATGCGCATGGTGGGTGCCTCGCGCTGGTTCACCCAGGCGCCGTTCGTGCTGGAGGCGGTGCTGTCCGTGCTGATCGGCGCGGTGCTGGCCACCGTCGGCGTGTGGGCTGGCAAGCAGCTCATCGTGGACCCGCTGCTGGGCGACCTCTACGCCAACCAGCTTATCGCGCGCGTGCCGGACAGCACCGTGTGGGCGGTCATGCCGCTGGTCGGCATCGTCGCCATGGTGCTCGGCGGGCTGGCCGCGCAGGTGGCGCTTCGCTCTTACGTGCGCAAGTAGTACACTTGGCGCTCTTATGTCCAAGAAGAACAAGAAGCAGAAGCTTTCCAACACCGGTGTGCTTGCCACCAACCGGAAGGCTCGCCATGACTACACCATCTTGGACACCTGGGAGTGCGGGCTGGTGCTGCAGGGCACCGAGATCAAGGCCTTGCGCGAAGGCAAGGTCTCGCTGGTGGAGGCGTTCGCCACCATCGACAACGGCGAGGTCTGGCTGCGCAACATGCACATCCCGGAGTACTCCCGCGGCCACTGGACCAACCACCCGCCGCGCCGCACCCGCAAGCTGCTGCTGCACCGCCGCGAGATCGACTCGCTGGAAGGCAAGGTCCGCGACGGCAACCGCACCCTGATCCCGCTGTCGCTCTACCTCAAGGACGGCCGCGCCAAGGTCGAGCTGGGCCTTGCCCAGGGTAAGCAGGACTACGACAAGCGTCGCGACATCAAGCGTCGCACCGAGGACCGCGAGATCACCCGCGAACTAGGCCGCAAGCTCAAGGGCATCAAGGCCTAATTTCGCTACGGTGGGTGCCTATGAAGAAGGCACTGATTACTGGAGCATCCCGCGGCATCGGCCGCGCCATCGCCGAGGACCTGGGCAAGGACCACCACATTTACGCCGGCGCGTCGAAGGACGCATCCGGCATCGTTTCCGCGCTGCCCAGCGCCGAGCCGTTCGAGGCGGACCTGACCGACACCGACGCGATCTTGGAGGCTGCCTCCAAGATTGAGGAGCTGGACGTGCTCGTGCTCGCCGCCGGCGTGATGGACGGCGGCCCGCTCGAAGAGCTCACCGACGACAAGTGGCGCGAGATGATGGAGGTCAACCTCTTCGCCCCAGTCACGCTCACCCGCGCGTTGCTTCCCGCTTTGCGACGCTCCTCCGGCCTGATCATCACCATCAACTCCGGCGCCGGATTCCACGGCATCGCCGAAAACTCGGCCTACTGCGCGTCCAAGTTCGCGCTGCGTGGGTTTACTGAAGCGCTGGCGCAGGAGGAGGCCGGCAAGGTGCGCGTGACCTCCCTGCACCCGGGCCGCACCGACACCGACATGCTCGCCGGCAGCAACGACCAGCCCAAGATGGCGGCCGACGAGGTGGCCAAGGCTGCGCGTCTCGCCGTCGACGCCGGACCGGGTGCCGTCGTTGAGTTTCTCCGGGTGCGTCCGGCGTTTACGTCGTAAAGCCTCTTGTGCTTTTTGGGGCCCATGCGGTAGAGTTCTTTCTCCTACGTTTCTTCGTAGTTGAAGGGGTCGATTCTGGTTTCGACTTCATCTACTTAGCCAGGGGAAGCGTGCCGGTGCAGGCAGGAGACCACCGTAAGCGTCGCTGTAATTAATAAACGCAGAGAAGAACTCTCAGCGTGACTACGCCCTCGCTGCCTAAATAGAAAGGTCCAGCGACCTGCGTGTCCGTCAGGCCGGGGATGTCCCCGACCCGGTACCTGGCGTCGACTCAGGGGACTTGCCTTCCGGCTCTGTCAGTGGGGCCTTGGAAGGGACACCTTTCACTGACTGGGCCCGTCATCCGGACATGTTCGACTGATCCGGAGGGTCGATGAGAGACAACGTGCGAACTGCGCACGGAGAAGCCCTGGCGCGGTGATGAAGGACCCGGGTTCAATTCCCGGCGGCTCCACCGAAAAACGGGAAACCCGCTGGCCACACCACGGCCAGCGGGTTTCTTGTTTGTGGGCCTAGTCGATCGGGTAACCGGTGACCGGGCCCTCGGTGTTCGGCTGCCAGCCCAGCGCGGGGGCGACGTGGGTGGCGAAGTTTTCGAGGATCTTCACGTTGACGTCCACGCCCATGCCGGTGGGGATGGTGATCAACAGTGTGTCGGCGGCCATGACGGCAGGGTCGGCCTTGAGCTGCTCGATGAGCTTGTCCGGCTCGGCGGCGTAGGTGCGGCCGAAGGTGGAAGCGCCCACGTCAGGCAGCATGCCCACCTGGTCGGAACCGGAGGCCTGCATGCCAAACATCTGCATATCGGCGCCGTCGACGATGGGGAAGATGGAGCGGGACACGGACACGCGCGGGGACCAGTCGTGGCCCGCCTCCTTCCACGCGGCGCGGTAGCGGCCGATCTGGTCCGCCTGGATTTCGCCGAGGGTCTCGGCGGTGGTCTCAGAGACCAGGGTGGACGACATCAGGTTCAGCCCATCCTTGGCGGTCTGCTCCGCGGAGGTGTGGGTGCCGGAGCCGTAGAAGATGTGCTTGCGCAGTTCGGGCGTCATGGGAAAGACCGGCAGGGCGGAGCCTGGCTGGAACATGTTGGGGTACTGGCGGTCCAGCGGTGCTGCGGTGGCGAACCCGTTGCCGTCCACCGCGGCCATGAAGGTCTCCAGGTGTGCGCGCGCCACGTCCGCGCCGTTGGGGGCTTCGCCCTTGTAGCCGAAGGCCTCCCAACCGCGCTCGGCAACCTCGGGGGCGCCGCGGGAGACACCCAGGGCCACGCGCCCGCCGGAGAGCTGGTACAGGGAGGCGGCCTCTTCGGCAAGGTAGAGCGGGTTTTCGTAGCGCATGTCGATCACGCCCGTGCCCACCTCGATGTGCTTGGTGGTGGCGGCGACCGCGCCGAGCAGCGGCATCGGGGCGGAGGCCTGCGGCACGAAGTGGTGGACGCGGAAGGACGCGTTGTTCACGCCGATCTCGTCGGCTGCCTGGGCGATCTCCAGGTGGATCTTGGCGATCTTCTCCGCGGACGGGCCGCGCTGGCCGCTGAAGGCGTAGTGCCCGAAGCTCAAGAAACCGAAGGCTTTCATTGCTAAACACTCCTTTTGGTGACGTATCAACAAGTAGGGTAGTGATTCATCTGCAGAATGTCACGGTCTCAGGCAGACCGCACCACAAACCCTGAGCAAGAACTCCAGAGGAAGGCCCAAAATGGCGCATACTCCGGAAGGTTTGCTCAGGGTTTGCGGGTTGGGGCGACGACAGGAACCTTTACGCCTGTGCAAATCACTCTCGAAGTTTTAGCTCATAGCCTCTGGTGGCATGAACCGCAACGTCCTCGCAGCCCTTGCCGCCACGACCTTCTTGGTCGTCGGCTGCAGCGACACGCCCGAGGCCGAGCACGTCACGGTGACCGAAACCGTGGAGGCGCCGGAAGCGGAAGCTCCGGAGGTTGAGGCGCCCGAGGAGCCGGCGAAACAGGCTGATGCTGCGGCGTCGGGGGAGGCGGAGCACGTCGATAGGCAAGGCGGAATCCCTGGCGCCCCGCTGGCGTACCCGGGTGCTGGCGGCCCCGTCCCGGACAACGCGCGGCCGATCAGGACGATCAAGAGCATCGGCGATAGTTCCGTGCAAAACGCGCTGTTTGTCACCCCGTCCGGCAACATCGGCTGCATGATGAACCTAGCGGACGAGCCGATGTTCGACTGCGGCGTGAAGTCATTCATGGAAAGCGAGCAATTCGGCATCGGTGAGCTAGGCACGCCGCGGTGGATGATGGAAATCCTCGGCGGCTACCCGCGCGAGCAAACTGAGCCGCCGCTTTACGACGACTCCGTGTGGCCCGCGGGCAGCGAATCCGCGGAGGTCGTGCAGTACGGCGAAGTGGTCAACCACGGCCCGTTCGTGTGCGCGGTGGAGGAGACCGGCGTGACCTGCTGGGACTCTGAAAGCGGCAAGGGGGCGTGGCTGGAACGCGACGAGGTGGTGTTTTTCTAGGCCGCCCTAGTGCGCGCTGGCCGTTGGGTTAAAGGAGCGTCCAGGTTGCGTAAAAGCTTCGTAGAGGCCCTTGAATGCTGTGAAATGGCAAGTAGGTTGGCGTGTATGACCTCCAAGACGAAAAAGACGTTGTCCGCAGCAACCGCTCTCGCCGCCCTCGCCGGCGGCTTTATTGGCGCAGGCACCGCCAACGCGCAGATGTCTTCCAACGGACCTGCCGACATTGAGGGCTGGACGCAGATGGGGTGGTCCGCGTTTAGTGGCTCCGTGATTAACAAGGGCGGCTCCCACATGCTGCTGAAAAACCTGCCGGAGGGGGCGAAGCCGTTGCCGGCAGACAAGGCGAAGACTGCATTGAAGGGGTCGCTGCCGGTGAAGAGCGACGCGTCGATGACGGTCACCTTCGAGCCGGGCGGCAAGCTGTCCTTCTTTGACGGATGCAATGCCGGCAGCGCCGGATACTCCATTGAGGGCAACGGTGCCGTGAAGGTGGGGACCATCGCCGAGACGCAGCGCCTGTGCGACCCGACCAAGATGAACAAGGCGGACGAGCTGAAGTCCATTCTGCGCTCGAACCCGTCGGTGTACCGCATCGACAACGAGACCATCGCGCTGGCGGCTCAGGGCAAGGCCATCGAATTTGTAAAGGCAGCTGCTAGCTAATCGACGTCGCTTCGCCTCCCCGCTGCTCCCGTCTGGGCAGCGGGGTTATGGTTTTTCTGGGGAAACCATGGGGTGTGTCAAAACTATGAGCTGCGTCAACACAAGTTTGGAGTTGCGTTGAAGTTCCTTTGAGCCCCTTGTTCGTCTGGAAACGCTCGGTAGCGTGTGGGCCATGGTTACTTCAACCAAGACCCTAAGGAAATTGTCCACAGCAACCGCAGCCGTCGCCCTCACGGGCGGCCTCTTGGGCGTCGGAACTGCCGACGCCCAGGAGCGGGCTCAGGAGCAGAACGAAGCCTCCAGCATCGACCAGTTCGTGCAGATGAGCTCGAACCTGTTCGGCGACCTCGGCGGGAACCCAGCACCGGCCCCGGCGCCGGAGAACCCGGCGGGCTCCGAGCTGATCCAGCAGATCCCGGAAGGTGCAGACCATCTCACGGATGATCGCCTCGCCGCTGCGCTGGACACCACCCTGCAGGCAAAGAAGAACACCGCCATCACCCTGGACTTCCGCGAGAACGGTGTGCTCCACCTCAACGACGGCTGCAACTCCGGCACCGCGAAGTACCAGATCGACAACACCGGCGCACTGCACCTCAGCGACTTCACCGAGACCAAGATGGCGTGCGAGCCCGGTGCGCAGAAGGACGCCGACGACCTGAAGATGGTTCTGCAGGCCAACCCGCAGCTGTTCCAGCTCGACGCGTCCACCCTGTTCCTGTCGGGCCAGGGCCACGGCATTGAGCTTCAGAAGATGCACGGTCGCGATTATCAGTAACCTGCTCGAGCGACGTGAAAGCCCCGGACCGTAGGCGCGGTCCGGGGCTTTTATGCTGCGTCTGGGGAGAGGGGGTGGAGGGGTGGTTTGGCGCCGAAGTATGGTTAGCCTAATATGGGTCAGGTAACCCTTACCTTACGAACTGAATGGAAGGACGACCGTGACCCGTTTCTCGCGTACCTCTCTCATTGCTCTCGCAGCCGCCGGCGCCCTCACGCTGGGCGCGTGCTCCACCTCGGAATCTGGCACGGAGTCTGCCACTGAATCCGCCGCTGGTTCGGAAACGGCGGCGACCGAAGGGGCGTCTCAAAGCAATGATGCTTCCGACGGCACCGTGACCGTCACCGACAACTACGGCGAGAAGACCGTGCCCACCCCGCCGAAGCGCGTGGTCGCCCTGGATAACCGTTCGTTCGAGCTGCTGGATTCCTGGGGGATTAAGCCGGTCGCCGCGGCGCGTCAGCTTGTGCCCAACTCGATTCCTGGGATTGCGGACGACGAGGACATCATCGACATCGGCAACCACCGCGAGCCGGACTTGGAGGCCATCGCGGCCGCGGACCCGGACGTGATCGTCTCCGGTCAGCGCTTCGAGCAGTTCGACCAGGACATTGAAAAGCTGGTCCCGGACGCCACGCTGCTGGACTTCGAGCCGCGCGAGGGCGAGCCGTTCGACCGCGAGCTGATCCGCCAGACCCTGGAGCTGGGCGATGTCTTTGGCAAGCAGGCCGAGGCTGAGCAGGCAGTTCAGGAATTCACCGAGGCTGTCCAGCGCGCCCGCAACGCCTACGACCCGGAGCAGAAGGTCATGGCGCTGAACGTCTCCGGCGGCGAGATCGGCTACGTCGCCCCGGGCGTGGGCCGCGTGTGGGGCCCGCTGTTCGACCTGATCGGCTTCACCCCGGCGCTTGAGGTGGACAACGCCTCCGACGACCACCAAGGCGACGACATCTCCGTCGAGGCCATCGCCAGCGCCAACCCGGACTGGCTACTCGTGCTGGACCGCGACGCGGGCGTGAAGTCCATCACCGATTCCCCGGAAGCGCTGTCCGTGATCAACGATTCCGCACCGCTGAAGAACGTGGCCGCGGTTAAGGACGGCCACGTCTACGTCGCCCCGGCGGACACCTACACCAACGAGTCCATCTTCACCTACACCGAGATTCTCAACCAGATCTCTGAGCAACTCGAGGCAGCCAAGTAGTCTGTCCCCGATGACTGATACAACGACCACCACCCGCCCCAAGCTTCTGGACTGGAAGCTGGGGGCGGGTGTCGTCCTTGTTTTAGCCCTCCTCGCAGCTTCGCTGATGGTGGGGCAGTACGACATCCTGGGTACCGAGGACGGCTGGGAAATGTTCCGCGCCACCCGTGTGCCGCGCACGATCGCGCTGGTGCTCGCCGGCGCGGCCATGGCGATGAGCGGGCTGATCATGCAGATGCTCACCCAGAACCGTTTTGTGGAACCCACCACCACCGGCACCACCGAGTGGGCCGGGTTGGGGCTACTCGCGTCGTTCTTGTTGTTCCCGGACGGTTCCGTGATGACGCGCATGCTGCTCGCCGTCGGCGCCGCCTTCATCGGCACCATGGTGTTCTTCGCGTTCCTGCGGCGCGTCACGCTCCGCTCCAGCCTGGTGGTGCCGATCGTGGGCATCATGCTCGGCGCGGTGGTCAGTGCGGTGTCCACATTCATTGCCCTGCAGACTGACCTGTTGCAGTCCCTTGGCGTCTGGTTCGCCGGCTCCTTCACCAGCGTGATCGCCGGGCAATACGAGATCCTCTGGGTCGTGCTGCTCGTGGTCATCGCCGTGTTCTTCTACGCCGACCGACTCACCGCCGCCGGCCTCGGCGAAGACATCGCCACCAACATTGGGCTGAACTACAACCGCATCGTGCTCGTGGGCACCAGCCTCGTCGCGGTAGCCACCGGCGTGGTCACCGTTGTCGTGGGTAACCTGCCATTTCTCGGGCTCATCGTCCCCAACATCGTGAGCATGCTGCGTGGCGACGACCTCCGGTCCAACCTGCCCTGGGTCTGCCTCACCGGCATTGGCGTGGTCACGCTGTGCGACCTGCTCGGACGCATCGTCATCGCGCCGTTCGAGATGCCCGTGTCCGTGATCCTCGGCGTGGTCGGCGCCGCCGTCTTCATCGCCCTGATTGTGAAGAGGAGCCGGAATGCGTGAGGCAATGCGCGGGGTCGGGGCGTTCCAGACGTCGCAAAGCAAGAGGCGCTACTGGCTAGTCGTAGGCACCCTGGTGGTGGCTGCGCTGCTGTTCACCGCGGGCCTTTTGTCCTGGGGCAACCCCATGGAGTTTGGCACCCGCGGCTACTGGCTGATTGCGGAGCGCCGCATGAACTCCGTCATCGCGATGGCGGTGGTGGCGGTCTGCCAAGCCGTGGCGACGGTGGCGTTCCAGACGGTGACCAACAACCGCATCATCACCCCGTCCATCATGGGGTTCGAGTCGCTGTACGTGGCCATTCACACCTCCACCGTGTACTTTCTCGGCGCCGCGGGGCTGAATAACGCCCGCACGCTGGAGATGTTCGTGATCCAGCTCGTGCTCATGGTGGGCTTAAGCCTGATCCTGTACACGTGGCTGCTCGCCGGCGATAACCCGAACATGCACGCCATGCTGCTCGTCGGCATCGTGCTCGGCGGGGGGCTAGGCAGCGTGTCGACGTTTATGCAGCGTCTGCTCACGCCCAGCGAGTTCGACGTGCTCACTGCCCGGTTGTTCGGCTCCGTGAACAACGCGGACCCGGCCTACTACCCGCTGGCCGTGCCCCTGGTGTTGGTGGCAGTCGGGCTGATGTATGCGAATTCGCGCCGACTCAACGTGCTGGGCTTGGGCCGCGATGTGGCCGTGAACCTGGGCGTCAGCCACAAAAAGCACGCGGTGTACACCCTCGTGCTGGTCTCGGTGCTGATGGCAGTCTCGACTGCGCTGGTCGGTCCGATGACCTTCCTCGGCTTCCTGGTGGCCACGCTTGCGTACCAGTTCGCGGACACCTACGACCACCGCTACGTGTTCCCCATGGCGGCGCTGCTCGGCTACTGCATCCTGTCGGGCGCGTACTTCATCATGAACCACATCTTCTACGCCCAGGGCGTCGTCTCCATCATCATCGAATTGGTCGGCGGCCTGACGTTCCTCATCGTTGTCCTACGGAAGGGGAGACTGTGATCGAGCTCAACGAGGTGAGCAAGGCCTACGGCGACGACACCGCCATCGGGCCGGTCTCACTGCAAATCCCGGCCGGCGGCATCACCGCGTTAGTGGGGCCGAACGGCGCCGGTAAATCGACGCTTCTCACCATGATCGGCAGACTCCTGGCGCTGGATTCCGGCTCCGTGCGCATCGGGCAGATGGACGTGTCCTCTTCGAACCCGAAGGACCTGGCCAAAGTGGTTTCCATCCTGCGGCAGGAGAACCACTTTGTCACCCGCCTGACCGTGCGGCAGCTCGTCGGTTTCGGCCGCTTCCCGTACTCGGGTGGGCGCCTGAGCGAAGCAGACGAGGAGATCATCTCCCGCTACATCGACTTCTTCGGCCTGCGCGAACTTGAACACCGCTACCTGGACCAGCTCTCCGGTGGTCAGCGCCAGCGCGCATACGTCGCAATGGTGCTTTGCCAGGAAACGGACTACGTGCTTCTCGACGAGCCCCTGAACAACCTGGACATCTCCCACTCGGTGGAAATGATGCAGCACCTGCACTCCGCCGCCCGCGAGTTCGGCCGCACCATCGTGATCGTGCTGCACGACATCAACTTCGCAGCCCGCTACGCGGACTACATCTGTGCTGCCAAGGACGGACAGGTCTTTGCCTTTGGCACGGTGGAGGAGATCATGCGCGACGACTTGCTCACCGAAATTTTCAATACCCCGGTGCAGGTGATTGAAGGTCCGCATGGGCCGATTGCTGCGTACCACTAAACCTGCGATGACCTGCTGGTTTGTGTGCTGTTTACGTTCGTGGTTATATATCCATCCGTTGCTTCCGAG
>NZ_KV788375.1 GCF_001807265.1 Corynebacterium sp. HMSC05H05
GCTCCAGGTCGGCCAGGTCGCGCTCGTTGTAGGTGAGGATCATGGTGCGCATGCCTGCTTTCGAGCGGCTAAACCTGCACGAGGGTGCTGCGGGTTTGATGGGTTGTTTGATCAGCCGTTTGATGCGCTTGGTCAACGCCCTATACGAGCCGCGGTGGCGCACCAGGTCTAAGCGGATGCGCCAGCGTTCGGCGGCGCCTTCGACGGCGAGCAGCTTCTTCTCGATGTGGATGAGTTGGTCGATTGGCACACCGTGCGCTGCTTCGAGGGCGTCGTGTTGTTTGCGGGTGAACTTGGTCGGCCCGAAGTACGTGGCATGCACCCGCGCCAAATCGCGCACCCGGCTGGTGGATAGGCCAGCGGCCATGGCGGTGTCGCGGTCGAAGTCGGCGAGGACGGCTACGCCTGCGGAAACAAAGTCGGTGAAGTTCATGGCCTGCAAGCTATGGCGGCCACACAACCCGAACAAGACCCAAATCAAAATCTGTGGATAACCCCCGCCAGTTGTTGACGCCGCAACACGGTTGTCCACAGCAACGCTAAACGCGGTGGCGCAAGCACGCCACCGCGGTATACGTTGCACAGTTTTAGCGCTTGCGGGCCTTGACTACCCGCTTCGTGGTTTGCTTCGGCTTCGTGGCCTTCTTGGTTGCCTTCTTCTTCGTGGTTTTCTTCGAGGCCTTTTTCTTGGTGGCCTTCTTGCCGCCGCCCTCGGCTTCACGGGCGCGGCGGGCGGAGAGCAGCTCGTTGGCGCGCTGGTCCGTCATGGTTTCCGGGGTGTCGCCGCGCTGCAGGGACGCGTTGGTTTCGCCGTCGGTGACGTACGGGCCGAAGCGGCCGTCCTTGATGGTCATGGGCTTGCCGGAGACGTCGTTGTCGCCGAGCATCTTCAGCGGCGGCTTCGCGGCGGCGCGGCCGCGGCGCTTCGGCTCGGCGTAGATGCGGCGAGCCTCTTCCAGCGTGATGGAGAAGATCTGCTCTTCCGAGGCCAGCGAGCGCGAGTCGGAGCCCTTCTTCAGGTACGGGCCGTAGCGGCCGTTCTGCGCGGTGATCATCTCGCCGTCCGTCGGGTCTTCGCCGACTTCGCGCGGCAAGGACAGCAGCTGCATTGCCTCCTCGAAGGTGACGCTCGACGGCTCCATCGAGGAAAACAGGGACGCGGTGGCGGGCTTGAGCTGCTCGTCGACAAGCTGCGCCATGCGCTTTTCCTTCTGCGCCGCCGCCGTCTTGGTCTCCCAGTTCTTCGCGCGCTTGCCTTCCTCGGCGCGCTGGGCGTCCTCCTCGGCGCGCTCCGCGGCGATGATGTCTTCGGCGCGGGCTTCGGCGGTGGCGCGCTCGTCGTCACGCACAAGCTCGGTGACGTACGGGCCGAAACGCCCCTCCTTCGCCACCACCGTGCGGCCGTTGGCGGGGTTGACGCCGAGTTCGCGGCCGGACTGCGGGGTGGCGAAGAGCTTCTCCGCCATCTCCAGGGTGATTTCGTCCGGGGTGGCGGATTCCGGCAGGTTGGCGCGCTGGTACTCGGGCTCGCCGTCCTTCTCGCCGATCACGCGCTCGATGTAGGGGCCGTAGCGTCCGACGCGGACGACGACGGGGCGGCCTTCGGCATCGTCGAAAAGCTTCAGCGAGTTCGCGGCGCGCGCGTCGATGGATTCGAGGTTGTTCTCGATCATGTGCTTCAGCCCGCCGCGGCGTGCGAGTGCCTGCGCCATGGATTCGCGCGCGTCGGCGTCGCCGAAGTAGAAGCCGGACAGCCACTTGGTGCGGTCCTGGTTGCCGTGGGCGATTTCGTCGAGCTCGTCTTCCATCGACGAGGTGAAGTCGTAGTCCACGAGCGCGTCGAAGTTGTTTTCCAAAAGGCCCACCACGGAGAACGCGACCCAGGACGGCACCAGGGCGTTGCCGCGGACGAAGACGTAGCCGCGGTCCTGGATGGTTTTGATGATCGACGCGTAGGTGGACGGGCGGCCGATGCCGAGCTCTTCCATCTTCTTCACCAGCGAGGCTTCGGTGTAGCGCGCCGGCGGGTTGGTGGAGTGGCCGTCTGCTGTGACCTTATTGGTGGCCAGCTCGTCGCCCTTGGCCAGCTGCGGCAGGCGGGTTTCGTTGGCTTGGCGGTCGGAGTAGGCGCGCAGCCAGCCAGGGAAGGTGACGGTACGGCCAGTGGCGGCGAACTCGCACGCCTCGCCGGCGGCGTCGCCCTGCATGGTGACCTTCATCGAGGTGCCGCGGGCGTCTTGCATCTGGGAGGCGACGGTGCGCGCCCAGATGAGTTCGTAGAGTTTGAACTCCTCGGCGTCCAAGGACCCGGCCAGCTGGCCGGGGGTGGCGAAGCGTTCGCCGGCGGGGCGGATGGCTTCGTGGGCTTCCTGCGAGTTTTTCACCTTGCGGTCGTAGGTGCGCGGCGCGTCGGTGACGTAATTGGCGCCGTAGAGCTCGCGGGCGGCGGTGCGTGCGGCGTCCAGGCCCTGCTTGGACAGCGAGGTGGAGTCTGTACGCATGTAGGTGATGTGGCCGTTTTCGTACAGCCGTTGCGCAATCCGCATGGTGCGTGCGGAGGTGAAGTGCAGCTTGCGCCCGGCTTCCTGCTGCAGCGTGGAGGTCATGAACGGCGCGTACGGTTTGCGCGAGTACGGCTTCTCCTCCACCGCGGTGACGTGCATGGGTGCGGTGCCCAGTGCGTCGGCAAGCGAGTGCGCCTTTTGCTTATCGACGACCACCGCCTCGCCCTTCAGCCGCCCCCGGTCATCGAAGTCGCGGCCCTGGGCGATGCGCTTGCCGTCGAGCGCGACGAGCTTGGCATCAAAGGTCTCGTCCTTGTGCAGCTCCGCGACCAGATCCCAGTACTCCGCCGAGATGAACGCCATGCGTTCGCGCTCGCGCTCGACAATCACGCGGGTGGCCACGGACTGGACGCGGCCGGCGGACAGGCGCGGCATGACCTTTTTCCACAGCACCGGCGAGACTTCGTAGCCGTAGAGGCGGTCGAGGATGCGGCGGGTTTCCTGGGCGTCGACGAGCGCCATGTCCAGCTCGCGGGTGTTTTCGGCGGCTTCGCGGATGGCGGATTCGGTGATCTCGTTGAACACCATGCGCTCCACCGGCACCTTCGGCTTGAGCGTTTCCAGAAGGTGCCAGGCGATGGCTTCGCCTTCGCGGTCCGGGTCTGTTGCGAGCAGAAGTTTGTCGGCTTGCTTGAGCTTGGATTTGAGGTCGGTGACCTTCTTTTTCTTGTCGGCGTCGACGACGTAGATGGGCGTGAAGCCGTCCTCAGGGTTGACGCCAAGTTTGGCCCACGGTTCCTTCTTGTACTTGGCGGGGATGTCGGCGGCGCGGCCGGGCAGGTCGCGGATGTGGCCGACGGAGGCTTCCACAATAAAGTCGTCGCCCAGGTATTTCTGGATCTTCTTCGCCTTCGTCGCGGACTCCACGATCACCAGAGTCTTGCCGCCTTCAGCCACGTTGACTGACACCTCGCTTCGCACAGAGTTATTGCCTAACAGACAACTAGCACACGATTGTGCACCCGGGTAATAGGACTACACTGCTCGGGTGCCCCGGTGCCGTGTACCTCGGGGGCGGAAAGGATGCGTCTTCGTGGTCGATTCCCTCATCGATTTCCTGCACACGCTCATGGCGATGCCGGTGTTTTACCCGCTGGTGACGGTGCTTATTGTCGCGGATGCGCTGGCGCCGGTGGTGCCCTCGGAGACGGTGCTGAATTTGGCGGGCGCGTTTTCCGCCTCCCGCGGGGTGCCGAGTGTGTGGGGCGTGATCGCCGCGGCGATCATCGGCGGGATCATCGGCGACAACATCTGCTTCGCGCTCGGCGGAAAGCTCATTCACCGGGTGGAGGCCTTGGACCCGGAGTCGAAGGCGGGCCAGGCGATCCGCTGGGTGCGCCGGAACATGAACCGCGGCGCGGGCGCGACCATTATCGTCGCGCGTTTCATCCCCTGGGCGCGCTGGGTGGCCACGATTGTGCTGGGGTCGGTGCGCTACAACTGGTTCAAGTTCGTCTTCTTCGACACCATCGGCGTGATCCTGTGGGCGTTCTTGAGCGTCGGCGTCGGCTACCTGGGCGGGCGCATCCTGCAGGACTACCCGCTGCTGGCGATGCTTCTGGGCGTGGTGCTCGGCTCGTCTGTCGGATACCTGATTCAAAAGGGGCAGAACAAGCTGGCCGAGTGGCGTGACGTGCGCCAGGGCGTGAGCAACGTATAAAAAACGGGGCTCCGAGCGGAAGCCCCGTCGATAAGCAAAGAGTGCTTAGAGCGCGCGCACCTGCTGTGCCTGCGGGCCCTTGGCGCCCTCCCCGACCTCGAATTCGACCTGCTGGTTTTCTTCGAGGGTGCGGAAGCCGGAGCCCTGGATTTCGGAGTAGTGGACGAAGACGTCGGAGGAGCCGTCGTCCGGGGCGATGAAGCCGAAGCCCTTTTCGGCGTTGAACCACTTCACGGTACCGGTTGCCATGGTGAAACCTTTCAAAAATTTGCGTAGAGATGTCGTCCACCAGGGCCTAACGGGTCCTGGTGCCCGCGTGCACAATCCTCGCGAGCACCGCTTCGGGCGCACACAAAATCTGTGACCGCCACCCAGTGTGCCATGAAGTGCGAGCCTTAGCACTGGGAACTGGCATACTTTCCGGTGATTATGGTTTCCCCGTTCGGTGCCGAGCTGCTCGGCGCGCTGAAACGCCGCCACCCCGCGGCGACGATTACGCATGTCGAGCACGTCCCCGCACGTCAGGCCCGCTACAGCGAGTGGCCTGGGTGGGTGGAGCCGCGGTTGAAGCAATTGCTTGTCGACGAAGGCTTCGCTTCCCCCTACCTCCACCAAGCCCTGTGCGCAGAGCATGCGTGGCGCGGAGAGGACGTGGTGGTGGCGACGGGGACCTCCTCCGGCAAGTCGTTGGGCTACCAGCTGCCTGTGCTGACTGCGTTGGCGCAGGATCCGACGGCGTGCGCGGTGTATCTGACGCCGACGAAGGCGCTGGGCTCGGACCAGCTGCAGGCCACGCTGCGGATGGTGCAGAACGCGGGCCTGGAGGGCATCCACCCGGCGCCGTACGACGGGGACACGCCGACGGAATCGCGCGCGGGCATTCGGGAACACACGCGCTACGTGTTCACCAACCCGGACATGCTGCACGCCTCTGTGTTGGGCTCGCACGCGCGGTGGGCGCGTCTGCTGCGGCATTTGCAGTACGTGGTGGTGGACGAGTGCCACACCTACCGTGGCGTGTTCGGCGCGAACGTGGCGCTGGTGCTGCGGCGGCTGCTGCGCATCGCCGCCGCCTACGGGTCGTCCCCGACGCTGATTTATGCCTCGGCTACCGCGGCGGACCCGGCGGGCCAGGCGCGCCGTTTGAGCGGGCGCGAGGCCGCGGCCGTGACCGATGACGCCGCCCCGTCCGGCGAGCGCACCATCGTGCTGTGGGAGCCCGGCTTCATCGAGGGTGCCGAAGGCGAGGGTGGGGCGCCGGTGCGCTACCCCGCCACCGCGGAGGCGGCTTCGGTGTCGGCGGAGCTGTTGCTGCAGGGCGCGCGGACGTTGACGTTCGTGCGGTCCCGGCGCGCCGCGGAGACGGTGGCGATGCGCACCCAGGAGTACCTGTCGGCGGCGGGCCGCGCCGATATGGCCGAGCGCGTCGCGCCGTACCGTGCGGGGTATTTGGCGGAGGACCGCCGCGAGCTGGAGCGCCGCCTGGACAACGGTGAGCTGCTGGGGGTGGCGTCCACGAACGCGCTGGAGCTGGGCATCGACGTCGGCGGGCTGGACGCGGTGGTGATGGCGGGGTTTCCGGGCACGGTGGCGTCGTTTCGCCAGCAGGCAGGACGCACGGGCCGGCGCGGGCAGAGCTCGGTGGCGGTGCTGGTGGCGCGCGACGAGCCGATGGACACCTACCTGGTCCACCACCCTTCAGCGCTGCTGGGCACACCGGTGGAAAATTCGGTGTTCGACCCGACCAACCCGTTCATCTTGCGCGGGCATGTGTACTGCGCCGCGGTGGAACGGCCGTTGAGCGAGGCCGATGTCGACGCCTTCGGCGCGCGCGACGTGGTGGACGACCTGACCGCCGCGGGCCTGTTGCGCCGCCGGCCGGCGGGGTGGTTCGCGGTGCCGCAGTTGGACGGCGAGATCACGCCGGAGTCGGCGCACGCCTCGGTGTCGCTGCGCGGCGGTGTGGGCGAGCAGGTGATGATCGTGGACGTCACCGACGGGCGGCTGTTGGGCACCGTGGACGCGGCGCGCGCGATGAGCCAGGTGCACGACGGGGCGGTGTACATCCACCAGGGCGAGTACTTCGTGGTCCAGGCGCTGGACCTGGACGATTACGTGGCACTTGTGGCGCCGGAGCGGCCGGACTATTCCACGCAGGCACGCTCGACGACGGACATCACGATCCTGGGCGAGGCCTCCGCGTTGGTCAACCCCTCGCCGGGGCTGTGGGTGGCCAGCGTGGATGTGGAGGTCATCGACCGGGTCACCGGTTATGTGGTGAGGCTTGCCGACGGCACCGTTAGCGAACACATCCCCCTCGACCTGCCGGAGCAGCGCCTTGTCACCCGCGCGGTGGCGTACACGATCGATCCGATGGTGCTGGACGAGCTGGGCATTACCGCTGGCGAGATCCCCGGCGCCCTGCACGCCGCGGAACACGCCGCGATCGGGCTGCTGCCGCTTTTGGCCACCTGCGACCGCTGGGACATCGGCGGCGTGTCCACCGCGCTGCACCAGGACACAATGCTGCCCACGGTGTTCGTCTACGACGGCCACCCCGGCGGCGCGGGCTTTGCCGACGAGGGCTTCGCCCGCTTCCACGAGTGGATCGAGGCGACCTGGGAGACCGTGCGCTCCTGCGGCTGCGAGGACGGCTGCCCGTCGTGCGTACAGTCGCCGAAGTGCGGCAACGGCAACCAGCCGCTGGACAAGCGCGCCGCGCTGAAGCTGCTCGGCGCGCTGGTGACCATGACGGCTGGTGAAGCACCGAGTAAGGGCTAGCGCTTAGGGCCCAGCGCGGGCAGCGGCCTCCGCCCGGCGGCAGGTGGCTGCCACCACGACGTCGCCCGCGGTGACCTCGCAGGAGACCACGCGCGCGCCGTTGAGCTCCGCGGTGCGGTGGGCCGTGGCGCAGGCGTCGACGCCCCGGTACATCGCGGTCGCGCCGGCCACGGCGGCCAGGTCAGCCGCAACCCGGGCCCGGTGCGTGTCGGCTACGTGCACCCCGAGGGCCACCACCGCCAGCGCGAGCGACACGACTGACGTGATAATGCCGGTGGCGGTGATGGTGGCGGAGCCTTCGTCGGTAAGCAGACGCATCAGAACTCCACCGGGAACACGGCTGTGGCGCGCATGGTGCCGATCGGCGCCGGGACGGAGGCGGCCGCGGTGGCCAGGCCCGCGTTCTCGGTGACGAAGACTTCGCCGCGGGGCGCCGCGTAGTCCACGCCCAGCGCGTGGGCGCGGGCGGCGGCCCCGGCGATGTCCACGGCCGTGATGTAGGCGGCGACGGTGGCGATCCCGCCCACGATCGCGGCTGTGACCACCACGAGAGCCGACAGCGACAGCGCGGTTTCGATGGTGCTCATTAGCCCGGCGTGTTGCTCAGCGCGTCGGTGATGACGCTTTCGATGGCGTTGGTGACGGCGTCGCCGTTGACCACGAGGTAGAGCACCCCGGCAAGGGCCGCGGCCGCGAGGCTGCCAAAGGCATATTCGATGGTGGACATCCCCTGGTCAGAGCGCATTCTTTGCGCCCGGGACGCAGCGTACAGGTAGGTAGCAGTGAGTGCGGAATTGAGGTAACGCATGGGAAAACTCCTTCTAGTTGATCAGTGAGGTGCCGAGGCTGATCACCGCGGGCGCGAGCCCGAGGACGAAAAACGCCGGCAGGAAAAACGCGGTGAGCGGGATGGCGATGAGCACGCCCGCGCGTTCCGCTTTGGCTTTGGCCCGGTCCCCCGCGCCCGCGCGCAGTTGGGCGGCGATGCGCCCGCAGCCTGCGGCCAGCGAGGTCCCGGAGGTGGCGGATAGGGCAACAAGCCCGGCGAGATCCTCGCCGCCCGGCAGGTGGCGGATCTCGGCCCAGGCGCGCTGGGGTTCTACCCCCAGCGCCGTCAGCGAGGCCACGGTGTGCCACGGGCTGCGTGTCCCGTGGGTGTCGGCGACCGCAGCCGCCGCGGTGGCGGCGGGCAGGCCCGCTGAGACGCATGCCGCGAACAGTTCGATGTCGCTGGCGCAGCGCTCCGGGTCGGCCCCTGTGGGGCCGTCGCGGGGCGCCTTCGGCGTGGTTGCGGTGACGCGGCTGCCGGGCCCGGCAGGCGCCACGCACAGAGCCGCTGCGACAAGCAGTGCGGGAACAAGGCCGATCATGCGCTGGCCCCCTCGATGATGCGGCGCGAGACCGTAACCCCGGCGCACACCAGCGCGGTGCCGACAACCAGCAGCACCCCGCCGAGCCCGCCGCCGGTGAGAAACGCCAGCGGTTTCGCACCCATCGCGGTGCCCATGAGCACCCCGGCAATCGGCAGCAGCGCCAGCACCACGGCGGTGGTCTGCGGGCCGGCGAGGGCTGCGCGGGTGGCGTCGCGGTGGCGGTTGGCGTGGTCGATGTCGTCGCGAAGTGCGGCGACCAGCTTCGCTAGCGGCACCCCGCGCGAGACCGACAGGGCCCACAGCGTGCCGAGGCGTTCAAGCTCCGGCACGTGGGTCTCCAGCGTCGCGCCAGAGCGGGCCAGCTGCGTTAAACGGGCAGCTTCTTGCTGCAACGGCGACGGCACCTGCTCGGCGGCACGCGCGAGCGCGTCCGGCATGGCGGCGCCGGCCTGCAGGTTGGTGGACACCGCCCCGAGGTACGTCGCGGCCGCCTCGCAGCGCCGCCGGGCGGCTCTGTCGTCGCGGCGGGCGCGCAGCACGTGCACCAGCGTCGCGCCGGCCATGGCCGCGGCGATGACCAGACTGACGCGGCCGAACACCACCGCGCCGGCGCCTGCGAGCACCACGGTGGCAGGGATGAGGCGGGGCGCGGGGCTTAGGGTGCGCTCAACCACCCGGTACGCGGGCGATGGTGCGGCGACGGCAACTGCGGCTGCAACAAGAACCACGGCGATCATCGGGCCAGCTCCTCGTAGCCGTCGAGGGCGCCGCGCTCGGCGTCCCAGACCACCTTCGCGCGCACCGGCTCGCCCTCAAGCACACCGATCTGCTGTAGGTAGCGGGTGCCGTCGGTGCGGCGTTTGACCACCAGCACCACGTCGATGGCGGCGGCGAGCTGGGCGTGCAGCCCGGCGCGGTCCATCCCGCCGAGTGCGGCGAGCGCCTCGAAGCGGGCGGGCACTTCCTCGATGGAGTTGGCGTGCAGGGTGCCGGCGCCGCCGTCGTGGCCGGTGTTTAACGCGGCGAGCAGGTCGACTACTTCCCCGCCGCGGATCTCGCCGACGACGATGCGGTCCGGGCGCATGCGCAGCGATTGGCGCACCAGGTCCGCAATCGTGATCGCGCCGGCGCCTTCGGCGTTGGCGCCGCGGCTGGTCAGGTTCACCACGTGCGGGTGGTCCGGGGTCAGCTCAAGGGTGTCTTCGATGGCCACGATGCGCTCGGCGGGGTCCACCTCCGCGAGCAGCGCGGACAGCAGCGTGGTCTTGCCGGAGCCGGTGCCGCCGACAACCACGAACGCCTTTCGCTTGGCGACGATCTCCCGCACCAGCGCCGCCCTCTCATCGTCGAGCGCGCCGCGCGCCACTAGATCGTCGAGCGTGGCCGAGGCGGTGCGCAGCACGCGCAGGGAGATGCAGGTGCCTGCCTGGGCGGTCGGGGCGAGCACGGCGTGGAAGCGCAGCAGGGTCCCGTCGTCGCGGGTGACGTGCCCGTCGCAGAATGGCTGCGCGTCGTCCAACCTGCGCCCGCAGCTGACGGCCAGGCGGGTGGCGAGGCGCCGCACGGAGGCTTCCGAGTCGAACGTCAGCTCCGAGCGCGCCAACCCCTGGCCGGTGTCCACGTACACCTCGTCCGGGGCGTTGACGCAGATGTCGGTCACGGCCGGGTCCGCCAGGATGGCTTCTAAGGGGCCGGCGCCCGTGGTGTCGTCGCGAAGCTTGCGCATGATGTCTAACACCCCGATGTCGCTGATCACCACCGCTTCCTCGCGGATGATCGCGGCGACGCGCGCCGGGTCGGGCTGGGCCGGCTCGTCGGCCAGGCGGCGCTTCACGCGGGCGAGTACGTCGTCCATTTAGGCCACCTCCCCCAGCACAGCCTCGGCGGCGCGGTGAAGCGTGCGCGGCAGCTTCGCCGGCAAGCCGGCGTGATCCAGCTGCTTGGTCAACCCCCGGACCTGCTGCACCTGCGCAACCACGGGCGCTTTCGCCGTGTCTTCCACCTGCGCAGCCTCCAGCGACGCCCACGAACTCTGGCGCAGCACCAACGCGTTGGCCACCCCGGCGGCGTTGCACTCGGCGACGACACGGGCGGCGGCAGCGGCGGCGCGCAGCTCCGGACGCAGCAGCACCACCGCGAGGTCGCAGCGGTCCGGCAGTAGCGTGAGCGGTCCATCCACCACTGTCAGCCCTTCCGTGCCGGCGGCGTGCACCACGGCGTTGAGTTCCTCCAGCGTCAGCCGGAACGGGTCCGCCACGGATGTGCGCGGGAACGTCAGCAGCGCGGTGCCGTCGTCGGTGGCGGGCAGCGCCCCGCGCAGCTCCGCGCGCGAGACCGCCCCGCCGGCGGCGAAGCCGATCTCGCCCCAGCGCGCGCCGGGCGTGCTCTCCAGCCCTAGCAGGAGGTCCAGGCCGCCGGAGAGCTGGTGGGCGTCCACCAGCGTGGCCTCCCCCGCCACCCGGCACAGGGCCGCGGCCAGCACCGACGCGCCCGCACCGCCGCACGCGCCGAGCACGGC
>NZ_KV788376.1 GCF_001807265.1 Corynebacterium sp. HMSC05H05
TCAACCACACAAACACAACCCACAACTGTGGGCCACAAATAAAGCTCCTTAGAAAGGAGGTGATCCAGCCGCACCTTCCGGTACGGCTACCTTGTTACGACTTCGTCCCAATCGCCGATCCCACCTTCGACAGCTCCCATGACAGGCCACTGGCTTCGGGTGTTACCAACTTTCATGACGTGACGGGCGGTGTGTACAAGGCCCGGGAACGTATTCACCGCAGCGTTGCTGATCTGCGATTACTAGCGACTCCGACTTCATGGGGTCGAGTTGCAGACCCCAATCCGAACTACGACCGGCTTTACAGCGATTAGCTCACCCTCACAGGCTCGCAGACGCGTTGTACCGACCATTGTAGCATGTGTGAAGCCCTGGACATAAGGGGCATGATGATTTGACGTCATCCCCACCTTCCTCCGAGTTAACCCCGGCAGTCTCTCACGAGTCCCCACCATAACGTGCTGGCAACATAAGACAAGGGTTGCGCTCGTTGCGGGACTTAACCCAACATCTCACGACACGAGCTGACGACAACCATGCACCACCTGTACACCAACCACAAAGGGAAAGACCATCTCTGGCCCGATCTGGTGTATGTCAAGCCCAGGTAAGGTTCTTCGCGTTGCATCGAATTAATCCACATGCTCCGCCGCTTGTGCGGGCCCCCGTCAATTCCTTTGAGTTTTAGCCTTGCGGCCGTACTCCCCAGGCGGGGCGCTTAATGCGTTAGCTACGGCACGAACCCCGTGGAAGGGACTCACACCTAGCGCCCACCGTTTACGGCATGGACTACCAGGGTATCTAATCCTGTTCGCTACCCATGCTTTCGCTCCTCAGCGTCAGTTACTGCCCAGAGACCTGCCTTCGCCATCGGGGTGTTCCTCCTGATATCTGCGCATTCCACCGCTACACCAGGAATTCCAGTCTCCCCTACAGCACTCAAGTTATGCCCGTATCGCCTGCAGTCCCGCAGTTAAGCTGCGGGCTTACACAAACGACGCGACAAACCACCTACGAGCTCTTTACGCCCAGTAATTCCGGACAACGCTCGCACCCTACGTATTACCGCGGCTGCTGGCACGTAGTTAGCCGGTGCTTCTTCTCCAGGTACCGTCACTTGCGCTTCGTCCCTAGCGAAAGGAGTTTACAACCCGAAGGCCGTCATCCCCCACGCGGCGTCGCTGCATCAGGCTTGCGCCCATTGTGCAATATTCCCCACTGCTGCCTCCCGTAGGAGTCTGGGCCGTATCTCAGTCCCAATGTGGCCGTACACCCTCTCAGGCCGGCTACCCGTCGACGCCTTGGTAGGCCATTACCCCACCAACAAGCTGATAGGCCGCGAGCTCATCCCACACCGAAAAAACTTTCCACAATGGCATCCAAACCATCGTCCTATCCGGTATTAGACCCAGTTTCCCAGGCTTATCCCGAAGTGCAGGGCAGATCACCCACGTGTTACTCACCCGTTCGCCACTCGAGTACCCCTGCAAGCAGGAGCCTTTCCGTTCGACTTGCATGTGTTAAGCACGCCGCCAGCGTTCATCCTGAGCCAGGATCAAACTCTCCACAAAAAAGTTTCAGAAAGAAACAGGCCGTGAAAAGCCCAAACCCAACCAAAAACAAACCAACCAACACAAAAAGTGCCGGACTGGCAAAATCCAAAAATTACAAAGGTTCAAACAACCAACCCCCAACCCGACGGGGCAAAAACAAAGGGGGTCGGCCAAAAATACG